>NZ_OY781925.1:955000-1555000 GCF_963677305.1 uncultured Holophaga sp.
ATGGCACGCCGTGAAGTCCGGCAGTCAGACTGCGGGAGATAAGTTCCGTAGTCGAGAGGGAAAGAACCCAGATCGCCAGCTAAGGTCCCAAAATACATGCTAAGTGGAAAAGGATGTGGATGTGCTTAGACAGCCAGGAGGTTAGCTTAGAAGCAGCTATCCTTTAAAGAAAGCGTAATAGCTCACTGGTCAAGCGGGTCCGTGCCGACAATTCAACGGGGCTCAAGCATGTTACCGAAGCTGCGAACAGATACTGTGGTAGGGGAGCATTCCCTACGCCTGTGAAGGTTGACCGTAAGGACAGCTGGAGGCATGGGAAGAGACTCTGTCGGCATAAGTAGCGAAAAGACGGGTGAGAACCCCGTCCGCCGTAAGACTAAGGATTCCAACGCAAGGTCAATCCGCGTTGGGTTAGTCGGTCCCTAAGCCGAGGCCGAGAGGCGTAGGCGATGGAAAGCTGGTTAATATTCCAGCACCGTGAATGTTTCGTTTGAACGATGCAGGGACGCAGGAAGGTAGGGGCGCAGGGCTATGGAATGTCCTGCGGAAGGCATCAAGGATGTGACTTAGGGAAGTCCGGGTCGCGCAAGTCCAAGGTGTCTGACGAAAAGTCCTGATCCTACACTGCCGAGAAAAGCTGCTAAGGAGAAGCATTTGCGACCGTACCGCAAACCGACACAGGTAGTCGAGGAGAGAATCCTCAGGCGTTTGAGAGAACTCTGCTGAAGGAACTCGGCAAATTAACCCCGTAACTTCGGGAGAAGGGGTGCCCCGGTAGGGTTCATAGCCCGAGGGGGTGGCACATAAATGTCCCAGGCGACTGTTTAACAAAAACACAGGTCTCTGCAAACTCCAAAGAGGAGGTATAGGGGCTGACGCCTGCCCGGTGCCGGAAGGTCAAGAGGAGCGGTCAGCGCAAGCGAAGCTGCGAATTTAAGCCCCGGTGAACGGCGGCCGTAACTATAACGGTCCTAAGGTAGCGAAATTCCTTGTCGGGTAAGTTCCGACCTGCACGAATGGCGTAACGATCTGGGAACTGTCTCCAGCAGAGACTCAGCGAACTTGTAGCACCGGTGAAGATGCCGGTTACCCGCACTTAGACGGAAAGACCCCGTGCACCTTTACTACAACTTGACATTGAGGTTGGCATTGTGCTGTGCAGGATAGGTGGGAGGCTATGAAACTGGCTCGTCAGGGTCGGTGGAGCCATCGTTGAGATACCACCCTGCGCAATGCTGATCTCTAACCCGCGCCCGTAATCCGGGTGGGAGACAGTGTCAGGCGGGTAGTTTGACTGGGGCGGTCGCCTCCTAAAGAGTAACGGAGGCGTGCGAAGGTTCCCTCAGGCTGTTTGGAAATCAGCCGCAGAGCGCAATGGTATAAGGGAGCTTGACTGCGAGACACACACGTCGAGCAGATGCGAAAGCAGGTCATAGTGATCCGGTGGTTCCGCATGGAAGGGCCATCGCTCAACGGATAAAAGGTACGCCGGGGATAACAGGCTGATCTTGCCCAAGAGTTCATATCGACGGCAAGGTTTGGCACCTCGATGTCGACTCATCGCATCCTGGGGCTGGAGCAGGTCCCAAGGGTTCGGCTGTTCGCCGATTAATAGCGGTACGTGAGTTGGGTTCAGAACGTCGCGAGACAGTTCGGTCCCTATCTAGTGTGGGCGTAGGATATTTGAGAGGACCTGTCCTTAGTACGAGAGGACCGGGATGGACTGACCTCTGGTGTTCCAGTTGTGTTTCCAAATGCAATGCTGGGTAGCTATGTCGGGAAGTGAGAAGCGCTGAAAGCATCTAAGCGCGAAACACCCCTCAAGATGAGATATCCCCACGAGACCCGTCGTAGACGACGACGTTGATAGGTCGCATGTGTAAGCGCAGTAATGCGTTCAGCTGAGCGATACTAATGGGTCCATTGGCTTGACCTTTCATCAATCAATTTCATGCACACAAAGGTGCGCGTTTCGGAAGGCTTTTTGAAGAAAAGCCGTAGAGCGCGGCAGTCCAGGCTTGAGCAAAGCTCAAACTGGAATGCCAAGCGGCCGAAACCGCCCGTCAGGACGCTCTCGAGAGAGCCTCCCTTAATTCACCCTTCGAATTTGAAAAGCAAGACGACAAGTTCAACGACTTCGTCGTGGCTATACCCTGGAGGTCACACCCGTTCCCATTCCGAACACGGCAGTTAAGCTCCAGAGGGCCGATGATACTGCCAGGGACACTGGTGGGAAAGTAGGTCGCCGCGACGTTAAATATCTAGGCCGCCCCCCAAGGGCGGCCTTTTTGCGTACGCCCGGTACGGCTGTGGATGGGGTCCGACTTGGCATGCATGGCTGCATGGAACGAGAGCCAAAAGTCAGAAGGCTGCCCCGGGTGAGTCCAGGACAGCCTTCGATCGCCGGGGAACTGATCCCTCAGACTTGGGCCAGGCCCAGTTTGAGGGCCTTGATGTTCAGATCGGCCAAGCTGGCCTTGACATTGTCGCGGATGATCCGTTCCCAGTCGAGATGGTCCAGGCCCATGGACTTCACGGTGGCCCCGAGGAGGATCACGTTCATGACCTTGCTGTTGCCCAGCCCCTTGGCGAGCTTGGCTGCGTCGATGACGGTGGTGGGGACCTTGCTGCCCAGGTCCTCCAGGATTCCCTGGGGATAGTCCACCTTGCCCGTGACGATGGGCATGGACTTGATCTCCCAGTCGTTCACCACGGCCTTGCCCTTGGGGCTGAGGTATCCGACCCAGCGCATGGCCTCCATCTTCTCGAAGGCCACCAGGATGTCTGCGCCGCCTTCTTCGATCACGGGTGAGTGGACCCTGGTGCCATAGCGAACCTGGGAGGAGACCGAGCCACCCCGCTGGGACATGCCGTGGATCTCGCTCATCTTGACATCAAAGCCAGCGTCCATGAGGGCGACGGTGAGGAGCTTGGCCGCAAGAATGGTGCCTTGGCCGCCGACGCCCACCAGCAGGATGCTCTTGGTATCGGCCATGTTACTTGACCTCCTGGGAGATGGCCCGGACCTTGGGCGGGCAGACCTGGGCGCAGATGCCGCAGCCCACGCACATATCGCGGGTGATGATGGCTTTCTTCGCGGACTTGTCGAAGGAGATGGCTGGACAGCCCGTGCGGACGCAGCTCTGGCATCCGATGCACTTGGCGGGGTCGATGGTGAATTTGGTGCTGAAGGCCCCCGGGAACTCGGTCCTGTCCTGCTCACTGAACTGCTTCAGGACACAGGGCCAGCGAGTGATGATGACCGAGGGCTCGTCTTCGTTGGCCAGAGCCCAGTCCAGGGCATGGCGCATGGCCGCCAGGTCGTTGGGGTTCACTGTCAGCACATTCTGGAAGCCCAGCGCTTTCACTACGGTCTCGATCTCGATCTCCGGGGTCACCATGCCCTGGAGGGTGCAGCCGGAGGCCGGGTTCTCCTGGTGGCCGGTCATGCCGGTGATGCGGTTGTCCAGGATCACCGTGATGGTGTTGCTGCGGTTGTAGGCGATGTTGACCAGGCCATTGAGGGCGGTGTGGAAGAAGGTGGAGTCCCCGTGGACGGCCACCACCCGCTTTTTATCCTCCCCGGTCTTGAGGTTGAATATCTTCTGGGCTCCGTGACCGGTGCCTGTGCTGGAACCCATGCACTGGCACCAGTCCATGGCGTTGTACGGCTCGGTGAAGGCCAGGGTGTAGCAGCCGATGTCTCCGGCGATGACGACGCCCTTCCGCTTGCCGAGCTCATGGAAGAGTCCGCGATGGGGACAGCCCGCGCAGAGCGTCGGAGGCCGCGGAACGACCTTTTCGGGTGCCCGGGGCACTGCGTCGAGCCCCTGCCCGAACACAGCCTTGCGGATCACATCCGGGGTCATTTCCCCGTTGAAGGGGAAGGTGTCCTTCCCGTGGCAGGTGAAGCCCAATTGGCGGACGGCCTCCTCGAGGTAGGGATCATTCTCCTCGATGACGTAGAGGGTCTCCATCTGCTCACAGAAGCTGCGGAGTTTCTCCTCCGGCAGGGGCCAGGTGAAGCCCAGCTTCAGGTAAGAGACCGTGTCGCCGAAGACCTCCTTGGCGTAGCAATAGCAGACTCCCGAGGTGATGACTCCGATCCTTCCCTCATGCATCTCCGTGAAGTTGAGTGGGGTGCTCTCCGCATAGGTCCTCAGCCTGTCGCTGCGCTCCTCCACCTTCAACCGGAGAGGGATGGCGTTGGCTGGGACGACCACGTTCTTGCGCACATTCTTGAGGTAGGGGCGCAGCGGGAACTCCTCCCGCCCGCCGCACTCCACGATGCCCTTGGAGTGGCACACGCGGGTGGTCATGCGAAAGAGCACTGGGGTGTCGTAGGCCTCACTGAGTTCCATGGCCACCCTCACCATGTCCTTGGACTCCTGGGAGGTGGAGGGCTCCAGCATGGGCACCTTGGCGGCCCGGGCGAAGTGACGGTTGTCCTGCTCGTTCTGGGAAGAGTGCTGGCCCGGTTCGTCGGCGGTGATCATCACCAGGCCTCCGTTGACGCCCGTGTAGGCCACGGTGAAGAGGGGGTCGGCGGCGACATTGAGACCCACATGCTTCTGGGCACAGAGGGAGCGCGCACCCGCGAGGGAGGCGCCAATGGCAGCCTCCATGGCCACCTTCTCGTTGCTGGCCCACTCGGCGATGATGTCCTCTTTGAAGAGGGCGATGTTCTCCAGGATCTCCGTACTGGGGGTACCGGGGTAGGCGGATGCGAACCTCACCCCTGCCTCCCAGGCCCCCTGGGCCACGGCTTCATCTCCGGTCAGCAGCTTCTTCATGGAAATCCCCTCGTTTCAGGCCTGCGGGTGGGTCCGGCTCTCAGAGAGCCCGGGACCGGTCTGGGTGCATGGCGCCTGTTTTGTATGATTATGCAGGTCTTCGACCGGGGGGGGAACCGCCGGAGTCCCGGAAGGCGAGCGGGGTACAGCCCGTGGCTTTGGCGAAGGCCCGGTTGAGGCTGGAAGGCTGGGCAAAGCCCAGACGGAAGGCGATCTCCTTGATGGAGAGGTCGGGCCGGTCCACCAGCAGAGTCTTGGCGTGCTCCAGCAAGGCCTCGTTCAGGAGGGTCCGGAAAGAGCTGCCCTCCTGCGCGAGATGGGCCCGGAGGGATCGCTCGGTCAGATGCAGCTGGCGGGCGATCTCGGGCAGCCTGGGGAGCTGGTCCACCAGGCAGGCGGCCAGCATCCCACGGACTCGGGTCGTCAGCGGCCCGCTGCCGAGTCCGCGCTCCAGCATGGCCTGGAAGTGGGTGCTGCAGAAGGCCCGGATGTGGTCTTCGGCGAGCATGGAGCTTTCCTCACCCCAGGAGGCGGGGAGGCAGAGCTCGTTGCGGGCCTGGCCGAAGAGGCAGGGGAAAGGCAGGTGTTGGCCATAGAGCGCAGCATGGGGCGGGGCCGGGTAGATGAAATGGGCTCGGCACGCAGACCAGTCCTTTCCGGGCAGGACCTCGGAGAAGGTCCGGTAACCGGTCACCATGACCTGCTCGATGAGCGGCGTGAAGTGACCCAGAGAGGTGGGAGCTGCGTCATAGCGGGAGCACAGCCAGTCCCCCTCCCGCTCGATGCAGAGGCTGAGGAGGTGTCCGAAACAGATGGAGAAGGCCTGGATGGCGAATGCGTGGACCTGGGCCAGGGTGCCCTGGGTGAGGAAGGCGATCCCGGTGAAGCCATAGGTGCCGCAGCGCTTGAGGGCGCCCAGGCGAAGGCCCAGCCCGGGGATGAGCCCCTTGTTGTCCAGGGACTGCAGGGCCGCCAGGTAGTGCTCAAAGCTGAGCCGCCCCTCGGTCCGCAGATCCTCCGGGCGGAGGCCCGCATCGGCCAGGATGGATGGGAGGGACCTTGCAAGACTGTCGCTCCGCATCACCTGCTCCAGGTCCTCGAAGTAGTGGACGAGGACCCGGTGGATCTCCTGTCTGAGGGAGGGACTGGGCATGGGAACCAGGGTTTGGATCCCATTATGGAGCAAGGCAGCCGGGGATCATCCCTTCAGGTGGATGGCGGCGATGGCGCAGTCCCTGGCGGCGGCCCGGGCCACCTCCGCCAAGTCTCCCTCGACCTCCTCTGTCTTTACCTGGATGGCATCCGAGGGATGGTCGAAGTGGAAGAGCTGGGGGTAGAGGTCCTCACAGAGGCCGCAGCGGATGCAGAAGTCCTGGATCTCGATCTTCATGGTGTCTCCCCTCAAGCCTTCACATAGGCCGCAGCCTGGTCACCGGTGATGAATCCCTGGGAAAGGCTCAGGGTGGAAACCCCGATGCCCCCCACTGGGGGGTTGCCATAGATCTCACCTGCGCAGCAGTCGCCTGCTGCGTAGAGCCCCTGGATGACCTCGTGGTCCCGGTCCAGCACCTCGCAGCGCCCGTTAATCTTGATGCCACCGAAGGCGTGGTAGCCGCCCACGAAGACCCTCAACGCATAGAACTTCCCTTCGCGGACTGGACGCAGGAACTTGGGGTTCTTGGCATACTGCGCATCGTATCCCTGGTCGCAATAGCCGTTGTAGGCCTCCACGGTCTTCAGCAGGCCATCCCTGGAAATGCCCGTCTTCTCGGCCATCTCCTCCAGGGTGTCGGTCATGAAGACATGCCGGTTGCCCCTGGCGATGACGGTCTCGAACTGAGGGCGGATATTGGGAATCTGAGCAGCCTCGAAGATGAAGTAGTAGAATTCCACGCCTTCGATCTCCATGTGACGGACCGTAGCCTCGTCGAAGAGGATGTAAGCGAACTTCTCCCTGGTGTTGTTGATCGCCGTGACCATGGCCATGTGGCAGTCGGACTGCTCCTCACAGATGAAGCGCTCGCCCCGCTGGTTCACCCAGAGGTAAGGCTGCTCCTGGATGGTCCGCAGTTTGTTCTGCTGGAGCCAGGCCACGTTGTCCCCCACGATGCCCGGCCCCGGGCACATGTTGTGGCCGTTGACGGCCATGCCGCTGCGTGCGCCGCCAGCGGCCCAGACCGCCTTCTGTCCGTCCCCTGTGAGCTGGCTGTTGCAGAAGTGGTTGAAGACCACGTTACCCCCTTCGCTGCAGTTCTTGTCAGTCAGCTTGAGGCCCAGCTCCGCCAGGAGATCGTGATCATCGCTGAAGCCGCCGGAGGCCACGATCACGGCTTTGGCCTTGATCTGGACGGGGTTGCCGTCCCTATCCCGGGCGAGGGCGCCCACAACCTTGCCCTTCTCCCGAATGAGGTTCTGGATGGGGGTGCTGAAGTGGAGCCTGCCACCCAGTTCCCTCACCTTGTCCGCCATCCGCTTGCAGATGACTGCGGCGCCGTGCCCCTTGCCGATGGGCTTGAGGAAGTAGTAGTCGCCGATGTTGAAGGCGTTGGGAAAGCCTGCTCCATACCCGCGCCGCTCGCCGATCTCCTCGAAGGGGGTCTGCTTCTCCCCCATGAACTCCAGGCCCAGGCCCCGGATGAACCCCGGGATGCGGCTGGAGTTGTTGATCCAGGAACGCACCACATCCGGGTTGGCGTTCCAGTTGGTGTACTCCATGTGAACCTTGAAGCCCTTGTCCTTGTAAGCCTGATCATCACGGGCGGCCAGGGTCATCATGGGCGTGTTGGAGACTCCGCCCCCCTGGAAGGGACGCTTTTCGAAGACGGCCACCCGTGCGCCCTGGCGGAGGGCGGTGACGGCAGCGCTGAGTCCCGCCAGGCCGCTGCCCATGATGGCGATATCGGTTTCGATCATTTGCATAGGTTGCCTCCTGGGCATGGGGGCACGGCCCCTCGACGAAGGGAGAAGGCGCTCCGGGCCAGGGCTGATGGGAGATCCCTGGGCTGGAGGTATGGGGAATGGGTTGGCCTTCATTTTCCGGCGGAGTTTGAGGCTTCCTCCAGGGGAATGCCTTGGCATTTCCGGTGATTCGATATGCATTTCCGGCACGGTTGACGCGGGAGTCACAATGGTTCATGGCCTTTGAAGCATTCCGCACCTTCCGCTGCCTTTCCCTGCTCCTGCCCCTGCTTGCCGGATTCGGGCTCCAGGCCAGACATTCTCGCCGCCACCTGCCCTCGGCCCCTCCCCTTCCTGCGCGGAAGCCCATCCCTGCCGGAGAGGCCCGCTGGCTCCTCACTGGTGGCAAACTGAGCGGCGGCCATGTCTCCGCCGCCCAACGGTCCCAGTGGCCGCTCTGGATGCAGGCCCTGTGCGGAGGGCGGTCCGGGGTTCCCGCCAGGGCCCTGGTCGAGGCGGACCTGGACAAGGTCCCGGATGTTTTTCTGGTTCCCGCGGTGGACCGTCTGCGGGAGGCCGGGGTCTTCACCGACCGGCTCCTCGCTCAGGCGACAGAGATCGGGTACACCGCGGAGGCTGGACGTTGGGCCCGGGCCCGCACCGCCTATCAGAAGGCCTGGCTGGCTAAGCGGGCCCTGCCCGTCGAAGATGGGCGGACATGCTCCCGCATGCTTTCCCAGCTGACCATGGAGGGTGAGGCACCCCTGGTGCGGCAGCTGCTTCAGGCCTCGGGCTTCCCCGGGGACTCCTGGCTCCAGGCCTCCTTCCTGCGGCGACTGGAGCTGCGGGAGGCTCCCCAGGGGGGCGACCCCCAGTTGCTGAAGGACGCCCGGTTGCCTGGGGAGGAGCGCTTCCTTCTGTGGCGGAGCTTCCGAGGGGATGACGCTGGCCGGGTTGCCCTGCTGCCTGATCTGAAGGGCACTTCCGGATTCGGAGAGGCGGTGCTCCTCTCGGTTCAGAGGGGCTGGCTTCCCCTCTCCGATCCATTGGTGGACGAGGCCGTCGAGCATCCCTCTGGTCCCAAAGAGCAGGGCCCCTGGTTCCTGGTAAACCTGGGAGAGCGGGCTTCCGACCTCCTCTGGCTCCGGGTTTCGGAGGCCCTCAAGGCGGGACAGTGGGAGCGCGCCTGGACCCTCGCGAGCCAGCTCCAGAGTCGCTTCCCCGACTCCTGGTACGCCTGGCATGCGGCCTACCTGATGAAGCAGGGGGCTCCCAGTCGCCTGAAGATCGCCGGGGATATCACCTTCTGCAATGCTGAATATTTCGCGCCCCGCATGGCGACGGACCCAGGGGCCTGGCCCGTCGCCTTGCGAGCCCTGGCGGCCAAGGGGCGCTTTGACCTGATCCTGGCCCGGGTGGACCCTCGCTCGGACAGTGCCACCTACCTCCGGGCCGCCCATATGCTCGGCCAGCAGGACCTGGTGGTACGGCACTTCGCCATCCACCAGGACCTCTCCCTGGCGACGCTCCCTTACCTCTATCCCAAGGCTCCCGGTGCCTACCTGGAGAGCCTGATCCGGGAGGAGGGGGCCGAGGGGATCGTCGACCCGGCCTTTCTGCTGGCCGCCATGAAGAACGAGAGCCAGTTCCAGCCCGGCGCCACCTCTGGGGCGGACGCCCGGGGTCTGGTGCAGCTCCTTCCGGCGACTTTCCGCGCCATGATGGGTCGCCGGGCTGACATCAGGGACCCCGAGACGAACATCAGGGCGGCCATCCGCTATTACAAGCGCATAGCCCTGGTCGCGGATCTGGGAGGAGAACCGGAGGAGGTCCGCTATGCCTATCTGGTGGCGGGCTACCACGCCGGTGAGGGCCGGGCGAAGCGGTGGCATGCCCTCTCCCGGGAGCTCCTGGGCAGCCGCGTGGGGCCCGTGGACATGCTGCTGCGCGCTGAGTGGATCGGGATCACCTCCACCCGCCAGTACGTGCTGCGGGTCCTGGGGGACCGGCGGCTCTTCCAGCAGGTATTGAAGTGAGCGGCGAGGACCGGGCCTGGCTGGAAGAGCATGTCCTGAAGGGGGGCGGCCTCCTGGTGTACGGACGCCTGGCCGAGGAACTGGAGGAGCTGGAACCTGAGGAGGTGCTGCGGGAGCTGCGGGCCGCGGCGGAGGCCTACCTCGCGGATGGGGAGAGCCGCACAGCTCTGGCCCACGCGCGGGCTGACCGGCTCATCGAGGTCCTGCTGGCGCGGGACCGCCGTTTCGGCTACCCCGAGCCCTTCTGTCACCGGGGCTGCGCCGAGTGCTGCCACGAGGTGGTCTACGCCACCGGCGAGGAGGCCTGGCGGATCCTGGACTACTGTGGGCGGGAGGGGATCTCCCTGGACCTGGGGCGGCTCCGGCGGCAGTTGGCCCATGTGGATCTGGACGAGCGGGGGGACCACCGCGGGGGGACTACCTGGAGCGAGCAGCCCGAAGCAGATCAGGCCTGTGTCTTCCTGGGGGAGGACCAGGCCTGCCGAGTCTGGCCGGTCCGTCCCCTGGTCTGCCGGGCCCACTTGGCCGAAGGCAGCGACCGATTCTGCCGCCCTCGAAACGGGGTGGAGAACCCTGAGGCCCACGGCATCAGCTATATGGAGCTGGCCTATCTCATCACCGCCGTCTTCACGATACACCGGGACAGCGCCCGGAAGACCCTGCCTGGGCTGCTGCTGGCCATGGCCTGAGGCGAGGTCACCTCAGATCCCCAGCAGCTTCCTGCTGAATTCAACGGCATCCTGAGCGGTCTTGCAGTAGGCGTCTGCCCCCACATAGTCTGCGGTGGTCTGGTCGCAGGGGCCGCCGCCGATGAGGATCTTAAGGTCCTTGCGCAGCCCGGCGGTTTCGATGGAGGCGATGCACTCCTTCATGCCGTCGAATGCTGTGGTCAGCAGGCAGGAGATCCCGACGATCTGGGGCTTATGCTCCCGGATGGCGGCCAGGTAGCGCTCCGTGGGCACATCCACCCCCAGGTCGATGACCTTGAAGCCGTTGCAGCTCATGACGGTGGTGACGATGTTCTTGCCGATGTCATGGATGTCGCCATAGATGGTGCCCATGACGAAGGTTCCGTGGCTGGGGGCCTCTCCTGCGGACAGGTCCTCCCCGATGAGAGCAGCGGCCTCCTTGAAGATCTCGGCGGACATGATCAGCTCGGAGAGGTAGTACTCCTTCTCCTCGTAGCGTCTGCCGACGATGTTCATGCCCTCCTGGAGCTTCTGGATGATCTCCAGGGCGGGGACGCCCTGGGACTGGAGGGACTTCACTTCCTTCATGAGGACGGACTCTTCGAGGTCCGCCATGGCGTGGATCAGGGTCTGACTCATGGGAACTCCTAGTTGTAGCGGCCGTACTTGTCCACGGCCTCGAAGAGGGCCTTGGCATTCTCGTGCTTGGCGTTGCTGGGCATGGTGCAGGCGGGGCGGAGCATGAATCCGCCACCCTTGCCCACGGTGGTGATGAGCTTTCTGCAGTAGGCATCCACCTCTTCCGGGCTGCCGATGGCCAGCATCGTGGCCGGGACATCCCCGGAGAGGGCGCAGTGGTCCCCCAGGATCTCCTTGGCCCGGAAGAGGTCGGTCTCGCCATCGGTTTCAATGGCGAAGCGGCCTTTGGGCAACTGCAGGAAGTTCTCCAGATCCCGGCCCCAGTCCGTGTCCATGTGGAAGATGGGGGTGATGTCGGCTTCAATGAGGCGCAGAGCCATGTCTTTCACCACGGGCCACACCAGGGCCTCGAACTTCCGCTTGTTGAGGAAGGCGGCGCCGGTGCGGGTCACCGGGAAGAAGGTGCGACGGATCCCGGTGCGCCCCACCTGCTCGACGATGCGGGGGAAGAACTGCTCGTTGAAGATCATCAGGATCTCCAGGAGCTCGTCCCCCATCTGGAAGAGGTCCGTGATGTAGCGGTCGAAGGAGCGGGTGATGGCGAAGAGCTCGTGGCCTGTGGGGGAGGTGCCACCGTAGAGGCAGCTCTGGCCCCGCTTCAGGGTGGCGCCGATCTCCATGCCCTGATGCTTGCCGGCTTCCATGAAGCGGGCGCCGATCTCGGGGGGGTCGATGCCATAGAGTTTCTTCAGCAGGAGCCCGACGTAGGCCATGGGACCGCCCTGCTTGATGAGCCGGAGCTCGTCGCGGCTCATGACCTCGGGCTCCAGGGTCTGGTAGGGGGCGTTGTCCTCCAGGTCCCGCCCGGGGAACTTGCAGGCGTTGAAGCCGATGCGGCTCATGAGGTTGGCGTCGCCGTACTGGAAGTGCATCCCGGCGTAGCAGTCCCACTGGGGGTAGGCCTCGGCCAGGCGGCCATAGCAGGCCATGGCGGTGTCCCAGTTCCACATGAAGTCCTTGTTGGTGACCCCGGCGAACTGGGCAGCGTAGGTGGTGACCCAGGGGGCACAGACGATACGGTCCACGGGTTGCAGGGCCAGGGTTGCCTGGAGGCGGGCCTCTGGGGTCAGGGTGTCTTGCGGCATATGGACTCCTTTCTGGAAGGGGGCAGGGCTCCGCTGTCCCGGGGGGAGCCCGGGTCTTCGATCCTGCGGAGCACCCCGTCTGCGAGTTGTCTTGGGAAGCTGGTCTGAAGCATAGAAGAGTGGCCGGTTCCGGCGAAGGGGGCTGAGAACGCTTTGTTGGCATCGAGTTGTTGCGTAGAATGCAATATCTCGTCGACAGCTGGGAGGTCCCATGGATACCCGCCATCTCCAGTGCTTCAAGGCCGTGGCCGAAAACCTGAACTTCACCAAAGCCGCCTACCAGCTCTGTCTCACCCCCTCGGCTGTCAGCCGCCAGATCGCCGCGCTGGAGGAGGAACTCGGGGTCAGGCTCTTTGACAGGGCGCCCAATGCGGTCCGCTTCACGGCGGAGGGGGCGCACTTCCAGGCCGGGCTGGGGGGGGTGCTGAATGCCTACGAAGCCCTGGTGGCCAGTACGCGCAGCCTGAGAACAGGCAGGGCCATGAGTCTGGAGATCGGCTTCCTGGGGGGGGTGGAGAAGCGCCTGCTGCCCCGCTTGGTGAGGCGGCTGCGGGAGCGCCATCCCGGACTCGCCCTCCGGATGGACCGCTTCGACCTCGTACCCCTCTCCCTGGCGCTGGCCAGGGGCGAGGTGGATGTGGCCTTCACCCTGGGCCTGTCACTTCCGGAGGCTTCCGGGCTCCGGAGCCGCCTGCTCTTCCGGGAGCGGCTGGTGGTGCTCATGTCTCCCGAGCACCCCCTGGCGGGACGGACGGCTCTGCGTTTCGAGGACCTCCGGGGCGAGACCTTTCTTGATCTGGAGCACCCCCTGAACGCTCCGGCCAATGACCTCTTGGTGGATATTTGCACCCGACGGGGCTTCAGGCCTCGGATCGGTCAGCGGTACCACAACCTGGACTCCCTGGTGATGGCCATCGAGTCGGGGGTGGGGATCGGAGTGTTTCCCAAGTACCGTGGGGATGAAAACAAGGGAGAGCGCCTGACCTATGTGGCCCTGGAGGGGCCTGAGTGCACGACGGACTATGTGGTGGCCTGGAGGCTGGAACATGGCAATCCGGTCCTGGGGGACTTCCTGCGGGAACTGGGCATCCGGGCCTGAAAAAGCCCCGCCGGGGAGCGGGGCTGCGGGGGGGTGTCGTTGTGGCTCAGCTGAGGCCGAGCAGCTTCTTGGCGTATTCGACGGAATCCTGGGCGGTCTTGCAGTAGGCGTCTGCCCCCACATAGTCTGCGGTGGTCTGGTCGCAGGGGCCCCCGCCGATGAGGATCTTGAGATCCTTGCGCAGCCCGGCGGCTTCGATGGAGGCGATGCACTCCTTCATGCCGTCGAAGGCCGTGGTCAGTAGGCAGGAGATCCCGACGATCTGGGGCTTGTGCTCCCGGATGGCGGCCAGGTAGCGCTCCGTGGGCACATCCACCCCGAGGTCGATGACCTTGAAGCCGTTGCAGCTCATGACGGTGGTGACGATGTTCTTGCCGATGTCATGGATATCGCCGTAGATGGTGCCCATGACCATGGTGCCGTGGGTGGGAGCCTCCTCAGCGTCCAGGTCGCCTCCGATGAGGGCTGCGGCCTCCCTGAAGATCTCGGCGGACATGATCAGCTCGGAGAGGTAGTATTCCTTTTCCTCGTAGCGCCTGCCGACGATGTTCATGCCCTCCTGGAGCTTCTGGATGATCTCCAGGGCGGGGACGCCCTGGGCCTGGAGGGACTTCACTTCCTTCATGAGGACGGACTCTTCGAGGTCCGCCATGGCGTGGATCAGGGTCTGACTCATGCATGCTCCTGGGTGTTGCTGGGTGGAATCCGGCCCGGAAGGGCCTCAGTTGTAGCGTCCATACTTCTCCACGGCCCCGAAGAAGGCGTCCACGTTCTCCTTGCGGGCGTTGAAGGGCATGGTGCAGCCCACGGAATAGAGGAGCCCGCCGCCGTTGCCGAAGGTGGTGATGAGCTTCTTCGCGTAGGCATCCACATCGTCCGATGTGCCCACCGTGAGGAGCCCGGCGGGCATGTCGCCCTTGATGGCGCAGTGACCTTTGAGGATGTCGTGGGCCCTGGTGATGTCCGTGGAGCTGTCCAGCTCCAGGACGAACTTCCTGGCGGGGAGCTGGAGGAAATACTCCAGGAAGCCGCTCCAGTCCGAGTCGAAGTGCAGGACCGGGGTGATGTCCATGGCGATGAGCTTGCCCAGGAAATCCTGGAGGTAGGGCCAGTAGAAGCGCTCGAAGTTCTTCTTGCTGATGAACTGGGAGCTGCCCCGGGTTCCGGGAACAAAGACCCGCCTGACGCCGGTCTGGGCCACGCTGATTTCGTGGGCCTTGAGGTTGGCCGCCTGCTGGATCCAGAGGAGCTCCTCCAATTCGGCCCCCATCTGGAAGACATCCCGGAAGAACCGGTCCATGGAGCGCATCATGGAGAAGTCCTCGAAGGCCGCGCCGGGCCCGAGGGAACCCCAGGTGAGGGACTGGCCCCGCTGGATGGAGCGCTGGATCTCCTCGCCCCGGTGGGCACCGATGAGCCCGAAGGCCTGGAAGATCTCGGGGCGGCTCACCCCGTGGGCGCGCTCCCAGAAGGTGAAGGTGTATTCCATGCCGCCATTGGGCTGGCGGAGCAGGGCGTAATCCTCCCGGGTCATGATCTCGCACTCGTGGTACTGCAGGGGGGCGTTGTCTTCCAGCTGTTTGCCTGGCTGTTTGTTGCGCATGATGCCCGTGACCTGGGCCGTGGGGCCATGGCTGCCGTGGATCATGATGGCGTTGGAGTCCCACATGGGGTAGGCCTCGGCGAACTTCTCATAGGCCGCCATGGCCTTGTCCCACTCCCATTGGAACGCCTTGTTGGTGAGTCCGCACCACTGTCCGGCGTACTGATCCACCAGGACGGAGCAGACCACGCGATCCGTGGGCTGGAGGTTGATGGTGGCGATCAGCCGCTCTTCGGCGCTCATCGTGTCCTTGGGCATGACCATGGTTGCTCCTTGGGAAGGGTGGACAGGGCTCCGCCCGCCCGGAATCGGGATGGTGGAACTGCAAGTGCAGGGGTGGAACCAGTGTAGGGGCGCCGACCCGGACCAGGGTCATGAATCGGATCTGAATAATTTCAAGGGTGAAGATGAAAAATATTGAGGATCGTGGTCTGATGGAGAGACCTCGGGGGCTTCTTTTGGACATCCGGCACCTGCGCTGCTTCCTGGCGGCGGCTGAGCACATGAACTTCACCCGGGCCGCCCGGGAGCTCTTCCTCACCCAGTCAGCGGTGAGCTACCAGATCTCGGCTCTGGAAAAGGAGGTGGGTGTCCGGCTCTTCGAGCGCGACCCCCACCAGGTCAGCTTCACAGCTGCAGGGCGGCGTTTCCATGAAGGCATCGAGGGACTGCTGAAGACC
Source organism: uncultured Holophaga sp. (assembly GCF_963677305.1). Taxonomy (GTDB): domain Bacteria; phylum Acidobacteriota; class Holophagae; order Holophagales; family Holophagaceae; genus Holophaga. Next base: position 970,583 of record NZ_OY781925.1, read on the forward strand.
TACGGGGCGCTGGTGGAGGAGGTCCAGGGGCTGGCCCAGGGGCGCACCGGGGAGCTGGTGCTCGGCTTCTACGGCGTGGCCGAGAAGCGCTTCCTGCCGCCTCTGCTCCGGCGCTTCCGCCGGGAGCACCCCACCCTTCGTCTGGAAACCCGGCGCATGGACATGGTGAGTATGGCCCGTGCCTTGGCCGAGGGCGGTCTGGACCTGGCTTTCCTCCTGGAGATTGCCTGCCCCTCCGGTCCTGGTATGCGCTACCAGCAGCTCTTCTGCGAGCCTTTGGTGGCCGTGCTGCCCCTGGATCACCCCCTGGCGCAGCGTGAGGGCCTGATCCATGCAGACCTGGCCGGTGAGCGCTTTGTGGAACTGGAGCTGCCCATCAATGCCCCGGCCCATGACAGCTTTGCTGATACCTGCGCACGGTCCGGCTTCCGTCCCTACATCGCCCAGCGCTACAAGGATCTCGAGTCTCTCTTTCTGGGGATCGAGATGGGGGTGGGGATTGCCCTCTTCCCACGCTACCGGGCCGAGGCCCAGGCCGGTCCCGGGCAGGCTCTGGTCCCCATGCAGGGGGAAGCTGGCTTGGCCTCCTTCGGGGTGGCCTGGCGGACCGACAATCCCAACCCGATCCTCCCTGTCTTCCTCCAGGCGATGGGGGTGAGGGAATGAAGGCTCCCCTCAACGGGGTGGGCGGAAGTGCGCGACTGTTTGGATACGCTCAGCTGGTGGCTGCGTGCTGCTCTTTCAGGGTCCGCAGCTCCCGGACGAGCCAGATGGCGGTGAGGGTAGTGGAACAGATATCAGCGAGGGGCCCTGCCAGCAGGATGCCGCTCACCTGGAAGAAGAAGCCCAGGATGAGGATGGCAGGCAGGAGGATGAGAACCTGGCGGGAGAGGGTCAGGAGCATGGAAGCGAGGGGCTTGCCGATGGCCTGGAAGTAGTTGGAGGCGACCACCTGGAAGCCCGCAAAGAACATCAGGCCGGAGAAGATGCGCAGGGCTCGGGAGGCGAAGGCCACGAAGGCATGATCCTGCTTGGCAAACAGGGCCATCAGGGGTGTCGAGAAGGCCTGGATCATGGCCCAGCCCAGGATGGCGATGGCGCTGCCAGAGAGGATGGCCAGCTTGAGCACTTCCCGGACCCGATCGAAGCTCCTGGCCCCATAGTTGAAGCCGATGATGGGCTGGGCGCCCATGCTGATGCCAGCGATGGGCAGAATGACCAGCATCTGGATCGTGGTGACGGCTCCCATGCCGGAGACTGCCGTATCTCCACCGTAGTGCTCCATGCTCTTGTTCAGGACGATGGTCAGGATGCAGACGGCGATCTGGAGGAAAAAGGGGGGCATGCCGATGGCCATGATGGCCTTGACCCTGTCGAAGCTCAGGCGCAGGTACCGCCGGTGAAGCCGGAGGGTGCTCTTCTCGCTGAAGAAGTGGGACAGGACCCAGGTGCAGGAGACCACCTGGGCTAGCACGGTCGCCCAGGCCGCACCCTTCATGCCCCATCGGAAGACGAAGAGGAAGGTGGGGGCCAGGATGACGTTCATGACCGTCCCGATGAGCATGGAGGCCATGGCCTTCTGGGGTTTGCCTTCGGCCCGGATGAAGTTGTTCATGCCGAGGGCCGTGGACATGACCACGGAGCCGTAGAGGATGATGGTCACAAAGTCCCGGGCATAGGGTAGGACCTGTGCGCTGGCCCCGAATGCCCGGAGCATGGGATCCCTGAAGATCAGTCCCAGGATGGAAATCAGGATGGAGATCAGGATCAGTAGGACAAATGCATTGCCTACGATCCCCAAGGCGTCCTCGTGCTTCTTTTCGCCGAGGCGGATGGACACCAGCGCCGTGCCGCCGATGCCGACCAGGAGGCCGAAGGCCAGCTGGATGATCATGATGGGGAAAGCGACCGTGATGCCAGCGATGCCAATGGAGCCTACGGCGCCGCCGATGAAGATCCGGTCGATGACGGAGTAGAGGGCCGAAACCAGCATGCCAACGATGGCGGGAATGCTGAACTGGATCAGCAGTTTGATCGGCTTTTCCTGGGCCAGTCGCTGGGTGCCCTCCATGGGGTCAGCTCCTGGCTTCGAGCTTGGCCCAGGAGTCCTTCAGGCCCACGGTCCGGTTGAAGATCAGGCTTCCGGGGGCGCTGTCGGGGTCCACGGAGAAGTAGCCCGTCCGCTCGAACTGGAAGCGGCTGCCCGCGGGCGATCCGGCCAAGCCCGGCTCGATCCACGCTGAGATCGCCTCCAGGCTGTGGGGGTTGATGAAGTCGCGCCAGTCGCCCCCTTCGGGGACATCCATGGGGTCCTCCTGGGTGAAGAGCTGCTCGTAGAGACGGACCTGGGCGGAGACGGCATGGGCGGCGCTCACCCAGTGGATCGTGCCCTTCACCTTGCGCCCGTCCGGGGCGTTCCCCCCCAGGCTCTCGGGGTCCCAGGTGCAGCGCAGTTCCACCACGTGGCCTTCGGCATCCTTGATGACCTCCTGGCAGCGCACCAGGGCGGCGCCCCGGAGGCGCACCTCGGCGCCGGGTGCCAGGCGGAACCACTTCTTGGGGGCCTCCTCCCGGAAGTCGTCCTGGTCGATCCAGATCTCCCGGCTGAAGGGCACTTTGCGACTGCCCATCTCGGTCTTATCGGGGTGGAAGGGCAGCTCGAGCCAGTGGGTCTCCCCCTCCGCCAGATTCGTGATGACGAGCTTGAGGGGGCGGAGCACCGCCATGGCACGGGGGGCCCGGGCTTCCAGATCCTCGCGGATGCAGTGCTCCAGGAGGCTCACATCCGCCACCATGTCGCGGCGGGCCACACCCACCCGCTCAGCAAAGGCACGCACGCTCTCGGGGGTGTAGCCCCTGCGCCGAAGGCCGCAGATGGTGGGCATGCGGGGATCGTCCCAACCGGCCACATGACCCTCCTGCACCAGGAGGAGCAGGCGCCGCTTGGACATGACCGTGTGGGTCAGGTTCAGGCGGGCGAACTCGTACTGGTGGGGCAGGGGGCGTCCGAAGAACTTCCCTTCCACGTCCTGCTCCAGGAACCACTCGTAGAGGGGGCGGTGGTCCTCGAACTCCAGGGTACAGATGGAGTGGGTGATCTGCTCGATGGCGTCACAGACGCCATGGGCGAAGTCATACATGGGGTAGATGGGCCAAGCGTCCCCGGTGCGGTGGTGGTGCACCCGGCGGATCCGGTACATCAGGGGGTCCCGCAGGTTCATGTTGGGGGACTGCACATCGATCTTGGCCCGGAGCACCCGGGAGCCGTCGGGGAACTCCCCGGCCCGCATGCGCCGGAAGAGGTCCAGGTTCTCTTCTGCGGACCGGCTTCGGTAGGGGCTCTCCTTTCCGGGGGTGTAGAAGTTGCCCCGGTATTCCTTGATCTGGTCGTCCTGCAGGTCACAGACATAGGCCTTGCCCTGCTGGATCAGGTATTCCGCGTAGTCGTAGAGCTTCTGGAAGTAGTCCGAGGCGTAATACTCGCCTGCCCAGTGGAAGCCCAGCCACTCCACATCCTCACGGATGGAGTCAACGTACTCCACATCCTCCTTGACGGGGTTGGTGTCATCGAAGCGCAGGTTGGTGCTGCCCCCGTATTTCTTTGCCAGCCCGAAGTTGATGCAGATGGACTTGGCGTGGCCGATGTGGAGGTAGCCGTTGGGTTCCGGGGGGAAGCGGGTACCGATGCGCCCCTGGTGCCTGCCCGACGCCAGATCGGCCTCCATGATCTCCTCAAGGAAATTGAGGCTGCGGGGTTCCGGGGCGGGCTGGTTCTGGGTCATGGAAGGTCTTTTCCGTTCTGGACTTGGGCGGCGGCCTGGCCCCAGGATGTCCTGGTGGCGCTGCAGATCGCGACCGATCGGCCATTTTATCCCGAAGTCGTGCTCACGCCCACGATTTCAGGCGTCCAGCGGATGCCCTTCGGCCTGCCTTTGTCATGAAAGGTGTCGAGTGTTGGGCTTATCGATGGTATGACTGAGAGAAAGCTCTCTTTTTCCCCAGCTTCCCGAGGACTCCATGGGTGACCTGCTGCCCGCCTGGCTCCTTTTCCTGGCCTTCTCCATCCTGGTGGTGCACATCTGCCAGCTTCTGGTCGAACAGGCTGCCGGCTCGATCGATGCCTTCGAGCGCCGGTCCCAGTTCACCCGGGCCTCGCTCTGCATCGGCGCCCTGGTCTGGTGCCTGGATGCACTCGGGCTCTTCCTCTACCAGAACATGACCCAAGGGGGTGCGCGGCTCGCCCCGGCGATCTTCTCGCTGATGGTCATGATCCTCTCCGCCCGCGCCGCCATTCCAAGTCTGGTCGTCACCCGCCATCGGCCCCGCATTCTGGGGGCCGGGGGCCTGCTGGCATTGGGCATGCTGCTGGGGCACTACCTCCAGGTCTCGGCTCTGGGGCGGCCTACGGGGGAGATCCGCTGGCAGGCTGTGCTGCTCGCCTTCCTCATCGCCACGGGGATGGCCGGTGGGCTCGCCCTCCGGCACCGCTCCGCCCGCCTGAGGGCCTTCAAGGGGGGCTTCAGGCCCCTGAGCTGGTGGGACAAGGTTCTGGGCGGGCTGGTCATCCTGCCCTTGCATGCCTGTCTGACAGCCAGCGTACCTCTTGCGTTCCCGGCCACCCGGGGAGCTTCCGCAGAGGCCTTGCCTGTACTTTTGGCTCTCGTCCTCTTCGGGGTGATGCTGGCCGCCTCCCGAGTCGCTGACCTGACTGCGGAAGGCCAACGGCGGCGGATGCTCGATCGGGCCCTCTCCCTGGTCCGGAGTGTCAACGGGCTCCCCCTGGAGCAGAGTGCCACCAGCCTGCCCCTGATTGCGGAGCGTATTCCGGTCCTGTTGGGAGTTCCGGGGCTCCGGATGCACTTCCAGCCCATCGTCCCTGTCCACCTGGGCGGGGGGGGCATCCGCTTCGAGGCTCTCCTCAGGGTCGAGGACCCGGATCTGGGCAAGGTCAATCCTGAGCTGGTCTTCCTCGCCTGCGAGAGGAAGGGCTGCACCGAGTGGGCAGACCGCCAGGTGCTCATCTTTGCGCTGGAGGCCTCCCGTCCCTGGGCTCTGGAGCCGGCCTGTGCCGGGATCTCCGTCAACCTGGCACCCCTCACGCTCTTGGCAGAGGATTTCCCGTCCTGGGTGCAGGCCCGGATGGACCGTCTGGGCCTGCCGGTCGGGTGGCTGCATCTGGAGATCACGGAGCACGCCATGATCGCCGCCTCGGAGGGGCTTGTGGATGCCATCCTCCGCCTCCGTGAGATTGGAGTGGGGGTGGTCATGGATGATTTCGGTGCGGGCTTCTCCTCCCTGGGGGTGCTGGTGGAGCTGCCTCTGACGGGAGTCAAGCTGGACCGCGCCCTGATCGCCCATCTGGCTGTCAACCGGGACCGTCAGGCCCTTGTCCGCCACCTGTGCTGCATGTTGCGGGATCTCCGTCTGAAGGTGACCGTGGAGGGGGTCGAGAGCGAGACAGACCTCTGCTTCCTCCAATGCCACGGGGCGGACAGCCTACAGGGCTACCATCTGGCCAAACCGATGCCGCCAGATCTCGTGCCGACATGGCTGGGGCGGGTGGAGGCCACCACCCGGGCGGAATTGCCCCGGGGCTGCCCCATCGCCGATCCTGCCTGAGGGTTGCGAGGGGAAGCTGTGCCCTTTGTCATAACGGTGCAAAGCGCCTTGTATTTTCGTTATGCTTTTGTCCAAGAGCCGGTTTGGCTGAAAGTGTGGAGCAGGAATGAAGACGGCCAAGAAGCTCGAAGGCATGCGTGAGTCTTTCATCCGTGAGATGACGCGCCTGGCGATCACCCACAATGCCATCAACCTCTCCCAGGGTTTCCCGGACTACGACGCCCCCCAGGAGGTGATCGAGGCTGCTTCTGCGGCCCTCCACAACGGGCGCAATCAGTACGGCATCACCTGGGGCAACCCGGAGCTGCGCGAGGCCATCGCCGAGTCCCTCCAGCAGCGCTTCGGATTGGTCTACGACCCGAACCAGCACATCACCGTGACCTGCGGCGTGACCGAGGCCATGGCTATCATCTTCCAGGCGCTGCTGGATCGTGACGATGAAATCATCATTTTTGAGCCCTTCCATGAGGGCTACCGAGCCCAGATCAAGTTCGCTGGCGGTGCCGCCCGCTTTGTCACCCTGGAGGCCCCGGACTACACCCTGGATCCCGAGCGGCTGAAGGCGGCCATCACCCCCCGGACCAAGGCGGTCATCCTCAACAGTCCCCACAATCCCACGGGCCGGGTCTTCACCCGGGAGGAGATGGAGGGCCTGGCCAAGGTCTGTATCGAACATGATCTCCTTGTGATCACGGACGAGATCTACGACCGCATTGTCTATGACGGGCGCCAGCACATCCCCATGGCCACCCTGCCCGGCATGGCCGAGCGCACCATCACGGTCGGCGGCTTCGGGAAGACCTACGCCATCACCGGCTGGCGTCTGGGCTATATCTGCGCCTACGAGCCCTACAGTCTGGCTATCCGCACGGTCCACGACTTCACCACCATCTGTGCCCCGGTGCCGCTCCAGGCCGCGGCGGCCGCCGCCCTCAAGCTCCCTGAGAGCTACTACGAGAAGCTGGTCCAGGAATATACGGCCCGCAGGGACCTGATCATGCCGGAGCTGGAGGCCCTGAACTTCAAGTGCCACATGCCGGAAGGGTCCTACTACACACTGGCGGACTTCAGCGCCTGGGGCTTCGAGGGCGACTGCGATGACTTCGCCCGCTGGATGCCCGAGCACCTGGGGGTGGCGGTCGTTCCAGGCTCCTGTCTCTATGGGACCCCGGGTTCCGGCCTGAAGACCATCCGCTTCGCCTTCCCCAAGAAGCTGGAGACGCTCAACGCAGCGGTGGCCAAGCTCCGGGCCTATCGGGGCTGAAGGGAGCTCTGCGCCAGGAGTTCGGCGATGTCCCACACCGGGAGCCCCTTCCCGGGGGCTTCCGTCGCACTCCGGAGGGCTTCACGGCAGAAGGGGCAGGCGGTGACCAGCAACTCGGCGCCGCTCTCCAGGGCATGGTGCAGGCGCTTGCGGGCTGCGGCCCCCGGAGGTACCGTCCCTCCTCCTGACCCGCAGCACACCGACTTGGCCCTGCTCTGCTTCATCTCCAGAAGCTCCGTGCCGCAGAGCAGGTGGCGGGGCGGCTGGTAGTCACCCTTGCAGCGGGACAGGAAACAGGGGTCGTGGAAGGTGACCCGGAGGGTCGGAGCCTTCAATTGGGGCAAGGAACCCTCCTCCAGGAGTCGGGCCAGGAGTTCCGTGTGGTGGAGGAGCGTCCAGTCCTCCCCATAGTCATGCGACAGGGTGCGGAGGCAGTGGGGGCACGGGGTGATCAGGGTGGCCCCCCGGAGGGGCTCCAGGTAGGCGCGGTTGAGCGCCATCGCCTGGCGGAAGGCCTCTTCATGGCCCAGGAACCGGTCTCTGCCGCCACAGCAACGGGGTGGGTCCAGGACCCTCAGTCGCTTGCCAGCCTGCTCCAGGAGCTGGCGGAGGGCCTGGAGCACCGGATCCGGCGTCTGGCAGCCAGGCCACAGGTAGAGGGTGTCCGGCTCCAGGGAAAGCGATTCCGTCGGGAGCGGATGCTGGGACTGGGCTCCGGCGAGGGCGAACACACGCTCTGGGACCCTCCCCGCGGCCCAGGCCTGTCGGCGCAGGCCCAGGATGCGCTCCAGGTGCTCGCCCCCCATGGGACAGTGGTTCTCGCAGGCTCGGCATCCGGTGCAGGCCCAGAGGGCTTCGGCCGGGATGATGAACCGGTGTCTGCGCTTCAAGCGGCCCAGCAGGGTCTCCGGGGGGAAGGGGCCTTCGCGTGTCTGGATGGGGCAGGGCTTACGGCAGCGACCACAGCGCATGCAGGCCTCCGGTTCCAACCAGGACTCCAGGGGTCGGGGTTCCCGGATCCGCTCCCGTTCGGCCATGGGGCGCAGGAGGGCCCGCTTCCAGGGGAGGGCTGCCGCATGGCTGAGCTTGGTCCAAGGTGCGAGGGCCAGCGTCCCCATGGCGGTGAGGGCGTGGAAATTCCAGAGGCTCCGGTGGAACCGGGTGAGTGTTCCCTCCCCGCCCCCCAGGCTCAGGAGGCGGCCGATGCCCCAGCTCAGAGGCGTCCATGGCGCCCAGGCCGGGTGGGTGGCCGCCAGGCGGAGGCCCCGCAACAGGAAGCCTTCCAGAGCGCAGAGGCCCAGCAGGGCCAGGAGCAGGGCGTCCTCAGGGCGGGACTGGAGACGTTCGGCTCGCTTGAGGTAGCGCAGGTGGAACGCCAGCCCCAGGCCTCCCAGGAGGAGGAGACCCGCGAACTCCGTCAGGACTTCAAAGGGCAGATAGGCAGCCCCCTGCAGCACGGGCAGGCCCAGGTGGTCCTGGAGGGCCACCAGGAGGGTGGCCAGGAGCAGTCCGAGGAAGCCCCAGAGGAGGAGGCGGTGCATCCGCCGGGGAAGGTGTCCCAGGTGGAGTCCGTTCAGGGTCAGAACCTCCCAGGGGAAGCGGAGTCGCCTCCGGTCGCCCTCCGGGAGCCCGGTCTTCAGCCAGAGGCCCAGCTTCACCCCCCAGGAGAGGAGGACCAGCCCGCCCAGCAGCCCGAGCAGGGTGTGGCCCCCCTGATTCCAGAGGAGCTCCCGGCCCGGGCTCAAGCCCCGGCTCCCGTGCGGGAGGGGAAGCCCTTCATGCAGGTGAACCCATCGGCCCGCCAGCGGCGGTAGCGGCAGTTGAAACAGCTCTGCTCCCCATCCAGAGGCGTCTCGTTCTCATCATCGACTCGGTAGACAGGACAGGCCGTGGCCAAGGTCGTGGCGGCTGCCCGATCCGATGCCACCTGGAGACACCCGTGGAAGTGGTGGCCCTCCTGCCCGTGCAGCATGCCTTCCCCCACCTCAGTAGCGCTCGAAGACGAGACGGTCACAGGCCCGCCAGGGGGCCTCTCTTCCATCGGAGGTCACCATGAGCACTGCACAGCCGTCCAGCAGGACCCGCTTCACCCAACTGCCCACCTGGACCCGCTCCCCGGGGGCCAGAGCCTTGCCCTCCAAGGTACGGACCTCATCCACACCATGGCGGAGGATGTCCTCCACCAAGGCACAGCCTCCATCGGAAGGGATCCGCAGCTTGCCCATGAAGCGGCCGTCCTGCCCTGACAGCCTCAGTCCCGTTCCGGCCAGAGCCCCGATGATCCCTTGGCCGCTGCCGCCATGCTCGGAGAGGTGAATGCCCAGCTTCCCCGCCGTTTCCATGGCCTCCGCCTTCGCGATCACCTGGACCTTGGCCCGGTGGCCGAAAGCGATGAGGGCAGCCGGATCCTGGAGGGCCTCCAGGGATGCCATGCAGAGGCCGGGATCGGAGCCGGGCACGCTGAGCTCTTCCAGGCGAGAACTGCAGCAGGCGACGGCCCCTTCCCAGGCCCCTGGCACCAGATGCGCAGGGAAGCACATGGCGCTGTTGTGGGAGGTGTAGGGGATGGCCGGGTCCAGGAGGAGCTGGTGACGGGTCACCTCTCCACAGCTGCCCAGCCCCCTGTCCTCAAGCTCCCGGGCCAGGAGTCCGGCGATCTCCCCGGTGCCCCGGCTCTCGAGGTCGTCCGTGTCATCAAGGGCGATCAGGGTCCTGATCCGCCTCATCAAAACTGGCCTTCCAGCCTGAGGCCATAGGTCCGCCCCTGGTTGGCAAACCCGTTGATGGTCTCGTAGTGCTGGTCCGACAGGTTCTGTCCAAAGGCGGTGACCCGCCCCTGGAGGGCCAGGTAGTGGAAGCTCAGGCTCGCGTTGGCGTCATAGCGGGTGATGTCCCCCACAGCGACGAAGTACTGGGCGGCACTGCCCGAGGCCGTGAAGTAGTTGTTTTCGTAAGGGCCGACCCGCTTCACGGAGCCATTGACCTGCACCGGGCCCTGCCGGAAGGAGACGGTCAGGGCTCCCGTATCGGCGGGGGTGGCCTTGGCAGGAAGGACGATCCCCCGGTCCCCGGTCACGTCCGGAACCTGCACATGGGCGTATTTGAGGTTGTAGGAGAAGCCCAGACCCAGCTCGCCGGTGCTGCTGAGCTCGAAGCCGTGGCGGTGGGTGTCCGCGGTGTCATAGGTCTGGATGCCCGAGTTGCTGCCCTTGGTGATGGAGAAGGTGTAGTCCTCGATCCGGTAGTAGAAGGCCGTGAGCTTGGGATTGAAGGCCCGGTGGTAGTGAGCCTCGATCCCCGCTTCGTATTTCATCCGGCGTTCGGTGCTCAGGAGGGGGCTCTTGCTGTTGGAGCCCACGGCCAGGAGTCCTGGATCGGTGGGGGTGTGGGAGTAGCCCGCCTGGCCTGTGAGGATATGACGTCCGTTCAGTCGCCAGGCCGCGCCGACGGTGGCGGCCCACTGGGTCACCCGGGCATCCACCGGGACATAGGTGGCCGGGCTCTGGGGGTAGGTCCTCATGGATTCGATGTAGTGCTGGCGGTCGGCCCGGACACCATAGTCGAGGCTCAGGCCCTGTCCGATCCTCTGGGTGTCCTGCAGGTAGGCGCCCAGCACGGTGATCTTGCGGGGGGTGCCATCCCAGGAGGCGAAGCCGCTGGGCTCATCCCACCAGGTGCCCTGGAGGCCTCCCTTGAGGGTGTGCTTGCCCAGTTCAAGGGTGTGCCAGAGGTGGGCGTTGTCCGTGATGTCCGACTGCCGGGTGAAGGTGGTCGAGGTGACGGTACTGGGGACATTTGCGGTGGTGGCTGTGCCCAGGACCTCGGTGTCCCCGAGGAAGCTGTGGGAGTAGGCAAAGGCCGTGGTCTGTCCTGGGCGCCACTGCTTGGAGCCGGTGAAAGAGAGCATGAAGCTGCGCACCGGATCATAGGAACGGTAGTTCTTGTTCTGATTGTTGGTGAAGGAGTGCTGCCAGTCCTGCTGGCCATGCTGGACATAGAGGCTGGCCCCGAGTTGGAGACTTCCGCCGTCATAGCCACCCGAAGCCAGGATGGAGTTGCCCTCCTGGCCCATGTTCCAGCCCGTGGGGCCCTCGGTGCGCTTGAGGGTTCCGGTCACCCGGTAGCTGAAGGCTCCCTTCCGGTCACCGTGGAAGATCTGTCCCTCGGTGGTGGCATAGGTGCCGCTCTCCACGGCGAAACCGGTCTCCCGGTGGGTGCCCTTGCGGGTGGTGATGAGGATGTAGCCCTGGTTGGGGCTCACGCCTCCGGAACCCACATCGAGCAGGGGGCCAAGGGTCAGGCTGGAGGAGTTCCGGATCACCCGGACCGATTCGATGGTGTCCAGGGGGAACTGGGCCAGGAAGCGGGTGGCCTGGGCGTAGGGGATGTAGCAGCCGTCCAGGATGATGCCGAGGCTGTTCCCGTCTCCGCCGCGAACGGAGTAGGTGTCGGGTGTCTTGGTGCCCATGCTGCTGGTGACTCCACCCGTGGCGAAGCCGATGAGATCGAAGATGTCCTGGGGCTTGATGGCCGCGATGTCCTCCCGGGTGATCACATCCGTGGTGGTCCGGGCACTGGGGGGCAGGGCCAGGGCGCTGCTGACGGGGGGCTCAGGGTTCTGGGCGCTCACGCCCACTTTCTCAAGCTCGAAGCTGGGGTCCTGGGCAGCACAGACGAGGCCAGACAGGCAGAGGACCAGGGAGAGGCGGGAAAAGGCTGGCATGGGTGGTGGGCTCCTGGGTGGGGCAGATGGCACAGAGCTCACGCCGGCCTGGGGTCCGGAAGGAACTGATTCGGTGGCAGGCAGAAGCGTGACGGTGTCGTTATATTTTTAACTATACAACAGTGGCCGGGGCCGGAAACCCCCTGAGGGTGTGGGTTTTTAATTATGGAAAGTGGTGGCCCTGTGACCGAAGTCATCCTCTTTCCCAGAGGGGCGGGACAGGGCTTCCTCATGGTGCATCCAAGGAGGTGAGTGGCTGATAGCCCATACGAGGAGAATCCACATGGCCAAGACCGCCCTTCAGGGGAACCCCTTCAACACCTGCGGTGAGCTTCCCGCCCTCGGCACCCCGGCTCCAGAGTTCGGGGCCACCAAGGCCGATCTCTCCCCCTGCAGCTTGAAGGATCTCAAGGGGCGCAAGGTGGTCATCAACATCTTCCCCAGCGTCGACACCCCGGTGTGTGCCGCCTCCGTGCGCCGCTTCAACCAGGAGGCCGCAGGCCGCGAGAACACCACCGTGGTCTGCATCTCCCGGGATCTGCCCTTCGCTGGTGCCCGCTTCTGCGCCGCCGAGGGCTTGGACAAGGTGGTGACTGTATCCGACTTCCGCAACCCTGAATTCGCCCAGGGCTACGGCACCCTGCTGGTGGATGGGCCCCTGGCCGGTCTGCACGCCCGGGCCGTGGTGGTGGTGGGTGAGGATGGTCTGGTCAAGTACACTCAGCTGGTGCCTGAGATCGGACAGGAGCCAGACTACGCCGGGGCCCTCGCCGCACTCTGAGGGCGCGTTCCGGGTGCCATCCTGGGATAATCCGACCCCGAGGAGGCCCCATGCATCCGCTCTTCACGCCCTTCGACCTGGGCCTGCTCAGGCTGCCCAACCGGATTGTGATTCCCCCCATGTGCCAGTACTCGGCCTCCGATGGAAAGGCCGGGGACTGGCACAGGTTCCATTGGGGGAACCTGGGGGTCTCCGGCGCGGGGCTCTTCATCGTGGAGGCCACGGCTGTCCTCCCCGAAGGCCGGATTTCGTCCGTCGATCTGGGGCTGTGGTCCGACGCCCAGGAAGAGGCCATGGCGGAGGTACTGGGCTCCAGCGCCTCCTTTGTGAGTGTGCCTTTCGGGATACAGTTGGCCCATGCGGGGCGCAAGGCTTCCACCCGGGTGCCCTGGGTGGGGGGCGGGCGGCTGCCCCTTCCCGAAGGTGGCTGGGTGCCCACGGCCCCCTCGCCCTTGCCCTATGCCGCCCAGGATGAGGCTCCGGAGGCGCTTGACGCAGCCGGGATCCGCAGGGTGGTGGAGGCCTTCGCCGCCTCAGCCCGACGGGCGAGGCGGCTGGGCTTTCCCCTGGTGGAGCTCCATGCAGCCCATGGCTATCTGCTCCACCAGTTCCTATCCCCCCTCGCCAACCGGAGGAGGGATGCCTATGGTGGCTCTCTGGAGAACCGCATGCGCCTGACCTTGGAGGTCTTCGAGGCCATGCGGGCCGTGCTGCCGGATCGGGTTCTGGGGGTTCGGATATCGGCCACGGATTGGGTCGAAGGGGGCTGGGATCTGGAACAGTCGGTGGAGCTGGCGCGAGTGCTCCAGGGTATGGGCTGTGAGTTCATCGACGTCTCCGGGGGAGGCCTCAGCCCCCTGCAGCGGCTCGACCCCGCCCCGGGCTACCAGGTCCCCTATGCCGCCAGGATCAAGGCCGAGACGGGGTTGCCCACCATGGCCGTGGGTCTGATCACCGAACCCGGGCATGCCGGGAACATTCTGGAGCGGGGCGAAGCGGATCTCGTGGCAGTGGGGCGGGGTCACCTCTTCGACCCCCGCTGGGCCTGGCGGGCGGCCCGGGAGCTGGGGGGCAGGGTGGAGGCTCCACCCCAGTTTTGGCGGGCCCTTCCCCAGGGCTGCCCCTCGCTCTTCCGGGGGCAGTGAGGGGTCTCTCTGGGCTGATCGGGAAATTCGCTGAAGAATGCTGGAAAAAATGATCGATTTCAGCCTCTGAAGGAGCGCAGACTGGGGAGGCTTCCCTCCACATGCATTCCCATCTGCTTGACCCGAAGGTTCCCGATGGCGCAGGCTTCACAGCCAATCTCGACGGCGTTCCCGACCATGGGGGCTGCAGGGCTTGGCTGTATGCGCAGTTGAGTCCCGCGGAAGACCGAAGGATGGCTTGAGGGGGGCCATCGGAGGACATCATGGGCAACCTGGGCATCTGGGAAATCATCCTGATCGGGGCCGTACTGCTGCTGCTCTTCGGGCCTTCCAAGCTCCCTGAGCTGGGCAAGTCCCTGGGGCGCGGTATCCAGGAGTTCAAGAAGGCCGGTCGGGAGCTCACCGCCCCGGTGCAGGAGGCCGTGAAGGGAGAGAAGGACGGGCAGTAGACCAGGGCCCCACCGGGCCCCATGAGCTTCATCCGGAAGGTCCATCTAGGAGGCACGAGGATGCGAAAAAAGGACGGCGCACCGAGGGAAGATGACATGGATCCTTACACCCGGGAGGTGCTGGAGCGCGGGCTCTCGCGGCGCAGCTTCCTCTCCCGCACGGCGGCGGGAGCCGCCGGGGTGGGTCTCCTGGGCCTGGGGGGCGCGGTGGCCCGGGGCGCCGGAGCCAAGGAACTCTATGGTTGTGCGGAGAGCACGGATGGGGGGGCTGTCCTCTCCTTCCTGCCCAAGCCCAAGCCCATTTCTGAGAAGGACATCAAGGAGACCCTGAGCTTTGATGTGGTGGTAGTGGGGGCCGGCGCTTCGGGCCTGCCCGCTGCGCTGTCTGCCCGGGAGCAGGGCGCTTCGGTGGCGGTGGTGCAGAAGGCCCCCTTCGCCCTGGCCCAGGGGAACTCGGGCTCCGGCATCGACCTGGACAAGAGTGAGAAGGCCGGGGTGGAGGCCCTGGTCTCCCGCCTCCTCGCCGACAACAACCACCGCTGCCACCCCGGCCTGGTCCGGCTCTGGGCCTACAACTCCGGGGAGGCGGTGCGCTGGGTCATCGACCGTGCCAAGCAGGGCGGCTCACCGGTCTTCGACCAGGGCAACCTGCAGCAGCGGCATATTCTCAAGGTGAACGGTTATTCCCTGAACTACGTCACTTCCTTCTTCGGCCCCAAGCCGTACACCACGGGTGACGGCATGCGCCACTTCGCCAACACTGCGGAGAAGGCTGGGGTGAAGTTCTTCTACCGCATGCCTGCCGTGCAACTGGTCCAGGACGCCTCGGGTGCCGTCACGGGGGTCATCGCCAAGGGGCCCGGGGGCAAGTACACCCGCTTCCTGGCCAAGAAGGGCGTGATCCTGGCCACCGGTGACTACCAGAACAACAAGGCCATGTCGGACTACTTCATCCCCGACGTGAAGTACCTCGAACGCAAGCAGATGGGCAAGACGGGCGACGGCTTCGTCATGACCTACTGGGCTGGTGGAGTCATCGAGCCCATCGGACACACCAAGATGCTCCACGACTTCGACGCCGGTCCCGCCTCCATGTGCGACATGCCCTTCCTGGCGGTGGACCGCAGTGGCAGGCGCTTCGTCAACGAGACTGTGGAGATGTCCCTCCTCAACAACTATCTCAAGGATCCGAAGAACGCGGGCCACTATAGCCAGATCTTTGATGCGGACTACATGAGCACTGCTGCCACCTGGCCTGGCAAGCTCGTCCCCCCCGAGGGGCTGAAGAACTACATGCCCGAGGTACCCGGGGAGAAGAAAGGGGTCTTTCCCTCCCAGATCAACACCTTTGCGGCTGACTCCATCGAGGAGCTGGCCCGCAAGCTCCAGATGGAGCCTGCGGTGCTCGTGGAGACGGTCAAGCGCTATAACGATCTCTGCGCCAAGGGCAAGGACGAGGACTTCGGCAAGCCTGCCGACAGGCTGGTACCGGTCCTCAAGGCCCCCTTCTATGGCATCCACCGTCGGGTCCGCATCTCCGCCCTGGTGTCCGGCATGCTGGTCAACGAGCAGTGCCAGGCCCTTAATGCGGAGGGGAAACCCATCAAAGGGCTCTACATCGTGGGCAACCTGGGGGGCGGCTTCTATGGAGGTGTCGACTATCCCCTCACCGTCTTCGGACTCTCGCTGGGACGCTGCTACACCTTCGGCTACGTGACGGGCAGGCATGTCGCCCGCCTCTAGCCGAGCGAGCAAACCACCCCTGACAAGCGTCCCAGATCGGAGAACACCATGAGAAAGAAGCTGTTGAAAGGTCTCATTGCTGTCGCCGGAGCCCTGGTGCTGGGCCTCCTCCTCGTCAGCCCCGCCCAGGCTGCCGCCAAGGCTCCTGTCAAGACCATGGCCAAGCTGGCGACCCGGCACACGGCCCACGGGCTGGACTGCGCCACCTGTCACGGCAAGACCAAGAAACCCGGAGCCGTGGACATGGAGAAGTGCCTGGAGTGCCACGACAACCAGGAGCTGGCCACCAAGACCGCCGACCTCAAGCCCACCAATCCGCACAACACCCGCCATTACGGGATCTGGGCTGACTGCAACCTCTGCCACCACGAGCACAAGGTCTCCGAGAACCACTGCCTCGGCTGCCATCCGACCTTCAACTTCAAGGTGCCCTGAGACACGAGGGCGGGCCTCCGGGCCCGCCCTTTCCTCAGCTCTGCTTGAGCTGGGCTTCCAGTAGCTCCGCTGCGATGCCAACGCACTCCCGGCAACTGATCTCCCCTCCCATGCGGAGGGAGGCGCAGTCCAGCTGGCCGGCCTCCTGGAAGAAGGCGGTCTTGAGGGCGAGCTCGGCTTCGGGAAGGATGAGGCAGGCCGCGTGGATGGCCCCGCAGGTGCCCAGGGGCGCCCGGCCTCCGCCATGGGCCCGGAAGGACTCCAGGTCGAAGCGGGTGTCGCCGCTGGCCTCTTGATAGGCCGCCAGGACCGCCTGGGCGCAGTTCAGATCCTGGGGCGTGTTATGGAATTGGGCTTCAGCCCGCTGGCGCATCACAGCCACCTCTCCAGACGAGTGCGGACCTCATCGGGTCCAAGCAGCATCAGGGTGTCGTAGATGCCCGGGCTCACGGGACGGCCGCAGAGGGCGACCCGCAGGGCCTGGGCCAGGTCCTTGGTCTTGAGGCCCTGGCGCTCCAGGATGGCGTTGAAGGCCGTCTCCAGGACGTCATGGGTGTAGTCCTCCAGGGCCGAGACTTCCCGCAGGGCAGGTTTGACGGCCTCAGTCATGAACTTGGCCACGCCCTTCTCATCGAAGTCCTGGGGCCGCTCGAAGGCGAAGCGCAGGGCCTCGGCCATCTCCACGAGGGACTTGCCCTTCTGGGTGGCGGTGATGGCGATGGCCTTCCATGCATCGGGTTTGGCTGCCCAGGCCTCGGGCATGAAGGGGTGGAGATGGGGCTCCAGTTCCTGCCAGGTGGCCCGCTGGATGAGCTTCTGGTTCATCCAGTTGAGCTTGTCCATGTCGAAGCGGGCGGGGCTCTTCTGGAGCTCGTCCAGGTCGAAGAGCTGGATCATCTGCTCGTCCGTGAGGATCTCCTCCTCGGCGCTCTCCACGGCTTTCCCATCGATCTTGGGGGTCCAGGAGAGGCGGGCCAGGGCAAGGCGGACGGCGGAGGGCAGGAGGCCCAGGGCCTGGTATTCGGTGATGCTGGTGGCGCCGTGGCGCTTGCTGAGCTTGGCGCCATCCTTGCCCAGGATCATGGGGACGTGGGCGAACTTCGGGAGCTCCAAGCCCATGGCCTGGTAGAGGGCGATCTGCTTGGGGGTGTTGGCCACATGGTCATCGCCACGGATGACATGGGTGACCTCCATGCCGGTGTCGTCCACCACGACGCAGAAGTTGTAGGTGGGCACCCCGATCTCCGAGCCCTCCCCGGTGCGGGCGATGATCCAGTCGTCCAGGGTGTCGGCGGGGAACTCGATGCGGCCCTTCACCAGGTCTTCCAGTACGATGGCCCCCTCGTCGGGCATGACCACCCGAACCGCATAGGGCTGGCTTGCGTCGTGCTGCTTCCCGCGGCAGCCCTTCCCGGCGTCCACACCGCGGTTGTAGGTGAAGGGGACGCCCTTGGCCTCGGCGGCCTTGCGGCGCTCGTCCAGCTCCTCCCGGGTGCAGCGGCAGCGGTAGGCCTTGCCCTCGCTCAGGAGCTTCTCCACGGCGGGCTTGTAGTGGCTCTCCATGCGCTGCATCTGCCGGTAGGGGCCGTGGGGGCCCTTCCACTGGCTGGGCTCACCCACGATGGGGCCCTCATCCCAGTCCAGGCCCACCCAGGCCATGCCCTCCTCGATGATGCGGATGTTGTCATCGGTGGAGCGGCCGAGGTCCGTGTCCTCGATGCGCAGGATGAAGCGCCCGCCGTGCTTGCGGGCGAAGAGCCAGCAGAAGAGGGCGGTGCGCACGCCTCCGATGTGGAGCATGCCGGTGGGGGAGGGGGCGAAGCGGGTGACGACGGGACGGGACATGGTGACCTTCACAAGACAACACACCAGTTTGACCGAAAGACAGGAGGCCGTCACCGATCGGGTGCGGCTGCGTGCGCAGCCCTCGGGATTTTGCGACAATCCTCCCATGCGGAAATTCCTGCTCCTCCTGATCGGTCTCGTCCTGCTGTTCCTGGGGGCCTATGCCTTGCCCCTGGAGGGCTTGCCCTACTCGAAGTCCCACACAGCGCGCCTTGGACCCTTTGAGGCAACTGCGCGCACCCGCCACAAGATCACCATCCCCGCTCCTGTCGGTTGGGGGCTGGCGGTGGTGGGCGCGGGGCTGGTTCTGGCGGGTGCCTATCGGAAGGCGAAGTGATGTTTCCCGCTTCCTGGTTATCGACAGATCTCAGTCTGGATGAGTACCGGGATCCTGATTCGACACCCCGGCGATGAAGGAAGGCCAGGCGATCCCCCTGGCGAGAGCTTGTCCCTCCCAGCCCCAGCTTTTGCCCCCGTCCAGGTTGCCGAAGCTGAGTCCGGCCGATCATCAGTTCCTGCTTTAGGGGGGGGCTCAGCTGCGGAGCTCCATCGCCGTTTCCACGGCATCATGCAATTGCTTCATGTTGAAGGGCTTCCCCAGGAATGCCTGGGGAAGGTCGGGGTGCTCCCTCTTCATGACCTGGGTCCGGTCATAGCCGCTGGTCAGGATGACGGGAAGGTCCGGGTCAAGTTGGCGCAGGGCCGCAAGGGTTCCCCACCCGTCCAACCGGGGCATGGTCAGGTCCGTGATCACGCAAAGGATCTGGGCACGGTGCGTCCGGAACACCTCGAGGGCCTCTAGGCCATCCTTGGCTGTGAGGACGGAGAATCCTTTGATCTCCAACAGGTCCCGCGTGCTGTCGAGCAAGTCCAGGTCATCATCCACCAGGAGGAGGGTCCGGCCGCTGCCTGATGTTCCAGGGTGGGTTGTTCTACCTGCTGCCGACTGCTGCTGGGAGGGGGCACATACCGGGAGGTAGACGCGGAAGCTGCTGCCCCTTCCTGGCCTGCTCTCCACGGAGATGCCTCCACCGTGGGCCTGCACGATGCCAAGCACCACCGGGAGCCCCATGCCACGGCCCGTGTGGCGCGTAGAGAAGAAGGGGTCGAAAAGCTTCTCGAGATCCGTCTCCGGAATCCCAGGACCGGAATCTGTGACCTCCAGGTAGTTGTAGGCCAGGGCTTGAGGCTGCCAGTCGATGGGGACCCGGTTGGCCCTGGGGATCCCGGATGCAGGACAGGTCCCGAGGGTGATATGAACCGTGCCGCCCACTTCCCCCATGGCCTCCCAGGCATTGGTGACCAGATTGATGAATACCTGCTGGAGTTGCTCGCCGTTTCCCCTGATGAGGGGGCTCTCCGATGGCAGGTCGGCATCCAAGGTGACCTGGGGAGGCAGCCCTCCCTGGAGCAGGGGGAGGCTGCTCCGATAGAGTCGGGCCAGAATCAGGGGTGCCTGCTCCTGCGAGGTCTGTCCCAGGTAGGCCATCATGAGTCGACTCATCTCAGACGCCTGCTCGGTGGCCTGCCGGGCTCTGTGCAGGCAGGTCCCCGAGTTGGGTCCCCCGGCCTGGTTTTCCATGAGTTCCAGATTGGTGATCACGGACTGCAGCTTGTTGTTGAAGTGGTGGGCAATCGCGCCAGCCATCCGGCTGAGGCTCTCCGCTTTCTGGAGCTGCCGATTCCGGGCTTCAAGCTCGGCCTTGTCAGCCTCCGCCTTTTTACGACCACTGATGTCGCGGGACACGAAGACCAATTTGGCAAGGTGCCCCTGGTCTCCCAGGATGAGCCCGCTGTTGACCTCGACATCAAAGGAGGATTGATCCTTCCTCCTCCCATGATATTCATGGGGCCCTTTCAGGTTTCCCTGGATCAGGAGCCTGAGGTTGGCCCTGGCTCGCGTGTGGTCTTCGGGGGCGAGGAAGTGAATGACATCCCCTTGGAGCCCTTCCCCCGGCCCATAGCCGAACATCACATCGGCCGAGGGGGATGCGCTGAGAACCTTCCCCTCCGGGTCGGTGATCGTGATGGCATCCGGCGATGCTTCCAGAATGGATCGGTGGATGGCTTCGCTTTCCCTGAGGGCGCCCATGGCCTCGCAGAGCTTCCTCTGCTCTGCGATGTTTTCCGCGTTCAGGCGCTGGTTGACCGTGAGAATCAGCCCAAAGGTCCACAGGACGCTGGTCACGATCGGGACGATGAACACGGATTTCTGGATGAGGGAGAACTGCAAATAGGATTCGATGGCAGGTGAGCGGAGCGTGCTGAAGATGTTGATCACCAAGAAGCATCCGTGGGCCAGGAAGACCCCAGCCGTCAGTTGAGCCGCTCCCCGGAACTCAGGCTTGCATCGGGCAAGGAGCAGCCAGGCCGTCATGAAGGAGAAGAGCGCAATGGCGGCCGAAACCGTGATCGTGCGGATCGAGACATTCGGGTGGACGAACAGATGGATGTAGTAGAGAACGACAAATAAGGCCAGCAGGGATGCCATCTGAGGAAGAGCGACCTTCCAATCGAGGAAGCGCGCAACCCCGACCAAGATGCAAAGGCGCCCAGCCATCAGGAGGGGATTCCCCAAGATCCCCAGGAGTCCGATCATCCGTACCTGGCTCACGGCCAGGAATATGAAGCCGAGGGCCGTCAGCATGGAGCCCAGGAGCCACCAGCCAACGCCACGGTAAGTGCGGTTGACCCGGTACTGGACCCACAAGGCCAGTACTAAGGTGATGAAGGTCAGGCCCAGAATGAATGCAAGCGTCTGTAGATCAAGCTTCATGGGTGCCTTATGGGAAGGTTCCCAGGGGCACTGGACGAGAGCCGGAGTACCCAGCCATCTGAATGGCCCGAACCATGGAGGGGGCGTGCCAGGGGGATCCCTCCCAGTCTACTACAGGGCCTGCAGGGCTACTCGCTTCCGCCCTATTTGAGGTACAGCTTGAGCTTGATCTCCACAGGGCCTTCGGCGCTGAAGAGGCTGCGGTCCAGCACCACAGGAACCTCCACCACGCTGGTGTGGGTGCCAAGGTGCAGGGCGGTGGTGCCGGTGCCCGGACGGTTGTCCGTCTGGGGCAGCTCCTCCAGTTCCTCCAGGAGCTCACCGCCGCCGAGTTCCTCCACCTCCAGGGGCTTGGTCTCCTCGACGCGGGGAAGCAGCCTGGCGATGGGAGGCGGAGAGGGGAGGGGGATAATGGGCTCGGGTTCGGCGGTGCCCCCGTATTTCTCAGAGAGGTGCTTGAGCACCAGCTTGGCAATGCCCGTGAGGGTGTCGCGGACCCCATCCCCGCGGGTGGCACAGGCTTCAAAGGTGGGGGCCCCGAACCGGTTGATCTCCCGGTCCAGGATGTCCACCGGCAGCGCGTTGGGGGTGTCTCGCTTGTTCCACTGGACGACATGGGGCATCGAAGCCAGGTCCGCCCCCTGCTCCTTGAGGTTGTCGATGAGGTTCTGGAAGCTCTCGCGGTTGCTGTCAAGCATCGGCGACTGGGAGTCCGCCACGAAGACCACGCCATCGGCCCCGCGGAGCACCAGCTTCCTCGTGGCGTCATAGAAGACCTGGCCCGGGACCGTGTAGAGCTGGATGCGGGTCTTCATGCCCCGGATGGTGCCGAGCTCGATGGGCAGGAAGTCGAAGAAGAGGGTGCGGTCCGTCTGGGTGGCCAGAGAGAGCATCTTCCCCCGCCCGTCCTGGGGCAGGGAGTCATAGACATGCTGGAGGTTCGTGGTCTTTCCGCAGAGGCCCGGACCGTAATAGACGACCTTGGCCGTGAGCTCCTTGGTGGCTGCGTTGAACAGGACCATGTGGCCTCCAGCATGCGGGATCGTCCCTGCCAGCTTGGCTCAGAGCCCGGGACGGGTCAAGGGCGGGGGCAACTGGTTCATATGTCTTTGCACGATGCTTGTTGTGCATCTAAACTTCAGGCACGCAAACACCATGTGAGGAACATATGGCCAAACTGCTGGTACAAGAGAGCACCGGGGCGAGAGAGTTCGAGATTGTGGACGCAGAGGTCCACATCGGGAGGGAGCTCGACAATGCCCTGAGGCTCGCCGATCCGAGCATCTCCCGCCACCACGCCATCCTGCGGAAGGCGGGTGAGGGGTACGAAATCCAGGATCTGCAGAGCAGCAATGGCGTTCTGGTGAACGGCACCAGGATCCAGACCGCGCCCGTCCTGGACGGGGACCGCGTCACCCTGGGCCAGGTGCAGATGACCTTCATCAATCCCCAGCCCACCACCGCGCTGCAGGTCAATCCCCTGGGGACGGTCCGGCTCAACTCCGAGGATGTGGCCAAGCTCCAGGCCTTCCCGGGCGGGGTCCCAGTGGACCAGGAGGTCACTCCGCCAACCCCAGTGCGTGCGATCCAGCCCCTTCCTGTGGCACCCTCCATCTCCCTGGCTGAGCCGCCGGCGCCGCCTCCCCAGGCTCCGCCCCCCGTCGTGCCCCGACCTGTTCCCGCACCTGCGCCCACCACCTTCGCCAATCAGGCCTCCAATGCCGCCCCCGGCTTCCTCCAGCGCTTCCTTCCTCCGGTGCCCGACGATGCGGTGCCGACGGGTGAGCGGGGGGACTTCGTGACCCGTCTCTGCGCCTATGTGCTGGATGGTCTGATCCTGGCCGTACCCATCATCGTCTTCGCCATTCTGGCGGGCATCATCATGGCCATCGCCATCCGGGTCCTCGGCCCCGGTGCAGCCTTCCTCGGCTGCCTCTTCTACATCATCTACCTGGCCATCTGCATTGGTTACATCATCTTCATCCCCTGGTGCTGGATGAAGTTCGGGGCCACCCCGGGCAAGAAGATCATGAAGCTGCGGGTGGTGCCGGAGGATGACCCCTACGGGCGCATCGAACTGGGGACCGCTGTCCTCCGGATGATCGGTTACCCCCTGAACTTCGGCATCGGCTTCCTGCTGATCCTGGGGGGTGAGCGCAAGGCCGTCCAGGACATGATCTCCAAGTCCATCGTCATCAAGGTCGATCGCTAGATCCCTTGGCCTTCCGTCATAATGGAGGGGCGGCTGGGTCCGCCCCTCCTTCCTTTCGGTATTCCATGAGAACGGTCCTCGGCAGGCTGGCCTGCTGTCTCGTCTGGTCCACCATCCCCCTTCACGCTGTGCCATCGCCTCCTGGGTCCGTCGGCCAGGAGCAGGCTCCCCCGGTGAAGCCAGTCCTGAAGAAGAAAGGCCCACGCCGTGGGAAGCGCGCTGGGCGCAGGCACCTTCCCCTGGCCGGGCCCTGGCCCGGCCAGGGGGACCCTGCCGTGGAGCGGGCCAGGCGCTGCATCCTCAAGCGGGAGGGTGGGGCCGATTACAAGGCTGTGGACCCCTCTGGGCGCTGGTTCGGGGCCTACCAATTCCGTCTGGCCACCTCCAACGAAGCTGCCCGGCGCATGAAACGGGTGGACTTGGTGGGGGTCCCGGCAGACCGTTGGAAACCCTCGGAGCAGGACGCGGCCTTTTATGTCATCTATGACCGGGGCAGGGGGCGCTGCCACTGGGCCGGGGGGCACTACCCATGCTTTTGAGTCGTGATCCCCAGCAGGTCCTGGGGCTGGACGGTGCCCGGGCCCTCTCGGTGGCGGCGGTGGTGCTCTACCATGCGGGCTATGGCTGGATGGGAGGCGGTTTCCTGGGGGTGGAGCTCTTCTTCGTCATCAGCGGCTTTCTGATCACGGGACTCCTGTTGAAGTCCGAGACCCTGACTTTCGGGGACTTCTGGGTCCGCCGCCTCCGGCGCCTGCTCCCGGCCCTCCTGGCCCTGGTCCTGGTGGTGGAGGCCCTGGGGGTCTTCTGGCTGGGGGGGGCCTCGTCCCAGTTCAGGGGTGATCTCCTGGCCTCCCTCTGCTATGTGGAGAACTGGTACCAGATCGGCACGGGCAGCTCCTACTTCGCCGATGCCGGCCACCCCCTGCTCCGGCACCTCTGGTCTCTGTCGGTCGAGGCCCAGTTCTACCTGGTGTGGCCCCTGGTGATCTTCCTGGGCAGGCGACTCCCGGGCCGCCGCTGGACCCTGGTGGCTGTGCTCGGCGTGCTTGCCCTTGGCTCCGCAGGGCTCATGGCCTTCAGGGTCGACCCGGACAATGCCTCCAGTGTGGCGAGCCTCGAGAGCTTCAATCGGGCCTATCTGGGGACGGACACCCGGGCCTCGGGTCTCCTGGTGGGGGCCATCCTGGCCCTGCTGCCCAGACCCGGGGGTGCCCGTCGGGCGGGCTGGGGGTGGGATCTGGCGGGCCTGGGGGCCCTGGCCGGACTGGCGGCCTTCTGCTGCCTGGCCAATCCCACCGGGGCCACCCTCTACCGGGGGGGCTTCCTTGCTGTGGATCTCCTGATGGCCCTGGTCATCGCCGCCCTCCTCGCTCCCGGATCGCGCCTGATCCGCACCCTTCTGGGCTGGGGGCCCCTGGAGGCCATCGGCAGGCGCTCCTATGGGATCTACCTCTGGCACTGGCCGGTCTTCCGGCTCCTGGCACCGGACCTGTCCGGCTGGCAGGGGCTGGCCCTGCGCCTTGTGGCCACCCTGGCGATCTCCGAGCTCTCCTACCGCTGGATCGAGACCCCCTTCCGGCGGGGGGGCTTCCGGGGGCTGACCTCCCGCATGGGGGCCTGGGGGCGCCGGGCCATCATGGCCTGCAGTGTGGGGTTGGTGAGCGCTTCCCTGGCGGGTGCCGCTGTGCTGATCCGGCGTCCTGCCTATGTGGATGAGATCCAGGCCAGCATCCAGGCCGGTGGGACAGCCCTGGGCACCGGCATTGAGACCACGACGGCCCCTCCGTTGCTCCGGGCTCCTGCGACCCCCGAGTCATCGGAACCCGGTCAGGGGAAGCCTCAGCCTCTTCCGCCGGCGGATCCTGTGCTCGAGGCGGTGCCCATGGAGGGGCTCAAGGTCACGGCCATCGGGGATTCGGTGATGAAGGGGGCGGCCCTGGCCCTCCGCACCAAGGGGGATGCCCGCCTCGGGAAGGGCGGACTCAACATCGATGCCGAGGAGTGCCGCTCCTTCACCCGTGCCCTGGGGGTGGTGCAGGCCTGCCGCCGGACCGGGACCCTGGGCGAGGTGGTCGTGATCCACCTGGGGGCCAACAACAGCAGTCTGGAGCCCCGCCAGTTCGGGCGCCTCATGGATGAGCTGGCGGACCGGAAGGGGGTCTGGTTCGTGACGGCCAAGTCCAACAAAATCGATGCCGTGGAGACCGTGAACCGGGAGCTCAAGACCCTCGTGGCCCGCTACCCCAAGGCCCACCTCTACGACTGGTGCGCCGCCAGCGAGGAGCACCCGGAGCTCTTCTACTCCGACCGCACCCACCTCAGGATCGAGGGTGCCCGCTTCTACGCCCGGGAGATCTTCTCCAGGCTCGCCTCCGAGGTGAAGGAGGAGCGCTTGGTGGCCCCGAGCGAGGCCCCTCTGAAGGAGGTTGCGGTCCACCCCGCCCAGGTCCCCCCCCCTGCGGTGAAGTCCGAGGTCCATCCCTGATGAGGGTGGGGGCGATCCTTCTGTGGGCCTCCCTGGTCGGGGTGATCCGGGCCGAGGTGCCCGAGACGCTGCAGGCGAGGGCCAGGGGAGTCCGGGAAGAGGGCCGGGTAATGCGCGTCCTCCACTTCGGGGACAGCCATCTGGTGGCCCCCGCCACCCGTTCCGCTTATGGACGTTACTTCCATCAGTGTCTGGGGGATGGCGGCAAGGGCTTGGGGCTGCCCTGGCTCAGCGGGGCAGCCCAGAGCAGCCGGGGTTGGCGCAAGGTCCTCCGCCCCGGAGCGGATCCCTGCACGGGGCTTGGGGGGACTTTCATGGAGGCTGGCGGTCCCGGCGAGTGGGCGCGGCTGGAGGGAGAGTTCTCCCATCTGAGGCTCCATCTGCTGCGCCGTCCCGGGGCTGGCACCCTGCGGGTGCGTGTGGATGGGCGGGACCTGGGGGAGCTCTCCCTGAATGGTCCCGGTCCTTCCCTGGCCTTGTTCCAACGGGATGTGCCCTCGGGTCGCCACCGGTTGGAGCTCGAGACGGCAGGACAGGGCCCCGTGCGTCTCCTCGGGCTTGCCCTGGAGCGTGGGCAGGGCGGGACCTACAGTGCCCTGGCCTTCAACGGGGCCGAGGCTTCCTGGATGGGGAAGCCCTCGGAGCTCATTCTCGACCAGGTCCGGGCCGAGTCTCCCGACCTGATCCTCCTGGCCTTCGGAACCAATGAGGCCAACGATCCCCACCTGGAGCCCCAGGCCTACCGCCACTGGCTGGATGGCTTTCTCTCCCGGATGGGGGGGGCTGCCCCCGGGGCCAGCATGGTGCTGCTGGGCCCTCCCGACGGCAGGCTCCCACGAGCCCATGCCGGTGCCTTGGCGCAGGTCATCGCCGTCCAGAGATCCGTGGCCAGTGCCCATGGTGCTCTCTTCCTGGATCAGCAGGCGGCCATGGGAGGGGAGGGGGGCATGGGAGCCTGGCAGCGGGCCGGGCTGGCAGGCCGGGACGGGGTGCACCTGCTGCCGACGGGCTACCGCAAGCTGGCGGGGATCCTGGCCCCAGGTCTCCTGGGAGGCCAGGTCCCAGGGGGCCGGGACGAGGCTCCGGAGCGTCCCCTGGCCAGCAATACCGGTGGGGGACTCTATATGTTCCGCACGGCGGATGGACGCACCATCATCACGGATCGCTCCGCGGCAGTGGCCGGTCTCAAGGGCGAGTGGATCGGGAGGAAGCCCTGATGAAACCCACCCAAGTGGCCTGTCTGTTGGCGGGACTTTGCTTCAGCCTCGCCCTGTGGGGGGGGACGCCCCGCCGCTCCGCCCATCCCAAGCCCAAGGCCCGACACCGCAAGGTGGCCCCAGCGGCTCCCGGGAAGGGCCGGAACCGGCACCGAAAGGCTGTGGCGGCACCCTCCCCCAGGCACGGCTCCAAGCCGATTCCGCTGGCCCCACCCGCACCCGCGCCCATCCGGGATCCCCAGGTCCTGGCCCCCTTCTTCAGGGATCTGGAAGAGGTCCGACGGGAGGGCCGGACGGTCCGGATCCTGCACTTCGGGGACTCCCACACGGCTGCAGACTTCTGGACCGGGCGCATCCGGGCTCAGCTCCAGGCCCGCTACGGGGACGGTGGGCCGGGGCTCATCCTGCCCGGGCGCCCCTGGCGGGGCTACCACCACGATGGAGTGGACCTCCAGGAGGGTCTCCACTGGCCGGCCGACAGCCTGCGCTCCAGGACCTGCGAAGGCTGGGTGGGGCTCACCGGCGCCTCCCTCCAGGCGCCTGCTCCCGACAGCCTCTTCCGTCTGCAGTCTGCGTGTCCAGAGGCCCGGGTGCAGCTCCTGGGGGCTGGTGCGCCCCAGGGTGAGGGCCTCGCCCCGGAGCGCCTTGCCAGCATGGAGGTGGAGGGTCGGCTCCTCCAGGTCTTCCAGGTCAAGGCGGCTGCCGACGGGACCTTGGCTTTCGGCATCCCCCCTGGGACGGCCCTTCTGGGGGTGGACCTACGCTCGGGGCATCCCGGGGTGATCTACGACGAGCTGGGCCTGAATGGGGCAGAGCTCCTGGATCAGGAGAAGGCCCGGCCGGAACTCCGGAAGGCGCTTCTGCAGGAGTTGCATCCCGACCTGGTGGTCCTGGCCTACGGCACCAACGATCTGGGCCGGACGGATCTGGATCCCGCGGACTACCGCCAACGGGTCCAGAAGATCCTCACGGAATTCCGCCAGGAGAGCGGTGCGCCGGTCCTTGTGATCGGACCCCTGGACCGGGTGGGGCGGCAGCGCCGCCAGGTGGCCCGACTGCGGGTGGCGGGGGGGCAGGTCATCCAGGCCCTGCGTGAGGCCGCCCACGCCTCAGGCTGTGCCTTCTGGGATGCCCGGGCCGCCATGGGTGGACCTGGCACCCTGGTTCGCTGGAGACGGCAGGGACTCGCACAGCGGGATCTGGTTCACCTGACCGGACCGGGCTACCAGAAGCTGGGCGACCTGCTGTTGGAGGCACTGCGGGCCGCCCAGGCCGCTGACCGGTAGAAGAAGACCCGCCGGAGGGCGGGTCTCTTGTCAGAAGGGGATGTCGTCGTCGTAGCCGCCGGCGGCGGGAGGCATGTCATAGTCCCGGGGAGCGGCGCCTCCGCGGAAGTCGGAGGGGGCTGGGGCCCCCTGGCCCCGCTCGCCATAGGGCGTGGAGTCCAGGATCACGAAGTCATTGGCCACAATCTCGATGTTCTTGACTTCCTTGCCGCTCTGGTCGGTGTACTGATTGGTGCGGAGCTTGCCCTCGACGTAGACCAGGGTGTCCATCTTGATGAAGCGCTCTCCGAGTTCCGCCAGTTTGCCCCAGATGACGATGCGGTGGTATTCGGTGTTCTTCTTCTTGTTGCCCTCCTTGTCCTTGGTCACCTCGGTGGTGGCCATGGAAAAGCGGAGTACGGGGGTCCCGGAGGGCGTGACCTTGAGCTCGGGGGGGAACTTGAAGCTGGTCTTGCCTATCAGGGTGACTTTGTTCAATGAGTTAAACATTCAGATCCTCCGGCCAAGAGAAAGGTAGGGCTCCACGTCCCCTAAGGTGCGCTGAGCTGATGGTAGCTTGTCATGATGCCTTGAGGGGGAATCGTGTCAAGCCTCGTTCTGACCTGTCGAGACAAGGAAAGTGCCTTCAGATATTACGTCTCAGCCCTGCGGCAGGCAGGCTGGGCGGGCGGGGTGGAGCTGCTCGCCCCCGGGGATCCAGCCCCTGATCCTGCCCCCGTTGCCGGGCTGCTCCTCCTGGGAGGGGCCGATGTCCACCCCTCCGAGTGGGACCCGGCGGAGCTAGTCCACCCCAAGGCTGAGCCCGACCCCGACCGGGACGCCCTGGAGCTGCCCCTCATCCGGAGAGCCTGGGCGCTTGGGATCCCCATCCTCGGCATCTGCCGTGGGGTACAGACCCTCAATGTCGCCCTGGGGGGCAGTCTCCACCAGGACATCCCCGAGCACTTCGGCGTCGAACCCGGGCTGCATCAGCGGGGGACGCCAGCGGTGCCGGAGCTTGCCCACGGGGTGGAACTCGACCCCGATTCGGGGCTCTCGGCGCTCCTGGGCTGCACTCGCTTGGAGGTGAACAGTCGCCACCACCAGGCGGTGAAGCGCCTTGCGCCCGGGCTGCGGGCGGTGGCCTGGCATCCCGGTACCCGGGATGGGCAGGGCGCCCTGGTGGAGGCCCTGGAATCGGAAGACGGGACCCGTTTCGCCCTGGGGGTCCAGTGGCACCCCGAGAACCTCGTGGGGCTGGATGGGCTGCCGGGAGATGCGGCCCGGAGGCTCTTCCTTGCCTTCACCCGGCGGGCAGCACAAGGGTGAAAGAGGTGCCGGAATCCGCATCGGAGCTCAGGGTGAGGCGGCCGCCCAGGTAGTCTTCCCCCAGGAGCTTCATGCTGTAGGTTCCGAGTCCCCTTCCCCGGGGGGCCTTGGTGCTGAAGCAGCGTTGGAAGACCCGCCCCTGGGCCTGGACGGGGATGGGCTGGTCGTTGTGGATGGAGAAGGTGGGGTGCCGCTCTTCCAGGTCATAGGAGACCCTGACCTCCCCATCCACTGGGGTGGCCTCCAGGGCATTGAGGGTCCCGTTGGTCAGGATCCTCATGAGGAGGGTGCGATCCGTGTACAGGGGCAGAAGGGAAAGGCACTCGGTGTGGAGCCGCTTGCCCGTGGCTTTGGGGTGCCCGACGAAGAAGCCCGAGAGTTCCTGCAGGAGCGTGACGGGCTCGAGGATCTCCTGGTGCAGGGTGAGGGTGCCCTGCTCCGCATCCAGCAGCACGCGTTGGCAGCGCACTTCCTGGCGGATCCTGGAGGTGATGGCCTGGATGCGCTTGATGGCCCTGTCGTGAGCCACCCCCGGGTGTCCCAGGATCTCGCTCCAGGTCTGGAGGCCCTGGAGGGCATTGTTCAGGTCGTGGAGGAAGATCTGCTCCAGGGCGTCCCTCCGCTTCTCTGCGCTGATGTCCTGGAGCACGAAGACCGTGAAGGGGTCATCTCCGAGGCGGATCCGGGTTGCCCGGCAGGCGAATTCCCGGGCCTGGTGCCCCCCGCTCCCCCCCGTCATCCAGCACTCCCTGGCGATGGAGCTTTCCTCTGCCTGACTGGCCAGGATGGCGAGGAGGGCGCCGCACCGGGTGCAGGCCTCGGAGGTTCCGCAACCGGCGAGCCCCTCGCGGACATGGGAGCACTGGAGGATCTCTCCTGGGCGATAACCCTGGATCGAACTGGACCCCTCCAGCCCCAGCTCCTCCAGCAGGGAGCGGTTGGCGGCCACAGCCTGACGGTTCCGGTCGAGGATCAGGGCCTTGCCCTGGAGACTGGCCAGGACGGCCTGCATGATCGGGTTCTGGAGGCAGGTTCCGGCCTGACGCAAGATCTCCCTGGCGTCGCTGCGGCGCTGCAGGTCGAAGTCGCTGAGATCAAGGGGTGCCATGGCTATCCCGGAAACATAGGTCCTTTCCGGGGCTTCCGCATCCCCCGGTGTGTCCAGGAGGGTGTGAGATCCTGGGGCATGGCCCTGGAAACCCTCCCCATCGACCCCCTGCTGCCCCGGATCGTGGAGGCCCTGCGCTCGGGACGGGATCTGGTGCTGAGCGCCGAGCCGGGTGCGGGCAAGACCACCCGGGTCCCCCGGGCCCTCCTGGAGGCGGGGCTTCTGGAGGATCGGGAGTGCTGGGTCCTGGAGCCCCGCCGTCTGGCGGCCCGTCTGGCGGCGGGACGGGTGGCCCAGGAGCTGGGTGAGGAGCCAGGTGGCCGCGTGGGCTACGCTGTCCGCTTCGAGCACCGGGTCTCTCCGCACACCCGGGTGCGCTTTGTGACGGAAGGGCTGCTGCTCCGCAGGTTCCAGGAAGATCCCGACCTGAAGGGGATCGGTGTGGTGATCCTGGACGAATTCCACGAGCGGCACCTCCAGACCGATGTGGCCCTGGCGCTCCTCAAGGGCCTCCAGGCCCGGCGTCCTGACTTCCGGCTCCTGGTCATGAGTGCCACTCTGGAGGCCGCTCCCCTGGCAGCCTTCCTGGGGGCCGAGAGCCTGTCCAGCGAGGGGCGGGCCCATCCCATCGAGTTGCGGCACGCTCCCCGTCAGGATGACCGGCCCCTGGCGGAGCGGGTGCTGGACGCGCTCAGGGGGCTGGAGCGCCCCGGGCATGTCCTGGTCTTCCTGCCCGGAGCCGCTGAGATCCGGTCCTGTATGGGCATCTGTAGTGAACTGGGGCGGCAGCGGGGCTGGCGCCTGCTCCCCCTCCACGGCAGTCTCTCTTTCGAGGCTCAGCAGGCGGCGGTGGCCCCCTCGGCGGAGACCAAGGTGCTCTTTTCCACCAACGTGGCTGAGAGCTCCGTGACCATCGACGGGGTGCGCACCGTCATCGACTCCGGGCTCGGGCGGGAGGCCCAGCACTCTTCCTGGTCCGGGCTGTCCAGCCTGAGGACCGCCCGCATCAGCCAGGCCCGCTGCATCCAGCGGGCCGGCCGGGCCGGGCGCCAGGGGCCCGGGCTCTGCCTGAGGCTCTTCACTGAAGCCGACTTCGGGGCCCGTCCGGGCTTCGATGCTCCCGAGATGCTCCGTAGCGACTGGGGCGAGACCCTCCTGGGCCTCCACGGGGCGGGGATCACCGAGCCGCTGTCGCTCCCCTGGTTCGAGGCCCCCCCTGTGGCGGCCCTCCAGGCGGCCGAGTCCCTCCTGGCGGCCTTGGGGGCCCTGGAGGGTGGCCTGCTGAGCCCCGTGGGACGGCGCATGGCTCGTCTGCCCGTCCATCCCAGGCTGGCTCGCCTTGTGGTGGCCGCCGAGGAGGCCGGAATTCCCGGATTGGGTCGTCTGGCGGCGGCCCTGCTCGAGACCGGGGATCTCAGCGCCCGGGACAGCCTGGGGCGGCGGGCCGGGGGGCACGCCCTGGATTCGGACCTCTGGCCGCGGCTGGACGCATACCGGGAGGTGGAGGCCGCCCGTTTCAGCCCTGGGGCCTGTCGCGCCGCGGGCCTGGATGCAGGGGCTGTGCGCCAGGCCCACCTGGCCTTCCGGGCCCTGGGGGGAGGGAAGGGTGTCGACAGCCCCGGAGATGCCGAGGCCCGTCTGCTCCAGGCCTTGCTCCTGGCCTTCCCGGACCGGGTCGCCCGGGCGGGGGGGCGGGGGACCTTCTCGCTGGTGGGCGGTACCGGCGCCCGCCTGGATTCCGGAAGCCGGGTCACACGCTCAGAGTGGATCCTGGCCCTGGAGGCGGAGGAAGTGGTGCGGGGCACGGGCCGGGAGGTCCTGGTCCGCACGGCCTCGGCCCTGGAGCCCGAGTGGCTCCTGGAGGCTTTCCCTGAGCGGCTGGAGGATCGCCTGGAGCTGGCCTTCCACCCCGGCCAGGGGAGGGTGGAGCGGCGCAGCAGTCTCTGGTACCGGGATCTCTGCCTGGACGAGATCCGCCGGCCGGCCGACCCAGGGGACCCGGCCACTGCCGAGATCCTGGCCGGGGCCGCCCGGGAGCTTCCCCTGGAGGGACTGGAGGACCTCCTGGATCGGCTGGCCTTCCTGGGCAGGGTGCGTCCCGAGCTGGCGTTGCCCAGAGGGGAGGAGTTGCGCCATCAGCTCCTCGCCCGGGGCTGCCTCGGGAAGGTCACCCTCAAGGAACTCCAGGGCGTGGATTGGGCCTGGGTAGCCCGGGAACTGCTGGGTCCTGAGGGGACTCGCCTCCTGGAAGCCTGGGCTCCAGAGCATGTCCAGCTTCCCAAGCGGAGGGTGCGGGTGGCCTACAGCGGCGAGGCACCCTGGATCGAGTCCAGGCTCCAGGACTTCCTGGGCATGAAGGAGGGCCCCCGAATCGCAGGCGGCTCCATCCCCCTGGTGCTGCACCTCCTGGCTCCCAACTTCAGGGCGGTGCAGGTCACCACGGACCTGGCGGGCTTCTGGCGGCGCGCATACCAGGAGCTGCGCCCCCAGCTCTCCCGGCGCTATCCCAGGCACCTCTGGCCGGAGGACCCCCTGAAGGCGGAAGCGCCCGAGCGCCGCTCCTGAGAGCTGCTGTCGGGTCCGGATGCAGCATCGCCCGCGGGTGCGCTTGAGTTCCCACCGCAAGGGGCCGAAGGCGGAGCAGTGCCTCCCGGGTTTGGCGTTGTCGCAAACCCAGGATCCCGGGAGTCTCTGCGGCCTACCTCACTTCCGCGCTATTCCGGGGAGCCCCCTTTTCCCCAGAGGAAGGGGATGTCGGGGAGGACCGCCGAATCCCTGCGCAGACCCGGAGCCGCGCCCGGGTCTCACTGGGGTTTGAGGCAGCTCACTCGCAGGAGCCGGGTTGAGGGGGCCGCCTGGGCTTCCTTGGGCCCGGAGCCCAGCCCTGGCCTGTCTGGGCGTCCACCTCGTCGATCCAGCCCGCCACGGAGTCCGGGAAGGCGTCTGCATAGGGCACGTAGGGCTTGATGTCCAGAATGGGGGTGCCGTCCAGCAGGTCCACCCCCCGCACCCGGAGGGTCCGTCCCTCCACAGCTACCAGCTCCAGGGCCGAGAGGCCGATGGGGTTGGGCCGGTCCGGGCTCCGGGTGGCCAGCACTCCCTTCCGGCCCCGCCCCCGCGGGGGCTTGACCAGGGGGGCCCAGCCCTGGCTGCGGTGGAAGGCGAAGATCACCCAGATGCGCTGGAAGCCCTCCAGGCAGCGCAGGGCCTTCTCTGGGATCCGGTCCTCCAGCAGGATGACCGCCTCCTCCGTCCGTCCGGACTCGGTGCCCTCCACCACCACCGCCTGGTGGGGGGCGTCGATGCGGTCGTGATAGGGGGAGCGGACGAAGGCGATGGGGCGGAAGAGCATGGGATCCATGGGGGCCTTGGGTTGGACCGGAGCGGAGGGCTGTTCCCTGATTGTCCTGCAATTCCCCCCGGGTATGGGAGGGGCTGCTTTCGCCACGGGCAGATGCTGATGCTTGGCCTGGTAGTTGATGTAATTGTTTAAATATTGAAATAAATATAATTAAATATAGTTGATTGTTTTTTCAATTTCTTTTTCGGTCAACGGAGGATGAATTGTAGTGTGGTTACAAGTAAAAAGGGTTAAAAATGCAATACAGCGGTCAAAAAATGCATTATAGCGGTATTTTTTTACATATTGGCGGTATTGTGGAATTTTAGCTCCTGTCATTGAAGATCAGCCCAGATACTTCACTCAACTACCTGTCGTGACAGTTTGGCGGGTGGACATCTACGATGACCCCCCCCGTGCGGTGGGGCTTTCCTGGTGCTCTGCCCCGCTGGATGTGGGTTTTGCCGAAGTGATTGCTTAGCACAAGTTATTGTGCTCATTTTGTTCTGTAATTTGTTTATTTAATACGTGTTTAAACCCAACCCACTTCTTGGTGAAGGAGAAGTCATGCAAAACATCGCTCTGAACCGCCGATTCCGCGGCATGGCGGCCCTGGGAGCTTCGCTCTCTCTGGTCTTCCTGCTGACTGCCTGTGGGGGGTCGCATTCCTCGACGACCCCCAGCACCCCGACCACGACTCTCACCATCACTGCCGACAATGCCAGCATCACCGCCAACCAGGCAGTGACCTCCCTGGTGGTCGGTGACACCGTGCCCACTTCCGGCGACTCCTCCAAGAGTCTCACCCTCACGGTGGATGGGGTCGAGACTCCCATCGCTGCCAATACCACCTACACCTCCACCGGTGCCACCGGCGTGGTGCTGGAGCTCACGGATCTGATCGAGGTCGACTACAGCAGCACCTACGTCTATGACTGGCGCACGGCCGTCTATATCAACGATGGTGCTCCGGTGCTCTCCAAGTCGGTGGCTTCTGCCGTCCAGGGCATCACCCTCAGCGAGTCCCTCACCTCCCTGGATGGAGCCACCATCGTTTCCGTCGGTCCCGGCTTCAACGGCATTGTCGCCACGGCCACCGATGCCGACTCCGCCGGTAGCTTCAAGATCAACAATCTGAGCATGAATCTCACCGGCAACGGCTGCGACGACTTCGCGTCCACCGCTGATTATGTCGAATATGGCAATGACTTCTCCGGGGTGGGCGCCGGTGTGGTGACCCAGGGCTACGCCAACGTCACCCTGAACAGCCCCAGCATCATCACCGATGGTGTGACCCGCACGGCCGTCCTGGTGAAAGAGCACTCCACGATGCAGTGCAACGACGGCTACATCCAGACCGGTGGCGGGCAGCTGGCCGATGATGCGACCCTGAATGCCGCGTACTGGGCTGCAGGCTTCCCCTACATCATCCAGGGCGGCTACATGGTCTCCCCCCCCTGGATGCTGGGCATCAAGGGCGACTGCCGGGCCACCAACCTGCTGGACTACGGCACAGCCACCTACAACGACACCACCTTCAACGTGAAGAACTGGGGTGCCCTGTCGGTGGACACCAACACCTCTGTCCGTTTGAACGTCAACAACTGCGATGTCACCGTCACCGACTCGGGCTATGGCAGCTACACGATCGGCGGCGACTCCAAGGTCTACTACAACAACTGCACCGTCAACGTGCCCGACATGGCCATCATTGGAGCCAATGGCGCGGCCTCGGCCTATTTCCGGAACGACAACGTCACCTCCCGGCGCTTCGGCATGATGGTCTGGGGCAACAGCGGCGGCACCTTCGAGGCCGATGGTGGCGTCTGGAGCACCTCCAAGGCCATGTTCATCCTCAAGACCGCCTGGTCTGACATCTCCATCAAGAACGGTGCCTCCATCACCTCTGCAAACGGTCGCATCCTCGAGACCGTGGAGAATGATGACAATGGTGGTGGTCCCACCAATGGCAGCGGCACGGCCACCCTGACCATCGATGGCAGCAACACCGCCCTCACCGGTGACATCATCCATGGCAATGCCAACGGTGAGTTGGATGTGGTCATCTCCAGCGGCGCCAGTGTCACCGGCGCCATCACCACCGCCACCGCCACCGCCGAGAGCACCCTCGATGGCGTGACCAAGAACAGCTACGAAGCCACCTCCTACATGAGTGCCTTCGACTACACCTACGGGCAGACGAGCGGTGTGCTCAACGTGACCCTTGCCGACAGCGCCGCCGGTCCTGGCAGCACCGCCGTCGGCAGCACCTGGACCCTCACGGCTCCCAAGGCCAACAACGCTTACACGGGTTCCTCTGCCAGTCTCGCCCCCACCAATCTCGTCTATGTGATCAACAGCCTGACCATCGGGTCGATGTCCTCCCTGGTTGTGGGTGAGGGCATCTCGGTGAGCATCCAGGAATACGCAAGCGATGGCACGACACTGGTGGGTTCCCCCATCACCCTGTCGGCCGGGGAGGTTTACACCAGCAGCCTGAACCCCACGACGACCGGCAACATCTTCAAGCTCACGGTCACTGAAAGCTAGTTCCTCTGAGTTTGAATCGCGACCGACCGTCCTGCGCTCGCTGCAGGACGGTCGTGTTCAAATCCCCTGTCCGGTTATGCTCTGGTTCATCCATCTGAAGGTTTCGAACGCCATGAGTCCGCTTCGCACGCTCTCTGTCCTGCCTGCGCTGGTCCTCCTGTTGGGAGCGGCCCCCAGTGCTGTCTCGCTCCTGGCACAGGGGCCTCCAGCCTTCCTGAAGACCGAAAAGTCCCTGGATGCGGTCGAGCACCAGTGCTACGAGGTTCAGGAGGGTGGGAAGCTCACCATCACCGGTGTCCTCTTCGGCAACATCGCCATCCGGAAAGGGGGCAAGGTCGTGATCCGGGGCGTGGTCCACGGTGATGTGGTCAATTACGGGGGCGGCCTCGAGGTGGTTGGGCACGTGACCGGTACCGTCCTCAAAAAGGGCGGGAGCACTGTGGTCGATGCCAAGAGCACTGTCGATGGCGGGGTGCGCTTCTAGCGTTCTGACGGGAGGGTTTCTGCCGCCCTGTCGGGCCTGCCAAAGGGGGTGCCGGAGGCCGGATGCCAGGCTTGAGCCTGGCATCCGGCCTCTTTGTATGGAGTAGTTGCAAAAACAGCCGTTCTTTTTGTATGTCGTGTTCTGGCGATGATTTCTATGGTGCAGGCCGCTCGAGTTCATGCTCCCCATGGGTACATTCGACGGTGATTTGACGCGTTTCGGGTGATCGAGTGTCTGGATCTGAGCTCCTCCACCACCGCTTTTGGCAGCAAGGCTGGCCGATTCGTCTGTTTGGCGGTTTTGGGGAATTTGTGTCCCTGCGGTAGGGGAAAGTTCTGGATACTTCATTCAAATGCATGTCGTGACAGTTAGCCGGGTGGGCATCTCCGATGCCCCGTCATACGGGACTGGTTTCTCGGGTGCTCTGCTTCACTGAACATTGGCTCCTATAGATGTGATTGCAATGCGCAACTTAATGCGCCGGTGGAGCTTTGCCTTTTAGTTGATTTTGGACTCCCTTCAACCCCACCCCACCTATTGGTAAAGGAGAAGTAATGCAAAACATCGCGCTGAATCGCCGCTTCCGCGGCTTGGCGGCCCTGGGGGCTTCCCTCTCTCTGGTCTTCCTCCTGACTGCCTGCGGTGGATCCCACTCCTCGACGACCGCTTCGAGCAGCGACACCACCACTACGCTCACCATCACCTCGGACAATGCCGCCATCGCGGCCAACCAGGCTGTGACCTCCCTGGTGATCGGTGACACGGTCCCCTACGCTTCGGATTCCACGAACAAGAGCCTGACCCTCACTGTGGATGGGGTCGAGACCCCCATCGCCGCCAACACCACCTACACTGCTACCGGCAGCACCGGCGTGGTGCTGGAACTCACCGACCTGATCGAGGTCGACTACAGCAGCACCTACGTCTACGACTGGCGCACGGCTGTTTACATCAACGACGCCGCTCCGGTGCTCTCCAAGTCGGTCACCTCCGCGGTCCAGGGCCTCACCCTCAGCGAGTCCCTCACCTCCCTGGATGGAGCCACCATCGTTTCCGTCGGTCCCGGCTTCAACGGCATTGTCGCCACG
Organism: uncultured Holophaga sp.; assembly: GCF_963677305.1. Lineage (GTDB taxonomy): Bacteria > Acidobacteriota > Holophagae > Holophagales > Holophagaceae > Holophaga. Next base: position 1,008,441 of record NZ_OY781925.1, read on the forward strand.
GCCACCGATGCCGACTCCGCCGGCAGCTTCAAGATCAACAATCTGAGCATGAATCTCACCGGCAACGGCTGCGATGACTTCGCTTCCACCACGGATCTGGTGGAGTACGGCAACGACTTCTCCGGCGTGGGCGCCGGCGTGGTGACCATGGGCTACGCCGATGTCACCCTGAACAGCCCCAGCATCATCACGGATGGTGTCACCCGCACGGCGATCATCGTGAAGGAACACTCCACGATGCAGTGCAACGATGGCTACATCCAGACCGGGGGCGGCCAGCTGGCCGACGACGCCACTGCGGCCGCGACGTACTGGGCTGCCGGTCTTCCGACCATCGTCCAGGGGGGGTACATGGTCATGCCTCCCTACATGCTGGGTATCACCGGGGACTGCCGCGCCACCAACCTGCTGGATTACGGCACCGCCACCTATAACGACACCACCTTCAATGTGAAGAACTGGGGTGCCCTGTCGGTGGATACCAACACCTCGGTCCGCCTGAACGTCAACAACTGTGACGTCACCGTCACCGACGCTGGCTACGGCAGCTACACCATCGGCTCCGACTCCAAGGTCACCTACACCGGCTGCACCGTCAACGTGCCCGACATGGCCATCATCGGTGCAAATGGCGAGGCCTCGGCCACCTTCCGGAATGACAATGTCACCTCCGGTCGCTTCGGCATGATGGTGTGGGGCAATAGCGGCGGCACTTTCGAGGCCGATGGCGGCACCTGGACCACCGAGAAGGCCATGTTCATCCTCAAGAGCGCATGGTCGACGGTCAACGTCAAGAATGGTGCCTCCATCACCTCCGGGAACGGGCGCATCCTCGAGACCGTGGTCAACGATGACAACGGTGGTGGCAGCGTGACCGGCAGCGGCACCACCACCTTCACCATCGATGGCAGCACCACGGCCCTGACCGGTGACATCATCCACAGCAATGCCAACGGCGAGCTGGATGTGGTCATCTCCAGCGGTGCCAGCGTCACCGGTGGCATTACCATGGCCACTGCCTCCGATTTGGCGACGCTGGCTGGGGTGACCAAGAGCGGCAATCCCGATGCCGTGGCCTACTACAGCGCCTTCGATTACGCATACGGCTACGCGTCTGGAGCCACGCTGGCGGTCACCCTGACCGACGCCAGCACCTGGACCATCACGGCTCCCAAGGCGACCAACGCCAACTCCTCGGTTGCCATCGGCCTGACCTACGCCCTCAGCAGCCTGACCATTGGCGCCAATGCTTCCGTCGTGGCTGGTGACTCCGTTTCCCTGAGCATTCAGGAATACGACAGCACCAGCACTGCGGTGGGTGATCCCACGACAGTGTCTGCTGGTGGTTCCGTCAGCTCCCTGACCCCGACCACGGACGGCAACTACTTCCTGATCAGCGTCACCGAGTAGTCTTTCTTCGAAACTGCTGCAAAGGCGACCGCCCTGTGTATCTTGCAGGGCGGTCGTGTTCAGGGCGCCCTGTCAGGCGATGCTCTATCTCCCCATCTGAAGGTTCCGTTCATGAGTCTGTCACGCACGTTCTCGGCTGTGCCCGCCTGGGTGCTTCTGCTCGGGGTGGCCTCCAGTTCCGCCTCTCTCCTGGCCCAGGGTCCTCCGGCTTTCCTTAAGACTGAGCGCACCCTCGCCACCGTTGAGCACCAGAGTTATGAGGTGAAGGAGGGGGGCAAGCTCATCATCACCGGAGTCCTCTTCGGAAACATTGCCCTCCAGAAGGGAGGCAAGGTGGTGATCCGGGGGGTGGTCCACGGAGATGTTGTCAACTACGGTGGTGAGCTCGAGGTGGTTGGCCACGTGACCGGCACCGTCCTGAAAAAGGGCGGGAACACGATCATTGACTCCAAGAGCACTGTGGATGGCGGAGTCCACTTCTAACCTTTCCCGGGTGGTCCCGATTCGCCGGAGCGGGTCCGTCTCTTCCAGTCTTCCGGCGAGGGGCCCAGATAAGGGGCACGGGGTCGGATGCGGGCGGCTGGCCCGGCGTCCGGCCTCTCTGTGAGGAACGTGTGTCATGCGCAGTCTTTCTTTCGTAGCTCTCACGCTTTTGGTGGCACCCCTGGCGCAGGCGGCTCCTGCCCATGTCTCTGCCTCGGCTCCGGATCCTTCCGCCCAGGCGGCCCGCCAGTCCCTTCAGCGGGTGTTGGATGCGGTGGACGGGGCCTGGTTCGGCAGGGCCTATCAGGGGCGGAACGCGGTCCAAGTTTCCGGGAGCATGAACCTGGTTCTCTCTGCGGCGGCCGTCAATAACAAGGCGGCTCAGCTGACCCAGGGGCAGTTGAAGGGGGTGGCGGCCAAGGGCGGCAAGGTGGCCATGCAGTTGAAGGGCACCTACTTCGCCAATGGCGATTTCCGCACCGAGACTGCGGGTGACTTCGGACAGCTTGTCTACACCCGGGTGGGCAATCGCGGCTTCCTCTACAGCAAGGAACAGAACGCCTACACCACGGCTGTGGATCTGCCCGCGCCCGACTCGCCCACCACCTACATGGGCTGGTTCCGATCGGTGCTCCAGGACATCCGCTCGGCCTATATTGATGCCCCCACTTTCAAGGCCAGTCTGGGCAAGGCGGAGGTGGCGGGAGGCCGGAATCTGGAGACGGTGGTCTTCACCGCACCCTCGGGGAAATACGACGCCAGCCGCCGGGAGCAGAGCATGAAGGAGACCCTGGGCTTCTGGAAGCGGGGACGTCTCACCGTGTCCTTCGACAAGGCGACCCATCTGCCCTACCGCATGACCTTCTCCAATGAGAAACAGGGCGTGGAGAGTTCCATGAGCTTCAGCTACCTGGACAGCGGGCGGCTCCAAAGTGTGGAGATCGCCAATCGCAGCCGGGGGATGGAGGGTCCGGGAAACCTGAGGATCAACTATGGGGGGGACGGGCTCATGAGCCACATCTCCGGGCATTTGAGTGGCAAGCAGGTGGGATGGAGCTTCGACCTGGGCCTTGAGTGGGTTCAGGGGCTGAGTTCCGCCTCCATCCACAGCGCCCCGCCGGCGGGGGCCACCAAGAAGGGGGGGGAGGAGTTCCAGGTGGCCCTCCTGGTGGGGACGGCGTCCGAGATCTTCGATCTCCAGCGTAACGGCCTGAACCTCCTGGCCCCTAAGATGTCAGGGCACTGAGGCGTCTTAGCGGACGCCCGCCAGCTCGCCTTCCTGAACCCGGCGGTAGGCCACCAGATCCGCCACGGAGAGCACGGGATAGCCCTCGCGCTCTCCGAAGGCGATGATCTCGGGAAGGCGGGCCATGGTGCCGTCGGGATTGGTGACCTCGCAGAGGACGCCAGCCGGGTCCAGACCGGCCAGCCGCATCAGGTCAACGGTGGCCTCGGTGTGGCCCATGCGCTCCAATACCCCACCGGGGCGGGCCCGGAGGGGGAAGACATGGCCTGGGCGGCGCAGGTCGGAGGGCTTGGCATCCCGGGCGCTGGCGGCCTTCACGGTGCGGACCCGGTCGGCGGCGGATACGCCGGTGGTGACCCCTTCATTGGCCTCGATGGTGACGGTGAAGGCGGTGGAGTAGCGGCTGGAGTTGTGCTCCACCATCATGGGCAGCTCCAGGGCCTCGATCCGTTCGGCAGGCAGGCAGAGGCAGACGATGCCGCTGCACTCCCGGATGAGCTGGGCCATCTGGGGCACCGTGAGATGCTGGGCCGAGAAGATCAGGTCCCCCTCGTTCTCCCGGTCCTCGTCGTCCACAACCAGTACGCCCGAGCCCGCCCGCAGTGCCGCCAGGCCACGCTCCACCCGCTCCAGGGCGCTTCCGAAGGCTTCCAGTCCCTTGTCCTGCATGTCCGCTCCAATCCGTGAAAACGCAGGGCGGCAGGAACCAGACTGGCTGGTCGCACCTCTTCTGTCCGGACTGTGACCGTCGGCTCCGGCTTCTCACCGGATCTGCTGACCCTTCCATGGGAAGGCGCTCGCGGGCTCCCCGGATGACCCGGGATACCGCCGGTGGGGAATCGCACCCCGCCCTGAGGTTGGGTTGAGCATACCACGCATCCATCCGACCTGTCTGGGAGGTCCGATGGATATCAGTGCAAAAAAAAGAGTTGGTCACGGATGGAAGACGTGGATGGGAATGGCCCGGGGTGCCTGGGCCGCCCTGCGGAGTGGGGGCGGTCATCCGTGCCCATCTGTGCGAATCCGTGGCTGAAAAGGCTTTTCAGGCCTTCCCGCGGCTGCGCTTGGCGTGTTCCACCAGGAGGGCATGCCACTCCTGGTAGAGGGTCACCTCCGCCGGAAGCCCCCGCACGCAGAAGTCCTTCAGGGCTTCGTAGCCAAGCCCAGGGCCGATGAAGCCCTCCGCCTCCAGCACCCGCCGGGTGTAGGCGTCCACCACCATTTCCAGCTCGCCGTAGGCGTAGAGCCGGATGCTGTCGGCAGTCTCCGGCCCGATGCCCCAGACTCCCAGCAGGGCCTCCCGGGTGGGGCTGGCGCCTCCAAGGGCCTGGAAGAAGGCCGCCCACTCCCGCAGCTTGCGGGCCTTGGCGTTGAAGTAGCCCGAGGGGCGGATCCGCTCGGCGAGATCCTCCGGGGCCAGATCCAGGAGGACCACCGGGTCCAGGGCGCATCCTGCCTGGAGCTTCAGCAGGGCCTTCTCCACATTCGTCCAGGCGGTGTTCTGGGTGAGGATGGCACCCACCCCGATCTCGAAGCGCTGGGCCGCGTCCCGGGGGAAGCTGTAGTCCCCCGGGTGGTAACCCGTGATGGCGCCTGTCTTGGTGGGGTTGCAACCGGGATGGGCCAGCAGGGGCCACCAGCCCTGGGGGCCGTAGTCCTCCAGCATGCGTCGGTGGAAGTGGTAGAGTGCGCTTGGGGCCATGGGCCCATTCTAGTGGAGTCCGGTGTGCGCTATTCCGAGGTCCGGCAGGGCCGCACCTTCATCCTCAGGCTGGAGGATGGCGACCTATTCCATGAGTGCGTCGAGCGCTTCGCCGCCGACCAGGGCATCCGGAGTGCGGCGCTCATCGCCCTGGGGGCCGCGGACGCGGGCAGCCGCATCGTCTCCGGTCCCGCCGAGGATCGCAGCGAGCCCATTGTGCCTGTGGAGATGGTGCTGGAGCGGGTCCACGAGATCAGTGGCACGGGGACGGTCTTTCCCGATGCTGAGGGGAAGCCCACCCTCCACTTCCACCTGGCGGGGGGGCGAAAGGGCTCCACCTTTGCCGGCTGCGGCCGCCGGGGGGTCAAGGTCTGGCACGTCATGGAGGTGGTGCTCTGGGAGCTGCTGGACAGCACTGCGGTCCGGCGCTGGGAGCGGGCCTCGGGCTTCGAGCTGCTGCAGCCTTGAGTGAGAAGTGCTCTCGGAGGCTGAGCCCAGGCCCATGGACAGACTCCGGGAGCAGCTGGTGAAGTCCACGCGGGTAAGCAGGGCTTGGCCGTGCTCCAGGTCCACGAAGAGGTGGGCTTGAATATACACATGCTGCCGAATTGGACATCTAGTGACTATCTATTGCAGCGCCTCCAGGCGCTCCAGTGCCATCACCGGGCGCTGGGCCTGCCGGGAGCTCGCGAGGTCCACCCGCCACTCTGCCACCCAGTCGTTGGCTTCCTCCTGGTCCACCAGCATCTGCTGGACGAGTAGGCTGCTCTCCTCCTCCTTGGTGTAGGTATGGCGCAGGTTGCGGCCCTCGGGGTCGAGCCGGGGTCCCTGGTGCTCCCGGCGGTAGGCCTCCAGGGCAGCCCGCAGGTGCTCCGTGCTCCAGGCAGAGGCGTCCCCCAGCTCCTGCAGCAGCTCCAGGGCCTCATCGAGGCTGTTCGCAGAAAGCAGGCGCAGGAAGGTGAAGATCCGGTCGCGGATGGCGGCCAGGAAGCCCTTGCGGTCCTTCGTGACATCCCGCAGGGCCTCGGGGGGGCGCTCCTCCTGGCGCTCCGGGGCCTCGTAGCCCGCATCCTGCATCTTCTCCCACTCGTCCAGCAGGCTGGAGTCCACCTGGCGGATCATGGCCCCCAGATAGAGCTCCATCTCCCTGACCTCATCGGTCTTGGCGGACTCGGGCACCGTCTGGGCCACCACCTTGTAGACGCTGTTGAGGTGGCGCAGCAGGAGCCCCTCGCCCCGCTGCAGCTCGTAGTCCCGCACGTAGTCGGAGAAGGTGCGGTAGGTCTCGAACATCTCCCGGGCGATGGACTTGGGGCGGATGGCCTCCTGGCCCACCCAGGGATGGGCCTCGGCGAAGGCGTTGAAGGTGGTGTAGACGAAGTCCCGCAGGGGTTTGGGGTACTCCAGCTTCTCCAGCTCCTCCATGCGCTTCTCGTACTCGATGCCCTCCATCTTCATCTCCGCCAGGCGTCGGGACTTCACCCGGTCCAGCTGCTTGCGGAGGATGGCCTCGGGGTTCTCCAGGATGGACTCCACCAGGGTCAGCAGATCCAGGGCGTAGGTGGGGCTCTCCCGCTCCAGGAGCTGGAGGGTGTCCAGAAGGTAGAGGGAGAGGGCGTGGTTGAGGGAGAAGTCCTCCTGAAGCTCCACGTTCACCCGCAGCTTGGCGCCCTCGGGGGTGGGGGGTACGAACTCCACGATCCTCCGGTCGATGAGGCTGCGGAAGAGCTGCCAGGCCCGCTTGCGGTGAGCGTCCTTGGCCCGCTCCGTCTCGTGGCTGCCGCGGATGAGGCGGCGCATGGCCTCGCAACCGTCCCCTTTGCGGGAGAGCACGTTCAGCAGCATGCCGTGGCTCACCTGGAAGCGGCTCTGGAGCTTCTCAGGCTGGGCCTCGATGAGGCGTGCGAAGGTCTTCTCGTCCCACATGACGAAGCCGCGCTCCGGGGGCTTGCGGGGGACGAACTTCTTGCCCCCCTTGGCCGAGAGCTTGCGGTTCTCGATGACATGCTCCGGGGCCTGGGCCACCACATAGCCCACGGTGTCGAAGCCCTTGCGCCCGGCGCGGCCCGAGATCTGGTGGAAGTCCCGGGCGCTGAGGATGGCGGTCTTGTCGCCGCTGAACTTGCAGAGCTTGGTGAAGAGCACCGTGCGGATGGGCACATTGATCCCCACTCCCAGGGTGTCGGTGCCGCAGATGACCTTGAGGAGGCCCTTCTGGGCCAGCTGCTCCACCAGGATGCGGTACTTGGGCAGGAGCCCCGCATGGTGCAGCCCGATGCCCTGGCGCAGCCAGCGCTTGAGGTCGGGACCATAGGGGCTGTTGAACTTCACGCCCTCCAGGGCCTCGGCCAGTGCCGTCTTCTCGTCCCGGCTGGTGACGTTGAGGCTGGTGAAGTCCTGGGCGCTGGCGGCGGCCTCCAACTGGGTGAAGTGGACCACGTAGACCGGGGTCTTGCCCTCCTCCACCAGCTTCTCCAGGGTGAGGCTCAGGGGGGAGTCGGCGTAGGAGAAGGCCAGGGGCACGGGGCGATGGGTGTGCTTGACGGTGACCGCCTCCTGGCCCGTGAGCCGTTGCAGCTCCATCTCGAAAAACAGCGTGTCGCCCAGGGTGGCGCTCATGAGCAGGAATCGGGTCTGGGGGAGGGTCAGCAGGGGCACCTGCCAGGCCACGCCCCGCTCCCGGTCGGCGTAGTAGTGGAACTCGTCCATGACCACATCGTGGACCTGGGCCTCCTCCCCTTCGCAGAGGGCGATGTTGGCCAGGATCTCCGCGGTGCAGCAGAGGATGGGCGCATCGTGGTTCACGGTGGCGTCTCCGGTGCTGAGGCCCACGTTCTGGGGGCCGAACTCCCGGCACAGCGCCATCCACTTCTCGTTGACCAGGGCCTTGATGGGACAGGTGTAGACCGAGCGCCGCCCCTGGGCCAGGGAGCGGAAGTGCAGGGCTGTCGCCACCAGAGACTTGCCGGATCCCGTGGGGGTGTTGAGGATGACGTTCTTGCCCTCGAAGAGCTCCAGGATGGCCTGCTCCTGGGCGGGATAGAGGCTGAGTCCCTGGCTGTCGACGTAGTCCAGGAAGCGGCCCAGGAGGTTGCCGGAGCTGAGGTCCCCGTCCCGGGGCAGGAGATCATAGAGAGTGCTCATCCCTCCATGGTAAGGCGGGCGTGCTTGAATGAGCTGGAGGTGTCCTCATGTCCCACGAATCTCCTGACCATCCACTCCGCTTCCTCCTCCCCCATCGGCACCTGCACTCGCTCTTCGGGGATGACTGGTTCGCGAAGAAGGCGGAGGGTTTCGCCCGCTTCTTCGGCACCCCGGTCTTCCTGGTGGTGCAGTCCTTGATCGTGCTGGTCTGGATCGGGCTCAATGTCTCCGGCCTCACCCGCTTCGACATCTACCCCTTCATCCTCTTGAATCTGGCCTTCAGTCTGCAGTCCGCCTATGCTGCACCGCTGATCCTCCTGGCCCAGACCCGACAAGCGGACCGGGACAAGGCCCACGCCGAAGCCGATGCCCAGCATCGTGAGGCCCTCGCCCAAGCCAGTGAAAGGCGGGAGAACCTGGCGGCGGAGCAGACGACCCGCCTCCTGGAGCTGATGGAGCAGAACACCCGCCTGACCGAACTGGTCAGCGAGATGAGTCGGAGGATCGAGGTGCTCACCCAGGAGGTGCATCAGAGGGTCGTGCCCGCCCGGTGAGCTGAGGTCTGCTCAGGCCTTCATGTCCATGATCTGACCCAGCATCTCGTCCTGGGTTTTCAGGGTCTCCAGGTTGGCCGAGTAGGACCCCGACTGGGTCATGAGGTTGACCATCTCGGTGGCATAGTCCACGTTGGAACCCCCGGGGACCGTCGATTCCTGACTTTCGCTGAGCTGGGAGGCCTTGACTCCGCCCCCGGCCTGATCTTCCAGGTCGAGGCGCTTGGCCTTGTACCCGCTGGAGTTCGCATTGGCGATGTTGTTCGCGGTCACGGCTGTGCCGAGGGAGGCTGCGTTGAGTCCGGACAGCCCGATGTCGTACGTGCTCATGTCCCAGCCCTCCAGTTCCTCAATTTAAGTCCGGGCCATCCAGGCGGCAATGGGCAGGAAGGAGTGGCCGGCCCATGTTGGGGGGCAGCCGAGGGGTATTCCGTGTCCAGACTGGCATTTCCACTCTTTCCCCTTGCCCTGATCTCGTGATCGCCGACTACGCCAGCAGCATCAGGATTCCGGCACTCAGCCGAGCTGAGATCTGTCGATGACCCGGTACGCGCTTATGGGATCCACCTGCGCCAGTGCAGGGCCTGGGTTCCCTCGAAGAGGAAGCGTATGACCTGGTCGCCGATGGCGTGGAAGCGCTCCGACGGCATGGGGATGCTCATGGAGCCCAGCTCGCCGCCGGGACCCTTGAGCGGGATCGCGATGCCGCAGATGCCTGTCTGGAACTCCTCGTTGTCCAGGGCGATGCCGGTGCGGCGTATCTCTTCGATTTCAGACAGGATGGGTTCCCAGGTGGTGTGGGTGTTCCGGGTGAGGCGCACCAGGGGGACGTTGGCCTTCAAGTCCGCCAGTTCCGCGTCGTTCAGGGTGGCGAGGAGGGCTTTCCCGCAGGCGGTGGCGTAGAGGGGCAGGGAGCTGCCCATGGCGGCCACCATGTGGAGGGGCTGGATCCCGGTGATCAGGTCCATGACTACAGCCCGGCGGTGGGCGGTGACGCACAGGTAGACGCACTCGTCGGTCTTGGACGCCAGCTGCATCACCATGGGCCGGGCGATGTTGGCGATGTCGAAGGGGCGGATGTTGGAGGCGAAGCGGGCCAGGGTCGGACCCAGGCGGTAGACGCTGGTGGAGGGGGGGGTCAGGACGATGTTCTGGTCCTCGAAGGTCTCCAGAATCCGCCGTACGGTGGAGCGGGGCAGCTTCACGTAGTGGCAAATCTCCCTGATGCTGAGCCCGTCGGGATGGTCATTGAGAGCCATCAATATGTCATAGGCCCGCTCCAGGAGCCGGGTCTTGTCTCCGGCCTTTTCGAGGGGGGCAGGGGCTTGGGGCTTGTGCTCTGTCATCGTGTCAACTGTTTTTCCAAGTTGATCCTACGCTAAGGCCGCTAAGGCTCGGCGGGCTAATTTAAATATAATTATTGGATTATATTTAATGAACTGGAACCTGCCCCGGATCTGGTCTGCCCAGAGGGCGGCGGCGGAGCGGGGCATTTCCGGTGCTGCCGGGTGGGGTAGGTCCTTTCCATGGGCGATTTGGCTAAAAATGTCCACCAGGTGGACATGTCGTGTCCGTTCAATGGACAAAATTCTCTTGCGCACTGGTCTGACCTGTTCTAGCTTCGGTACCTGAGGATCACCAGACAAGACATCTGTCCCCGACCGAGGTAGAGGCTTCTCGCGCGGTCGCTTTGATGAGCCACTCCAGGCTCTGCCCCGGCTCCAGCCCGGCGGCCGGAGGCCTGTCCTGCGTTACCGTCCCACCTTGATCACCGCCTTACCGGGCTCCGGCCCACCACCCCCCCCCCATTTTCATGAGGTGCATCAATGAAGACCAACGCCGACATCCTGGCCGAGAAGAAGGAGCGCATCCGCAAGGCGGTCGCCCTGGAGCAGCCTGACCGCACACCGGTCGTGACCATGGCGGACAGCTTCTGTGCCCGCCACCTGGGCGTGCCCATGGGCGAGTTCTGCAGCAGCCTGAAGGCCTCCAGTCGCGTCATGCTGGACTCCGTCAAGCAGCTGGGCGAGAACCTCGATGGCCTCGACTTCGCCTTCACGCCGGCCCCCTTCTTCCCCATCGGCTTCCTCACCAAGGTGAAGATGCCCGGCAAGGAACTGCCCTATGACAGTCTATGGCAGCTGGATGAGCGGGAGCTGCTGAGCGTGGAGGATTACGACACCATCCTCAAGGGGGGCTGGCGGCTCTTCGAGGCCAAGTTCTTCCAGGAGAAGCTGGGGCTCGACATGGGCGCCATCATGGAGGAGGTCCAGGGCATCCCCGAGATGTGCATGAACTTCGAGCAGGCGGGTTACGTCGTCTACTCCCCCCTGGTCATCAACCTGGTGAACGAGAAGCTGAGCGGTGGCCGCTCCATGCCCAAGTTCGTGGGCGATATCCGTCGCTGTCCCGAGAAGGTGGAGGCCGTGCTGGATCTCATCCAGCAGGATGTGCTCGAAGAGGTGAAGGGCGCCATCAAGGCCACCAACTCGACCTATGTCTTCATCTCCCCCGCCCGGGGCGCCAGCGAGTTCTACTCCCCCAAGCTCTGGGAGCGCTTCGTCTGGAAGTACCTCAAGCAGATCGCCGACATGATCATCGCCGAAGGGGCCATCGTGAACTTCCACATGGACTCCAACTGGGAGCGCGATCTGGACTACTTCAACTGCTTCCCCAAGGGCAAGTGTGTCTTCGAGACCGACGGCTCCACCGACATCCGCAAGGTCAAGGCGGCCATCGGCGACCGCATGTGCATCAAGGGGGATGTGCCCGCCACCCTCCTCACCCTGGGCACCCCAGATGAGGTCTACAAGTACTCCAAGGAGCTCATCAAGGATATGGGCCCCGGCTTCATCCTCGGCAGCGGCTGCTCCGTGCCCCCCAATGCCAAGGTCGATAACGTCAAGGCCATGATCGCCGCGGCCTCCCACTGAAACCAGGAAAGGAATCACCCATGAGTCAGACCCTCGTCCATGCCATGGCGGACCTCGAAGAGTCCGTCCTCATCAAGGAAGTGCAGTCCCTCAAAGAGCAGGGCATACCGCCCCTGGAGATCATCCAGAAGCTGCAGGAAGGCATGAATATCGTCGGTAAGCGCTATGAAGAGAAGGAGTACTATCTCTCCGAGCTCATCATGTCCGCCGAAATCTTCAAGGAGGCGGCTGCCCTCATCGGGGGTGACCTGGCCGCTGAGGGGGCCCCCAGCCACGGCACCATGGTCATGGGCACCATCTACGGCGACATCCATGACATCGGCAAGAACATCGTCACCACCGTCATGAGTTGCAATGGCTTCAAGGTTGTCGACTTGGGTGTGGATGTGCCCACTGCCCAGTATCTGGCCGCCATCAAGGAGCACAAGCCCCAGATCGTCGGCATCTCCTGTCTCCTGACCACGGCCTTTGATGGCATGAAGGAGTGCATCGCCTCCATTGAGGCCGAAGGGCTCCGGAGTGGACTCAAGATCCTCATCGGCGGTGGTCCCTGCGACCAGACCACGGCGGATTACGTGGGTGCCGATGCCTACTGCAAGACCGCCCAGGACTCCGTCGAGTACGCCAAGAAGCTCCTGGGCATTGCCTGAGGGCCGGAGGAGGACAAGGACCCCGGAGCCTAGGCTCCGGGGTCCTTCCCTTGCGGGGCGGCGGATGGCCATCGGTTATGATGGAGGCCAGATCGACGCAGGAAGCCAGGGATGGGACGCAGGGGATGCCGATAGCTGAAGGTCCGATGAAGATCCTCATCATCGATGACGACAGGAAGCTCTGCCGCCTGATCGCCGACTACCTCGAGCCCATGAACTACCAGGTGACCGCGGCCCACGATGGGCAGGAGGGCCTCGCCCTGCTGGCCGCGGGAGACTATCAGGCCGTGATTCTGGACGTCATGATGCCTGGGGCCGATGGCTTCTCGGTGCTGCAGAGCCTGCGGCGCAGCTCCGATGTGCCGGTGCTGATGTTTTCCGCCCGGGACGAAGAAGCGGACCGGATTGTCGGTCTCGAACTGGGGGCGGACGACTATCTCCCTAAAACCTTCTCCTCCAGGGAGCTGCTGGCGCGCCTCCGGGCCGTGACCCGGCGGGCACGTCCAGCCCCGGAGACAGGCGAGGGGAACGCCAGCCGGGAGCGCTTGGTGGTCGGTCCCCTGGTCTTCACGCTGGAGGCCCGGGAGCTGAGTCTCGAGGGACAGCCCATCCATTTGACCGCGGTCGAATACGATCTCTTGGTCAGCCTGGCACAGGCCGCAGGGCGGGTGCTCACCCGGGAGCGACTGCTCGATCTGGTGGCGGGGCGGGACTATGATGCCCTCGACCGCTCCATCGATGTCCACATCTCCTCTCTGCGCCGCAAGCTCGGGGATGACCCCAGGAATCCCCGCTTGATCCAGACCATCCGCTCCGTCGGCTACATGCTGAAAAAGAGCGGCGGGCCCGCATGAGAAAACCCAGGCTCAGCCTTTTCACGAAGACCCTCTTCTGGCTCTTCATCAACCTGGCGCTGCTGCCGGCCATCCTGCTGGTGGGTTCGACCCTCTTCAATCACCAGATCATTCTGCACGACACGCTCAGCATGCTGGATCACACCCGCATGCGCAAATCCTTCATGTTGGTGGCGCACGACCTCGAACGCACTCCGGAAGAGAAGTGGAATGCCGCCCTGGCTCACTTCGCCACGGACTATCGGGTGGACTTGGTCATGATCTTTGCCGATGGCTCGAGTTATTCATCCAGGCCCATCGAACTGGATGAGTCGATCCTGAAGAAGGTCCGGAACTCCATCGACCAGGCTCAGACTTTGAAGCGGGAGCAGTCGATGGGGCGGAAGATCCCCCTGCTGCCCGAGGGCAATCCCATCCATCCGGATCTGCTCATGCAGACCACCGAGCCCAATCTCTTCTGGACGGGCATCCTCATCGATCTGCCGCATGGATCCTCGGGCGATCGGCAGCCTGCCATGATCGCGTCCGTCTCCAACTCGGTCACGGGCAACGGCTTTCTCTTTGATCCGTGGCCCTGGCTGCTGATGCTCGGCGGGGTTGTCATCCTCTCGGTGCTGCTCTGGCTGCCGGTGATCCACCACATCACCCGGCCCCTGGGGCGCATGACCCTGGCCACCGAGCGGATCGCACGCGGGGATTTCCGGGTAGCCCTTGAGGAGGGGCGGCAGGACGAGATCGGGCGTCTGGCCGGGGCCATCAACCGCATGAGCGCCCAGCTCTCCCATCTCCTCAAGGGGCACAAGCGCTTCCTCGGGGATGTGGCCCACGAGCTGGGCTCGCCCATCGGACGTATCCAGCTCGGCCTGGGGGCCTTGGAGCAGCGGGTGGATGAGCGCAACCGGGAGCGGGTCCGGGAGATCATGGAGGAGGCTGACCATATGTCCGCTCTGGTCCAGGAGCTCCTGGCCCTGTCCCGGGTGGAGCTGGACACCCGCGCGCTGGAGCTCGCGGAAACGCCGCTCCTCGCCGTGGTGGAGGCGGCGGCCAAGCGGGAATACACCCCTGCTGCTGAGGTGAGGATCGAGGTGGACCCCAGGCTCCGGGTGGTGGCCTCGGCCAACCTGCTGATCAGGGCGGTGTCCAACCTCCTCCGGAACAGCATCAAGTATGCAGGCCAGGATGGTCCCATCGTGGTGGAGGCCTGGGCCGAGGCCGACCAGGTGATCCTGGAGGTCCGGGACCAGGGACCCGGGGTGGCAGAGGTCCACTTCACCCGGCTCTTCGAACCCTTCTTCCGTCCAGAGCCCTCCAGGGACCGGGACTCGGGCGGGGTTGGGCTCGGACTGGCCATCGTCAAGACCTGTGTGGAGAGCTGCCACGGCACCCTCTCGGTCCGCAACCTCGAGCCCCGGGGCTTTGCCGTGACCCTTCGCCTCCTTACCGCCGGTGTCGGAGAGGCCTGATTCTTTCACCGCCTCCGCTGCTCTGGCATCCAATCTTCACCTGGACCCGGTGGGCTGGGTGCCCTACCGGGGGGGAGGTGATCATGGACACCGAGACCTTCTGCACCGAGTGCGGCCGCTATGTAGATGAAGGGGGGGACTGCCCTTGCTTTGAGAAGGGAGAAGAGGCTCTCGAGGGCTGAGAGCTGGAGGAGGGCAGGTTAAGATCGGGGCATCAACCCGCCCGGAGGATGCCCCATGGCCATGCCTGACGATCCCGCTGCCCTCGAGCAGATCCTGGAGGGGGCGACGCAGGCCCACATGGGAGGCAGGCTGGAAGAGGCGGCGGCAGGGTACGGGGCCATCCTGGCCCAGGCCCCGGGCCATGTGGCCGCCCGGCACCGTCTGGGGGTGCTTCTCCTCCAGACCGGGCGGGCTTCGGAGGCCATTCCCTGCTTCGAACGGGCCCTCGCGGAGGACCCCGGCTACTGGCGCTCCCGTTGCAGCCTGGGGCAGGCCCTGTCCCTGCTGGCAAAGCCCCGGGAGGCTCTGGAGGCCTTCCGGAAGGTCCTCTCCCAGCAGCCGGGCTCCCCTGAGGCCTGGATGGGGGTCGCCGGGGCCTGCAGGGCCCTGGGCCTGGGTGAGGAGACCCTGGAGGCCCAGAGGCGGGTGGCCGCCCTTCGCCCCGGGGACCCCGGCGCCCACAACGATTTGGGGGTGGTGCTCATGGACCTGGGGCGTCCCCAGGAGGCCGTCACCGCCTTCTGCAAGTCCCTGGACCTCCAGCCCGAGTCCCCCCTGGGCCTGGGAAACCTCGGCAATGCCCTCCGGGCTGCCGGACGTCTGGATGAGGCCCTGGAGATCCTGCGCGGCGCGGCGGCCCGCTGGCCGGAGGAAGTGTCCCTCTGGTACAACCTCGGCGTGGCTGCCGGGGAGAAACTTCTCTTCAGCGAAGCCGCGGAAGCCTATGGCCGGGCGCTGGCCCTGGTCCCCGGCCATGCAGGGGCCTGCAATAACCTGGGCAACCTGCTCCGCTCGGCGGGGCGCAGCGAGGAGGCCCTTGCGCTCTTCAGGAGGGTGCTCGCGGAGGATCCCGCCTCGGTGGAGGCCGCCAACAACGCTGCCGCCGCAGCCAAGACCCTGGGCCGCCTGGATGAGGCGCTGGCGCTGGTCCGGGGGGCTCTTCAGCACCATCCCGAGCACCCGGTCCTGCATGCGAACCTGGGCAATCTCCTGAAGGAGGCCGCCCGTCTGCCCGAGGCTCTGGCCAGCTACCGCCGGGCCCTGGAACTGGATCCCGACGCCCTGGAGACCCACAGCAACCTCGCCTATGCCATCTGCTTCACCCCCGGGGCCAGCCCCCGGGACATCCTGGAGGAGAACCTCCGTTGGGCCCGCCGCCATGTGCGCCCCGACTGGGGACAAGCGGGGCATCCCAACCAGCCTGATCCGGAGCGGCGTCTGCGCATCGGCTATGTCTCCCCCGACTTCCGGGAGCACTGCCAGGCCCTCTTCATGACCCCCCTCCTGGCCTGCCATGACCATGAGCGCTACCACATCACCTGCTATGCCTCTGTCCCCCGGCCCGACGCCACCACCCACAACCTGATGGGAGGTGCCGATCTCTGGCGGGATGTGGCGGCCCTGGGGGATGCCGAGCTCGCAGAGCAGGTGAGGGCCGATGGCATCGACATCCTGGTGGACCTCACCATGCACATGTCCAGCGGGAGGCCTCTCCTCTTTGCCCGCAAACCCGCCCCGGTCCAGGTGGCCTGGCTCGCCTATCCCGGGACCACCGGGCTGGCGGCCATGGACTACCGGCTCACGGATCCCTATCTGGATCCGCCCGGAGAGCACGATGACTGGTATGCGGAGCGCTCGGTCCGCTTGCCGGACACCTTCTGGTGCTACGACCCCCTGACGGGCTCTCCCGCGCCCGGCCCCCTTCCTGAGCAGCGCAACGGCTTCATCACCTTCGGGTCCCTCAACAACTTCTGCAAAGTCTCCCGGGAGGGGCTGGTCCTCTGGGCCCAGGTCATGACCCGGGTCCCGGACTCGAGGCTCCTGCTGCTGGCTCCCGAGGGCGGGCACCGGCAGGGGGTGCTGGACGTCCTCTCCTCCATGGGAATCGCCCCGGAGCGGGTCCGCTTCGAAACCTTCCGTCCCCGGGCCGACTATCTGGCCCTCTACCGGGAGGTGGACCTGGGCCTCGACACCCTCCCTTACAACGGCCACACCACCAGCCTGGATGCCTTCTGGATGGGGGTTCCTGTGGTGACCCGTCTGGGGGCGACTGTCGTCGGGCGGGCTGGGTGGAGCCAACTCTGCAACCTGGGGCTCCGGGAGCTGGCCGCGGATGACGACGCTACCTTTGTGGAGAAGGCCGTGGCTCTGGCCACGGACCTTCCGCGCCTTTCCGCCTTGAGGGGTGGTCTCCGCGCCCGCATGGCAGCTTCCCCCCTCATGGACGCACCCCGTTTCGTCCGTGGCCTTGAGGGGGTCTACCGGACTATCTGGCGGCGCTGGTGTGGGGGGCAGGAGGCCGGGACCCCCTGAGGCTCAGAGCTTGAAGCGGCCCACCCGCTCCTGGAGTTCCTCCGCCAAGCGGTGGAGCTCGGTGGTGGTCCGGGCCACCTCGGACGTGGTGGCCGACATTTCGGTGATGGCCGAGGCGATGGCGATGGCCTCACCCGCGTTCTCCTTGACCTCCCTGGCCACCACTCCGCTTGCCTGTGCCTGGTCCTCGGTGGCGGAGGCGGCCTGGCGGGTGGTCTCGGCAAAGGCCTCCAGGAGGCCGTGGATCTGGCGTAGGGTCTCCACGGATGTCCTCACGGTGAGTCCACCGCGATCGATGGCCTGGTTGGCTTCCTCGATGAAGACGCCGATCTCCTTGGCGGACACTGAACTCCGCTCCGCCAGCTTTCGAACCTCCTCGGCCACCACTGCGAAGCCCTTGCCATGCTCCCCGGCCTTCGCTGCCTCGATGGCGGCATTGAGGGAGAGGAGGTTGGTCTGCTGTGCGATCTCCTGGATGACACTCACCGCTTGGGCAATTTGGGAGGCGGTGGTGGTGATGCCCTCCATGGCCGCGTGGGTGGCCTGCCCCGCCCGGTCGCCCCGTTGGGTGGCCTCAAGGGCGTCCTCCAGATGCCGGAGCGAGGCCCTGGCGCCCTGGGAGACCTCGTCGATAGAGTCCGAGAGGGCCGTTACGGAGCTGACCATGCCTTCTGAAGCTTGGTTCTGGTGCTCCGCGCTGCGGGCGATCTCGGCAGAGGTGGCGGCCATCTGCTCTGCGGAGGCGGAGAGCTGGGTTGCACCGCTGGCCACCCCCTCGACGCCGGAGCGGATCTCCTGGATGAGTTCCTGGAGCTGCCGGATCATGGCGTTCAGCGTCCGGCTCATGTCACCGAGCTCGTCGCGGGTGTCCAGGGTCGAGCGGGTGTCCAGGCGGCCGGCAGCCACCTGCTCGAGGCTGGTGTGGAAGGTGCGCATGGCCCGCTGGATGGTGCGCACCACCGCCCAGCCCAGGGTGATGCTGAGCGCGAGTCCCACGAAGGCGAATCCCACCCCCTTGAGGGCGCTCTGCCGAAAGGTTGTATGGGTCCCAGCCACGGCCTGCTGCACTTGGTCCATGTCGTCCTTCATGAGGAGGGACCAGACCTTGGCGGATTCCACCAGCTTGGGGAAGGCCTCCCGGTTGAGGATCCGCTTGGCGCCTTCCTGGTCGCCCCGGGAGGCTGTGGCCAGGCTCCGGTTCCGGAGCTCCCGCACCTGGAGCGCCAAGTCGCGGTATTCGGGGGCCCGCTGACGTGCGCTCTCACTGGTGAGTGAGGCGGCATAGTGGGCCCAGGACTGGTCGAAGTCCCTGTCGATGCTGGTGATCTCGGCCTCGGTGGCCTTGCGTTCCGGGGCACTCTCATCGAGGTAGCGTTGGGCGCAGTAGAGGGATTTGAGGAGGTGCGTGCGGCTGGCCCCCAATTCCGTGATGGGGAGCAGGTTCCCTTCGTAGAAGCGGTCGAAACTGACCACGTTGGCATGGGTGTCCCGTACCGCGAGGAACACTACGGCAACAAGCACCAGCCCCAGGAGGGTGATGGGGATGAAGATCTTCCCGGCGACTTGGAGGTTGAAATACCAGCGTTTCAGCATGTTTCTTCCTAGAGAGGAGGGAGGAGGCAGAGAGGAGGTCAGGCGGAAGCCGAGGCGGAGGGCTGTCCCTGGCGCAGGGTGGGCAGCCGGACGGTGACGTGACAACCGCGTTCAGGCTCGGAGCGGATCTCCAGAGCGCCGCCATTGGCTTGGACGATACGTCGGGTGAGGGGGAGCCCAATGCCGGTGCCCCCTGGACGCGTGGTGTAGAAGGGCTCAAAAATTTTCGGCAGGATGTCTTCTGGGATGCCCGGACCCTGGTCCCGGACTTCCAGGAGCGCCCAGGTGCCCGGGGTCCCAGGCCCGCTGGACCCGAGGCTCAGTTCCACTCGGCCGGAGCGGTCCTTCATTGCCTGGACGGCGTTCATTCCCAGGTTTATGACCACTTGGGAGAGCTGCACCGGATCCCCCACGCATTGCAGCCCCTCCTCGGTCCTGACCTGGATCTCAATGGCGGGGGGGGCCGTGGAGGCCAGCATCTGTCCAGCCTCCTCCACCACCCGGGCGGGATCGAACCAGATGGGGGGGATGTCTCCACCCCGGGCGAGGGTGAGAACCTGGCGTCCCAGGTCCCGGGCCCTGCGGCTGACCTGTCCGATGGCTTCCAGACGCTCCCGGCCAGGATGGGCCTCGGGCCACTGCTCAAGCATCAGCTCCGAGGTTGTGAGCACGATGCCGAAGAAGTTGTTGAGGTCGTGGACCACTCCGCTGGCCAAGCGCCCCAGGGTCTGCAGGGCCTCCCGCTCGCGGAGGGCGTTCTCCCCGGCCTGAGCGTGGAGCTGCGGAGGCAGGGGGGTCCGGATCTGGAGGTAGGGAACCCCCTCGAAGCAGAAGGCCGTCAGCAGCCAGCGCCGCCTTTGCCCCAGGGCATCGCAGCGGAGGGCGGCGTCCAGCTCTCGGACCTGGCTGGTGCCACCCAGGGCGATGAGAGCGCGCCCCCAGGTCCGTACAGCCCTCTGGGTCAGGAATGGCTCCAACCGCTGGCCGCGAAGGGCGGCCGCGGGAAGACCCAGCAGCATGGAGAAGGCCTCATTGGTGGCCGAGAGGCAGCCATCCCGCAGGATGGCCACGGCCTCTGAGGTTTCGGGCAGGTAGGCCTGGAGGGGGTCGGTGGGGCATGCGTGCATGGAACTTCCTGGGTGGGGAAACGGAAAAGGCGCAACGCGGAGGTAGGGAACCTCCTGCGTTGCGCCTTCGACTTGCAGGTCCTGAACCTGCCCGCCAAGACATCCCGTCCCTGGGACGGAATCGATGACCAGATCCACCTTAGAACAGGCGGCAGACCTGTCAAGGAGAAGGATGCTTCATGGCCGGGAGGGTGGATTCACCCCAGGATCGACGAGGAGCCTCTGCAGGCGCTCCCGGAGCTGTCCTAGCTCCTTGGATTTGAAGGCGTGCTTGGTCCGCTCCAGAACCTCGATCGCCTCTTCGACGCCGTGTCGGTAAAGGTCCAGGCGGGGGCAGTGACGGACAGGGCAGGTATGGGGCAGGTCCCCCTTGCTGACCGCATGCTCGGTCAGGATTTTCATGTCCAGCACCAGTCCGGAGATGTGCCCCAGGGCCTGGCTCAGGGTCCAGGCCGCCTCGGGGGCCGATCCCCGGCCGGGAAAGGCCCCCATGTCTACATCGAGTTGCTCCAGGTCCTGCTCCCATTCCCGCATCCGGGCCCGGGAGTGCCGCAGGGTGCGGCGGACCCTCAGGCGCACCGATCCCCGCTCCAGGTGCCGCAGAAGCTCCTCCATGTCGATGGGCTTGAGCAAGTAGGCCAGGACAGGGAGTTCCAGGGAGGTCCGGGCGCTCTCCACCGAGGGGTACCCCGTTACCACCACCATGCTCAGGTCCGGGCTGGCCTCTGCGGCGCGGCGGAGGAGGGCGAGGTCCTGGTTTCCCGGCATGACCACGTCCGAGATGAGGAAGTCGTAGGCCCCGGACTGGAGGTGGCGGAGCGCCTCCAGCCCGTCCGCGGCGGTGTCAACGTGGTAGTGCTGCTGGCGCAGCAGTTCGGCGGTTGACTCCCGGAACAGGAGGTCATCGTCCGCCAGTAAGATCCGGGCCGGGGGCACTGGGGCTTCAGGGGACATGGATCACTCCGGGGGGACGAGGGGCAGTTCCAGGGTAAAGGTACAGCCGGGGGGCGGGGTGTGGTTGGCGAAGGCAAGGCTGCCGCCCATGCCCTCAGCGAGCTTGCGGCTGATGCCAAGGCCGAGGCCCAGGCCCATCTGGCTACCGGCCGAGTGCTTGGTGCTGAAGCCGGTTTCGAAGACCTGTTCGCTGTACGCCTGGGGGATGCCCGGCCCATGGTCACTCACCTGGAAGAGGAGGCGGTCACCCCGGGCCTCTGCCCTGCAACTGACCTCGCCTCCCCGGGGTGAGGCTTCCAGAGCATTCTGGAGAAGATTGATGGCGACCTGGCGGAAGAGGTCGGGAGAGAGGGTCGCCCGGAGATCCGGGTCCGGAAGGACAGGCCGGAGGGTGACGCCGAGGCCGCGGGCCTTGGCGTCCAGAAGGGTCTGGATCTCCTGGATCAGCGGAGCCAGGGGGACCTCGCTGGGGGCGGCGCTGGCGGGCCGGTAGCATTCATACATCATCCGGACGATTCCGCTGATGCGGCGGATCTCCCCTTGGATCAGGGCCACATAGCGGTGGGCCGGGTGGGTGGGGGGCACGGCGGCGCCCACCAGGAGGAAGGCGTTCTGGATGCCCGCCAGGGGGCTGTTGATCTCATGGGCGACGTAGGCGGCCATCCGCCCCTTGGAAAGGATGCTCTCCATGGCGGTGGAAAGGGCCTCCACACGTTTGCGCTCGGAGGTGTCCCGGGCAATGGCCACGCCCTGCAGGATGCCGTCAGCTTCGATCAGCTGGGCGCGCAGTTCCACCGGCCGACGCATGCCTCCGCATGAGACAAGCTCCGTCTGCACCACCACATGGCCTTCCCGGAGGAAGCGGCTCCACTGTTCCGGAAAGTGCTCCAGCGCCTCTGGACTGGTGATGGCTGCGGGCGTGAGCCGCAGCAGGTCCTCCGGACTGTGTCCCAGCTGCTCGCAGGCCGCCCGGTTGGCAGCCAGGAAAACCCCGGGCAGGCCGTTCTGGCCGACCTGAAAGAGGAAGATTGCGTCACCACTGGATTCCATGAGCAGGCGGAAGCGGCTCTCGCTTTCCCGAAGGGCGTTCTCCCGGGCCTCCAGCCGATCTGCCGCCTCCCGGAAGGCACGGTCCAGTGCTTCCAGCTCCACAATCCCCTCCAGTGAGGCGGATCCTCGCGCCTCTTGGTAACGTCCCTCGGACAGAGCGATGCTGCGCTGGTGCAGACCCTCTAGAGGCGTGCTGATCCGCCGGAGCATGCTCCGCCGGATGCCGAAGCGCAGCACCAGCCAGAGGATGACTGAGACCAAGGTGCCAAGGACGGCCCCCAGCACATAGACCCGCCAGAATCGGGTGAGAGGGACCTCGTCTACGATCACCCAGCCCGTGCGCTGGATCCGGGTGCTGGTGCCCAGGAGCAGGCCGCCCTGGCCCCAGTAGATCCATGCATCCCCGGAGAGGTGGTGCCTGTCCGGGGGAAAAGCCGGCCCCAGGTTGCTGCGCTCCTGGACCAGGTGGAGCTCAGGGTGGGCGATGAGAGTGCCTTTCTGGTCCTTGATGAAGATGCGATCACTGCCACCCAGGAAGCGCATCCGCTCCAGGATCTCCAGCTGGAACATGCCCAGTCTGAGTTCACCCACCAGGGGGGCTCCATCCAGCCCCCGCAGGGCCAGCAGGACCACCGGCTCATTCTGCCCCAAGGCAAGGTAGGGGGGGGAGTAGGCCACGCCCTGCCCTGCGCCCAGCTCCCTTACGCCGGGGAGGCTGCCCAGGTCGAAACCCAGGAGGGCCGGGGGCTCTGGGGCATGGACCCGGACATGCCCGGTGCTGTCCAGGATGTAGAGCGAAGCGAAGTTGGGATTGGCCTGCAGGGTGCCCCGGACCAGGCGGGCCAGCTCCTGGGGACCCGCGCCGGCGGAGGCCTCCCGGAGGGTCTCCAGGGTCTGCTCCGCCTGCTCCAGGTGATAGTCCAGCAAGCGGGCCAGGGCTCGGGACTCCTGGGTCTGCTGCCGTGCCAGCTTGACGGCGTTGTAGCACCCCAGTCCCAGGGTGGTGCCCACTCCCAGCAGCAGGACCGGTAGGAAAAGCCGGTAGAAGACCAGACCCCGGATGAGGGTGGTGGCAGTCCGACCGGTCATGGGTGTCCGTCGGGGCTGATGGGCCCCTCCAAGGGGGCCAGAGTCACGAAGCGGCCTCCCCGCACAGCTGTCAGGTAGAAGGGGCGCTGCACATCCCCATATCGATCGAAGGTGATGGGTCCGGAGAGGCCGGGAAAATCGTGGATCGACAGAAGTGCCTCCTTTAGGCCCCTTGGCGAACCCTGGGTCCTGGCGAGGGCGGCAAGGAGAATGCCCGCGGACTCGTAGGCAAAGGCGGCACCGAAACTGGGCGGGTGCCCGAAGCGTCGCTCGAAGGCCTCCCGGAAGGCCTGCTCCCTGGGGTTCCTTGCATCAGGGGCATAGGACTGTTCCAGACGCATGCCCTCCACGGCATGCCCTCCCTGTTCCAGGAGAGTGAGGGTTTGGGCCCAGGCCCCCGCGAATAGCGGTACCGGCCAGCCCATGAGCCGGGTTCTCTGGGCGATCAGGGCTGCGTCGGCATCCGAGGCGATGATCAAGAGTCCCGCCACACCCTCGGACCGTAGCTGCTGGAGCAGATCGTTGAAATCTGGCCTGCTTCGGGAAGAGAAGGGCTTCTGCACGGCATTCCCCCGGCCAGGGCCCCGGTAGGCCTCCAGGAAGGTGGCGGCATAGGGTTGGGTGAAGGAGGCGTTGTCCAGGTCCCAGAGCACGCCCAGGCGGCCGCCGTGGTTCAGGCGCGTCACCTGACGGGCAAAGTGGCGTGCGCTTTCGGGGAAGGCCGGGTAAACCCTGAAGAAGTGGTCGTCCCTGCCACTCAGGGTCGGGCTGGAGCAGGTGGGGCCGAGAAGGACCATCCCCGCGGGTTCGGTGACGGCCATGGCCGCCTGGGTCTGGGTCGTGGTGCAGTGCCCGATGATGGCTACCACGTCCTGCCGTATGAGCTCCCGGTCTACCGCCGCAGCCCGCTCGGCCTGTCCGGCATCATCCTGCACCAGGAGCCTGAGGGGGCGTCCCCCGAGACCGCCCCGTCGGTTGGCCTCCTCGATGGCGAGCAGAGTCCCGTCCCGCTCCTGTCGTCCCAGCTCCGCCTGTTGTCCAGTGAGCTGGGCTGCGAACCCGATGCGGATCGGCTGGTGCTGCCAGGACCGCCCGGCCACCACCAGCCCTACGGCAAGGAGGAGGGACGCCCATATCCGGCCTCGTCTGAGCTTCCCTGTCACCCCCAACCCTGGTCCTCCCCGGTCTGTCTTGCTCTTCACGGTAGCGCATTGCAGGGTGTTCTCTCTCCGGCTGCACATGCCTGCCGCGACAGTCTTGATCGATTTTCTTTTTTAGGACATCCAAGGCTACGGGACTGTGGTATCTCCTTGAGCAGACCCCCATCCCGCAAACCCCACTTCACAGGAGGCACACGTGCCCAAGGCGGTACTCAGCAGTCCGGAGTTGAAAGAAAGAATCACGAAGGGGATCGGGGCGGCAGCGCAGAAGGGTCTGGCCATCATTCCCGAAGGCTTTCTCAGCCGTCTCGACGACAACGCCGATGAGCTCCGGGATCGCCTGATCTCGCTCATCTGGGAGCTGTCCGAGCGGGAGGCCTTCAAGGACCAGGAGGTGCCCACCGAAAGCGGGTATTTCTCCGGGTACAGCAAGCCCCCCAGCCTGCGGGAGCAGTACGGGAAGCTCCAGGAGCTCTTCGGAGCAGGGGTCGAGGCTCCCAACTGGGAACTGGTCAACCTGGTGGAGGAGGGGAAGACCTCCCCAGCCGGGGCTCTTGTGGAGGGAACCATCCTGATCCCCCACTGGAGCACGGTGGCGGCCTCCCACATCCAGGCCATCGAAAAGGCCCTCTCCCTGGTCAAGATCGCCTATGACGACAACTTCGTCGATGGGGTGGGCGCCTGCCTGACGGTGGAGTATCTCCACGAGAAGGAGCGCAAGACCCAGGCGGTGGAGAAGCTGATCCAGACCCAGAAGACCAAGTCCAACATCGTCTGGATGCAGTTCGGCCGGAACCACCGCGGCCGCAGCAACCTGCGCGCCAACGAGGTGATGGCCCAGTCTTACTTCGGTGAGTACGGCTTCGGCCTCTACGAGACCCTGGTGGGGCTCCTCCTCTGCCCGGACCGCCTGAGGGATCCCATGGATCTCTGGCTCAGCTGCGACGATGAGGTCAGCGTGGACGCCGTCGCCTTCGATGGCACCCATGTCCCCCACCTCAGCGTGTACGGCGGCAAGCTGCGGCTCGGGTACCGGCCCAACAAGGAGAAGAGCCCCCTCTTCGGGGTCTCGAGCTGGTTCCCGCCCCAGTGGACGCCCAAGCTCTGATCTTCACCCAGCCCCGGCGCTCTCACCGCCGCGGCTGGTTGGCCTTAGCCCCGGCGGTGCCCTCGACCCAGTTCAGGGCACCCCGGGGATAGAAGAGCGCCCGGAGAAGGGGCATGCTGCGGAACTGTCCCGAAGGGATTCGGAATCCTTCCTCCCCTGGGAGGAGCAGCCCCTCCTCAAAAGCGCGATGGAGCCTCGGCCCGAAGCGGGAGAGCAGATCCTCCCCGAAGACCCGATGGAAGCGGGTGGGGTCCAGTCTCCCGAAGCTCAGGGACAGGAGGATGTACTTGGCCATGCGCTCCTCGGCGGGCAGGCGGTAGCCCTCCTCCACCGGGAGCACCGCCCCTGCCATGACAGCCTTGGCCCAGCTTCCGGCGTCCTCCGGAGCAAACCACCAGTGCTCACCGTCCAGACTGGAGGCATAGTTGCCCAGGCCCAGATAGGGCAGACCATCCAGGAGTCTCGCTTCGAAGTAGGCCGAGGTCCCGGTCTCCCCGGGGTGTCTGGAAAAGGTCAGGGACCCATAAGGTGCCCGGTAGCCTGCCGCCGAGAGGCGCTCGAAGGCTTCGTCATACATCCGGCCATAGTGTTCTGGGGCCGGCGGGTGGTGGGTGGCCTGGAAGGCCCGGCCCTGCCCGCGGTAGAGGCAGTCATAGGTCGTGATGGCATCGGTGCCCAGGGTCAGGGCGGCCTCCAGATCCAGCCTCCAGTCCTCCAGGCTCTGCCCAGGCAGGCCGAAGATCAGGTCCACGTTCACCCGGCGGAATCCGGCCTTGCGGATGCTGGCGAGGGCCTCTGCCTCGAGGGCTCTCTGGCGCCTCCGGCCAATGCTCTCCAGGACCGCTGTCCGGGAGCTCTGTAGTCCCATGGAGATCCGTTCGGCCCCTCCCTGGCGGAGGATGCGGAGTTTGTCCTGAGCCATCGCCGCGATGCGGGGGGTGGTCTCGACGGATAGCCCCCCCGCATCCTCGAGGCGTGGGAGGAGGAGGCGGATCCCCTCGAAGAGCCGCTCCAGATCCGCCGGGTCGAGGCTGGTGGGGGTGCCTCCCCCGAGGTCGATCCCCGGGATGCGCACCTCTGGAGGCAGGGCGGCTGCGAGGGCCTGGATCTGGGCCACCAGGGCGCTCACGTAAGCAGAGCGGTCTGAGGCGCTTGAGCGGGTCTCCACGGCGAAGTTGCAGTAGCTGCAGCGTTGCTCGCAGAAGGGGACATGCAGGTAGACCAACTGGCGGGGGCTGGCCGGAACCGGTCTGGATAGCCCCGGCGCCCGGAAGTGTTCCCTGAAGTAGTCCCTGGAGGGGGGATACTGGATGGTGAAACGGTGGGGCCAGGCCCGGGCCAGGCGAAGAGCGGGGGGCTCAGACACGGGCCAGCTCCTCCCGGAGGATTCCGGCCACCTCCGCCACATCGGTCTCCGGCAGGGTCTGGTGGACCCCGACGAGAAAGGCGGAGCTGGACATGGCCCGGGCCCGGGGGAGCCCATCGTCCTCCAGGTGTCGGTAGGCCTCCTGGTCGGTGATGACCCCTCCGATGAGGTTGCGCAGTTCCACCCCGCGCCCGGCAAGGCGCAGGGCCACCTGCGCCATGCCACCCTTCCGCAGGGCGATGGGAAAGACAAAGGGGGAGCCGTTGCCTGCCGGGGCCTCCCAGACCCGGATGCCGGGCAGATCCGCCAGGGCCTGGTGGAGCAGGGCATAGTGCCGATGCCTGCGGGCCTCCTGTGCCTGCCAGGTGCGGAGCTGGAATCGCCCGAAGCAGGCATTGAGTTCCGACATCTCCAGGTTCAGTCCCTCCCGTACGTAGGAGAAGTGGTGGTGCATTCCGGCCGGGGCTGTGCAGCGCTCCGGCGCATAGTGGCAGGTGCAGACCCGCCCCCAATGGACGATGGACTCCACCCGGTCCCGCCACTCCGGATCCGGGGAGATGATCCCGCCGCCGCCGTAGCTGCTCAGGTGGTGGGGATGGTAGAAGCTCCAGGTGGTCAGGGTGCCTGATGCGTGGGCCGGGTGCCCCTCGATCCGCAGGTCCATGGTCTCGCAGGCGTCCTGGAGCACCAGCAGGCCATGCTCCCGGGCGATCTCCAGAATCGTGCCGAGCTGGGCGGGAAAGCCCAGAAAGTGGGTGAGGCACACCACCCGGGTGTCGGGGCGGATGGCCCGCCGGAAGGCCTCCGGATCCAGGGCGAAGCCTCCCTCCTCCGTGTCGACGACGCTCACCTCATAGCCTGCGAAGAGCAGGGCGGAGAGGGTGGTGGGGAAGGTGAAACCCGCCGTGATGGCGTGCCCCCCCTTGCCCGTCACCTCTGCCAGGGCCAGGGCGGCCCCCAGGTTGGCCGAGGAGCCGGAGTTCACCAGGGTCAGCTGGGCTGCCCCGAAGAGCTCCGAGAGCTCAAGGGCGAAGGCGTTGAGGTTGCCCCGGCTGGCATGGAGCTCCCGCTCCAGGAAGGCCCCGAAGCCTCGGTGGTCCGTGTGGCCCGTGCAGGGATAGCGGTATTTTCGGCTCATGCGGGTTCCCCCAGGAGGTCGAGGAAGCTGTCCAGGATGTGGAAGTGGTCCTCGAAGAACTGCTCCTCCATGTCCCGGAGGGCGCTGAGGGGGATCCAGTGGGCCTCTGCGGCGTCGTCCGCACCGCACACGGCAGGGCAGGTCTCTCCCCCGAGGCGGAAGAGGTGGGCATGGGTGATGGTCCGCCCTCGCTGGCTCCGCTCGGGGTGGTCAAAGACGGCGACCCTGTCCAGGCTGAAGCCCTGGGGATAGGACCGGAGCTCCAGTCCCGTCTCCTCCTGCAGCTCCCTCAGCGCCCCCTCCTCGAGGCGCTCCCAGAGCTCCAGGAAGCCTCCGGGCAGCGCCCAGAGCCCCTTCCCGGGGTGCCCTCCCCGCCGGATCAGGAGCACATGACCTGCGCAGAGGAGCAGGGCGTCGAGGGTCACGAAGGGGCCCAGGCCATACTTCCGCCGCGTGGCCTGGATGGCCAGGTGCTCTTCCCGCATGGCCGCGAAGGAGGCACCGGCCACCCACTGACGCAGGTGCGGGTGCAGGCCCTCGGGCAGACTGGCCAGGGTGGCCTCAAGGCTCTCGGGTCCCCCTTCGTAGCAGAGCCGTCGCAGCCCGGTGGCTTCAAAGTCGCCCTGCCACCCGCCCTGGACAAAGCCCCAGGCCGGGAAGAGGTCCAGATAGTACCCCGAGGCATCTTTCTGGTGCCCCACCAGAGCGATACGGTCACCCTGGACTGCAAAGCCCTGGACCGCCCGGGTGACGGCCGAGGCCCATCGTTGGTTGTCATAGAGGTCCCGGATGGGGGCGAAGCGCAGCCGCCCGCGGATCTCCGGGGGCAGGGTGGCAGTGATCATGTCCGCCCGCTCCTGCCAGGAGAAGGGATTTTTGGCACTACGGGCCCGGAAGGCGGAACCCAGGGCGACAACCACGATGGGGGCCGACTCCAGGGCCTTGGCCAGGAGGGCCGCGTGTCCCAGGTGGAAGGGCTGGAAGCGTCCGATGAGGACGGCGATGTCATAGGGGGGCTTCGTGCTCACGTCGATCCTCAGAGGATGTGCCGGGCGGCAATGGGGAGCTGGCGCCCGCTGCCGAAGGCGCGGGGGCGCAGGCGCAGGATGGGGGGGGCCTGGCGGCGCTTGTATTCGTTGCGGGCGATCATGCCCTTGATCTTCGTGACCAGGGCGATCCCCTCGGGGGTGCTCGCGAGCTCCGCCATGCGGGCCTCCACCTGGGCCTGCTCGGAACCCCGGAGCAGATCGCCTTCGAGGATGCTCTTCAGGAGGTCGTCCAGGACCGGGTACGGGGGCAGGCTGTCAGTATCCCGTTGATCCGGGGCCAGCTCGGCGGAGGGGGCCTTCTCCAGCACCGCCACCGGGATGATCTCCCGCCCGGCGCTGCTGTTGAGGTGGCTGGCCAGGGCGTAGACCTCGGTCTTGTAGAGGTCCCCGATGAGGCCCAGGCCTCCGTTGGTGTCCCCATAGAGGGTGCAGTAGCCCACCGAGATCTCGCTCTTGTTGCCGGTGGTGAGCAGCAGGTACCCGAAGGCGTTGGAATACTCCATCAGGATGGTGCCGCGGATCCTGGCCTGGAGGTTCTCCAGGGCCGTCCCCTGGAGGGGGGCGCCAAAGGCCTCGGCGAAGTTCGTGCTGTAGAGGTCCACCAGGGGTCCGATGGGATGGGTGTGGAGGGGGATGCCCAGGTTGAGGCAGAGCTGCTCCGAGTCGCTCACACTGCCCGAGCTGGAATAGCGCGAGGGCATGGTGAGGGCCACCACGTTTCCGGATCCCAGGGCCTCAGCGGCCAGGGCAAGGGTCAGGGCGCTGTCGATGCCCCCTGAGGAACCCACCAGGGCGCCCTTGAATCCACAGCGTCGGGCATAGTCCCGCAATCCAAGGACGATCTGGCGGCGGTAGAACTCGCTGCCCTCCGGGGCGGGCACCGATCCGGTGGCCGGGGCCAGGAAGCGCCCCTGGTCGAAGGCGAGGTGGATCAGCTCCTCACGGAAGCTGCTCCCCTGGACGACCAGCCCCTCGCTGGGGCACACGGCAAACGAGGCCCCGTCATAGACCACCTGGTCCTGGCCCCCGACCTGGTTGACGTAGAGGAGAGGCAGGCCATGGCGTCGGCTCGAGGCGGCCATGAGCTGCTGCCGCTGGGCAAGCTTCCCCAGGTTCGATGGGCTGGCGTTGATGGAGACCACCAGATCCGGGGCGGCGTCCTGGAGCCGATGGAAGGGGTTGAGGGTGTAGGCCTCCCCCGGGTCGTTCCAGCTGTCCTCGCAGACCAGGAAGCCGATGCGGGTGTCCTTGACCCGGAGGACCCGGGCCACGTCAGGCCCGGGCTCGAAGTGGCGGCGCTCGTCGAAGACGTCATAGGTGGGGAGGAGCTGCTTGGCGTAACGGAGCAGCACTTCGCCCTCCCGCACCACCAGCAGGCTGTTCTCCAGGGGCTTCCCCGGTCCCTCGCGGCGGGTTGGGGCGCCCAGGACCCAGTGGAGTCCGGGAGTCTCCCGGCTGAGCTGGCGCAGCTTCCCGATTCCCTCATCCACCTCCGCCAGGAAGGCCGCTTCGCGGAGCAGATCCCCGGGGTAGTAGCCGGTGAGGGAGAGCTCCGGGAAGACGACCAGGTCGCTCCCCGCCTCCCGGGCGCTCCGGGCCGCCTCGACCATGAGCGCGATATTGCCGGGGATGTCGCCCACCGTGGGGTTGATCTGGGCTGTCGTGATCCGCAGCATGAGGTCTCCTTCAGGCCTGGGCGGCCGGGTGCCCGAAGACCTGGCGCAGGTAGGCCAGGTAGGTCTCGTCCTCGCACAGGGTCTTGCCGGGCGCATCGGAGAGCTTGGCCACGGGCTGCCCGTTGCAGGTGACGATCTTCATCACGATGTTGAGGGCCTTGTGCGGAGTGTCGTTGGTGAGGTCTGTGCCGATGCCGAAGCTGCAAGGGATCCGGGTGGCGAAGCGGTCATGGAGGGCGAAGGCCTTGGGCAGGGTGAGCCCGTCCGAGAACACCAGGCGCTTGGTCCTTGGGTCAATCCGGTGCGTCTCATAGTGGGCGATGGCTCGCTCGGCCCAGGCGACCGGGTCCCCCGAGTCGTGCCGGAGGCCGTCGAAGAGCTTGGTGAAGTAGAGGTCAAAGTCGCGCAGGAAGGGCCCCATGCCCACCACATCCGTCAGGGCGATGCCCAGGTCCCCCCGGTACTCCTGGACCCATCCCTCCAGAGCGGCCTTCTGGAAGTCCCGGAGGCGGGAACCGAAGGCCTGGTAGGCCTGCAGATACTCATGGGCCATGGTGCCGATGGGGGTGAGGCCGAGCTTCCTGGCCAAGTGGACGTTCGAGGTGCCTCCGAAGGCCTCAGGCACCTCCCGGGTGAGGGTCCGGAGCACCTCCTCATGCCAGGCGCCCGAATAGCGTCGCCGAAGGCCGAAGTCGAAGAACCTGAAGGGGGGGCGGGACCCAGATCGGTTCCGCTCCCGGAGGAGGCTGACCTTCGCCTGAAGACGCTGTCGGGCGGTACCCAGCACCTCCTCCCCGCCCCCAAGGCGCCGGAAGTAGAGTTCGTTGACGATGTAGAGCACATAGATTTCGAAGCCCATGACATGGACCACGGGACCCTGGGCCCGGATGCTGAGGGTCTCCCCCTGGCTTTCCACTTCGATGAAGCGGCGCTGGAAGCGGAAGACGCTCAGGAAGTCGACGAAGTCGCTCTTGATGAAGCGAAGGCTCCGCAGGTAGTCCAATTCGTCCTGAGAGAAACTCAGGGCGCAGAGACTGTCCAGCTCGGCTTCCACGGCCTCCTTGAGCTCGGCCAGGGGGAAGGCGGTGCGGTTCCTGCAGACGAAACGGTATTCCGCCTGGGCTCCCGGGTGGCTGTGGAGGAGGGCCTGCCACATGGTGAACTTGTAGAGGTCGTTCTCCAGCAGGCTGCGGACGATGGGGGTGTTGCCTGGTCTCTTCATGTCCTGGATTCCTTATCGCTGGGACTGGAGTTCAAGGAGGAGGGTCTGTGAGGTGAGCACCCGGAGCCCCCGTGAACGCATGGAATCCAGGAAGGCCATCTGGTGTGCCTCGAAGCCCTGGACCGGGCTCATGCAGTCCTCCAGGAGGGCAATGCTGGGCAGATACTCCGCTCCGATGTGCTCCACGATGTGTTCGGTGGTGGCCTTGACGCAGTGGCTCCCGGCCTCTCCCGCGATGAGGACCCGGTCCGCTGCGCGCAGGGCTCCGAGCAGGGCCTGGTTCAGGAGGGTCGAGGGATCGGCCGGGTCGGGCACTTCCGCCCTCACGGCGCTGAAGTGCTCAGTCCAGGGGTTCATGCCCTTGGTGACCCAGGCACGGTTGCGTCCCGTCCGCTGCTCCCAGGTGTTGCAGGCTCCCTGAAGATCCGCATGCACCGCCTGTCCCCAAGTTCCGGCCTGGCAGTGCAGGGGCCAGACCATGTGGGTGTAGCGCCCGGCCTGTTCCAGGGCCTCCAGGTAGCTCAAAGCTCGTCCGAGGCCATCAGGCCAGCGGGGGACGAAGGTTCCCGATCGCACTTGGTGGGCGCTCACCGAGGTGAAGGGGGGCACTGCCGATCCGTCTGGAAGGGTCCAGAAGCCCGGGTGGGCGATGTCGAGTTGCTGGTGGCAGTCCAGGGTCAGGGTGAGGTTCGTGATGAAGGGACCAGCCTCCTGGATGAAGGCGGCAAGGCGGAGCATGTCGCCGTGGGCACCGGGTACCGGCAGGGCTGGGGCCATCCGGGCAGTTCCACCGAGCACCGGGTCCGGGGGCAGGTGGGAGGCGGGCAGATCGCAGAAGTCGTTCTGGGGATCGATGATGAGCAGATGAAGGCTGCTGGGGGGCATGGCGGGCCTCGGAATGGATGTGCGGGACTCAGGCGATGGGAACGTAGCGGTAGAGGGCGGCCGGGCGGTGGTCCACCTCCTGTTGGAGCTCTCCAGTGGCCTCGAGCTGCCCCAGGGCGAGCATTCGGCGACGGAAGGAGTCCTTGTTCAGCTTCCGGCCCAGCACAAGCTCATGGATCTTCTGAAGCTGGAGCAGGGTGAAGGTGGGGGGCAGAAGCTCGAATCCGATGGGTGTGTAGTCGATCTTGCCGCGGAGCCTCCGGAGGCTGGTGTCCAGGATCTCAGCATGGTCAAAGGCCAGCTCCAGCTTTTGCCCTGTGGGGTCTGCCAGAGAGATGGCCAGGGGGGCGTCCGGAGGGGGGGTGACCCGGGCGACCATGACATCTCCACCGCTTTGGGGAATGTCTCTGAAACGGAGCGGATCCAGGAGCGCCACATAGGCCACGCTGATGACCCGGGTCCGGGGATCCCGTCCGGGATTCCCGAAGGTGTAGAGCTGCTCCAGGTAGCCGCAGTCCAGGCCGGTCTTGCCGCGGAGCACCCTGGCAGCGGCTTCGTCCAGGGACTCGTCCATGCGGACAAAGCCCCCGGGCAGGCTCCAGAGTCCCCTGAAGGGGTGTTCAGGGCGGCGGATGAGGAGCGTGACGAGGCTGTCCCCGGCGGGGGCCAGGATGACCAGATCCACGGTGACGGAGGGCCTCTCGAAGGCCGAGGGGTCATAGGCGGACAGGAAGTCCTGCTCTTCGGTGGAAGGCTGTCGGGCGGGGCGTGGGGTTGGTCTCATGGATCATTTCCCAAATGAAAACGGCATAGATGCTTGGTGCCTGCATGCCAAGTCATTTGGGGCTCGGCTTGAATGCTCAAAGCATATATGTCGAATGCATCTAAGTCAAGACTCCAGATTTTTCCTCTTTGCAGAGCCCCTGGATGGAGGTCCTCGCGGCCCGGTAGTCTGGAGCGGGGGGGCCGGTGGTGGATGCGCGTCAGTTGAGGTGCTTCATGGCAGGGGCGGAGTTCTTGAGCTTCAGCAGGGCTGCGGCACGACTCGGCCTGACCCAGCCCGCCCTCAGCTACCAGGTGGCCAGCCTTGAGCGTTCCCAGGGGGTGGAGCTCTTTGTGCGCGGCCGGAGGGCAGTCCGCCTCAGCCCAGCGGGACTGTATCTCCATGACCAGCTGGGGCGGCTCTGCGCTGACTACGGGCGGATGGTGGCCGAGCTTCTGGGGGCTCCAGCGCCTGAGGTCTGCATGAATCTCCGGCAGCTCCGGGCCTTCCTCTCCGTGGCCGCGACCCAGAGCTTCACCCGGGCGGGGGACCTGAGCAACCTGACCCGCCCGGCCATCAGCCAT
Organism: uncultured Holophaga sp.; assembly: GCF_963677305.1. Lineage (GTDB taxonomy): Bacteria > Acidobacteriota > Holophagae > Holophagales > Holophagaceae > Holophaga. Next base: position 1,042,179 of record NZ_OY781925.1, read on the forward strand.
CAGATCCGCTCCCTGGAGGGATCCCTGGGGAAGCCTCTGTTTACGCGGGGGCACCACGCCATCACCCTGACGGAGCCTGGGCGGGTCTTTGCGGAGCGGGTGAGGGGGCTCCTGGATGACTGGGGACAGGTCCAGCTCAGGGTCCGGACCATCGGCACCGGGGAGGGGCAGGTCCTCACCATCGGCTTCCTGGATGGGGTGCTGGTGCAGACACTTCCAGGATTGGTCCGGAGTTTTGCGAGGGTCTGTCCCAAGGTGAGGGTGGAGACCATGCACGTTTCCCTGGCCCACATGCTCGATGCCATCCTGTCCGGTGAGATCGACTGCGGCTTTGCCCCGGCCTTCGAGGGCATCTGCCCTGACGGTATCCAGAGCCAAGTGGTGCTGAGGGACCGGATGGTGGCGCTGGTCTCGGTGGAGCATCCCTTCGCCCGACGGGAGAGCCTGAAGCTGGCCCAGCTCAAGGGGCAGCCTCTTCTGAGCCTCTCGGAGAAGGTCGGAGGCATGGGTGTCCAGTGGCACCGGGCCCTCTGTGAACGTTACGGGCTGAGCTGCAGCCTGATTGAGTACTCTCCGGACTTCGCATCTCTTTTCGTCAGCATCGGGATGGGGCGCGGTGTGGCCATCCAACCGGGGCACATCCTGCAGGAACATGGCCATGCCGGCATCCGGGCTGTGCCCCTGGAGGATGGAGGCTTGGATATCGAGTTCGTGGTGGCCTGGAGGGCAGAGGGGAGCAATCCGGTGCTGCCGGTCTTCCTGCAGGGCTTTGTCCAGGACTGAATGTAGCTGTGGCTGCAATAAAAAAAATTTACTCAAAAATATAAAAAATTATTAAAACATACTGTTTTTTATTGGTTTTAACCGGATATGCAATTATTTTTTAATCGTTGTCACTCGGCAGATGCCTGAGAGGCATCACAATTTCGCGTTGGACCCTTTTTCAGGGCCTTTCATACTGGATGGGTCAACCACGCGAAGTTTACGGGAATAACGGTGTCAAGAAACACGACGTGCAAGCTGATGTCCTGTCAGCTTTTTTGTAAAAGCCACCTGGTTTTCTGAGGAGCGTTCGCTCTCCCAAGCTCTTTTGATCCTGTGTCCCCGGATGGGGCTGTGGATTGCTGTCGCGGCTGCTGGCCCGCAGCAGGGTCTGTCTGGATGGGCGGGCCTGGAACCCGATGGATGGATGTCGGTCTGGCCTGTCGCCCGGGCTGCTCTCCTGTCGCTCTTAAACCACTTTTTAAAACTGTTGGAGGTTGTGCCATGGAAACGCAATACGCAGTCGCTGAGCCCGGCAAGGTGGTCCTCAAGACCAAGGAGCTGGCCAAGCCCGGCCCCGGCCAGGTCCTCCTGGAGGCCGAGTACAGCACCATCAGCATGGGCACCGAGAACGCCCTCATGGGCAACCACATCGTGCCCCTGCCCCAGCCCATCGGCTACAGCATGGCCGCCCGGGTCATCGAGGTGGGTCCTGAGGTCGAGGGCCTCAAGGTCGGCGATCCCGTCGTCACCACCGGCCAGCATGCCCAGTACCTGCTGATGGACGCCAAGAACTGCACCCCCGCCCCCCAGGGCGTGGATATGCAGCAGGCCGCCTTCTTCAACCTGGCCCACACCGGCATGTATGCCATCCGCCGCACCAGGATCCAGTTGGGAGAGCCCGCCCTGGTCATGGGTCAGGGCCTGGTGGGAGCCATCACCGCCCAGTTGGCCCGCCTGGCCGGCGCCATGCCCCTCATCGTCACTGACCTGGACGACAGGCGTCTCGACAATGCCCGCAAGATGGGCGTGCAGTACGCCATCAACCCCAAGACCCAGCCCGGCGAGCTGGAGAAGGTGGTCGCCGGCCTCGGCTGGGGCGGCGTTCCCGTGATCTTCGAGGCCACCGGGGCCCGCAAGCCCCTGGACCAGGCCTTCGAGCTGGTCTGCGAGCGGGGCCGGGTCATGATGATGAGCCAGGTCCACGGCGGCGATGCCCCCCAGTACGACAACAACCTGATGCAGAAGGGCGCCACCCTCCTGGGCGGCTACATCAACTCCAAGCCCTTCGCCCTCAAGCGCGCCGACCTGACCATCAAGGGCGAGTGGCCCCCGGTCATGGGCGACACCCTCACCCGCTATGTCAACTCCGATGTCTGGACCAGCGACGAGGACATCCGGGTCTACCTGAACCTCATTGCCTTCGGCTCCCTGGACATCCGTCCCCTGATCAGTCACCGCTTCGAGTTCGAGGAGATCTCCAAGGCCTACGACATGGTCTGGAACCTGGATCCCAACCTCCTCGGCGGCGTCATCCGCTGGAAGAAGTAGACAGATCAACCTGATCGCAACCGAGACTGATCCCCCCTATCCCTGTCGTGGAAGGGGCGAACGTCAACAACCTACTGAAGGGATTCCACTCATGGGCATGATCAAAGCCAAGCAAGTCAGCAAGCCCTCCCGACTGCCGTCCACGCTCTCCGTCAAGACCGAAGACATCATCATGGGGGTCAATGCCGGCCTCAACCCGGGCAAGCCCATCATCAACTGGTTCAAGGGCGACCCGGCCTCCAAGGCCGCCGTGTGCATCAAGGACGGCAAGGCTGTGGCTGCCGAGAGCGACAAGTCCATCTGCTTCGGCGGCGAGTTCTCCGACGACTCCGCGAAGGATCTGCTGGTGGTCGACTACAAGGGCACTGGCGGAGGTGTCTATGTCGAAGGTGGCGCCTCCAAGGTGACGGTCGACAACGCCGTGATGGCCCTCCACGGCAGTGGTACGGGTGTCTGCAGCCCTGCCGTTGGCCTCGCGGTCACCCAGCACGGTGACCTGACGGCCAACAACGTCGTGATCGACACCGCCGGCAAGAGCCGCTTCTGCTCGGTGGCCGAGAAGTTCAGCACCCTGCGGGTCAACAACTCGGTGCTCTATGCCCATGGCGAGCCCTTTGGCGAGGGCTATGCTCCGGCCACCGGGCTCATGCAGACACCGCCCCCTCCTCTGGAGATCGGCGGAAACTGCCGCACCCACTGCAGCATGAGCAACTCTTACACCTACTTCAACAAGTGCAAGATCATCTGCGATGGCTGGGGTGCCCTGTCCACCGAGGTCGCTGAAGGCTTTGTCTACCTGGAAGCCAACGACTGTGAAGTGATCGCCACCAAGAAGGGCTATGGCGCCTACGCCGACCCTGACTGCCACGACGTCTTCAACAACTGCCGCTTCGATGTCGACGGCATGGCCGGGATCATCGCCGGCGAAGGCGACATGACCTTCAATAACTGCGTGTCGAAGTGCGCCACCTATTTCGTGCTGAGCCACAACGTCTGCGGCGTGCCTGAAGAAGTCAGCTCACTGTTCGTCAACGGGGGTTCGATCGTCACGGGCAAGGATGTCGTCCTCGTGAAGAGCGAGAACACCCAGCTGGAGTTTGATGGTGTCGAGATCACGGCCGGCAACAAGGTCCTGGTGCGCACCATCAAGAACGACGACCCCTGCGCCACCGTGCCCAGCGCCACGCCCTATGGCGTCAACGTGGTGTTCAAGAACATGAACCTCGAAGGCGACCTGCTGCACGAGGATCCTGAGCGCGGCATGTGGATCTCCATGGCTGCCGTGACCTACCGGGGCGCCATCCTCAACGGCAACCTGGCCCTCGATCGGGCCAGCAAGTGGACCGCCACTGCTGACTCGACGGTCACCCTGACCGCCGATGTCTACCCGGCCCAGCTGGATGCTCTCCAGGGCGTGACCATCACCGCTTTCGGTGCCGAAGCCGGCAGCTATGATCTGCCCAGCGGCGGCAAGCTGGTGGTCAAGGCCTGAGGACAGGACCTGCCTCCAGGCGAGGTGGAGTGCCTCTCCATCGGGCGTTTGCCCACTCCTGGCGCGGCCTTCCAATGACCTGAGTGGGGGCTGAACCCGGCGCATACCCTTCCACCGGGCTCAGGGGACCGCTCCGCAACTGGCCACAGCCAGACTGCGGGGCGGTCTTTGCCTGTCCTGGATCCGGAATCAGGACTCAGCGGTCTCCCGGGCGCAGATCAGCCGCAGCGCGGCGTAGGCAAGGGGGAGGGCCCCCAGGAGGAGGAAGACGAGGTCGGCCACGATCCGGAGCCATTCCAGGGTGTGGTAGAGGCCACCCATGATGAAGGTGATGCGCCTTGCGTGCCAGTATCCATGGGTGAGCACGTCCCAGAACTGGATGACGCCCCCAGGGAAGAGTTCCAGGAGGATCATGAGGCCAAGGCCGATATTGAGGCCCCAGAAGCCGACCCGGATCCCCTTTTCAGCGCGCTGCCAGGCTGCATCGTCCCGGAGCGCACGGAGGCAGAAGACCATCACGGCCAGGGCGAGCATGCCGAAGACGCCGAACATGGCTGCGTGACCGTGGTTGGGGGTCAACGTGGTGCCCATCTCGAAGTAGGAGATGATCGGCAGATTGATCAGGAATCCGAAGACTCCTGCACCTATGAAATTCCAGACTCCCACGGCAATGAGGAAGCGGATGGTCCAGTGATGCCGGTCGGCCAGCGGGTTGGCCCCGGTCCCAGCGGTGTGCTTCAGGCGGATGAAATCCCAGGCATCCAGGGTCAGCAAGGTCAGGGGAATGACTTCCATCGCCGAAAAACAGGCGGCCAGCCCCATGTTTAAGGTGCTTTGTCCCGTGAAATACCAGTGGTGGCCTGTGCCGAGGATGCCACCGGTCAGGTAGAGGATGGCGTCCAGATAGACAAGCCTGGTTGCCGAGCGGACCGAAACCAGTCCCAGATGGAAGAACATCACGGCCACCAGGACGGTGGCGAAGAGTTCGAAGAAGCCTTCAACCCAGAGGTGGATGATCCAGAATCGCCAGTTGTCGATGATGGCGAAGTTGGTGTGAGGACCATAGACCAGGGCCGGGAGGTAGAAGACCGGGATGGCCACGGCGGCGTAGAGGAAGAGTGAGGGCAGAGCCCCCTGCTCGGTGCGTCCCATGGCGGGGCGGAGGGCCCGGAACATCAGAAACAGCCAGAACACAAGGCCGATGGCCAGAAGAATCTGCCAGAATCGACCCAGGTCCAGGTACTCACTGCCCTGGTGGCCAAGCCAGAACCAGAGGTTGCCCAGGAGGTTCCGGATGCCGGCCAGTTCGCCGAACAGGCTGCCGAAGACCACGATGGCCAGCGCCGCAAGAAGCACCAGGACGCCCACCTTCTGTCCGCGGGGTTCCCTTCCGCCCACCAGAGGAGCCAGGAAGAGGCCGCCAGCCACCCATGAGGTGGCGATCCAGAAGACAGCCAGCTGGAGGTGCCAGGTCCTGGCGAGGTTGTAGGGGAGGATCGCGGTGAGATCCAGGCCGTAGAATGCTTCCGGTTCGACGCGATAATGGGCCAGGAGCCCACCCAGGGCCGTTTGCCCGAGGAACAGGAGGGCAACCACAGCAAAGAACAGGGCCAGGGCGCGCTGACTGGGTGTCAGGACCCAGCTATGGAGGACAGGGGGCTCCGAAGGCTTCCAGCCTGTCTCGCTTCTCCACCCCAGGAAATCGAACTTGCCGAAGATGAAAAGGATGAGGCCCAGGCCTCCAAGGAGGGTGATGAGGCTGAGGGCACTCCACAGAAAGGTCGAGGCTGTGGGCGTGTTGCCAAGGAGGGGTTCGAAAGGCCAGTTGTTGGTGTAGGAGTAGTCAGTGCCTGGGCGCAGGGCTACGGCAGCCCATCCTGCCCACGCAAAATAGGCTGTGAGCTGCCGCAGTTCTTCCGGGTCTCGAATGAATCCCGCGGGTAGGCCAGGGGCGGGCTTGGGGCCGGAGAAATAGGTGGTCCATTCAGCCTTCTGCTTTTCCAGGGAGATGGCTTCCGAGTCCGTGAACAGCAAGGTGCCGGTCACAGGGTTGAAGCGGTTCTGCTTGAGATCCTCCTGCAGGAGGCCTCGCACCTCGTGGGCCTGCCCAGGCTCAAGACTGCTGAAGGGGAGGGCGAAGCGCTGGAGGGCGATCCGGTCGAGGCCGATCTCCGCCAGCCGGTGCAGATACTCGGCCGAGTAGTCGGGGCCCAGATAGGCACCATGTCCCCAAAGAGAGCCATGCTCCATGAGGGCATATTTCAGGAAGACTTCCTGACCCTTCCCGATATCGTCCCTGGTTATGAGCACTTGGCCTGTGGCGTCCACAATCCGCTCCGGAATGGGCGGGGCGCCCTTGTAGGCCTTGACGGTGACCCAGGTCAGGAAACTGAAACCGAAGATCATCACCAGGATGACGGCGTGACGCCACCAAGGGGACAGGCTGCGGGCGTTGGCGGTGTCCGGATGCATGAAGCCTCCTTCTGGTGAATCGGCGATGTGGCGGATGCTGGGCCGTATCCGCCAAGCGTGCGTCGCTTCTCTGGGCTCGCCTTGACGGATGTCAAAAGAGGAGTGTCCAGGAGGCTGGGGGTGACTGGGATTGCTGGTTTTTGTGATATAAGATGAATTAATTCAACTATTAAATCTATTATAAATGTTGAGGACCGAAGAAAGAGTTGCAGTCGCTGGGGCGCTCCAGGCACTATTCCGGAATAAAATTTCCGGATTGGCGGATGATCATGGCGTCATGGGCTCAGGCTGCGGTGTTCCAGGGGCTTGCTGAAAACACCCTGGTGCGTCTTGGAGAGATCTCCTGCGAAAGGGCTCTGGTTGATGGACAGGAGCTGTTCTGCCAGGGAGAGACCTGTCGGGGCCTGTATGTCCTCTTGGAGGGGGCTGTCCTGGTCCGTCGGACCCGATCCTTTGGCGGTACCCCTTCGGTCATGGCCATCATCCAGCCGGTCCAGAGCTTTGGTGAGGCGGCCTTGTTTGGGGATGGCTGTTACCCCGCTTCGGCATTCTCCCTCAAGGGCAGTCGGGTACGGATCTTCCCGGCAAAGCGTTTTCTTGCAGTGATGGACAGTGAACCGTCACTCTGTCGGGCCATGATCCAGGCCCAGGCGCGCTGGCTGCGCGCCATGGTCGGGCGCATCGATCTGCTCTGCCTGCCCACCGGCCTGGAGAGGCTGAGGTGCTGGTTGATGGAAACCATGGTGGCCGATTCCTTTCAAAGGCTTCCGGTGACCAAGAAGATCCTGGCAGCGACCTTGGGTATGACCCCGGAGACGCTCTCCCGGGCTCTGCGACGGCTGGAGACCTTAGGAGTGGTGGATCTGCAGGGGGACAGGATCCGGGTCCACCGGCAACGGGCAGGCACCCAGGCGAGCTCAGAAGGCCTTTCCTGAAAGCGAACCGCAGGTTGCGGCTCTCCTGTGCCGCGCCGCTGCCGGGTCTCAAGAAGGGGGAGCCCATACCGGAGAGGGGGGCATGACGCTTTCGCCTGTAGCATTCCTGTAGCACAAACAAGAAGAAAGCCCCCATTTCTGGGGGTTGAACGAAGCCGCTCCGCGGCGGGGGTGTCGCCGTAGGGTGTGCCCGCGCAGTAAGAAAGCTAGCAAACCCATGTAAATGAAGGCTCCTTGGTCATCGCGATGTTGACGCATCGCCAGACGACCAAGGAGGTACTACATGAAGGACGTCAGTCTATCTCTATCCCGCCTGGAAGCGGACCTGCGAATGGCGGATCGGGCGAAAGGGACGATCGAGCAATACCTGGCCTCGATCCGGCGCTTTGAGGAGGCTCTGGGCTCGGATCTGGCTGAGGCGGATCAGGAGGCCATCCGTCGCTGGGTGGGCCATCTCCGGCTCCAACCCATCGGGCCGGAACAGTGAGCATCTCGCCCACGCCCACCGGCGAAATGCTCACTGCTTTTACTGCTAGGTTTGGCGGAGAGAGAGGGATTCAAACCCCCGGTTGAGTCACCCCAACACCTGATTCCGAGCTACGTGATGCCTTAAGTGTTGAAATTAAATGCGTTGCGTGTATGGCTGAATGTTGGTTTTTAATGATTTAATTATTGCAAAGTCCCGTGTATTTGGTTGGGCCCCCGGTTGAAGTCTGATTGAGCTGCGATTTGGTTGATTCAATCTGATTGAAATGTGATTTAATCGATTCGATCAATCCCCGGGGGGTTTGCCATGCATACATCTACCTCCACTTCCGAAAAAAAACAGCGCATCCTGGAGGCCCTTGCGGGCCGAAGGGACGGCTTGACCCGTGTTGAGATCCAGGAAACGGCGGGGCTCACCTCCCTTGATGTGCAGGCGGCCCGGCGGCTTCTTGCAGGTATGGTCCACCAGGGGATGATAAGGGCCGATGGTTTGACTAAGGCTCGTCGGTATTTTCTTGTTCTACGCGATGCCGGTTCTGTTCAGCCTGGCCGCCGGGACAGAATGGTTCCTCCACTTCATGAGGCACGGGTACCTTTGAGTCTCGAAGGGGATGCCTGCCGTGCTCTGCTGGCCCAGCCCCTCTCCCTGCGTGACCCCGTAAGCTACCGCAGGGAGTTCTTGGATCGCTATGTGCCCAACGAGACCTTCTACCTGCCTGCCGAGACCCGCCAGCGACTTGCGGTGGCAGGCGGTCCCAAGGAGCCTGATCATCCCGCAGGCACTTATGCCCGACAGATCCTCCAGCGGCTCCTGATCGACCTGTCCTGGAATTCTTCCCGCTTGGAGGGGAACACCTATTCCCTGCTGGATACCGAAAAACTGATCGAATGGGGGGAAACCGCCGAAGGTAAGAATCTTCAGGAGACCCAGATGATCCTGAACCACAAGGCGGCCATCGAATACATGGTGGACTCGGCTTCGGCACTCTACCCCAACGCGACTACGGTTCAGAACCTCCATGCCCTGCTGATGGAGAACCTGCTCGCCAATCCTATGGACGAAGGCTGTCTCCGTGTCGCACCCGTCGGTATCCGGGGTACCTCCTATATTCCAACTGCGGTTCCCCAGGTCATTGACGAGTGCTTCCGACAAATCCTGCGAACGGCCGACGATATCGAGGACCCCTTCGAACAGTCCTTCTTCCTGCTCGTTCACATCCCCTACCTCCAGCCATTCCTTGACGGCAACAAGCGGACGGGGCGTTTGGCTGCCAACATCCCCTTCATCCGCAAGAACTGCATTCCAATCACCTTCATGGATGTCCCGCCGGAGGACTTTACCGATGGCGTGCTCGCTGTCTACGAAATGAACCGCGTTGAACTTCTGCGGGATGTCTATGTCTTCGCCTACGAACGTTCCTGTGCCCGCTATGGTGCCGTGAAGAGCTCCCTTGGCGAACCCGACCCCTTCCGCCTTCGATATCGGACCGACATCAAGACCATTGTCCGCGAGGTCGTCCTCGCTGGAAAAACGATCCAAGAGGCCGATGCCCAGATCCGTGCCTATGCCGATGCCAAGCTCCCCAAGGAGGCTCGGAACCGTTTCCTGGTCGTGGTGGAGACGGAACTCGCCTCCATTCACGACGGGAACTTTGCCCGGTACCAGCTCCGCCCCTCCGAGTTCGCCGAATGGAAGCACAGGACCCAAGCCTGAGAGGGGGGTGCTCTGACTCCTGATCTGGGTCGAGGCTCCCGCCTCCAGGCTCTGGCCAGTGATCTTTGACGATGGCTACCCCGGGAAGCTCCGCAGACAGATCATCCGGGTGCGCTCCCATGAGCGGCTCTGATAGAAGCTGATAGCGGGCGTGTTACTGGCATCCGCCAGGAGTTGAAGTCGTGTCAGACCGTGCTGGCGGGCCCAGGCTTCGGCTCCGGCCAGCAAGGCGGAGCCCAGCCCACGCCCCCGCCAGTCTCGGTGGATCACCAGATCTTCCACCAGTCCGACCGGGGCTCCTTGGGCAGTTGAAACCAGGACTTGCACACTGACCATGCCCACCGCCATTTCCGATTCTGGCGCACGGGCCACCAGGATGACTGCGCGGGTCTGGTCTTGGAGGAGAAGCCGGAGTCCCCGCTCTTGGCGTGCCGGTTCCACCGAAAAATCCTGTTCGATCGAGAATAGGTCGCCCAGGAGGCCCACCAGCTCCGGCAAATCCTTGAGTGCGGCATGGCTGATCCTTGGCTCGGGGGGCTTTGGGGAACCCGAATTTCCTGACATGACGGCCATCATGCACCCCTCGAAGTGACCTGCTCCGGTCCCGGTATGCGCGCAGGAGGCCCCATGAGGGCCTCAGAGAGGAACGGCCCAGGCCGAGGTGGAGGCGGGCGTTTTCTGCAACCTGTCCAGCGCCTGGACGAAAGGGAGCGAGCAGAGGTTCATATGGGCCATCACACCCTCCGTCTCCGGAATGCTGGAAGCTACCATATGAATCCCCGCGTCCAGGAGGGCCGGGCTGCAGGGGACACAGGGACCCAGGAGCACACGGAACCTGGCTCTTGGAGTCCGGCGGATCACCTCGGCAAAGGACCCGTTGATCAGGGTCAGTCCCGTGATGAAGACCAACTCTGCGTGTGCCAGCGCCTTCTGGCAATAAGCCCAGTCCAGGCTGTCGGGATGAGGGAACAACTCAGGGAACTTGACGTTCCAACCTGATCGGGCCCACCGACGGGCCTCGGGGAAGTCGCCGATGGAAACCGTTCGCATCCGTTCTGCCAGATGCGCGCAGAGCTGGAATGGCTCCCCTGGAAGGGCCCAGCCCGGAACTGGCAGAAGGCTATCCAGGATCGCCATGCCCACGGCCACCTCCAGGCAGGAATCCCCCTCCAGGAAGAAAGATGCAGCTTCCTTGGCGGGGCACCCGATCCAAGTGGCCAGAGCGAGATCTCTCGGGGTGGTGTCCTGGAGTTCCGGCAGGCTGTGGAAGCGCGGGATGCAGGATTCCCGGAACGAATGGCACCGGATGTGGGTCGGGTGGATCTCCAATGCGCTGAGGTGTGGCACTGGGGAGGCGTTTGCCAAGAGGTTGTAGAGGACCCCTGCAATCATGTTGGACTCCATCTCGGGAAGGTTGGAATCGGAGGCTGAAATATTGATGGCTATATAACGGTCCCTGCGTGCGGGATAGGTCCGCTGCATGCGTAGCCAGATGTGTGCCAGGAGGCGAATCCGTATGAGCGTTTGAATTTATTGACTGGAGGAAGGGGGGGGCGCTCTGAAAGGCTCCGGTCGGGTAACTCTCGGCTGAGAAAATACCGGAATGTGCTTTTGATGCGCGTTCTCTTGTTGAAAATGTTGGATTTTGGGGCGATTTGTCCTTGGCATGCATCCTGCTGTTTCCGTGTGGAGTGAATTCGCTCCCAGGAGAAGCCCGATGGGTGAAGCCGTGAACGCTGTGCAACTCAAGCACCCCTGTTTCCATCGGGAGGCCAAAGGAAGCCACGGGCGGGTCCATCTGGCGGTGGCGCCCCGCTGCAATATCCAGTGCCGCTATTGCAACCGGCGGGAGGACTGTGTCAATGAAAGTCGACCCGGGGTCACGAGCCGGGTGCTCACGCCCCCCCAGGCCATTGAACACCTGCTGCATGTCCTGGATGTGGAACCCAGCATTTCGGTGGTGGGTATCGCGGGGCCTGGAGACCCCCTGGCCAACCCCGAGGCCACCTTTGAGACCCTCCGCCTGGTGAAGGCATACGCGCCTCAGCTCCTGCTCTGTCTGTCCACCAATGGGTTGGGGCTCACGCCTCGGCATGTGGCAACGCTCGCCGGGTTGGGCGTGAGCCACGTGACCATCACCATCAACGCGGTGGACCCGGAAATCGGCGCGCAGATCTATGAGCGGGTCCGGGACGATCGGGTGCGGGCCGGGCGCGAAGGGGCCGCGCATCTCCTGGCCCGGCAGTTGGAGGGCCTGGTGGCGCTCAAGGCGAAGGGGATCACCGTCAAGATCAACACCGTGGTCATACCCGGTATCAATGAACACCATGTCGGGGAGGTCGCCCGGAGGGTGGCTGCATTGGGGGCGGATTTCCACAACTGCCTCCCACTGCATCCTGCCCCGGGAACCCCTTTTGCCGGTCTACCGGAGTTGACTCCCCAGGAGATGACCGTCATCCGGGCCCAAGCCTCGCCCTTTCTGGCTCAGATGGCGCATTGCATGCGATGCAGGGCGGATGCCGTAGGGTTGCTGGGCCAGGATCGCTCCCTGGAGTTTGCGCCGGATGATCTTAAGGCGGGCATTCCGACATGGGCTGGGGCGGGACGTCCCCACGTGGCGGTGGCTACCCGGGAAGGCATTCTCGTGAATCAGCATCTGGGGGCCGCGGACAGGCTGGAGATCTGGGCGGATGACCTGGATGGATTCCGGCTCGTGGAGCGCAGGGACTGTCCTGAAGCTGGGGTGGAGGGCCGGTGGGATGCGCTCGGGAGACTCCTGGGGGATTGCCGTGCCGTGCTGGTGGCGGCGGCGGGTGAGACGCCTCGCGGTGTTCTGGAGACTTACGGTGTGCTGACCCTGGAAATGGAAGGGGAGATCGAGGAGTGCCTGGTGAAGGTGTTCCGCGGTGGCTTGGCCTGGGCGCATGTGGCCAAGCGGCGGAATGTCGGGAAGACCTGCGGTTGCGGTCAGACCCGTTCGCTCGCCGCGGAAAGCGCCTGTTGAAGGTTTGATTCTGTTTTTAACAACCTCTCATAAGGAGACGAAATGCTGATGATCCGATCCATCATCCGCCCCGAGAAGGTGGACGCTGTGATGGCCGCACTCATGGATGCCGGGTTCCCGGCTGTGACCAAGATGAGTGTGGTTGGCCGCGGCAAGCAGAGTGGAATCAAGATCGGGGAGATCGTCTACGACGAAATTCCCAAGGAACTCCTGATCACCGTGGTTTCCGACAAGGACAAGGACGTTGTGGTCAAGACGATTACCAAGGCGGCCCGCTCTGGGGAGGCCGGTGCCATGGGCGACGGCAAGATCTTCATCTCCCCCGTGGATGAGGTCTACACCATCTCCTCCGGATTCAAGGAAGCCGGGGTTTCTCTGGCGGAGGCGGGAGTATGAAGGAGGTCATGGCGGTCATCCGCATGAACATGGTGAACAAGACCAAGCACGCCCTGACGGATGCGGGCATCAGCTCGATGACGGCCAAGGAGGCTCTGGGGCGCGGCAAGGGGCTCGCCGACTACTTCAAGGCGGTACTCGGGCCGGACTGTTTCCAGCTCCTGGGAAGTCGGGAGGGACTCCAGGAAGAGGTGGTCTCACTTCTGGCCAAGAAACAGAGGCTGGTCCCGAAGCGGGTCATCACGGTCGTCGTGCCCGACGACCTGGTGCCCCGGACTGTGCAGACCATCATTCAGACGAACCAGACCGGCAAGCCCGGTGATGGGAAGATCTTCGTTCTTCCTGTCTTTGACGCCTGTCGGGTTCGCACCGGCAAGTATGGGGACGCTGTGCTGGATGAGGCCTGAGCAGAGCTGGTGTGGATGTCCTGAAGTCATGGCCCCCTTCCGAGGGGGCCATGTGGATTTTCAGCGCCGCGCGGACTGCTGGAAGGCCAGGTCAAAGACCTCCTCGGCCCCCAGAGGGCGCCCCAGCCCCCTGGCCCGATGCCGGATCCGGCTCACCAGTTCCTCGGCCAGGGCCGGGTCCAGTCCACCCTCCTGGAGCTGGAGTCGGACGGCGGAATGCCCGGTCTGGGTGCCGAGGCCCAGCTTCCGGGTGGCACCCACCGCCGAGGGGTCAAAGGGTTCGTAGAGGGCCGGGTCCACCAGGAGTCCCTGTACATGCATGCCGCTCTCGGCGTGGAACAGAGCCTCGCCCACAACGGCTTTCCAGGGCGTAAGGGTAAGTCCGGCCTCGCGCTGGAAGGTGCGGGCCAGGGCCGCAAGGGGTGCAGGGGGTAGTGGGGACTGCCGCTGGAAATGCAGAAAGCCTGCAAGCTCTTCCGTGGCGGCAATCCCGGAGCGCTCGCCGATGCCCAGAAGGGTCGTGTCCACCCAGTCGGCTCCTGCATCCAGGGCGGCCAGGGCATTGGCGGTGGCCATGCCGAAGTCGTTGTGGCCGTGAAATCCGATCTCCAGTGAGCAACCCTGGCGGAAGCTTCGGACCAGTTCGGTGGTGCGGGTTGGATCGAGAATCCCCACGGTGTCGGACAGCCGGATGCGGCGGACCCCGAGCTCCTGGGCCAGCCTGGCCAGGGTCAGGAGCCGGTCGAGAGGGGTGCGGCTGGCATCTTCGAATCCGAGGCTCAGCCATTCCAGTCCCAGGCGGCGGGCCACTCCGATCTGCTTTTCCAGCAGACTCTCCAATCCCTTCTGGTCCAGGTGCAGCCGTTCTCGTATGTGGCCTTCGGAGGTGGGGATAGATAGGTTCACTCGGTCGGGGCCGAGTCGGGCCGCGTGTTCCAGGGATGCTGCCCGTAATGGGCACCACACAGAGACGAGTCCCGGTAGGCCGGCTCGCCGCCATCGGGTCATCAGGGCACCCAGGGATTCATCCCGACCGCACGCGCCGATCTCGATTTCCGGAATCCCGGCCTGGGCGAGTCCCTGGAGCATCCGCCACCGAGACTCGGTATCCAGCCGGAGGCCATACCGTTGCATGCCTTCTCTGAGGGTGCTCTCCAAGATCATGGTCAGAACCTCCTATCAGGTTGGGCAAACCTCGCGCCAGTCTGTAAGTTGAGCTTGATCTAGAAATGATCCGGTGTTTTTCGAGTAGAAGTGCCGATTTGGTATTTGTTTCGCTCGAAAATACCGAAATGTAACTAAATACATATCGACATGGGTGCCGCAAGCGCTTGTGTGAATGTAAAAGCAATTATAACAATTTTTGAATATTATGCCACGCCTTGGCACAGCCGTTGCCATCTGAAGGTATCACCGCCCCAGGAAGGCGTGAATCAATCAAAGGGAGAGGGCAACGATGAGAAAAGTCGCGATCTACGGGAAGGGCGGCATCGGCAAGAGCACTACCACCCAAAACACTGCCGCAGCACTGGCTCATTTTCATGGCAAGAAGATCTTCATCCATGGCTGTGATCCCAAGGCGGATTCCACCCGCCTCATCCTGGGGGGCAAGCCTCAGGAGACCGTCATGGATGTCCTCCGGGAGGAGGGTGCTGAAAAGGTGACCAACGACAAGGTCATCAAGTCCGGTTACCAGGGGATCAAGTGTGTGGAGTCGGGTGGCCCCGAGCCGGGTGTGGGGTGTGCCGGTCGTGGTGTCATTACCGCCATCGATCTCATGGAAGGGAATGGGGCTTATGAGGACGATCTGGACTTCCTCTTCTTCGACGTGCTGGGTGACGTGGTCTGCGGCGGCTTCGCCATGCCCATCCGTGACGGCAAGGCCCAGGAGGTTTACATCGTGGCCTCCGGCGAGATGATGGCCATCTATGCGGCCAACAACATTTGCAAGGGGCTGGTGAAGTACGCCAAGCAGTCCGGCGTCCGGCTGGGCGGCGTCATCTGCAACTCGCGCAAGGTGGATCGTGAGTACGAGTTCCTGGAGGAGTTCACTGCGGCCATCGGCACCCAGATGATCCACTTCGTCCCCCGCGACAACATCGTGCAGAAGGCTGAGTTCAACAAGAAGACGGTCACGGAATACGACCCCAATGAGAATCAGGCCCGTGAGTACTCGGAGCTGGCGCGCAAAATCATTGAGAACAAGAACTTTGTCGTTCCCAAGCCTCTGACCATGGACCAGCTCGAAGCCATGGTGGTGAAGTACGGCATCGCGGATTGAAGTCGCTTCGAGTTGAAATCAATCTAGTGGCTGTTTTTGACGAATTAGAGGCGATACATGCCATATCATGAATTCGAAGTCAGCAAGTGCATTCCGGAACGGAAGAGTCACGCTGTCATAAAGGGCCCGGGCGAGACCCTCGCGGATGCCCTCCCCTCGGGCTATCTGCCGACCATTCCCGGTAGCATCTCCGAGCGGGGATGCGCCTACTGCGGGGCCAAGCACGTCATCGGCACCCCCATGAAGGATGTCATCCACCTGAGCCATGGTCCGGTGGGTTGCACCTACGACACCTGGCAGACCAAGCGCTACCTCAGCGACAACGACAACTTCCAGCTCAAGTACACCTTCGCCTCCGACATGAAGGAGAAGCACGTGGTGTTCGGCGCGGAGAAGATGCTCAAGCAGAACATCCTGGAGGCCTTCAAGGCATTCCCGGACATCAAGCGGATGAGCATCTACCAGACCTGCGCATCGGCCCTCATCGGGGACGACATCAATGCTGTGGCCGAAGAGGTGATGGAAGAGCTGCCCGGCGTTGACATCTTTGTCTGCAACTCCCCAGGATTCCGGGGCCCCAGTCAGTCCGGCGGCCACCACACCATCTGCATCGCCTGGTTCAAGGACAAGGTGGGCACCGTCGAGCCCGAGATCACCAGCGACTACGTGATCAACTACGTGGGCGAGTACAACATCCAGGGCGACCAGGAAGTCATGCAGGACTTCTTCCGGCGCATGGGCATCCAGGTGCTCTCCACCTTCACGGGGAACGGCTCCTATGACGGACTGCGCGCCATGCACCGGGCCCATCTCAATGTTCTGGAATGCGCCCGCTCGTCGGAGTATCTCTGCAACGAGCTGCGGGTGAAATATGGCATCCCGCGCCTCGACATCGACGGGTTCGGCTTTGAGCCCTTGTCCTCCTCGCTCCGGAAGGTGGCTCTGTTCTTCGGGATCGAGGAGCGGGCGGAGGAGATCATCCGGGAGGAGACCGCCCGGTGGCGGCCTGAGCTGGACTGGTACAAGGCTCGGCTCCAGGACAAGAAGGTCTGCCTCTGGCCCGGGGGCTCCAAGCTCTGGCACTGGGCCAACGTGATCCAGGAGGAGTTTGGGGTCAAGGTGGTCTCGGTCTACACCAAGTTCGGCCACCAGGGTGATATGGAGAAGGGCATCGCTCGCGCCGGTGAGGACACGCTGGCCATTGATGACCCCAATGAGCTCGAGGGCCTGGAGGCCATGTATATGCTCGAGCCCGACTGCATCTTCACCGGCAAGCGCCCCGGTGAGTTCGCCAAGAAGATCCGGGTGCCCTACCTGAACGCCCACGCCTATCACAACGGTCCCTGGAAGGGCTATGAAGGCTGGGTCCGCTTCGCCCGGGACATCTACAACGCGATCTATTCGCCCATCCATCAGCTGGCCAAGGTGGACATCTCCAAGGATGAGATCGACACGAGCCACGGGTTCGTCACCCGGCAGATGCTGTCCGACGTCAACCTCCCGGATGAAGTCAGGAACAATCCCAACCTGCGCCCCTACACCGGCGACTTCGATCTGGTCGCCGGCCTCCGGAAGAAGACCCCGGCTGATTATCCCTACCTGCAGGACGCTCCCACCGATGCGTCGGCCACCGCCTAGGAGATGACATGAGCACCTGCAGCAGCGAACGCGTGGAGAAGCTGGTCGACCACATCATGAAGCACTGCCTGTGGCAGTTCCACTCCGGGCCTGGGACCGGGAGCGCCAGAACCGGGAGGTCCTCACCTGGACGAAGGCTGCCCTGCTGGGGCAGGCGGACACCCCCGAGGATCGGCTGGAGCGTTGCCACTGGGTGGATGGCGTGATGCTGGCCCGCGCTTACCAGGAGCGGTTCCCCTGGATCCACACTCTCAAACCTGACGAGCTCACGGGGCTTCTGGATGCTGTCCACGCCCGGATGGATCACCTGACCATCACCGGCTCGCTCAATCGGGAACTGCACGATCACCAATACTGAGGTAACACATGGCCTGTGAAGTCAAAGAACGGCAAAGGGCGGGAATCATCAATCCCATTTTTACCTGCCAGCCCGCAGGTGCGCAGTTCGCCAGCATCGGCATCAAGGACTGCATCGGCATTGTCCATGGCGGCCAGGGGTGCGTCATGTTCGTGCGCCTCATCTTCTCCCAGCACTTCAAGGAGAGCTTCGAACTGGCCTCGTCCTCGGTGCATGAAGAAGGCGCGGTCTTCGGGGCCCTCAAGCGGGTGGAAGAAGGGGTGGATGTCCTCCTGATGCGCTACCCGCACGTCAAGGTGGTGCCCATCATCACCACCTGCTCCACCGAGATCATCGGGGATGACGTGGACGGCCTGGTGGTCAAGCTCAATGAGGGGCTGCTCAAGGAGAAGTATGCGGACCGCGAGGTCCACCTCGTCCCCATCCACTCCCCCAGCTTCGTGGGCAGCATGATCAGCGGGTACGACTCGGCGGTGAAGGACTTCGTCAAATACTTTGCGGAGTCCGGCGAGCCCACGGGCAAGCTCAACCTCTTCACGGGCTGGGTCAATCCCGGGGACGTCTCGGCCCTGAAGCATCTCCTGAAGGCGATGGATATCGAGGCCAACGTTCTCTTCGAGATCGAAGCCTTCGATTCTCCGCTCATGCCCGAAGGCCAGCATGTCTCGCACGGGGAAACCACCGTCGAGGACCTCCGGGAGACGGGGCGGGCCATGGCCTCCATCGCCCTCAACCGATACGAGGGCGCCAAGGCCGCCCAGTATCTGGAAAAGGAATTCAACATTCCGGCCACCATCGGGCCAACCCCCATCGGGATCCGGAATACCGACGCCTTCCTGAAGGCGCTCAAGGACATCACCGGCAAGCCCATCCCCACCTCCCTGGTGAAGGAGCGCGGCATCGCCCTCGACGCCCTGACGGATCTCACCCACATGTTCTTTGCGGACAAGCGGGTGGCCATTTACGGCAGTCCCGACCTGGTGATCGGTCTTGCCCAGTTCTGCATCGACCTGGAGATGAAGCCCGTTCTGCTGCTCCTGGGAGACGACAACCCTGCCTATGCCCGGGACCCCCGGATCCTGGAGCTGAAGGAACACGTGGACTGGGACATGGAGATCATCACCAATGCTGACTTCTGGGAGATGGAGGACCGGATCCGGAACCATGATCTGAAGCTGGACCTGATCCTGGGCCACTCCAAGGGGCGGTTCACGGCCATCGACAACAAGATTCCGATGGTGCGGGTCGGTTTCCCCACCTACGACCGTGCGGGCATGTTCCGTCACCCCGTTGTGGGCTACCAGGGGGCCATGTGGCTTGCCGAGGAAATGGCCAACGCCCTCTTCACGGACATGGAATACAAGGGTGTCCGTGAGTGGAGCCTGAACATGTGGTGAAACACGCTTGATGCAGCGGGGCCTCAACGGGCCCCGCTGTCGAGGAGGCATGAACATGGAACTGAGTGATCTCTATTTCGCCTACGGTCCCGATATGGATCCCAAGGTCCTCAAGGCCCGGGGTGGCCGGCCGGAGGCGGTGGGACTTGCTCGGCTGCAAGACTACCGATTGGACTTCTTCGGTCACACGTCCATTTGGGACAGTGGTATGGAGACGGTGGTTCCGGCTCAGGGCGACGAGGTCTGGGGTGTGCTCTACCGCATGGGCGCCCTGGACTGGGACCGTCTGGACACCTGGATGGATGCGCGCCTGGATGGGGCAGGGATGTACTTCCATTACCCGGTGGCGGTTACGGATCTCCAGGGCATGGAACACCAGGTCCGGATTTACAAGAAGGACATCCAGGGTGAACGCCAGCTGCCGAGCGTCGAATACCTGCAGCTGGTAGTGGGTGGGGCCGGTCAGCAAGGGCTGCCGGCGGGCTATGTGGAGCGCTTGGCGGCCATGCCCACCAAGTCTGCAGGTTGTCAGGTACCAGTGGCCGGCAACCCCACCCGGGGCAACTATGTGCCGGCAGATTGCGGAACCTGTGCCGCCGCGGAACCGGAGGTGTCCTGATGAAAATCGCATGCCACATTGGGGATGATGGCGATCTGGCGGACTTTTTCCAGCCGGGCCGCCTGCATGTGTTTGCCCAGGACGGTGGTGCCTGGGTCTCCCAAGGGGAATTCCCCATCGATCTGGGCGATGCCTGCGGCATAGCGGCTCTGAAGGAGCGCCTGCGCTCGGCCATCCAGCCTCTGGACAGTCCGGTGTTCCTCCTCAAGGACCTGAGGGGGGTCTTTCGCGCCCTGCTTGAGGAGTTCGGTTTCCGGGTTCTGACCTCGAAGGGGAGCCTCCAGGAACAGCTCTCGGACGCGGCCGTTCAGGACCGGGAGGCCCGTGAAGCTCAGGAGGCTGCTGATTCCGCGCTTCCGGCACCTACCCTTCTGAGTGATGGGCACTATCAGTTCGATCTCTTCAGCCTTCTCCAGGCCGGGGACTGCCATGCCTCCAGGGATATGCTCCTCCCTTTCCTGGAAACCGTGACTTTCCAGTCCCTGGAGGTGATCTGCGACCATGTCCCGCGCTGGCTGGGACAGGAACTGGGAGAGCTGGGGATGGTCTTCACGGCTCCTGAAGGGGTGCGTCCCGGGGAGACCATGACGGTGCGGATCACGCCTGCGGAGGGTGAATGGAGCCAACCCCCCGGTCGGCGTCCGGGGCGTGCGGGCTGCCAGTGCGGTGGTTGAAGAAGGCTTAGGTTTTCCATTTGGAAGGAGTGTCATGTCGAGTTCAGGTAACGGCCCTTTGGGGACCATCCGGCGGCGGGAGCGTGCCATTGAGGACGTTGAAGAGATCAAGGCCATCCTGCAGGAGGGCACCGTCATGCACCTCGCGATGGTGGATGATGGTCACCCCTTTCTCCTGCCTTTGAACTACGTGGCGGAAGGGGATTGTCTCTATTTCCACTCCGCCAAAGCGGGTCGCAAGATGGAGGTGCTGGCTGCCAACCCGGAGGTCTGCTTCTCCGTCAGCCTGGACCACGGCGTTATCGAGGCACCCAACCCCTGCGACTTCGAAGCTCGGCACCGGACGGTCATCGGGATCGGGATCGCCAGTCCGGTAACCTCGCTGGAGTTGCGCCGACAGGTGCTGGAAAGCCTGGTTGCCCGTTTTACGGACAGGAAATTCACCTTTCCGGATGCCATGCTGGAGCAGACCGCCGTTACGGAAATCCGGATCAGCCAGTTGACCGGCAAGAAACACGGGTGATGGTGGGTGCCGGACGCGGCTGAAGCCCCTCGGACCAGTTGGTTGAGGGGCTTCAGCCGCCGTTCGTTGTCGGGGCATGTCCGGTGTTGGAAGGAAAACGACAAAGATGTCGTTCTGATCCCGGGTTCCCACACGATCCGCAGGAACACAGGGTCAACTCGCTGGGCCAATGGCCCGTCCGGGGAATGGGTCAAACGCTGGCAGAGCATCGCTGTGAGCCACTCTATGGCTTCTGGTACCCCCCGGGGGGTGGTGGTGGTGTTCCTGTCGGGGGTTGGCACACATCGTGCGTTATGTATTAATGTATATAACGATGCCGGACGGGGCCGGGATGGTTATGTGCGCTTTGTAGACAAAGGTTGCCCATGGAAAGTCCAAGCACAAGTACCCGGGGGAACTCCAAGCTGATCGAGGATACGGAACCGGCCTGTGGGAATCCTGTCTGCAGGGCAGGGGTCCTTCCCCTCATCTTCCGCCTCAGTCGCACGGTGGCGGAGAACAATGGGCTCGAACCCATCCTGGAAGTCGTGCTGCAGTTGATGGAGGAGGAATTGGGGATGATCCGGGGGATGATCAACCTCTATGACTCCCAAGCCGGGCGCATCTACATCCACAAGAGCCTCGGGCTTACTGAGGACGAGGAAGCCCGCGGAGTGTATGGCCTGGGTGAGGGTATTACCGGTCGGGTGGTGGAGACAGGCCTGACGATGGTGGTGCCCCGCATCGGAGACGAAGACGGTTTTCTGGACCGCACCGGGAGCCACCACGGAGGGGATGAGGATCACGCCTTCCTGTGCATTCCCATCGCCCGGGGGCGACGGCTCCTGGGGACTATCAGCGGCGAACGCCCCTACGGGGGTAACCAAGCTTTGCTGGACCAGGATGTGGAGCTGTTGAAGACCATCGGCTGCCTCATCGCACCGCCGGTGGAACTGCACCTGGTGGAGACCCACGAGAAGGCGGAATGGGCGGCCGAACGGCATCGTCTCCAGGATGCGCTGAAGGAGCGTTTCCATCCCGCCAACATCATCGGGAACTCCCGGCCCATGCGGGATGTCTACCGGCTCATCGCCAAGATCGCCCCGTCTAAAGCCACAGTGCTCATTCTCGGGGAGAGCGGAGTTGGCAAAGAACTGGTAGCCAGTGCCATCCACTACAAGAGCCCCGTAGCTGAGGGGCCCTTCATCAAGTTCAACTGTGCGGCCTTGCCGGAGAACCTTGTCGAGTCCGAGCTCTTCGGGCATGAAAAGGGGGCCTTTACCGGTGCCATAGGGGCCCGGAAGGGACGTTTCGAGGAGGCCGATGGGGGGACGATCTTTCTGGATGAGGTGGGTGAGCTCTCACTCGCCATGCAGGCCAAACTCCTGCGGATCCTCCAGGAGAAGACCTTCGAACGGGTTGGAGGCAATCGCCCCGTCAAGGTGGACATCCGGATTGTCGCCGCCACCAATCGGGATCTGGCAGCCATGGTGGGCGAGGGGACGTTCCGCTCCGACCTCTACTACCGCCTCTGGGTGGTGCCCATCATGATCCCCGCACTCCGGGAGCGGGGCAGCGATATCGTGGCGCTGGCGGATCACTTCGTTGCCAGCTATTCCCGGGAGAACGGGAAAGAGGTCAAGCGCATCAGCACACCGGCCCTGGATATGCTCATGAGCTATCACTGGCCCGGCAACGTGCGGGAATTGGAAAATGTCATTGAACGGGCCGTGCTGCTTTCGGATGACGACGTCATCCACGGGTACCACCTCCCCCCTTCCCTTCAGACTGCCAAGCTCTCGGGCACCGTCTTCAGGGGGAACCTGGAGGCAAAACTGGAAGCTGTGGAATACGAGATGCTGGTGGAAGCGCTCAAGAACTCCAAGGGCAACATGAGCAAAGCGGCTCAGGAACTGGGGCTCACCAAGCGGATGATCGGAATCCGCATGGCCAAGTTCAATATTGATTACCGCACTTTCCGCAGGGGGGTGTCTGCACCGTCCCGCGCGGGCCTGGTTTGATCATCTGCCAGGTCCACCTCGGGCCGGCCAGGCTATCAGAGCACTTCTGCCGTCAGGTGGTAGCCCACACCCAGCTCGGTCTGGAGGTAGCGTGGGCGAGTCGGGTCCACTTCGATCTTGCAGCGCAGCTGGTTCATGCATACCCGGAGAGCGTGGACCCGGTCTGGGTCGGCGACGCCCCAGACCTCTTTCAGCATCTGGTTGTGGGTGAGAGCCTTGCCGGGTCTGCGCATGAGGGCCACCAGCAGCTTGAACTCGTTTGCGGTGAGCTTGACCCGCACGCCCTCCACGCGGGCTTGACGCGCATTCTGAGATACGTGCGAGATACGCCCCCATTCATAATCGCACCAGGGTTCGAATCCTCCTCGAAGCAAAAACCCCCGAAGTCTTGTGGCCTCAGGGGTTGCTTGGCGGAGAGAGAGGGATTCGAACCCCCGGTGAGTTTCCCCACACCTGATTTCGAGTCAGGCGCATTCGACCACTCTGCCATCTCTCCGGAAAGGCCAGTCTATCAGGGGCGGGGGCTGGCTTCCAGGGCGGGTTTGGGGCGGGCGGGGGGGGTCAGCTGCTGCGCTTGCGCTGGAAGAAGAGCTGGACCATGCGACGGCAGTCCTCTTCGAGGAGTCCGCCTTCGAGCTGGATGCGGTGGTTGAGGTTGGCCTGGGCGAGGGTGTCCTGGAGTCGGGTGACGCCGACCTTGGGGTCGTGGGCTCCGAAGACCACGCGCTCGACGCGGGCGTGGGTGAGGGCGCCGAAGCACATGAGACAGGGCTCGAGGGTGACGTAGAGGGTGCTGCCGGCCATCCGGTAGTTCTGGAGCCACTGTCCGGCGCTGCGCAGGGCCATGATCTCGGCGTGGGCAGTGGGGTCGCACTCCTTGATGGGGCAGTTGTAGCCCCGGCCGATGATGTGGCCCTGGTGCACAAGCACCGCCCCGATGGGCACCTCGAAGGCGCGGTCGGCGTCTTCGGCGGCCTCCAGGGCCAGTCGCATGAAGTAGAGGTCGTCGCCGGTCCACATGTCTCGAAGGTTCCCATTCGGGATGGGGGAGGATTCACCCTGATGCCTTGGCCCCACGGAGGATGGCTTCGTGTGCCGGATCACCGGGCCCTTGGGTTATCCTCTCCGGAGCGGGGTGTCCGAGGGTCCCCGGGGCCTTTCGTGAAGACGGAAGTATCGCACAAATGGCCCTAAACTTAAAGACTGGTTCTTGGCCGGGGAACGTCGCAAAATCCCTATGGCCCTTCGTGTGGGTCAAACCATCGCAGGCGCCGCAGGGTAGGGGACCCGGCGGCGCTTTTTCTATGAAGGCTGTTGTAGGAGGTGTTGAGATGCGGGCCCACTTGATCCTGAAAGATGGACGGACCTTCCGTGGGAAGGCGCCCCTGGGATTTGGTGGGAGCGGCGAAGCCGTGTTCACCACCTCCATGACGGGCTACCAGGAGATCCTGACCGACCCCAGCTTTGCCGGGCAGATGGTCTGCATGACCTTCCCCGAGCAGGGTATCTACGGTATCCACCACGACCTCAGCGAATCGGCCCGCCCCTGGGGCACGGCCCTACTGTGCCGCCGCCTCACCGGGGTGCCCGACCATGTCCTCGCCGAGGGAGACCTGGGCAGCTGGCTGCGCCGCCACCGGGTGCCCGTGATGACTGACCTGGACACCCGGGCCCTCACCCAGTACCTGCGGGATGCCGGCGCCCAGCCGGGCATCATCTGGACCGAGGCTGACGGCACCCTGGACGCCGGTGTGGCCGCTGCGGCCGGGCTGCCGGAGATGACCGGCCAGGCCCTGGCCGCCGAGGTGAGCTGCGCCTCCCGATACGACCTGCCCAACCCCGAGGCCAAGTTCCGCGTGGCGGTGCTGGATGGTGGCATCAAGGACTCCATCCTGAAGCAGCTGCACGCCGCGGGCTGCCACCTGGAGGTCTTCCCCTGGGACGCCCCGGCCAGTGAGCTGACGGACAAGCGCTTCCAGGGCCTCTTCCTGAGCAACGGCCCTGGCGATCCCGCCGCCCTCAAGGGTATGCGTCAGGAGGTGGAGGCCTGCATCGGCAAGCTGCCCATCTTCGGCATCTGCCTGGGGCACCAGCTCCTGGGCCACGCCTTCGGCGGCGGCACCTTCAAGCTCAAGTTCGGCCACCGCGGCGCCAACCAGCCTGTGCTGGACCTGGGCACGGGGCGGGTGGAGATCACCGCCCAGAACCACGGGTTCGCCGTGGACGAGAAGACCCTGCCTTCCGAGATCGAGGTGACTCACCGCCACCTCAGTGATGACACCGTGGAGGGCCTGCGCCACAAGAGCCTCCCGATCTTCAGTGTGCAGCACCACCCCGAGGCCAGCCCCGGCCCCCACGACGCCCGGCACGGCTTCGGCAAGTTCGTCGCGATGATGGAGCAGTACCATGCCTAAGAGAACCGACCTGTCCACCGTCCTCGTGCTGGGCTCCGGCCCCATCCAGATCGGCCAGGCCTGTGAGTTCGACTACTCCGGCACCCAGGCCCTGAAGGCGCTCCGGGAGGAGGGGATCCGCACGGTCCTCCTCAACTCCAATCCCGCCTCGATCATGACCGATCCCATCCGGGCGGACGCCACCTACATCGAGCCCCTGACCCTGCCCATCCTGGAGAAGATCCTGGAGCAGGAGAAGCCCGACGCCATCCTGCCCACGGTGGGCGGCCAGACGGCTCTGAACCTGGCCCTGGAGGCCGAGAAGTCAGGTCTGCTGGCCCGCCTGGGCGTCAAGCTCATAGGTGCCCAGGTGGAGGCCATCGAGAAGGGTGAGGATCGCGCCAAGTTCAAGGACCTCATGGACGAGCTGGGTCTGGAGACCTGCCGCGGTGGCTTCGCCCACAGCCTCGAAGAGGGGCACGAGCTGCTCAAGGTGACGGGCTTCCCCGCCATCCTGCGCCCCAGCTTCACCCTCGGCGGCAGCGGCGGCGGCATCGCCTACAACATCGAGGAGTTCGACACCATTCTGCGCCGCGGCCTCGACCTGTCCCCCATCACCCAGGTGCTGGTGGAGGAGAGCATCCTGGGCTGGAAAGAGTTCGAGCTGGAGGTCGTCCGCGACCTTGATGACAACGTGGTCATCATCTGCTCCATCGAGAACATCGATCCCATGGGTGTCCACACCGGCGACAGCATCACCGTCGCCCCGGCCCTGACCCTCACGGACCCCGAGTATCAGAAGATGCGTAACGCCGCCATCGCCGTCATCCGCGGCGTGGGGGTGGAGACCGGCGGCTCCAACGTCCAGTTTGCCTTCCAGCCCGAGAGCGGTCGCCTCATCGTGGTGGAGATGAACCCTCGCGTGAGTCGTTCCTCGGCCCTGGCCTCCAAGGCCACCGGCTTCCCCATCGCCTGGGTGGCCACCAAGCTGGCCCTGGGCTACCGCCTCTGGGAGCTGCCCAACGTCATCACCGGCAAGACCAAGGCCGCCTTTGAGCCCGTGCTGGACTATGTGGTCATCAAGACCCCCCGCTTCACCTTCGAGAAGTTCCCCCAGGCGGCTCCGGTGCTGGGCACCCAGATGAAGAGCGTGGGCGAGGCCATGTCCATCGGTCGCAACTTCCAGGAAGCCCTGCAGAAGGCCCTGCGCAGTCTGGAGTGCGGACACCCTGGCCTGGCGGGCGCCATGGAGGGCAAGCTGGACCTCTCCCGTCTGCGGGAGCACCTCCTGACCCCCGGCCCCGAGCGCCTCATCTGGATGTACCAGGCCCTCAAAGCCGGGCACACCGTCAGCAACATCTCTGGCCTCACCGGCATCTCCGCCTGGTTCATCCGGGAGATGGAGGAGATTGTCGAGATGGAGGGGCGTCTGCGAGGCTTCAGCGTGGAGCACCTGCCGGAGGAACTCCTGGAGAAGGCCAAGCGCTCGGGCTTCACCGACGCCCAGATCGCCACCTTCTGCGGCTCCCTGGAGAGCCAAGTGGCTGCGCGCCGCGAGAGCCTGGGGCTGCACCAGGTGGCCAAGCGAGTGGATACCTGCGCTGGCGAGTTCGTGGCCGAGACGCCCTACCTCTACCAGACCTGGGATGAGTACACCGAGGCTCCTCCCAGCGACCGCCCCAAGGCCATGGTGCTGGGCTCCGGGCCCAACCGCATCGGCCAGGGCGTGGAGTTCGACTGCTGCTGCGTGCAGGCCGTGGAAGCCATCCGTGCCGCCGGGGTGGAGGCCATCCTGGTCAACTGCAATCCCGAGACGGTGTCCACGGACTTCGACACCTCGGATCGCCTCTACTTCGAGCCCCTGGACTTCGAGAGCGTCAAGGCCGCCATCGACCGTGAGAGCGGCAACGGCAACTTCCTGGGCGTCTTCGCTCAGTTCGGTGGCCAGACACCGCTGAAGCTGGCGGGTCCCCTGGAGGCCGCCGGGGTCAAGCTCCTGGGCACCCCCCTCAAGGCCATCTGGGATGCCGAGGACCGTGAGCGCTTCGGCAACGTCCTCTCCAAGCTGGGCATCCCCGCTGCCGAGTGGGGCATGGCCTCCAGCCTGGAGCAGGCCCGGTCCCTGGCCGCTCGCATCGGCTACCCCGTGATGGTGCGCCCGAGCTTCGTGCTGGGGGGCCGGGCCATGGCGGTGGTCTTCGATGAGAAGGGTTTGGAGCGCTACGTTCGCGAGGCTGCAGCCGTGGATGAGACCCAGCCCGTCCTCATCGACCGCTACCTGGACGGTGCCCAGGAGCTGGATGTGGACCTGGTCTGCGATGGCACCGAGGTGGCCATCGCCGGGGTCATGGCGCACATCGAGGAGGCCGGTGTCCACTCTGGCGACAGCTATGGCGTCTTTCCGCCCCTGGGGGTGGAGGAGGACATGCTGGCCATTGTCAAGGATTACAGTCGTCGCCTGGCCATGGAGGTCGGCGTGCGCGGTCTCATGAACATCCAGTGGGCCCTCAAGGACGGCGTGGCCTATTGCCTGGAGGCCAATCCCCGGGCCAGCCGCACCGTGCCCTTCCTCTCCAAGGCCACCGGCAAGGATTGGGCGGGCATCGCCGCCCGCATCGGCCTGGGCCAGAGCCTCGCCGAGCAGGGCGTGACCGATGGCCAGCCCCTCGCGGTGGCCGTCAAGGGCGTGGTCTTCCCCTTCGCCAAGTTCCCCGAGGTGGATCCGGTCCTGGGTCCCGAGATGAAGAGCACCGGCGAGGTCATGGGCCTGGGTTCCAGCTTCGGCGAGGCCTACGCCAAGGCCCTGCTGGCCGCCGGCATCCGCATCCCCCTGGAGGGCAAGGTCTTCCTCTCGGTGAACGCCAATGACAAGACCAAGCTGCCGGAGCTGGCCACCCGCTTGGCTGGGCTGGGCTTCCAGCTCTGTGGTACCGAGGGCACGGCCCGCCACATCGAGGAGACGCTGGGCATGAAGATCCAGCGCATCAACAAGGTGGCCGAGGGGCGCCCCCACGCGGTGGACCTCCTCAAGAACGGCGATATCCAGTGGGTCATCAACACCCCCATGGGCCGCAGTGCCCACCAGGACGAGGGTTCCATCCGGAAGGAGGCCCTGCGACTGAAGATCCCCTGCCTCACCAACCTCAACGCGGCCCTGGCCGCCTGCGAGGCGGTGGAGACACTGCGCAAAGAGCTGCGGGTCCGTTCCCTGCAGAGCCTGAAGTAGGGTTTGCGGGGCCTGGGGCCCTGCAGAATGGGAAGAGGCCGTCCGGTGCTGGGGTGACTCAGTGCCTGGCGGCTTCGGCTGTCAGGAGCCGACGGATGCGGGCGGCCCTGTCCGGGCCGATGCCGTCCACCTGCCGGAGGGTGGCGGCATCGGCGCTCATGACGGCCTCTACGCTGCCGAAGTGCTCCAGGAGGCGGAGGGCCAGGCTTCGTCCGATGCCCGGAAGTCCCTGGAGGACATGGGTCTGGGCACGTTGAAGACCCCTTGGGCAGGCGCCCGGCCGGAAGGCGATGGGGCGCTGGGTCCGTCTGAGCTGGGCTGCGGCCAGGAGCATCAGGCGGGCTGACTCCGCGCCATCCAGGGCGCGGAGGATGGGGATGCCCCAGATGAGGGAGATGCAGATGAGGGCCCCCTGGATGGCTTCCCGGCGCATGTGAGCATGCTGGATGTCTTGGACCCTCCCCTCCAGCAGGAGCATGCACCGCTCTCCACAGGAGGCCAGGGCGGCCGTTTGGCGGAAGAGCCGTCCATCCCTGATGGAGGCCAGGAGGTCCGGGAGGCTCTTTCGTTCAACCACAAGATGTCCGTCCACCCGGTAGTCACCGAGGTCCAGCCGGGCGATCCGCAGCTCCACGCCCTCCATGTCCTGGAAGGCCTTCAGGGCGGGCGCATCCCGCTCCCGGTCATCGGCCAGCACCAGGATCCGTGGGGTGGGCCCGCGCATGAGGTCCTCCGCCCCCTGTGCAGGGGTGGATATTTTATATTCAAAAATGGCCTGGATAGGCCATCAGTTCCCCCTGGGGAGTCTTTTGTGTGATTGATCTATTGACTTGATTGGGTTTTGCGGTTTATGGTGATGCGAGGGCCGGGCTTTGTCTCATGCTGGCCGGGGGTGTGTCCATGGGCAGGGAATCAGCTCCAGTCACCTGCAGGAACTGCGTCATCCTGGTGGTCCGGGCGGGTTACCTGCGCCGCTGGTGGTTCCCCTTCCTCCGGGAGCCGTTGATTCTGGGCATGCGCATCCTGGGCGTCGTCCACGGGATCGATGCCTACCGTCAGGAGGTCCGCAACCCGGAGTGTAAGGGCTGTGTGCGCTTCCTTAAGGCCGAGTTGGAGGAGAAATCCCCCCTCTTTCGATTCCTCAACAAGCTCATCGGCAAGCGCTTCAACCGCCTGCGGGATTCCCTGGCGACCCAGGAGGAGCTGGACCGGGCCAAGCAGGTGGCCCGGGAGCGGATGGGGGGGGAGTAGGCCTCCGTCGGCGCATCTGGAGTGCGCTGGGGGCCGTCAACAGTCGTGCTCAATCCGGTAGCCCCCGGACTTCCTGGATGACCGGGAGGAGCTGAAGGGCGCCCTCCTCCACGGCATTCCGCTTTTGCGCGGGCGAGCACCTCTGTCCGCGTTGGCCAGGTGCCCAAAGGTCAGGGCTTCGCTCGGGGGCGATGCCGTGCAGCCCTTTCTAAGGATGCCGAAGCCCAAGCTTATTCATTCCGAAGGCGACTTGGTTCGTCGAGATCAGCCGGGACGGCTCCGCGCTGAAGGGTGTGGATCGAGACCGAGGATACGGCTGCCAATTCGCTTGGCTATCGCATGGACGTCAAGGAGCGGATCAACCTCCTCAAGGCTGGTGTGACTTACCACTTCTGAGCAGGTTCATCCCGCTGAAGTCAGAGACCCCGGAGTCCCGGGGTCTCTCTCGTGGTGCTGAGGCTGTCAGGCGCTGATCATCACCTTCAGGCCGTCCTTGAAGAGGACATCCACCTTCTTGGCGTTGCGACGCTGGACGCGGCCCAGGCCGAAGGTGGGGTGGTCCATCCACATGCCCTCCTCCCAACGCTCCTTGATGCTGTAGGCCCTGGCCCTGGAGCCGGCCTGCTCCTCGATCATGAGCTGGTGGAACTGGCTGCTGGAGGGAGCCGAAGGCTTCACTGGGGAAGCGGCCACGCCGGGACGGGGCGTCCGGGCGGCCCGGGGAGCGGCTTCTGTCCTGGCCGGCCGTTCGGCCTTGAACTTGTGCACGGACTTGCAGGCCATGCAGATGAGTTTTTCGGGTATCCCGTCGGTCACCGACATGACCCGGTGGCGGGTCTCCCCTTTGCAGCGCCCACAGGGAGCGTCGAGTTCCATGCCTGCATAGTACGACTTCGCCATGCCTCCAGTGTGCATCAAAGCGGGGCTCCCGGCGAGGGGGCAGGCTGTGTTTCGCGCTAATCTCGGAGGATGGGAGGGGGCATGCCGCAGCTGGGCATCATCGGATTCGGACACTTCGGACAGGCCCTGGGCGCCGTGATGGAGGAAGCGGGGTACGCCTACCTTGCCTATTCGCCCCGCACCCCGGTCCCAGATGCCCTGCGGGCGAGCAGTCTCCAGGAGCTGGCGGCCCGCTGTCCCTGGATCGTCCTGGCAGTCCCGGTGCCGATGATGGCGAGTGTCCTCTTGGAGCTGAGGCCCCATCTGGGTCCGGATCACCTGGTGCTCGATGTCTGCAGCGTGAAGATGACGCCCTGTCAGCAGATGGACGAGCTCCTGGGGGCGCGTATCCCCCATGTGGGGACCCATCCCCTCTTCGGTCCCAAGAGCCTGGCCCGCGCCGAGCGTCCTTTCCGTACCGTCATCTGCCCTTCGCCGCAGCATCCCGAGGCGGCCCGGAAGGTCCACCAGCTCTTCCTGGAGCTGGGCTTCCTGGTGGTGGAGCAGACGCCCGAGGACCACGACCGCATCATGGCCCAGACCCATGCCCTGACCTTCTTCCTGGCCAAGGGGTTGCTGGAGGTGGGGTGTGGCGCGGATCTGCCCTTCTCGCCGCCCTCCTTCCAGGGCATCGCCCACACGCTGGAGTCCGTCCGGGAAGATGCCGGACACCTCTTCACGGCCATCCAGAATCAGAACCCCTTTGCCAAGGCCAGCCGGGAAGGCCTCCTGGACGCACTGCAGGCCGTCCACCTGGAGGTGGAGGAGGCCGCGGCCAAGCAGTCCATGGAAGCCGACCAGGCCCTGGCCATCCCCGATATGGGGGGGCGCAGTCCCGAATTGCAGGAGGCCCGGGAGCTCATTGACCAGCTGGATCACACCCTGGTGAACCTCCTGGGCCGCCGCCTGGAGATGAGCCGCAAGGCGGGGCGGGCCAAGGCCAAGCTGGGGGCGCCCATCCTGGACGCCGCCCGGGAAGAGGCCCTCCTGGTCTCCCGCCGGGGATGGGCCGAGGAACAGGGGTTGGACGCAGATCTGGTGGAGGAGCTCTTCCGTGGCATCCTCCGGGTCTCCCGGCGCAGCCAAGGCGAGCGGGTCTGATGGGTCGTCTGCGGGCAGGCCTCCTCTGCGGACTGCTCACCTGCGCTGCAGCGGTGGGGGCCGCCCCCGCTCCGGCCGTTCCCTGTGACACCTGTTTGCCGGGGGTGCTCAACTTCGGCCAGGTGGACGGGATCCTCTGGCGGGGGGCCCAGCCCAGCGCCGAGGGCTTCCGGGCTCTCAAGGCCGCCGGGGCCCGGACCGTGGTGAATCTGCGCTCGGACCATGATGATGCCCCCCTGCTGAAGGGCACCGGGCTCCGCTACTTCCGCCTCCCCTCCCACGCCTGGAAGGTGGATGAGGCCAAGCTGGCCCTCTTCCTGAAGATCGTCCAGGATCCCGCCAACCAGCCCGTCTTCGTCCACTGCATGGAGGGGCGCGACCGCACCGGGTACGCCGTGGCTGCCTACAGGATGGCAGCCCAGGGCTGGCCCGTGGATGCGGCCCTCCGGGAGATGGACACCTTCCACTTCAACCATGTCTGGGTTTTCAATCCGGGGCAGCTTCGGCGGCTGGACATCCCACGGCTGAAGGCCCGGGTGGCGGCGCTTCCGGAACCCGTCACGGTCCCGGTGCCGTGAGGCGGCTGGCGCCTCTCCTTGTGGTCGGGCTGCTGGCCTGCCATCCGGGGCCTGGCCGGATGCGCGGGTGGCCCCGCCTCATGCTCTGGGCCTGGGAGTCGCCCCAGGACCTGCGGGGCCTGCCCCCGGACACAGGCGTGGCTTTCCTGGCCGCTGAAGTGAAGCTGGAGGGCGGAGCCACCCGGGTGCAGGGGCGGCGCAATCCCCTTCAGGTGGATCCGGCCACTCCGCTCATGGCCGTGGTGCGCATCGAGACCGATCACCCCCTGCTGGATGAAGCCCAGGGCCGGATCCTCCGCTATCGGCTCCTGGAGGCCAGCCGGCTCAAGGGGGTCCGGGGTCTCATGATCGACTTCGATGCCCGGGAGGGGGAGCGGAGTTTTTACCGGGAGCTGTTGCAGGGGCTCCGGCGGGAGCTGTCCCCGGAGATGCCCCTGGTCATGACGGCCCTGGCCTCCTGGTGTCTGGAGGATCCCTGGATCCGCTCCCTGCCGGTGGATGAGCGCATCCCGATGCTCTTCCGCATGGGGAGGGAAGGGGAGGCCATTCGACGGCGTCTGGACAGAGGGGGCGACTTCATCCCCGAGGCCAGGGAGGCCCTGGGGCTCAGCACCGACGAGCCCTGGCCCGGGCTGCCCCGGGGGCGCCGAGTCTACCTCTTTCATCCTGGGTCATGGGATGCTCATGCTGTCGCCAAGTGGAAGGAGCGTCTGCCATGAAGATCCTGCGTCCGGCCCTCATCAGCCTCCTGGCCGCCTCCGCCGCCCATCCCTGCGGACCCTACCTCTCCACGACGGCCCTGGTGCCCACAGACAGCCCCGACGGACGGCCAGAGGACTGGGCCCGGGGAGCGTTGGGGCTGCTGATGCCCAGCTATGCTTCACCTTATCTGGCCATGGCCTTCCGCAGCTGGGGCGGCCCGCCCCTGGATGCGGAGGATCAGGCAGGAGCCCTGGGCTACTGGCAGGAGCCCGGGCAGTCACCGGCGCCGGATTACGCCCGGTTGCATGATGGGATCCTGCCCACGCCCCCGCCCGAGCTCCTGGCCAAGGCCTCCCCGACGTACCAATTGGCCAATCCGGTGATGCCCCAGGCCATGGATTATGCGGCGCGGACCCTGGAGCAGCGGATCAAGGCCATTGGCCCCAAGCATCCAGCCATCCGGGCCTGGGTGGAGGCCCAAGACAAGGCCTTCCGGGGCGAGCTTCCCCCGGACCCCGAGCCCGGGCTGCCGGTGCTCCTGGCCAAAGACCGGGCCTACCAGCGGGCCGCGGCGCTCTACTATGCCGGGAAGGCCTCTGAGAGCCGCCAGGCCTTCCTGGCCATCGGCCAGGACAAGGCCTCCCCTCACGCCGGGCTGGCCCGCTATCTGGCCTTGCGCCTGGCGGAAGGCCCGGACCGCGAGCGAGAGCTGGCAGTGCTTCTGAAGGATCCCCTCTGGCGTCTGGATGCCTACCGTCTCCAGGAACAGGTGGAGCCCCCCTGGAAGGATCTCTCCGAGTGCCAGCGGATGACAGCGGAGCGAATCATGAGTCCGGGACGGGGCTTCCGCCTGGGGGAGGACCTGCGGAACCTGAGCTTCACCTACCGGGCCGGGGTGGATGTCCTGGCCAAGGCGGAGGGTCCCCAGGACCTGGGGCTCCTGGGCTGGATCCAGGCCCTCCGGGACGGGAAGCCGGATCGGGTCATCGCGGGCTTCGACGCCGTCCAGGGTGCTGCTCAGGTCCCTTGGCTCGCCGGCGTTCTCATGAAGATCGGCCCGGATCACCCGCGCTGCCGCGAGTTCCTGGAGAAGGCCCGGACCCTGAAGATTCCCGAGGGGGCCTATCCCACCTTCGCTGTCCACCGTGTTCGTCTGCTGCTGGGGGAAGGGCGTCTCCAGGCGGCCGAGGTTCTGGTGAAGGAGGCCCTGGCCCGCCCCGGTATGGCTCGCTTCGTCTCAGCCCGCAATGTCCTCCTGGGGCAGCGCCTGGTGCTGACCAGAGATTGGGACAGCTTTGTGGGGCTCCTGGGCCGCACCGTGACCGGGATGGACGAGGAGGGCCTGGGCAGCTGCGAGGGCAAGCAGTGGCCCCAGGGCAGGCAACCCGGGATCGACGCCTTCGACCCGGCGGCGGCGGACGCCTTCAATCGCCAGCTGCCCCTGGAGCGCTGGAAGGCGGCCCTGGTCCACCCGGCCTTTCCCTCGTCTCTGAAGGGGCAGCTCCAGCAGGTCCTCTTTGTCCGGGCCATCCTGCTGGACCGGGAGGCCGACGCCCTGGCTCTGGTGGATGGCCTGGCCAAGACCGAGCCCAAGGATGCCGCCGGACTCGAGGCCTGGAGGGCGGAGCCCGATGCCCGCCGGCGGCGCTTCCTGGTGAGCCAGTTCCTATGGGAGCGCCAGTGGGTGAGCTTCCTCAAGCAGAGCCCTGAGGACATGTACGAATACCGCACCACCTGGTGGGGACCCGTCCAGCCGCTCCCAGGGCTCGCCATGGTGGGCAAGCCCTTCGTGGCGGGCTTCCTCAGCTCCGCCGAGGTCCAGGCGGCCCAGGGAGAGAATCGGCGCCTGGCGGCACCCCTCAGCTACTTCTGCCGGGAGGCCCTGGCCTTTGCCGAGGCCTTCCCCAAGGATCCCATGGCTGCCGAGGGGCTCTCCCGGGCCGTGCGGGCCTCCCGGGCGGCCTACCGCGATCCGGAGAGCGAGGCCCTCCTGGTGAAGGCTTTCCGCCTGCTGCACAAACGCTATGCGGGCAGCGCTGCCGCCAATCGGGCCAAGGTCTATCACTGAAGCTCAAAGCCGGGTGTCCTGGCTTTGAAAAAGGAGATCTTGAACTTTTGATGGGGTAAATACATTTTTTGGTGTACACTTTTAAGTGTATAAGGAGGGGGCATGGCTGAGATGCGTCCCACAGAGGCTGAACTTGAGGTCCTGAGGGTCCTCTGGGGGCTCCGGGGGCCTGCCACCGTCAAGGATGTGGCGGCGCACTACGGGCAGGGCCGGGACCTGGGTTACACTGCGGTCCTCAAGCTCATGCAGACCATGCACGAGAAGGGCCTGTTGCGGCGGGACGCCAGCGAGCGGGCCCATCGCTACTGGCCCACCGAGGCCCCCGAGGCCACCCGGAGCATTTTGGTGGGGGACCTCATCGAGCGGGCCTTTGAAGGCTCCGCTGGGGCCCTGGTGCAGACCGCCCTGCAGGGTCGGCAGCTAGACGAGTCGGAGCGGGAGGCCCTGCTCAAGCTCCTGAGTGAGCGATGAACGCCGACCTCTGGCTGGGCCTGGGGCAGGACCTCGGGCGGGCTCTGCTCCACTCCCTGTGGCAGGTGGCTGTCGTGGCTCTGGTGCTGAAGTCCTGGCTGCTGTTGCTGCCCGGGCGGAAGCCGCGGCTCCGCTATGCCTTGGCCTGCCTTGCCCTGCTGGGAGCCTTGGCCTGGCCCGCGATGACCTTCGGGGGGCTCCGCCAGGTGAGGGCCCAGGCGGTGGCGGTGCGCCAGGGGGCCTTCCGAGCGCCCACGGCTCTGAGCCGACAGCCCCTGCGGGACTATACCCTCCACCGTGGCCTCGAGGCCACCCAGCCCGTTCTGCCCTGGCTGGCGGGCGCCTGGGCCTTGGGGGCCCTGGTCTTCGCCCTCCGGATGTTTCTGGGGCTGGCCGCGCTGGTCCGCCTGCGCCGGGTCTCCGGTCCGGCCCCTGCCTGGGTGCTGGACCGGGTGCGGGACTTGGCCAGGCGCATGGGCGTGGCGGTGCCGAGGGTCGGCCTATCGGACCTGGGGCCCTGCGTCTTCGGGGCCCTGCGGCCGACCCTCCTCCTGTCGGCAGCCTGTCTGGCCGGGCTCCCAGCCGAGTCCCTGGAAGCCATCCTGGCCCATGAGCTCGCTCACCTGAAGCGCCTGGACTACCCAGTCCAGCTCCTCCAGTCCCTGGTGGATGTGCTGCTCTTCCACCACCCCCTCGCCCACTGGATCTCGTCCGCAGTCCGCTTCGAGCGGGAGCGTTGCTGCGACGAATTCGCTTCCAAGGTCTGCGGCGATGTCCGCTCTGTTGCCAAGGCCCTCATGCAACTGGACGGTCTCCGTCCCCTTCGAGTGGCCCTTGCGGCCGGAGCTTCTCCCATGTTCAACCGAATCCAATCCCTTCTGGGCCTTGCCCGTAGCCCCCAACCCTTGGTGCGCCTCGGCGCCCTCCTCTGCCTGGGTGCCGTCCTGGCGACCCTGCCCCTGCTGAAGGCCGAAGGGAGCCGGAAATACTTCCGGGCTCCGGCCAGGTTGGTTGCCCTGGCGGACCAGGAGGCCAAGACCCAGGGCCTGGACCCCTACCTCATCCGGGCGGTCATCCAGTGTGAGAGCGCATACAAGACCAAGGCCGTCAGTTCCATGGGCTCCCAGGGCCTCATGCAGCTCCTGCCCCGGACCGCCGAGAGGATGGGCGGGGGGGATATGTTCGATCCCGCCACCAATGTGAAGGCGGGCACACGCTACCTGAAGGAGCTGATGGACTACTACAAGGGCAATGTGGCCCTGGCGGTGATGGCCTACAACGCCGGGCCCGAGGCCGTGGATGCCGCCGAAGGCATCGCCCCTGCCGAGGAGACCCGCCGCTATGGTCTGGCGGTGCTGGATCTCTATCGCCGACGGGCTGTGGAGCCGGATCCGGCCCTGGATTGACACCTGGGTTGGAGAGGTGAAAAGCCTTTGGGTCACGGATTCGTACCGATGGGCACGGATCGTTGTCCGCCCCCGCACTGCGGGGCCCCCAGATGGCCCTTGCCGTGCGCATCTGCGTTCGGCTGGTCCTGTCCTTCCTTCGCTGCCCTGCGGTTGGATGGTGACTCAAGTTGCGACAGGAGCTGCTGGGGATGCTGCAACAAACCTCGGGGCGGCGGGTTAAACCTTTTTTAAATATTGATGTTGGGTGCCTTGTGGGTTGGCACGTGGCTTGAGGTTTCCTGTGCGTGGGATGACCCACATCTTTCCAGGAGTGAACATGCGATTCATGGTTGCAGCCCTGGCCCTGTTGGGCATGGCCGTGCCCGCCCTGGCTCATGAGGTCCCGGATCGGGAGCACCGCGAGGGGCCGCCCGCTTGTTGGGAGGCCCGGGAGTCCCGCCGCTGGGAGGCCCCTTGGGAGCGCGGTCGGGACCTTCGCTGCCGCGAGGTTCGATACAGCCGCCGACCCGCGCCGGTCTACGAGGAGGATGCCCCGGTCCGGGTTCGGGTCGCCGCCATGCCGCTCATCACCTTCCACATCGATCTGGGGCGTTAAACCTTCCCTTCGCCCAGGAATCCAACCTTTCAACCGCCCCATGCGGTTTTTCCCAGGAGTTGAAAATGAACCTCAAGCGCATGTCCCTTGCCCTGCTCGGCACCCTGCTCATTGGAGGCGCCCTCGCCGCTCAGGAGCCCCCCAAGCCTCCTGTCCCGCCTCCTCCCGCCCCCGCGGGCACGGTGACGCCCCACCGTGCCGCCCGCATGGAGCGTCGGGCCGACCGTCAGCAGAAGCGTATCGATCAAGGTGTGAAGTCCGGGCAGCTCACCCCCCACGAGGCAGCCAAGCTGGAGAGGCAGGAGGCCCGCACTGATCGCCACATCGCCAAGGCCGAGGCCGATGGCAAGGTGACCCCGGGTGAGGCCCGCCGCATTGAACGTCAGCAGAACCGCGAGAGCCGCCGGATTTACCGCAAGAAGCACAACGCCCGCGTGGCGCAGTAGTCTGGATCGCTGGACTCCAAGGCCCCCTGACGGGGGCCTTGCCCTATTCTCCGCTCTCCAGCCTGCGGATCTCCAGAACCTCTCCCTGGGTCTCCTGGAGGAGTCTTTGGAAGGCGGGGTCGTCGCGGAGCAGGTCTTCGGGCTTCTGGGAGTCGCCTCCCGCGAAGGTGATGGCCATGCGGGAGAGGCTTGGCAGGACCTGGCGGAGGGCTTCGAGGATGTGGGGGTTGGCCTGCTCCCGCTCGAGGTCCTGAACCGTGTTGCGGACGTTGGCGGGGAAGAACCAGTGGAGGACGCCCTTCTCCAGGCGGAGCTCGCTGGCCATGTGGGGCAGTGCACCCAGGGTGCGGGGCAGGCCGCCGGGGACGGCCTTGAGGACCTCGCTGACGCTGCGGCGGAGAGCCTCCATGTTCTCGGGGTGGGGCACGGTGGGCCGGGGCGCAGCCACGGGCTGGGCAGTCACCTGAGTCTGGGGCGGTAGGGCCGGACGGGGAGCGACGGAACCGGGCTTGGGGGTCTGGGGATCCGCCGCCCGGGAGACGGTCCCCGACTCAGGGCGGGGGGGAGATGCCGGACGGGCCGCTGGGGCGGTGGGGGCTGTGCCGGGGCGCACCAGGGCATCCAGGGGGGCCAAGTGGGGCAGCTGGCTGGCGGTGACCAGGGCCAGCTCCACCACGACCTGGGGCAGGCTGGTCTCCCGCAGGTCCCGTTCACGCTGGAGCAGGAGATGGAGCATGCGGGCCAGGCGCATCACCTCGTGGGGCCCCTTGGAGGCACGGACTTCACCCTCGAGGCGGATCCGGAAGGCCATCATCAGCTCGCGCCAGAGGCTGGTCCAGTCCGTGCCCAGCTCGGCCAGGGCCTGGCACTGGTCCAGGATGGCGGCGCTGTCGCCGGAGGTCAGGGCCTCAAGAATGGCCTGGACTCGCACCGCCGGGACGATGCCGAGCTGCTCCCGCACGGTCTCCTCGAGGACCCGGCCATCCCCGGCGGAGATGACCCGGTCGAGGGTGGTGAGGGCATCGCGCATGGATCCCTGGCCCGCCTCGGCCAGGAGGCGCAGGGAACCCTCGTCGAAGGGGACCCCTTCGGACTCGCAGACGAACTTCAGGCGGGACTCGATGAGCCCCACGGGAATGAGGCGGAAGGGGAAGATCTGGACCCGGCTCTTGATGGTCTCAGGTACATCCTGCAGTTCGGTGGTGGCCAGGACGAAGATGGCGTGGGGGGGAGGTTCCTCCAGGATCTTCAGCAGCGCATCAAAGGCGCTGCGGCTGAGCATGTGGACCTCGTCGATGATGTAGACGCGGTAGCGGCAGAAGGCCGGGCGGGTCTGGACCTGCTCCCGCAGAGCTCGGGCGTCCTCCACGCTGGCCCGGCTGGCGGCGTCGATCTCCACGATGTCAAGGCTCCGGTCCGGCTGCTCCGCCGCCAGGCACGCATCGCAGGTCCCACAGGGGGTCGGGGTGGGGCCCTCCACACAGTTGAGGGCCCGGGCCAGGATGCGGGCCGAGGAGGTCTTGCCGGTGCCCCGGACGCCCGCGAAGAGGAAGGCCTGGTGGTGAATCTGTCCGGCGTCCTTGGCCCGGCGCAGAGCATTGGACAGGGCCCGGACACTAGCCTCCTGACCCACGAGATCCGAGAGGAGGCGGGGCCGGTACTTGAGGGCAAGGGTGTTCATGGGATGACCATTGTAACCCAGCCTCTGGACCCGCAGGCCCCCTCTGGGAGGGCGATCCTGGCTAATGGTCTGATTAGGGATACTTTTAAAGAATTAATAGATAATTGATTTTGTAAATCTTCGAAGGGCTGCGTCACTGCTGGTGGGTGGGTGTTTGGGCGTGGTGGAAATGATGATGAATTAAACACCAGCCATGACATTTGTGCCCATTTGACAAGTGCTTGATGCAGGTCTAGGAAGAATTCAGGCCCTCCTGTGCCTGTCCTCTGTTGGAGCCCCCATGACTCTCCCCTCCTATGTCCACGGCGTGACCGATGTCCCCCTGCTCGGTGAGACCATCGGGCAGAACCTCAAGCGGACAGTGGAGCGTTTCCCGGAGAGCGAGGCCCTTGTCTCTGCTTACCAGGGCTATCGGGCGAGCTACCGGGAGTTCTGGGAGCAGACGGGGCTGGTGGCCCGGGGACTCATGGCCCGTGGGGTGAAGAAGGGGGATCGGGTGGGCATCTGGTCCCCCAATCGCTATGAGTGGGTGCTGGTCCAGTACGCCACGGCGCGGATGGGGGCCGTCATGGTCAACATCAACCCCGCCTACCGGACCCATGAACTGGAGTACGCCATGAAGCAGTCCGGGGTGTCCCTCCTGATCGCCTCAAAGGGCTTTCGCCACACCGATTATGTTGGAATGATCCGCGAGGTGGAGGAGCACTGCCCGGAGCACAAGGCCACCCTCATCATCGATACCGAGTGGCATGAGCTCCTGGAGGACGGCAAGCGGGTGTCCGAGGAGGAGCTGCGGGCCCGGGAGGCCTCCCTGCAGTTCGACGACCCCATCAACATCCAGTACACGAGCGGCACCACGGGCTTCCCCAAGGGGGCGACCCTCTCCCACCACAACATCCTCAACAATGGCTTCTTCATCGGGGAGCGCCTGGCCTATTCCGAGCAGGACCGGGTCTGCCTGCCCGTGCCTTTCTACCACTGCTTCGGCATGGTCCTGGGGAACATGGCCTGCACGACGCATGGTTGCTGCATCGTGATTCCCGGAGAGGCCTTTGAGCCGGGTGCTGTGCTCAAGGTGGTGGAGTCCGAGCGCTGCACCTCCCTCTATGGGGTGCCCACCATGTTCATCGCCGAGCTGGACCACCCCGACTTCAGGAGTACGGACTTCTCCTCCCTGCGGACGGGCATCATGGCTGGCTCCCCCTGTCCGGTGGAGGTCATGAAGCGGGTCCAGTCCGAGATGAATATGACGGAAGTGACGATC
The DNA here is from genome assembly GCF_963677305.1 of uncultured Holophaga sp. GTDB lineage: Bacteria > Acidobacteriota > Holophagae > Holophagales > Holophagaceae > Holophaga. The sequence goes on from NZ_OY781925.1 coordinate 1,083,012, forward strand.
TGCTACGGCATGACCGAGACCTCACCGGTCTCGGCCCAGAGTCGGGTGGACGACCCTCTCGAGAAGCGGGTGGCTACGGTGGGGAGCATCCATCCCCATGTGGAGGTCAAGATCATCGACCCCTCCACCGGTCGCATTGTCCCCCGGGGGGAGACCGGCGAGATCTGCACCCGGGGCTACTCGGTGATGTTGGGCTACTGGGAGGACCCCCAGTCCACCCGCCAATCCATCGATGCCGGGCGCTGGATGCACACCGGCGATCTGGGCGTGATGGACGAGGAGGGCTACCTCAAGATCGTGGGCCGCATCAAGGACATGGTCCTGAGGGGAGGCGAGAACATCTATCCGCGGGAGGTGGAGGAGTTCCTATACACCAAGCCCGAGATCGCGGACGTCCAGGTCATCGGCGTGCCGGACATCAAGTACGGTGAGGAGGTCATGGCCTGGATCAAGCTCCGCCCCGGGGCACAGCTCACCGAGGAGGAACTGAGGGCCTTCTGCAAGGGGAAGATCGCCACCTACAAGATCCCCCGCTACTGGAAGTTCGTGGATGACTTCCCCATGACCGTCTCGGGCAAGGTGCAGAAGTTCAAGATGCGCGACCAAGCCATTGCTGAGCTGGGGCTCCAGCAGGCTGCAGGGGTGATCACGGCCTGACGGTGAGGGGGCTTCCGGCCTTCACCCGGATTTCCCGGATCCAACCCAGGTACTGATCTTCCGAGACCCGGATGGCGTCCATGCGGACTTCCGCCGGGACGCCATCCTTGCGATAGAGCTTGGCGGTGTGGTGGCTCCAGTCCAGGGCGTCCACATGCTCAAAGGCGGCCAGGGTGGCCTCCATGGACTCCAGGGCGATGATCTCCTGCAGCCCCATGCAGCACAGCTCATTCACGGTGTAGCCGGTGAGCTCAGCGATCACCGGGCTCACCTGCACGAAGCGCAGGAAGGGGTCGAGCACGCAGAAGGCATAAAGGGGCTCAACCGCAAGGACCTCGGTACTCGTGGTCCGACTGCCCTGGAAGCGGCGGGAGCGGAAGCCCCCACGCTTCTCCACCTGGGACCAGGCCTCTCTGGGGAGGGCGGGCACCGGCAGGGCCCCCAGGACTGGGAGGGTATCTTCGGGTAGATCCATACCGTATCCCATGGTTGCTCCTGGGTTTTACCCAATGGATAGGCCAACCCCGGAGAAAAGCAAGGGCGATATTTTCCATGTTTTGACTGTGTCTGATCAGACCTGGGTCAGGATTCGGTCGATGGCCTCGGGCAGATCCCTGGCTTCCATGTCTGCCTGGGTGGGTCCGCCTCCGGCTCCGTAGCCCGTCCGGACCAGGATGGTCCGGCAGCCGGCCCGATGGCCCGCCTCGATATCGATTTCCTTGTCTCCGATCATCCAGGAGCCTGGCAGGTCGATGTCGTGCTCGCGGCTGGCCCTAAGGAGCATGCCAGGGTTGGGCTTCCGGTCAGGGTGGTCGGGGTGCCCGTAGGGGGCGATGCCGTCCTTGTGGTACGGGGCGACGTAGGCTGCGTCATAGTGGGCACCGGCTGCGGACAGGAGCTCCCTGATGCGGGCCATGACGGCCTCGTATTCGGCCCAGCCGAATCGGCCCCGGCCTATGCCGCTCTGGTTGGTCACGATGATGACCGGGACGGACCGTGCATTGAGGTGGGCGATGGCCTCCGCGGCGCCTGGGATGAGAGCCACATCTTCGACCCGGTGCAGGTAATCCACTTCCACGTTCAGGGTGCCGTCCCGATCGAGGAATACCGCTGGCCTCAAGACTCCTCCTCGGGCTCACCCTCCCGGAACCAGGGGTGCACCTGGTAGTGGGCGATCAGGTGCTCGAAGGTCACCTTGAGGACGATCATGAGGGGGACCGCGAAGACCAGGCCCACCAGGCCCAGGGCATAGCCGAAGGTGAGCACGGCCAGGAGGACCTCCAGGGGGTGGAGGCGGCTGGCCTTGCCGACCCAGACCGGGGTCAGGTAGAGGCCCTCGATCTTTTGGACGGCCACGAAGATCAGGAGCAGGACGGCCAGTTTCCCCCCCCCGAAGCCCGTGCCAACGGCCACGAGGAGTGCGGCGGGAAGGGCGGTGGCGTAGGGCAGGTAGGGCACCACAACGGCGCATCCGGCCACGAGCCCCAGGAGCCATGCATAGGGCACGCCCTGGATCATCAGGGCGAGGCTCTGAAGAAGGGTCATGACCGCCGCGACGGCGATCTGGCCCCGGATGTACCCGCCCAGCCGTTCATGGATGGCCCCGATGAATCCATGGGCCACTGCCCGGTGCCGCGGGGGGATGAGGGCATCGATCCCCTTGATGAAAGCAGGCCCATCCACCAGGAGGTAGTAGAGGATGACCGGTACCAGGAGGTAGCTCAGGAGCCGCAGGAAGAAGGAGAGGATCCCGGCGCCGGCGTTCTGGAGGCTGTGCAGGAGCGTGGTGGGTTCGAACTCGGCGAAGGCCGAGCGGACCTGGCTGTCGAGCCATGGATAGCCGGCCAGCCAGGGGAGGAAGCGGCTCTCCACGGCGGACTGGAGGGCGGGCAGGGTGCGGAGCAGGCGCTCCACCTGCTGGATCGCCCAGGGGACCAGCCAGACCAGGAGGGCGGCGAGGGCCAGCAGGGTGCCGAGGAGCAGGAGCAATGTGGCCCAGCCCCGGCTGATGTGGCGCTCCATCCGGCGGGCCAGGGGCGACAGCAGGTAGGCCAGGACCATGGCCACAAAGAAGGGAGCCAGGGCCCTGCGCACCAGGAAGATCCAGAGCAGGACGAGAAGCCCTACGACGACGAAGTGCCAGGGGACCCGGCGGAGGAGGGGGAGGTTCATCGCGGCTCGTTCCTGGTGTGGGTGGCCCGGAAGAAATACTGGCAACCCGAGGCAAGGACCATGAGGGCCACTAGGTAGAAGCACCAGAGAGGGACGGCGGAGAAGGGTACCGGGGGCGGGAAGGCGTTCAGGAGGAGGGCCATGGCGATGGCCACCAGTTGGATGGTGGTGGTCAGCTTGCCCAGGAGGGTCGGCTGGAACTTGGAAGGATCGAAGTGTCCCCGGCTATAGAGGGCCACCAGGCTGATGATGAGATCCCGGGAGATGGCGAGGATGGCGACCCAGGCCGGAATCTGGACGGCCAGGGGGCTATGGGGGAAGGCCAGCAGGATGAAGGCGGTCGTCATCAGGAGCTTGTCGGCTGCAGGGTCCAGGATGGCGCCCAGGGTGGACTTCTGGTTGAAGCGCCGGGCGATGAAGCCATCCAGGAGGTCGGTGACCCCGGCCAGGGCGAAGATGGCGCAGGCTTCGGGCATCCGGCCATACCAGACCGAGATCGCGAAGAATGGCACTGCCAGGATCCGGAGAAGGGTCAGGCAGTTGGGGACGGTGAGTGTTTGCTTCATGGGACCCGTTGCTGGGTCGATTGTAGCCATGAGGAGGAAGTTCTGGGCAGCGCTGTTTCGCCGCTTGCCAGTGCCGAGGGACACGCTACACTGCCAGGGAGGGATGAGAATTTGTCTCAGGTGCAAGCAACCCGACTCTGTGACCTAGTTCCAGGAGACTCGGCCGTGATCGTTGAGGTCCTGGCCCGGGGGCCTGTGCGACGGAGGCTGCTGGAGATGGGCTTCGTCCGTGGGACGCAGTTGAGGGTTGAAAAGCTGGCCCCCCTCGGGGATCCCATGGAGCTGATCATCAAGGGCTACCACCTCTCCCTCCGACGGGAGGAAGGGGCCTGCATCCTGGTCGACCGGGCGGCGGGTAATCTGCCAGGCCCTCCCTGCACCCACGCGGAACCCGTCGGGAGGGGCTGCCGCTGTGGCTGGATGCGCCGCATCATCGGTTTGCGTCGTCGTCCTTGAGGAGCCGCAGGTCGATCTGACGGGCGATGAAGTTCTCGAGCTCGTCCTGCCCGATGATGCCCCGCTTCTGGAAGAGCTGGATCAGGCCCAGCACCAGGGCCCGGGTGCCGTAGCTGCTCAGGGGTCTGGCCACACGCCGCTCGGACTCCCTGGAGGGGATCACGGCCAGTTCGCCCGGTGAAGTCGGGGGGTCGAAGAGGGGGGGGGCTTCCACGGGCTCGCTGTCGAAGACGGCGAAGGGCGGAGGCAGGGGCATCTCCCGGCTGTCCGAGAAGAAGGGATCCGCCGGGTAGTCGTGCCCCCGAGCCGGAGCCAGAGAGATGGGGCTGGCGGGCAACCGTCCGTCCAGGGGCTTGGGTGCGAAGTCCAGGGGGACGGGCAGCCCCTCGTCGTGCAGACCAATCGGGTGGATGCCGACGGGGATCTCCTGGGGCTGGGCCTGCCGGTTCTCGAGCTTCCGGTACTGCTCGGCGATGGCGGTCTTCAGAGTGCTGTGGGAGGCCACCATGGGTTCGATGGAAAGGCCCGAGGCGAAACGGGCGCTGTCGATGGCGTTCAGGTCCGAGGGGTCGGCCATGGCGAGGACCAGGGATTTGGGTTCCTTGAAGGTGACGGGCAGCAGGACCATCTGCTCGGCAAGCCGCTTGGGGATGCGCTCCAGGACCGAGGGGGAGACATCCAGGGCACGCAGCTCCACCCTGGGGAAGCCCGTCTTCTGGGCGAGGAAGTCCATGAGGACATCCTCACTGATGAGGCCAAGGCTCACCAGATTGCTGCCCATCCGACCACCTACGAAGCGCTGGTGGCGCAGAGCCTCTTGAAGCTGGGTCGGTGTGATGAGCCCGGCTTCCACCAGCATCTCTCCGAGCTTCTTGGTCTCTTGACGCATGGGGGCCACCTCTCTGCCGGGATATGATTTTTACCAGTCTAATCCATTCGGAGCGGACAACCAGTTTCGGGGGGAGGGTTTTGGACGAGGCGCTGGGTCGACTCAAGACTCATTATGATACGACAGCCGCCCTGGAGATGGATCCGCTGCTGATCCCCAGGGGCTATACGGACATATGGGACCGCGAAGTGGCTGGGTTTGTGGCAGCCCATCTCGCCTATGGCCGGGTGGCTCCCATGCTCCGGGCGATCCGGGGAGCCCTGGCTCCCCTGGGAGCCCAGCCTGCGGCCTTCCTCCGGGGCGGAGCTGAATCGGAGCTGGCGGAGGTCCTCGGGGTGGCTCTCCGGGACTGGAAATGGCGCTTCCAGGTGCCCGGGGATCTGGTGGCCTGGCTGCTGGCATGGAAGCGGCTGGATCTGGAGAGCGGGTTCCTGGGGCTGGAGGCCCATCTGCTGCCCCGGCCCGGGGAGGATGCCGACCATGCCCTCTCCCGTCTGGTGCAGCGGCTTCGCGTGGAGCTGCCCGGGACCCACGGGCTTCGCTTCTGCCTGCCTGACCCCCTGGAAGGGGCCGCCTGCAAGCGCTGGCGCCTCTTTCTCCGCTGGATGGTGCGGCCGGGCTGGCCGGACCTGGGGCAATGGGCGGCCTACCCCCCCTCGGAGCTGGTGATCCCCCTGGATACCCATGTGGCCAGGATCGGGAGGCTCCTGGGGCTGACCCGGCGCACGGCCACGGACGGGCGCACCGCCCGGGAGATCACCGAGGCCCTCAGACGTCTCGATCCGGAGGACCCCCTGGCCTACGACTTCGCGCTCAGTCACCTGGGGATCCTAGGGGACTGTCCGGTCCGGAGAGCGGGACGGAACTGCGGGGAATGTCCCCTCGGGTCAGTATGTTTACGAGACTTAGGGGGTGGATCGCGGTAGCATAAGGGGTTTTTGGAGGCCTGGATATGATCATCCTCACCCTTAATGCGGGTTCGAGTTCCCTCAAGTTCACCGTCATCAACATGGCGACCGAGGAGTCCCTGGCGGACGGCGTAGCCGAACGCATCGGCATGCGTGAGGGCTTCATCCGCTGGACCATCAACGGCGAGAAAGGCCGTCTGGAAAGCGACATGAAGGACCACCGTCAGGCCCTGAACCACATCATGGACAAGCTCCATGAGACGGTGCTCAAGGACCAGAAGGTGGCCGGTGTAGGCCACCGCGTCACCCACGGCGGTCCCAACTTCAGTGATCCCGAGGTGATCACCCCCGCCATCCTGGACGAGATCAAGGAGCTGGCCTTCTACGCCCCCCTCCACAATCCCGCCAATGCCATGGGCATCGAGACCGCCATGGAGATCTTCCCCGACGTGCCCCATGTCGCGGTCTTCGACACCGCTTTCCACCACGGCATGCCCGACTACGCCTACACCTACGGTCTGCCCCACGACCTCTGCAAGAAGCTGGGCCTGCGTCGTTACGGCTTCCACGGCACCAGCCACCGCTACGTGGCCGAGACCACCGCCAAGCTCCTGGGTCGTCCCATCGAGCAGCTCAAGATCATCACCTGCCATCTGGGCAACGGCAGCTCCGTGACCGCCGTCAAGGGCGGCAAGAGCATCGACACCTCCATGGGCCTGACCCCCCTGGAAGGTGTGCTGATGGGCACCCGCTGCGGCAGCGTCGACCCCGGCGCCATCCTGACCGTGATGGAGAAGGAGAGTCTCGACGTCAAGGGTATGAACAACCTGATCAACAAGCACTCCGGTCTTCTTGGTGTCTCCGGCATCTCCTCGGACTGCCGCGAGGTGGGTGATCAGTGGGACACCAATGAGCAGGCCCGCCTGGCCATGGAGATGCTGGGCTACAGCGTGGTCAAGCTCATCGGCTCCTACGCCGCCGCCATGGACGGGGTGGACGCCATCGTCTTCACCGCCGGCATCGGCGAGAACGATGCCCGTACCCGCCAGTGGGTCATCAGCCGGGTCGCCGGTCTCTTCGGCATCCAGTTCGATGCCGAGGCCAACAAGGTCCGCAGCGGCGAGCCCCGTTACATCTGCAAGCCCGAGAGCCGCGTGAAGGTCGCCGTGGTCCCCACCAACGAAGAGCTGGCCATGGCCCGCTACACTGCCAAGTTCGTCCGCTAGGGCGATCCCTGACAGAGGAAGGCGCGGAGGGGTTCCTGCCCCTCCGCGCCTTCCTCCGTCAGGCATTCCAGGAGGGTCCATGAGCTGGGATCTGACCGTGGCCGCAATCGTGGAGCGCGAGGGGCGCTTCCTGGTCGTGGAGGAGACCGACAAGTCAAGTCCCCGCCGGGTCTTCAACCAGCCCGCCGGGCATGTGGAGCCCGGGGAAGGGCTGCTGGCTGCGGTCATCCGCGAAACCTGGGAGGAGACCGGGCTGGACTTCACTCCCGAAGCCTTCCTGGGGATCTACCAACTCCAGGCCCGCAATGGGAAGGACTACGCCCGGGCCTGCTTCATCGGCTCTGTGCCCGAGGGGGTGGAGCCCGTGCCCCAGGACTCGGACATCCTGGCCTGTCACTGGCTTACGCCGGGGCAGATCGCGGAGCGGCCGCGCTCCGGCTTTGTCCTCCAGTGCCTGGAGGATTACCGTAAGGGCCTGCGCCTCCCCTTGGAGGCCGTGGACCATCTCTATCGGGAGAGGTGATCCAGTAGGGCGGGCATATTTCCCAGGAGCCCATCGGAGTCCAGGGACTCCAGGTCGGTGCCATAGCCGTGGGTCAGGAGCAGCACGGGGATACCGGCCCGCCTCGCCGCCAGGGCGTCGTTGGGGCTGTCTCCGACCATGAGGGCGCGCTTGGGGGGGATGCCCAACTGCCGGCAGGCGTGGAGCAGGGGCTCGGGTTCCGGCTTGCGCTGGGGCAGGGTGTCGCCGCCGACGATGCTGCCGAAGCACCCCGTGAGGCCCAGGCGATCCGTGGCCGGGGTGATGAAGGCCTCGGATTTGTTGGTCACGCAGCCCAGGCGGTAGCCGCGCTTCAGCAAGATCTGCAGGGTTTCGGTGACCCCGGGGAAGGGCCGGGTGGCCAGGCCGTTGACTTCTGCATAGTGGCGGAGGAAGGCCTGGTAGCCGCTTTCATGGAGCCCGGCGTCTGTCGGGCGGCCCTCGAAGAGGGTCCGCTGCACCAGGGCCCGGATGCCATCTCCCACGAAGGAGGTGATCTCCTCCAGGCTGCGCTCCGGCTGCCGGAGCTCATGGAGCATGCGGTTGGCGGCCTCTGCCAGGTCCGGAATGGTGTCCAGGAGCGTACCGTCGAGATCGAAGAGGATCCCGTCGACATCAAAGCATTGCGTCATATCAAACCAAAAGAAGAGTGCCACCACCAAGGCCCCAAGACCTGAAGGCCGCAGGAAGAAGATCCTTCTTCCTTGAGCCTTGCTTGGTGTCTTGGCGGTGGAAGTTATCAGTACCGGTAGTGCTCGGGCTTGTAGGGGCCTTCGACCTGCACACCGATGTAGGCGGCCTGCTTGTCGCTGAGGGTGGTGAGCTGGGCGTTGAGCTTCTTGAGCTGGAGGCGGGCCACGTGCTCGTCCAGATGCTTGGGCAGGGTGTAGACCCCTACGGGGTATTCGTTGGTGTCCCGCTTGGTCCAGAGCTCGATCTGGGCCAGGGTCTGGTTGGCGAAGGAGCTGGACATGACATAGCTGGGGTGGCCGGTGGCGCAGCCCAGGTTCACCAGGCGGCCCTTGGCCAGCATGATGATGCGCTTGCCATCGGGGAAGATGACATGGTCCACCTGGGGCTTGATCTCCTCCCAGGTGTAGCCCTCCAGGGAGGCCACATTGATCTCGCTATCGAAGTGTCCGATGTTGCAGACGATGGCCTGGTCCTTCATGGCCTTCATGTGGTCGTGGTCGATGACATGGAAGTTGCCGGTGGCGGTGACAAAGATGTCGGCCTTGTCGGCGGCGTACTCCATGGTCACCACGCGGTAGCCCTCCATGGCGGCCTGCAGGGCGCAGATGGGGTCCACTTCGGTGACCCAGACCTGGGCCCGCAGGGCGCTGAGGGCCTGGGCGCAGCCCTTGCCCACATCACCGTATCCGCAGACCACGGCGATCTTGCCGGCCACCATGACATCGGTGGCGCGCTTGATGCCGTCGACCAGGGATTCGCGGCAGCCGTAGAGGTTGTCGAACTTGCTCTTGGTGACGCTGTCATTGACGTTGATGGCGGGGAACTTGAGCTGGCCCTGCCGGGCCATCTCGTAGAGGCGGTGGACGCCGGTGGTGGTCTCCTCGGTGACGCCCTTGATGGCTTCAAGCTGCTTGGTGTACCAGCCGGGCTGCTCCTCGAGGCGACGGCGGATGGCGGCGTAGAGAACGACGGCCTCCTCGCTGTCGGGGCTGTTCAGAATGGCGATGTCCTGTTCTGCAGCAGCGCCCAGGTGGACCAGCAGGGTCGCATCCCCGCCGTCGTCCAGGATCATGTTGGGGGCGCCTTCCGCGAACTCGAAGATTCGGTGGGTGTAGTCCCAGTAGTCCTTCAGGGTTTCGCCCTTCACGGCGAAGACCGGGGTGCCCCCGGCGGCGATGGCGGCGGCGGCGTGGTCCTGGGTCGAGAAGATGTTGCAGGAGGCCCAGCGGACCTCGGCGCCCAGGGCCTTGAGGGTCTCGATGAGCACGGCGGTCTGGATGGTCATGTGGAGGGATCCGGCGATCCTGGCCCCCTTGAGGGGCTGGGAAGCGGCGTACTCCTCCCGGATCGCCATGAGGCCGGGCATCTCGGTCTCGGCGATGGCGATCTCTTTCCTGCCCCAGTCGGACAGGGCAAGGTCGGCGACGATGAAGTCGGGGGTGTTCGACGCAGTCATGGGTTCTCCCGCGATATGCCGGAAAGCATAGGCCAGCTCACCTGAAATCAAACCGGCAGGTTTGTCCGGTGAGCGCCGTTGGACTGAGGCCCACCCGAGCCTGGGACGGAGTCTCGCAGCGCTCCTCGGGCGGTATCTCCATGATATACGCGATCAGGGCTTCAAAAGTCACCTTCTCCCGCTAGACTCTTCTCCAAATTCCAGCGAACAGAGACCATGCAGCCCCATCTGATCCTCCGAATCCACACCGATCTGAGACTTGGCCTGGGGCATGTCGCCCGGGCCCTCATCCTCGAAGAACGCTGGCGGGCCCTGGGGGGGCTCGCCACCCTCGCAGTGTCCGGCGACGAGCGGGCCCGACGCCTTGCCCAGGGGGTCCACCCCTTCAGGGGAGGCGTCCTGGGCTGTCCCGTGGTGGATCTGGGAGAGGATCTGCATGCGGCTCTCCCTGAGGAGCTCAAAGCGGCGGCCCATCTGGTGCTGGTGGACTTATGGGACACTTCACCCGCCCAGTTGGAGGCGCTCCGTCCCCTCCGGGTGGCGGTGCTGGAGGATGACTCGGACGCCCACGAGACGGCGGACCTGCTCTTCCAGCCCTTCCTGGAAGGTGCGGTGTGGCCCGCGGCCCCTCTCCGCGCCGTCGGAGGCCGCAGGCTGCGTCCCTGTGAGACCAGCCATGGGGCCTGCAGGGTCCTCCGGGGGACCGAGTATGTGGTCATCAGTGCCGAGGCCCTGCGGCGGAGGCCCCGGCGGGAGCCGGCCCAGCCCCTCTCTGTGCGACGGCTGCTGGTCACTTTCGGAGGGAGCGACGGTGCCGACCTGGCGGGCCGGGCCTTTGAAGTGGTCCGCAGGCTCAAGGAGGAGGGCCTCTGGAACGGCACCTGCACCCTTCTGGCTCCTCGGGGAGTGCCAGGGGCTCCGGTAGCGGGCTGCACCGTCCTGGGGTCCATCCCTGGGCTGAGTGATCGTCTCCCGGACTTCGACGCCATCTGGTGCGCCGCGGGGGTGATCCTCTGTGAGTCCATGTGTCTAGGGCTTCCGGTCGCAGCCTGGGCCCAGAACGACCGGCAGCACGAGATTCTGGGAGAACTGGCCCGGCACAATGGTTGCCTGGATCTGGGCGTCGGCCCTCAGGCCGGAGTGGAGGCCACCCTCCGTGCCCTGGCCCAGTGGCTGGGCCCCGAAGGACAGGACAGCCGCCAGGAGCAGAGCCTGGACGGCATGGCCCTGGTGGACGGCCTGGGCGCGGAGCGGGTCACCCGGGAACTCTGGAATCTGGCGAAAGCAACCCTTGACGGAGGGGTTTATCCGGGATAAGGTGGTCCTTCTGCCTATCCGCCATGTTGCGGAGGGTGGTTCCCGCCGACCCAAGGTTCCGGAGTTTGGTCATGAGCACCTATTTCCCCAAGGCCCAAGAGCTGAATGATCGCAAGTGGTTCGTCGTGGACGCCACTGGTGTTCCCGTCGGGCGTCTGAGCACCGTCGTGGCCGATGTGCTCGCCGGCAAGACCAAGCCCACCTGGACCCCTTTCCTCGATACCGGTGATCACGTGGTGGTGATCAATGCCGCCAAGGCCGTTTTCACCGGCAAGAAGAACACCACCAAGATGTACCGTCGCACCACGACTCAGCCCGGTTCCATGAAGGAAGTCCGCGCCGATGTCATGAAGGCCACCTTCCCCGCTCGCATCATTGAGAGCGCGGTGAAGGGCATGCTGCCCAAGGGCCCCCTGGGCCGGGCGATGTACCGCAAGCTGAAGGTCTACGAGGGTGCCGAGCACCAGCAGGCCGCCCAGCAGCCCCAGCCCCTGACCATCAAGCTGTAATTCGATAGAGGCATCCCATGGCGCTTACCCAGAACTACGGAACCGGCCGTCGCAAGACCTCCACTGCCCGCGTCTTCCTGCGCCCCGGCAGCGGCAAGGTCACCGTCAATGGTCGGACCCTGGAGAACTACTTCCCCAACGCCGTGCTCCGCATGGTGGTCCATCAGCCCCTCGTGCTGAGTGACCTGGATAACAAGTTCGACCTCTACATCACCGTGGCCGGTGGCGGTCCTGCCGGTCAGGCTTCCGCGATCCGCCTGGGCGTCTCCCGTGCCCTGCTCGGCTACAACGACCAGCTCAAGGGCGCCCTGCGCCAAGCTGGCCTGCTGACCCGCGACCCCCGTCAGGTCGAGCGTAAGAAGCCCGGTCAGAAGGGTGCCCGTCGCCGCTTCCAGTTCTCCAAGCGCTGATACCGGACGCGAGATCACTCTGTTTTCCACTCGGGGAGCTGCGGCTCCCCGAACTTACGCAGGGCCGAGTCTCTCGGCCGATTCGGGCGGGCAACCGCCTTTCATCCCCACAGCGGCCTGAGGGCCGTCATACCAGGGAGGCCATCATGGCTGCCATTCAGATGAAGGAACTGCTCGAGGCAGGCGTCCACTTCGGTCACCAGACCAAGCGCTGGAACCCCAAGATGAAGAAGTACATCTTCGGCGCCCGCAACAGCATCTACATCATCGACCTCCAGAAGACCCTCCGCCTCTGGAACCAGGCCACCACCTTCATGACCAAGGCTGCCGCCGAGGGGAAGACCTTCCTCTTCGTGGCCACCAAGCCCCAGGCCCAGGACCTGATCGCCGAGCAGGCCGCCCGCTGTGGCGCCCACTACGTGAACAACCGCTGGCTCGGCGGCATGCTCACCAACTTCACCACCATCAAGAAGTCCCTGGAGAAGCTGAAGGAGCTTGAGGCCACTCTCAACGATCCCGCCCGCACCGCCCAGCTCTCCAAGAAGGAGATCCTGGTCCTCCAGCGGCAGCACGACAAGCTCGACGCTTCCTTCCACGGCATTCGCGACATGCGCGGTCTGCCTGATGTCATCTTCGTCATCGATCCCCACCGCGAGGACATCACCATCACCGAGGCCAACAAGCTCGGCATCAAGGTGGTCGCCCTGGTGGACACCAACTGCGATCCCGACAAGATCGACTACGTGATCCCCGCCAACGATGACGCGATCCGCTCCATCCTGCTCTTCTCCGAGCGCGTGGCCGACTCCATCCTCGAGGGCCGCCAGTCCTTCAGGGACAAGGCCGACACCGATGAGATGAAGGCCATGCTGGCCGAGAAGGCGAACGAAGGCGCTGAGTAGTTCTGATGATCCAGGGCGGACGGCCTGCCGCATGCGGCGCCGTCCGCCCGTATCCGTTTGATCCGAATTTCGATTCAAGGAGAACGCCATGGCTTACACCGCCCAGGACGTGAAGACCCTCCGTGACCGCACCGGTCTCGGCATGATGGACTGCAAGAAGGCTCTCGACGAGAACGATGGCGATATCGACAAGGCCGTCGACTACCTCCGCAAGAAGGGCCTCGCCGCCGCTGCCAAGAAGGCCGACCGCATTGCCGCCGAAGGTATCGTGGAGGCATACATCCACCCCGGCGGCCGCGTGGGTGTGCTGGTCGAGGTCAACTGCGAGACCGACTTCGTGGGCAAGACCGAGAACTTCCAGCGCCTGGTGAAGGAGATCGCCATGCACATCGCTGCCCACGATCCCTCCCCCCGCTTCGTCACCAAGGAAGAGGTCACCGCCGACTTCATCGAGAAGGAGAAGGAGATCGCTCGGGCCCAGGCCCTGGCCACCGGCAAGCCTGCCAACATCGTCGAGAAGATCGTCGAGGGCAAGATGGCCTCCATCTACAAGGATGTCTGCCTGCTCGAGCAGGGCTTCATCATGAATCCCGACCTCACCATCGCCCAGTACCTCTCCACCAAGACCGCCGAGATCGGCGAGAAGCTGAGCATCCGCCGCTTCACCAAGTACGTCATGGGTGAGGGCCTGGAGAAGAAGGTCGAGGACTTCGCCGCTGAGGTCGCCGCCCAGACCGGCCAGATGTAAGTCTCTGGTCCAGAAAAGGGAAAGGGCGCCGATCGGCGCCCTTTCCCTTTTCTGGAGGTCCCCTATTCCGGCTCGGCCTGAGGGGCGGCCTTGGCGAAGGCGGAGACGGCCGTCCGCGCCCGGTTGAGGGTGGCCAGAGTTCCGGGACCTCCGATGCAGCCCTTGGGGCAGGCCATGCCCTCCACGAGATGGGGCACCGGGTTCAGTCGGCCTTGCTGGATCTCCTTCAGGAGGGCCATGCAATCCGCCAGGCTGTCGGCGGTGCGGTGGCTGATCTCAAGGTCCGCGCCTCCATGCCGGCGGGCTGCGGAGGCGATGGCAGTGGCTACATTGCCGGCGACGGGGTAGGCCCTCCCTGCGGTGGTGGCTTCGGGGGGGACCGCCTCGTCGGGGATCTCGGCCGGGTCGAGGCCCGCGGCCTGGAACATGGCAGCCAGTTCCTCGTAGGTCAGCACGAAGTCGACGATGCCGGCTCCCCGGATCTCGGAGACCTCTGCCTTCTTGGAGACGCAAGGGCCGATGAAGACCACTTTGGCTTCAGGGTGGGAGGCCTTGATGCGCTTGGCGGTCTCTACCATGGGGGTGGAGCTGTCCTGGATGCAGTCGGCCAGGTCCGGGAAGGTCTGGCGGGCGGCCCGGACCCAGGCCGGGCAGCAGGAGGTGCCGACAAAGGTCCTGGCCGCGGCCGGGTCCGCCAGGCGGGTGCGGCAGACCTCCACCAGCTTCTCGGCTTCTTCCAGGATGGCGATATCCGCGCCATAGGCCACCTCGGCTGTCCCGGTGAAGCCCACGGCACGCACCGCAGCCAGGATCTTCTGGGGGGAGGCCAGGGGGCCGAACTGCCCTACGAAGGAGGGGGCCAGCTCCGCCCAGACCGGCACTCCGCTCTGGATGGCATGGAGGACCTGGACCAGCTCCGACTTCTCGCCGATGGCTCCGAAGGGACAGGACACGACACAGAGGCCGCAGGAGACGCACTTCTGGTTGTTGATCTCGGCGAAGCCCTCAGGATCCGCCTCGATGGCGTTCACGCCGCACGCAGACTCGCAGGGCCGTTCGCGGTAGAGGATGGCATTGTAGGGACAGACCTGGGCGCAACGTCCGCAGTGGATGCAGCGCTCCTGGTCGATGCAGGAGCGCCCGTCGACTACCGAGACAGCGTTCTTCGGGCAGACATTCACACAGGGCCGCGCCACGCAGCCCATGCACTGGTCCGAAACCATGTAGGACTTCCGGGGGCAGCGCTCACAGGCAATTTTGATCACCGCCACATAGGGCTTCTCCACCACCCGGTGGTCGGTGAGGGAGGGCTCCGGGTGGTCGATGACCGGCTCGTGGGCCCCGAACTCGCGGAGATCCTGCCCCAAGGCCAGGCGCACCCGCTCCCGCACCACCGCCCGCTCCTTGAAGATGCAGTCCCGATAGGTCGGTGTGTTGCGGGTGATGATCTCGTAGGGGATGTGTTCCAGATCTCCCGCGGGGCGCCTCTCCTGGATCATCTTCACCACGGCGACCAGGATGCGGCGGCGGATATCCATGACAGGGGTGTAGATCCCCCGCATCTTCTCGAAGATATCGAGCGGTGTCAGTGGCATAGATGCTACTCCATCAAGAGTTGCTCCAGGGTCTCCTGCAGGGCTTCCGCACTCACCTTGCGGTGTGTCTTTCCATCGATCCGGATCACCGGGGACTGAAGTCCGTCCTCGCAACACTGCAGGCAGGTGACGGGCTCGATCCGGACTCCGGAGGCCGGGGGATAGCACTCCTCCAGCAGGGCAAGCAGCTCTTGGCCACCGTGGGAGGCGCAGTTGAGACCGCAGCAGACCTGGACCTGGATCATGGGAACTCCTTTTCGAACAGGTGGATCTCCCTGGGTCCCGCTGAGGGCGGCCAGGGGTGACGTCCTCCCCATTCTGGAGGGGGGCGGGGATGCAGTAAACTACGTGAGCCTGATCAGCATGGCATCCCGACGAGGTGAATATGAGCACAACTGCTTGGCTGTTTCCCGGACAAGGTTCCCAGGCCGTGGGCATGGGGCAGGCTCTTGCCGAGGTCGAGCCCAAGGCCAAGGCCGTCCTCGAGGAGGCAGACCTTGCGTTGGGCTTTGCCCTCAGTGGCCTGATGGCCGAAGGTCCCGAAGAGACCCTGAAGCTGACCGAGCACACCCAGCCGGCGATCCTCACCCACAGCACCATGGTGGTGCGGGCCTATGGCGACCGTCTGCCCAAGCCCGACTTCGTGGCTGGGCACAGCCTGGGCGAGTACAGCGCCCTGGTCGGTTGTGGTGCCCTCGACTTCTCCGATGCCGTGCGGACTGTGCGGGAGCGGGGCCGGGCGATGCAGGTTGCCGTCCCGGTCGGGGTCGGGGCCATGGCCGCCATCCTGGGCATGGCCTCCGCTGATGTCGAGGCCTGCTGCCAGGAGGCCTCCAGCCAGACAGGCAAGACGGTGGTCCCCGCCAACTTCAACGGCCCTGGCCAGATCGTCATCGCCGGATACGCCGAGGCCGTCGAGGCCGCCATGGAACTTCTGAAGGGCCGGGGTGGCCGCAAGATGGTCAAGCTCCCCGTGAGTGCCCCCTTCCACAGCCCCCTCATGGAGCCCGCCCAGGCGGCCATGGCTCCCGTGCTCAGGGCCCTGTCCTTCGGCGCCCCGGTCTGCCCCCTGGTCAACAATGTGGATGCCCAGGTGGTGAGCGATGCCGAGCTTATGCGTGAGGGGTTGATCCGCCAGATCCCCGGGGCTGTGCGCTGGGAAGCCATTACGGACCTTCTGCTGGATCGCGGTGTCACGACCTTCCTGGAGCTAGGTCCCGGCAAGGTCCTGACCGGTCTGGTAAAAAAGCAGGCCAAGGAGCGGGGCATCGAGATCAAGGCCCTTGCCATCGGGGGACCCGAGGACTTGGCTGGACTCTGAAGGTGCCGGAGGGCGGCGGTCCTGGTGACCGCCGCTCAGTGCGCTGCGGCGGAACTGTCCGCCTTCTCATCGAAGATGCCGCGGGACTTCTGTCGCCCTTCCTCGGCCTGGGCGGTGGCTGAGTTGAGGACGATGATGGAGATGCGGCGGTTCTGCCCATCCGTGGGCGCGACACCCTCCAGCGGGACGGTGTCCGCATAGCCAGTGACTCGGCTCACTTGGCCTGCACGCAGTCCGGAGGACTCCAGGATCCGGCGTGCCGCACAGGCCCGCTCCGAACTCAGCTCCCAGTTGGTGAAGGCGTTGGACGAATAGCGCTGGCTGTCGGTGTGACCGCCGATGGTGATGTGATTTGGCAGCTTGCCCAGCTCGGTGGCGATCTCCTTGAGGATGGTCATGGTGTAGGGCTTGACGTTGGCGGATCCGGAGTCGAAGAGCACCCGCGCTGCCTTGTCCTTGACCTGGATGCGCAGCCCTTCATCAGTGAAGTCCATGGAGATCTGATCCTTGAAGGCCTTCAGGAGCTCGTCCTTGTTGAAGGCGTCCTCGATGGCCTTGGCGGTCTTCTCCATGGCCTGCTGCTCGGCAGCGGCAGCCGCTGCGGTGACCTCCTGGGACATGCTCGGGGTGGAGGATTCTCCGCCCTGGCCATCGGCGGCCTGCTTCATGCCCCTTCCGCCGGGGAGGATGCCCTTGCCGTACTCGTCCAGCACAGCCTTGCCGGCATCCGTGTTGAAGAAGTTGGGGTCCTTGAACATGCCGGCGATGCCCGCCTTGGTGTTGGCATTGGCTGAGCTCAGGAGCCACATCAGGAGGAAGAAGGCCATCATGGCGGTCACCAGATCGGCATAGGCGATCTTCCAGGCTCCGCCATGAGCGGCGGCGTGGCCCCCCTTCTTCTTGATGAATTTGACTTTGACCTCGGGTTGGGGCTCCGCCATCGCCTACCTCGGCTTGATCTGGCGGACGACTTCCTCCAGCTCCTGGGCCCCTGGGCGCTCCGAGGAGGGGACGGCCCGGCGGGCGAACTCCACGGCGGTCACCGGGGCCGCGCCATTGCCGAAGGCCACGAGACCAGCCCTCAGGGTATTGAAGAAGTGGCTCTCGATCGCGGTGACCTGGTCCATGTTCTTGGCCAGGGGGCCCACGATGCCGTAGCCCACGAAGATACCGAGCATGGTGCCCACCAGGGCGGAGCCCACGTGCTCACCGATGATGTTGGGGGGCTGGTCGAGGAAGCCCATGGTGATGATCACGCCCAGCACACAGGCCACGATGCCGAAGGCGGGCATGGAGTCGGCCAAGTTGTTCACGGCGGCCCCAGGGCCGGCTCCTTCCGCGTGGTGGACATCGAGATCCCGGTCCATGACCTGGTCGATCTCATCGATCTTGGCGCTGCCGTTGATCAACAGCTTCATGGAGTCGCAGAAGAAGTCCAGCGCGTGGTGGTCGTGGAGAAGTGCTTCGTATTTCTTGAAAATGCTTGAGCTGTGAGGGTCGTTTACATCCTGCTCCAGGGCCAGCAGGCCCCCTTTCTTGATGTTCACGTAGACCTCGTACTGCATCATCAGACACTCCATGTAGACAGCTTTGGTGTATTTGCTGCCCTTCAGGGGTTTCATGATGTTGCCGGCCACACCCTTGATGATGGGCATGGGGTTGGAGGCCAGGAAGGCACCGACGGCGGCGCCAACGATCACCAGGCCCTCCGGCCCGATGGGATGCAGAAGGGTCGGGATCTTGCCGCCCTCGATGATGAACCCGCCCAGGACGCAGCCCAGGACCAGGACGTATCCGATGATTACAAACATGCCAGCTTCCTCGATCTCCTAATCGGCACTTGGGGGGGAGGCTTGACTACTTCTCCCGCTGGGAGAGTCGCCTCAGAATGCCGGGCAGCCGGTTGAGGGCCGCCTGGCATTCCAGCCACTGACGGTGGGGCCGTGCCATGTAGCCCGAGACGAAGGAACCCTCCGGAAGGTCCTTGCCCACCATGGTGTTGCCGGCGACCACAGATCTTGAGCCGATCTTCAGATGCCCGATCACACCGGCCTTGCCCGCCAGGGTGACGTAATCACCCAGGGAGGAACTGCCGCTGATGCCCGCCTGCGAGACGATGAGGCAGTGCTTCCCGATCTGGACGTTGTGGGCGATCTGGCAGAGGTTGTCCACCTTGGTGCCTGACTGGATCCGCGTGGGGCCCAGGGCACCGCGGTCCACCGTGACGCAGGCGCCGATCTCGACATTGTCACCGACCTCCACATGACCCGCTTGGGGGACCTTCTCGTGGCGGCCCTTGACCAGGACGTAGCCGTAGCCATCCGATCCGAGGACGCTGTTGGCGTGGATCCTGACCCGGTGGCCCAGCAGGGTCCTGCGGTAGAGAGTGACCCCCGGGAAGAGCTCGCAGTCATCCCCCAGGGTGCAGTCCTCAGCGATGTGGACGCCAGGGTGCAGGCGGCAGTTCCGGCCCAGGACGCTCCGGGCGCCCACGGTGGAGCCGACTCCGATGCGGCAGCCCTCCCCCAGGACTGCGGTGGAGTGGACGGGGGTGTCGCTCCACTCCGGCTCGGGCTCAGGGTGGAGGATGCCGACCGCCTGGGCGAAGCCCCAGTAGGGATTCTCCATGGCCAACTGGGGGCGCTCACCCAGGTCTGTCCCTGGGTCCACGATGATCAGGCCCGCCTCGCTGGACTGGGCCTTCTGGGCGTATTTCGGATTGGCGAGAAAGCTCACGGAGGCGCCATCGGCTTCGTCCAGGGGCTTCACGCCGGTGAGGACGGTGCCGGGGGGGCAGTTGCGCAGGACGCCACCGAGGCGTTCGCCCAGCTCCGCAGCGGTGATTTCGGTCTGGAACATGGCAGCCTCCCTTACGAGACTAGCTGTGCTGGCCTCCTGAGCCAAGGTTCCATCCTGGACGGGTTATCATCTGAGGCGAATATCCGGGCTGCCTTCCGGCTCCCGATTCCTCCCCAAGGTGAGCCGAGCGTGACTTCCTGTCCGGAATCCCCCATCCGCGTCATGGTCTGCGAGGACTCTGACTCCATCCGTGTCGCCCTTGCTGGCGGCCTGGAGGCTCAGGGTATGGAGGTGAGGGCAGTCCCGGATGCTTCGGGTCTCTCAGACCTCCTGGAGCTTGGCTGGGGAGCGATCCTGGTCCTGGACATCAACCTTCCCGACGGGGACGGTTTCGCCATCGCCGGGGAGGTCCGGCGAACTCGGCCAAACCTGGGCATTGTCCTCCTGACGGGGAGGGATCTTCTCGAGGACCGGATCCGGGGGCTGGAGGAGGGGGCTGATCTCTACCTGGTCAAGCCCGTGGATGTCCGGGAGCTGGCGGCGGCCCTCCGAAGCCTCCACAGACGCATCCTTCCGGAAGGACAGGGGGGCTGGGTCCTGAGGAGCCTGCACTCCTGTCTGGTGACTCCTGGGGGGGTGAGCGTGCCCCTGACCAACAGCGAGCTGTCTGCCCTCGTCCCCTTGGTGGCGACTGCAGGCCATCCGGTATCCCGGGAGGTGCTCCTGGGGGCTCTCGGGCAGGAGGAGGGCTACCATGCCGAGCGCCGTCTGGAGACTTTGTTGAGCCGCCTCCGCCGGAAGGTCGTCGATGCTGCTGGCGAGGCCCTGCCTGTGTTGGCCCGCCATGGGGAGGGATACGTGTTTGCGGCGGAGGTCGCGGACCCTACTGCGGAAGGATGACCTCGGTGCGTCGGTTCAGGCTCCGTCCCTGTTCGGTCTCGTTGTCCGCCACCGGATAGTCGCTCCCGAAGCCCTGGATCCTCAGGCGCTCCCGACTGATGCCCCTGAAGGCCAGATGGTCGGCCACCGCGCGGGCCCGATCCACGGAGAGGATCTGATTGTGGTCCCGGTTGCCCGTACTGTCCGTATGCCCGCAGACATAAACGGGGAGGCCGGCGAAGCTCCCCTGCAGGAGGGTCGCCTGGCGCTGGAGGAGAGGCAGGAAGGCGGGTCGCAGCTCGGCTTTGTCCAGTTCGAAGGTGACCCCCGCTCCATAGTCGAAGACCAGGATCCGGGGGAGGCCCAGGGCCCGGGCCATGGCTGAGTGTTCCAGGCCGAACACGAAGGAGACTTCCGCCTGGTTGAGGGACAGGATGCGGATGCGCTTCTCGGCGGGGGCGGCCTGGTCCAGGGTGGCTTTCAGATCCAGGAGCTCCCCGGGGCTGTCCAGGGTCAGGGCCCTGGGCGCCTCCCCCAGGGTCCTGCTGCCCAGGCTCAGGATGGCCCTTCCAGGAGTGGAGGTGATCTGCACCTGGATGCGCTGGCTGGTGTCCGGCTTCCGGCAGGCCACAGGGGCGAGGCAAAGCAGGGCCAGAGGGAGGAGGGCTGTTCGGGTCTTCATGGGGCCTCCGGGAAATCGAGGGTGACGGCGATGGTGGCTCTGACGGGCTGCCCCTGGGCGTCCCTTGCGGGACGGAAGCGGTATTGCATGCCCAGACGGTGGGCGGTGTCGGCGCAGGCCTCGGAGATGGAGGTGAGGGGGCGGCAGGCACTTACATGCCCGTCCGCTTCCACGGTGAGGGAGAGGATCACATGGCTCCCGGCGCAGGGGGCCGCGCCCCGGCGCAGTTCCTCCGGGGGCTCCTCGATGATCTGGGGGTAGGACAGCGGGCGTGGGGCCGGGGGAGGGGTGGGATCAGCTCCGGGCTTCCGGGCTGCCGCAGGTTTCTGCGAGGTGACTTCTGTCGGCGAGGGCTTCGGATCCGGCAGGGAGGGGGCGGGCGGGTGAAGCGACTCCTGGCTGACCTGGCCAGCCTCGGTCCCTCGGTTCCGGTGACTGAGGCGGAAGGCACCCACGGCCAGGGCCACCACCAGGAGTCCCAGTGCCGCGATCGGGAGCGTCCTGGATCGGGAGGGGGGGGGCGAGGTCGGGAGGTCCGCCGTCGGGGCCAGGGTGGGGGCGGCGCCCGTCGCCGAGGTCGGGTTCTCCAGGTTGTGCGGCTCGGGCCGGTGGGCGGAGAGGTCGCCCAGGGAGCCCAGGGGTGTGATGCCCCGTCCGCTGCAGGCGCGCTGCAGGGCGGCCTTCATCTCGCCGATGTCTTCGAAGCGGGCGGCCCGCTCCCGTTCCAGGGCGCGCATGATCACAGCCGCGAAGTCCGGGTCCATCTCGGGAAGATGCTGCAGGAGATGCACCGGAGGCTGGTTGACCCGCTGCACGAGGGTCTGGAGGAACTCATCCCCGGCGAAGGGGAGATGCCCGGTGGTGGCCTTGTAGAGGGTGATGGCGAGGGAATACTGGTCCGACCGGGCGTCCACCTCCTCCCCCAGGGCTTGTTCCGGGGAGACGTAGGCCGGGGTGCCCATCATCCGGCCCGTGTGGGTGTGCAGGGTGCTTTCCCGGGTCTTGGCGATGCCGAAGTCGGTGAGGAAGGGCCTGCCCTCAGGGCTGAAGAGGATGTTCGCGGGCTTGATGTCCCGATGGATGATGCCCCGGTTGTGGCTGTAGGCCAGGGCGTCCATGAGGGGGAGTGCGACCTGGGCCAGCGTGTTCTCGTCGAGTCTCCATCCGGCCTCCATGAGCCCGGAGAGGGTGGGACCCTCCACCAGTTGCATGGAGTACCAGTAGATGTCGCCCTCCTGGCCGAAGTCATGGACTTTGACGATCCGAGGATGGTCCAGGGAGGCGGCCACCCGTGCCTCCTGGATGAATCGTTGGGCCAGGTCCCCCTGGTGAGGGCCTTGGGAGAGGGTCTTGAGGGCCTCCAGGCGACCGAGCAGGAGGTTCCGGACCTGGTAGACCGTTCCCGCACCGCCCTGGCCGAGGACGGCCAGGAAGGCATAGCGGTCCCGAAGGCTCTCCATGAGCCGGGGCAGCCGGGGGTCAGGGCTCATGACTGAAGACATGGAACCCGATTTTATCCACTCTCCTCATCCTCCGCACAGGCGATGATGGGGTAAGGGTTCCGCCATGGCTGACTATATGGTCCACATCCCGAAAGGGCCCCCGGTTCCCCTGGGGTTGCAGCATGCCGAGTGCCGTATCGGGCGGCGCCCTGATCTGGAGCTGGTGCTGGATGACTCGGCGGTTTCAAGGCTCCACGCCCGGCTGCTCTGGACGCCCGAGGGCCTGGTACTGGAGGATCTGGGCTCCCGACACGGCTGCCGGGTCAACGGGCTGCGGGTTGGGGGGTCAGTGCCGGTCAAGCCCGGTGACCTCATCGAAGTGGGGCCGGTGCCCCTCAGGCTGGAGCCGGCTGAGGCCGTCGAGGCGACGCTCTCGCTGTCCATGCGACCCGAGGCCCTCCTGGGCTGGCGGGGCGCGGTGGGGATTCTCCACGAGATCAGTCTGCTCATGGTCCGGGACCTCTCCGCAGACACGCTTCTGGAAGCCCTCTTGGAGAAGCTGTGCAGCCACTGTGGTACGGCTCACGGGACCGTCCTGCTCAAGGAGGAGGGGGGGCTGCGGACCCTCGCCAGCCGGGGGCATGGGGCGGGATCGGGTTTCCCGAGGCACACCCTGGAAGCGGCCCTTGCCCGCTACGAGGCCCAGGTGTTCCCCTCCTCGTCCCCATCCACGGGGACGGCCTCTCTCACCCTGATGATGGTGCCCCTGGCCTATGGGCATGAGGTCCTCGGCCTGGTATGTCTGGAAGGGGAGAGTTGCCGGGCTGGAGGGGAGGAGGAGCTCCGCTTCGTGGCCGCCCTCTGCAACCTCGCCGCCGCCAAGATCATCCATCAGCGCGATGCCCGGGAGCTTCAGTTGCGACGGGAGCAGGAGCGCGAACTGGAGTTGGCCCGGGCTGCGGCCCAGGCCCGGAGCGAGTTCCTGGCGCGGATCAGCCATGAGATCCGGACCCCCATGAACGCCATCCTGGGCTTTGCGGATCTGGCGGCGGGCCAGGACCTCTCCCATCCGGTCGGGGACTGCATCGGGAAGATCCAAAGCGCAGGTCGGCTCCTGTTGGCGCTCCTTAACGATGTGCTCGACCTCTCGAAGCTGGAGGCTTCCGCCGTGGAGATCGAGCAGGTGCCCCTGAGCCTCGATGGCCTGCTCCGGGGTGTCGAGGACCTCTTCACGGGTCAGGCCCGGGCCAAGGGCCTGGAGTTCCGGGTCGGCTGTGCGCCCGGGCTGCCCGAAGCGGTGGTCGGCGACCCACTCCGCCTCTCCCAGGTCCTCATCAACCTGGTGGGCAATGCCCTGAAGTTCACCCCCCAGGGGGGGGTGGCCCTGGAGGTGACGGGTGCGCCCAGGTCCGAAGGGCCGGTCTGGGATTTGATCTTCACGGTGTCAGATACGGGGATCGGGATGTCCGATGAGGTCCTGAAGCGTCTATTCAGTCCCTTCCGACAGGCTGATCCCTCAGTGGCCCGGGTATACGGAGGCTCGGGCCTCGGGCTCTCCATATGCAGGCAACTGGTGGAGCTCATGGATGGGAGCATCGAGGTGGAGAGCCGCCCTGGTGGAGGCAGCCGCTTCATGGTGCGCCTCGCCCTCCCGCAAGGGCCCCCCCCTCCAGAGGAGGAGCCGGGACCTTCCGAAGCACTCCTCAAGGGGTTCCGGGTGCTTCTGGTGGAGGACTTCCCCCCCAACCGGGAGGTCATCGCGGCCATGCTTGAGGCCCTGGGCGCGCAGGTGAGCAGCGCAGGTTCCGGAGAGGAGGCCTTGGGAAGGGCCCGACCGGGATGTTTCGATGCCATCCTCATGGACCTTGAGCTGCCGGGCGCGGACGGTGCCGAGACGGCCCGCCGCCTTCGGAGCGATCCCGGCCTGGAGCGGCTGCCCATCATCGCCCTGACAGCCCACACCGATGCCCGCGCCCGGGACGCTGCTCTCCAGGCGGGCATGGACGCCATGCTCACCAAACCCATTGACTTCAGGCAGCTGGCCAGAGTGTTGACCCCCTTCGCACCCCCGGACCCTGTGGGGAGCGGAGCTCTGTCCGGATGGCTCCGGCGGCTCGAGTCTGTGATGGATGTTGCCTCCGCCCTGAAGCGGCTGGATGGGAACGAGGCCCTGCTGCTCAAGGTGGTTCAGGGCTTCCGGAAGGAACTGCCATCCCTGGGTCGCATCCCTGCACTCCTCGCGGAGGGGGATCTGCATGAAGCCCTCCGCATCGCTCACAGCTTCAAGGGTGGGGCCCTCATGCTCTCCCTCGATGCCGTGGCCCAGGCCGCCGGGAATCTGGAGCGGTGCCTTCGACACGGCGGGCTGCAGGGGTGGGAGTCGGACTATCGGAGTCTGGTGGAGGCCTTGGGGGCCTTTGATGCATCATCTTTGGAAATTAATAAATAATATTTTATCCCTGTGCGGCCCCCTGCTAGTCTTTTCCCATGCACTTTCTGGGTAGTCATGTCATCCACTTCGTGATCATGGGGCTGGGCATCAGCCTGGTCCTCGGCCTGCTCACGCCGACCCAGCGTCCGGCGCGCACCCGGATGAGCATCCTCAAGCATGTCGCAGGCTTCCTGGGCATCGGTATCGTCCTGGCCTGGATCATGTATTTCTTCCCGGGTCATCCCGTCCGGTTCTGAAGGTGGGCCGGGAGCGGTCCCTCTTCCAGCGTGTGCGCTGGAGCCTGCGTCGGGCTTCGGCCAGACGGTGGAAGGCCTTTGGAGAGACCTGGCCCCGCAGTGCGAGGGTGCTGGATTTCGTCCGGGAGGTGTGGGTCAAATACCACAGGGATGACTGCCTGACCTATGCCGCCGGAATCTGCTTCTTCCTGAGCCTGTCGGCACTCCCTCTGGCCACACTCTTCTTCAGGCTCATGGCCCTGGTGCTGGGGTCCCAGGCCTACAGTCAGGCCATGGTCCGGGCCATCTCCCAACTCTATCCCTACATCCCGCACCATGTGCTGGGGGATGCCATCCACCAGAGCCGGCAGGTCAGCGGCTGGGACCTCAGCTGGGTGGTCCTGGTGGTGGGTGCCCACTGGGGCATCAATCAGCTTGACCGCTCCCTCTGCCACATTTTCGGACTTCGTTTCCGGTCCCACCGTCAGACCCGCCAGTTCCACATCGCCCGGCGGGTGGGCATCACCCTGGGGGGGCTCGCCTTCCTGGTGATGCTGGTCTCGGCGGGCTTCGAGTGGGCCCTCCAGCACAGGGCCTCCCCAGCCTCGATGAGGGTCTTCACCCTGCTGCCCCCCCTGGTGGTGCTGATCATCGGCACCCAGGTCCTCCAGCACCTGCCCCGCCGTCATGTGCGCTTCCACCATGCCCTCCTGGGGGGCCTGGTGACCATGGCCCTCTGGTGGGTGGCGAAGTGGGCCTTCGGGCTCTACCTCGCCCACACCCCCACCTGGGGCATTCTGTACGGCACCCTGGGCAACCTGATGGCTGCCTTCGTCTTTCTCTACTACAGCTGCTGCATCTTCCTGCTGGGTGCCGAGGTGACGGCGGCCTTCTACCGCCATGAGTCGGCTCAGTCGTCGCGTCCCCGCTGACTCCCGGGGACCTCGAAGCCCTGGACTCTGTACTCGTTGATCTTGTTGCGGACAGTGCGCAGGGCTATGTCCAGTTGCTGGGCACAGTGAGTGCGGTTGCCATCCAGGGCGGCCAGGGTGCTGAGGAGCCAGAAGCGCTCCAGCTCCGGGAGGGAGAGGCCCAAGGGCAGCGCCACCATGGTGCCCAGCTGGGCATCCCGGAGGGGGACGGTCGGGTCGGCGGTGACCACGGAGGGGGCGCCGGATCCGAGGGGGCCCCGGGTTTCCTCTGCGGGAATGGGCATGGGAGGCGCCGGGGCCTCGGGGGGATCGTCGGGCAGATCCAGCAGTTGCTCAGGGCTCAGGAGCCAATGCAAGTCCTTCTCCGTGAGCATGTTGCCTGGGTTGAGGACCACGCAGCGCTGGATGGCATTCTCCAGTTCCCGGATGTTGCCCGGCCAGGTGTGACGGTTCAGGGCAGTCAGGAAACTGGGGCTAAGCTGGGGGGTGGCCCGGTCATTCTCGCGGGAGTAGCGTTCGGCGAAGTGGGCGGCCAGCAGGGAGAGGTCCCCTGTGCGTTCGCGGAGAGGGGGCAGCTGCAGCGGGATGACGTTGAGGCGGTAGTAGAGGTCCTCCCGGAAGCGGCCCTCCTTGACCTCGGTGGCGAGATCCCGGTTGGTGAGGGCGATCACCCGCACATCCACGGGGATGGGGCGGCTGCCGCCCAGGCGGTCCACGGTGCGCTCCTGGAGGGCCCGCAGGAGCTTGCCCTGCACGGGCAGGGGCAGCTCGCCGATCTCGTCGAGGACGAGGGTGCCCCCCTCCGCGGCCTCGAAGCGTCCGGGCTTGGAGGTGTTGGCCCCGGTGAAAGCCCCCTTCTCGAAGCCGAAGAGCTCGGACTCCAGCAGGGTCTCGGGGATGGCGGCGCAGTTGATGGCGACGAAGGGGCCCTTGCGTCGCGGGCTGGCTGCGTGGATGAGCTTGCCCAGCAGCTCCTTGCCGGTGCCGCTTTCGGCCTGGATGAGGATGGTGGCTCGGCTGTCCGCCGCCCGGCGAGCCAGCACCAGGGTCTCCGCCAGGTGGGGATCCTGGGTGAGGATCACCGGGGCATCCGCAGGTTCCTCGGCCTTGAGCCGCTCCTCGCTGCGGATGGCCTTGCGGACGGCCTGCACCAGCTCGTCGGGGCTGAAGGGCTTGGAGAGGTAGTCGAAGGCACCGAGGCGCATGGCCTCCCGGGCGGTGTCCAGGCTGCCGAAGGCCGTGACCAGGAGCACGGGGATGGCCGGATCCAGGGCCTTGAGGCGTGCCGTGAGCTGAAGTCCGTCCATGCCGGTCATGCGCAGGTCCGTGACCACGGCATCGAAGGCGCCGGGTCGGGTCATGCGCAGCGCGTCCTCGCCCGACCGGGCCTGCTCACAGACGAAGCCCGCCCGTTTGAGGCTGAGCGCCATCCCGTCCCTCATTCCGGGATCATCATCCACAACAAGCACTCGGAGAGGGTTGGCCATTTGCGTGTCCTAGAGGGCCTTGGAGCCTATATCGGTGACCCTCCAGGTTACTGGAGTTTTGGCAGGGAGTGGACTCATCGTTGCTGCCGGAGGCGTTTGGGGGGGGGTGCCACGGGCAGAGTCCCGCGCACAGGGTCCCCATGGCGGTCGATGAGGAGGTAGAGCTGACGCCGACTCACCCCCAGGCGCTGGGCGGCCTCGGTCCGATTGCCATAGCTGCGCCGGAGGGCCCGGTGGAGCAGGGTCCGCTCCAGGGCATGGAGGTTCTCTGCGAGGCTGTCCGATTCCAGGGGGAGCTGGCTCGTCTGCGGCGGGTCAGGAGCCTGGCCCAGGAGCTTCCAGCGGAGGAGGCGGTTGTGGAGCTCGAGCAGGTTGCCCGGGCAGGGCAGCACTCCCAGGGCCGAGGGCAGGGGCCCCGGGACTCCCAGGTCCAGAGCCAGGGCTTCCAGGCAGCCCTGGAGTGCCTCAGGGGCCTCGTCCACGGTCCAGAGCCTCAGGGGGATGCAGAGGGCCGCCAGGTTTCCGGGGGGGGGCTCGTGGGCCCCCAGGACGGCTCCCGGGTTCTTCCGGAGCCATGCCTCCAATTCGCCTGCAGCTTGCCGCCCAGCCTCGTCCCGAGTGGGCGTCCCACGGCGGGCACCGAGTTCCAGCACCAGGGTCGAGACTCCGGCGCCCGGTGGGCCATGGACCCACAGGGCATTAGGGGTGCCCAGCAGCAGCTCGAGCTGTCCCCCCCAGCTGGCAAATCCCGGCAGACGTTCCAGGGGGATCATCAGCCCTCCCCGCGCCGGAGGAGGCGCCAGCGTACGCGGAGGTCATGGAGGATCGGGCGCAGTGCCAGGAAGGCGAGGAAGCCCGCCAGTAACAGCGTGACCTTGAAGCCGATGTATTTGAAACCCAGAGCCCCGGCCACACCACCGCCGAAGAAGCTCGCCAGGATGAGGGCATGGAGCTTGAGCTTGATCCAGTTGGCCTTGACCCGCTCCACCCTGGGGTTCCTGGTCAGGTCGAAGTAGAGGGCCCTTCCGATCTCAATGCCGAGGTCCGTGACCACCCCTGTCATGTGGGTGGTGCGGACTTCGGCGCTGGAGATGGTGGTCACCACCGAGTTGTGCATGCCCATCAGGAAGGAGAGGAGCACGACGGTGAGGGGCAGGTAGAAGTGCCGCAGCTCCTGGAGGCGGTAGCCCATGAGTCCGAAGAGCAGCAGCAGGATCGCCTCGACCATGAGACTGAGGGCGTAGTAGCTCTGGTAGCGGTGGCGCTTCCCGTAGCTGATGAGGATCGAGGCGGAGGCCGCCCCTGCGCAGAAGCAGGCCACGGTGGCGATGGCCCCCAGGGCCACCGTGTGCTGGCCCAGCACCAGAGCGTCCGCGGCGTGGGAGGTGGTGCCGGAGACGTGGGAGGTGTAGGCGTGGACGGCAAGGAATCCGCCCGCGTTGACGGCCCCCGCCGTAAAGGCCAGGGAGGTGGCCAGCTGCCGGTTCAGATAATGGCTGCGCCGGGCGCCCCTGGCCATGAGCAGGTCCGCATCCAGGGGCACCAGGGCCGTGAGGCGGTCCAGGGTGCGGGCGGCCCCCTTCTGCAGGTGCTCGAGGTCGGCCTCCCCCTGCAGGAGATGGTTGATCCGGCGGAGGCCCGCCCGGAGGAATGTGAAGGGACTGCGGCTCATGAAGGTTTCTGATCCTCCATTCATCCTAATCCCTCCGGACTGCCACCGGGAGGCCCGAGGGCCATCGATCACCATGCTTGCCGTCAACGAAAGATTCGATTGGGAAAGATCGAAAAGCGCACGGATACTTTCTTGTCACCCCCTGCGCAATGCCGTGAAGACCCCTCGGTCCATGGCCCTTCGCTGAATGCCCGGTCTTGCCGACTGGAGGGGGTCTGTATGTTTCCGTGAATCCGGCCGCCCGGCGGCCCCTGGATGGGAGGAGCCCGTTATGACGAGATTCTTCAGTCGCTACACGGCGCACGTCATCAAGATCGACCTTGAGAAGTGCATCGGCTGCAAGAAGTGCTACAACACCTGCCACGTGGATGTGATCCGCTGGGACGAGAAGTCCAAGCGGCCCTTCCCCAAATATCCCGAAGAGTGCGCCACCTGCAACTGGTGCGAGATGGTCTGTCCGGTGCACTGCATCGAGGTGATCCCCCGCAATCCCTGGCGGATGCCCGAGCCCTACCCCAAAGAGTTCTACCCCCTGTCCTATGTGGAAAAGTGATCGGGAACCCGGACTAGGAGAGAATCGACATGACGAATGCAAATGAACTGGGCACGCTGTACAGCAGCGACGTGCTGATCCTGGGCGGCGGCATCGCCGGTCTCCACGCGGCCATCCGCATCAAGGAGAAGGATCCCTCCCTGGATGTGCTCATCGCCGAGAAGGCCACCACCGGCACCGCCGGGAAGGCCAACAAGGGGGCCGGTGTGCTCCAGGTGGTGTCCGAGCAGGACGACCTGGACGCCTACGTGAAATACAACGTGGAGGCCAGCGGCAAGTACCTCAACAACCAGGACCTGATGCGCAAGTATGCGGTCACGACCCGCGAGGTGGTGGAGGACTATGCCCGCTGGGGCATCGAGACCATGCGCGAGGCCGACGGAACCCTCTCCCGGGCCCCCGGTCTCCCATACTGGTGTCTCACCGCTGTGGACCTGGACCTCCTCTACAAGATGGAGAAGCGGGCCCGCAGTCTGGGTGTGCGCATGGTCAACAAGGTCCAGACCATCGAGCTCCTGAAGCAGGACGACCGCGTCGTGGGCGCCGTGGGCTTCAACATCGTCACCGGCGAGTTCCAGATCTTCCAGGCCAGGGCCACGGTGCTGGCCACCGGCTCCTGCAACTGGAACGTGATGCACATGTGGACCTCCGCCCGGGGCGACGGCATCGCCGCAGCTTGGCGCGCCGGAGCCGAGATGCGCAACGCCGAGTACTCCAACTTCTACAACGTGGGTCTCCCGGGCGGAAACGGCGTCCAGGTGGGCTCCCAATACTCCCTCTACAACAGCAAGGGCCAGCGCCTCGCCGACCTGGGCTACACCAAGCCCCATGAGTGCGACTTCGACATCGGCATCTTCCTGGGCATGGAGAAGGAGGTCATGGAGGGCCGCGGTCCCATCGTCTGGGAGGAGACCGAGTTCTTCAATGACAACCCTCTGGCCTGCGGCGGCTTCCTCTTCCGCTGGACCCGTCCCACCGCCGATCTCTTCCACCACAAGGAGATGGACAAGGAGGAGAAATACTCCGTCGACCACCGCTGGAAGCCCATCGTCCACCCCCTCTTCATCGGGGAGTTCGGGGCGGTCAAGACCGATGGCAACCTCAAGACCAATCTGGAAGGCCTCTGGGCCATCGGTGACACTTCCCGCTCTGGCTGCGGCTGGGCCGGTGCCGTGCCCACCCCGAGCCGTCAGCGCGGCTCCGGTCTCTCCTACGCCTCCGTGAGCGCCATCTGGTGCCATGAGGACGTGGCCCTCACCACCAAGACCCTGCCCGAGCCCCACATCGACCTGGACCAGGTGGCGGCCTTCAAGGAGGCTTTCTTCGCACCCCTGAAGGTGGAGAAGGGCTACGAGGTGCGTGACCGCATCCACTGCATCAAGGAGGTGGTGGCTCCCCCCCGCTTCTCGGTCCGGAAGCACCCCGACCGCATGGAGGAGGCCCTCGACAAGATCCACTGGGTGCAGGAGCACATGGGGGAGATCGCCCTTCACAACGACTTCCACCTTCTGGGCCTCTGGCACGACCTCAAGAACATGGCCCTCTGTGCTGAGCTCTACTTCACCGCGGCCATGGAGCGCAAGGAGACCCGGGGCTGGCATGTGCGGGAGGACTACCCCGAGACCGACAACCAGGAATGGCTGAAGTGGATCGACCTCCGGAACGACAACGGCCGGATCGCTGTGAGCTACGAGCGGGTGCCCATCGAGCAGTACCCGAACCGTCCCGAGGGCTTCTGAACCGCAACGACGATCCCACCTGGAGGATTCCATGTTCTTTCTGGAACGCTACAAACTGACGGAGGCCGAGAAGGCCAAGCCGTATGCCAAGTATTTCTACAAGGAGCTGGCGGCCTGGGACCCCGAGCACATGGCGAAGATGGACAAGCCCATCGACCCGGCCCTGGCCCTGCCCGTGGAGCGCATCAGCGACCTGCTGAACCCCGGTTACCTGGATTGCGAGGTCGGCTGGTGCGTCATGCCCGATGGCTCCGGCTTCATCGCCAACCACCGCATCTGGCCCGGGGCCACCGTGGAGATGATCCAGTGGTGGTTCGCCTGGCACGCCCTGGAGGACCTGCGCTACAAGATCTGGTTCCCTGCCGGCCACTACGGCATCTCTGTGGACGAAGCCACCCGGGCCAAGATCACGGACCCCAGCGTACCCCTCGTCGAGAAGGTGACGGGGGTGACCCATCACGTGGTGGAGGCCTGTGACGGCCCCACGGAGAACATCTACATCAACTTCCTGAAGCCCGAGCAGATGGGCTTCGACATGAGCCGCTACCACGCCCCCAACGTGGCCTGCGTGTGCGGTGGCCACGGGGTCTCCCAGATGATCAACCCCCCCCTGGGTCTCCCCGCCTTCAAGGGTTCGGCCTGCATGGTCCACTTCTTCCGCGAGGTCGAGGGCGGCCTGGAGCAGCGCACCCGCTTCTGGCTGGGCAAGAAGTTCGTCAACGGCGAAGCCATCCACACCCTGCCCGGCGGTGTGAAGCTGCCCCCCTTCCCCGTGGCCGGCCTTGCCCGCCACAATGTGAAGGAGTTCGCCAATCTTCAGTCCTTCCTGCCCCAGATCTACGCAGAGCACGGCGGGACCTTCTGAGCCCGACTGGGCAGACCTCTCCGCGCTGAGGGAGGTCTGCCAAGGGATGGGTTCCGAAGCTCAACTCCGGGTTCTGGGGGAGGACTTTGAATCCTTTCCATGAAAAGGGAGGCACATCACTTGTGCCTCCCTTTTCATGGATCTCACACCGCGGCCAGAATGGCCTTCAGCAGGTCCCAGAAGCGGCCCACGGAGGGGATGCTCACCTTCTCATCGGGGGTGTGGACATCCCACATGTCAGGGCCGATGGAGGCCATCTGCATGCCCTCGTACTTCTCGCCGATGATGCCGCACTCCAGGCCGGCGTGGATGGCGACGACCTTCATGTCCTGGCCGGTCTGGGCCTTGTGGACCTCCTTCACCAGTTTCACCAGGTCGCTGCCGGGCTCAGGCTTCCACCCTGGGTAGCCGCCCACGTGCTTCGCCTCGAAACCTCCCAGCTCGCAGTGGGCCGAGACTCTTTCCACCACGGTCATCTTGGAGCTGTCGATGGAGGAGCGGTGGAGCATGTAGAAGGTCACCGCGCCCTCCTTGGTCTCCAGTACGCCCAGGTTGGTGGAGGTCTGCACCAGGTCGGGGATGTCGGGGCTCATGGCCACCACGCCGTGCAGCATGGTGAAGAGGGTGTTGATCACCGCCTTGGCGTCCTCCGTAGACATGACCAAGGTGGGGAGCTCGGCGGGCTCAAGGGTGAAGGTCAGGCCGGGATCGAAGGCACCGATGGCCAGACGGCTCTCGCGCTGGAGGCTTTCGACCATCGCCTGGACCTCAGCCTCCTTGACTGGATCCAGAGTGACGAGGGCCCAGGCTTCGCGGGGGATGGCGTTGCGCTTGTTGCCCCCCTGGAGGTGGGCGAGACCCAGTTCGAAGTGGTGGGAGAGGGCATGGAGGGCGCGGGCCAGGAAGCGGATGGCATTGCCCCGGTGGCCGTTGATGTCGATGCCGCTGTGGCCGCCCTTGAGGCCCGAGACCTTGAGGCGGTAACCCTTGGCTCCGCTCTGGGGGGGCTCCCAGGAGGCCTTGCGGGTGGCGATGGTGTCGATGCCCCCGGCGCAGCCGATGGTGAGGAAACCCTCCTCCTCGCTGTCCAGGTTGAGGAGATACTTGGCCTTGAGCATGCCGGGCTGGACGTTCTCCGCCCCGGTCATGCCCGTCTCCTCATCAATGGTCACCAGGACCTCCAGGGGGCCGTGGGGGATGTCCTTGGCGGCCAGGGCCGCCAGGGCGGTGGCGACGCCGATGCCGTTGTCAGCGCCGAGGGTGGTCCCCCGGGCCTTGAGGAGGTCGCCGTCCCGGTAGACCGGGATGGGGTCGCAGGCGAAGTTGTGGACCGTGTCCTCGTTCTTCTCGCAGACCATGTCGACATGGGCCTGGAGGCAGATGCCGGGGCGGTCCTCCCGCCCGGGGGTCGCGGGTTTGCGGATGATCACGTTGCCGATGGGGTCCCGCAGCACCTCGCAGCCAAGGGCCGTGGCCTGGTCGGCCACCCACTGGGCCGCTGCCTGCTCCTGCTTGGAGCCCCGGGGTATCCGGGAGAGCTCCAGGAAGTAGTTCCACAGGACCTTGGGTTCCATGCTCTCCATGACCAGCCTCCACTGATGGGGTTATGCCTCGTGGCTTGAGAGTAGCGCGGGGGCTCTCCAGTCACCATACTCTGATGGATTCCCGGGCATAATGGGCCCAGGACACCCAACATCCTGTCGCTTCCGGGGGCCTCATGGGCTCGAGCTTCTATTCGGCTTTCACGCACTGCGAAGTGGTTGACGCGCATGAAGCCATCACGGAGGCCATCAGCCACTGCCTTGGCCAGCTGGCGGGGCGGCCAGCGGGGGCCATCCTTCTGCTGGCCGGAGCCGCCCTGGACCACCAGCTCCTCCTCGATGCCCTGCAGGTCCAATGGCCGGGCGTGCCCCTCATCGGCTGCACGACCGATGGGGAGTTCTCACCGGGGGAGGGCTATACG
Organism: uncultured Holophaga sp.; assembly: GCF_963677305.1. Classification (GTDB taxonomy): domain Bacteria; phylum Acidobacteriota; class Holophagae; order Holophagales; family Holophagaceae; genus Holophaga. Next base: position 1,117,058 of record NZ_OY781925.1, read on the forward strand.
GAGGACTCCCTCCTGCTGCTGGTGTTGGGTTCGGCCACCGTGGCGTTCGCCTCCTGCAGTCTCGACCTGGCCCACCCCCTCGGGCCCCAGTGCCAGGAGCTCAAGGCCCGGCAGCAGGGGCGGAGCCCCCGCCTGGGGATCCTCCTGGCCGACGCGCTCTCCTACATGGGGGAGGACGCCATGCTGGCCCTGCAAGAGGCCTTCGGGCAGGGCTTTCCCCTGGTGGGCGGCGCCTCTGCTGATAGCTGGACCTTCGAGGGGAACCGCCAGTTCCATGGACGGGAGGTCCTCTCGGGCTGCGCGGTCTGCCTTCTCTTCTTCGGGGACTTCCGCTTCGGCCACGCGGCGGAGACCGGATGGAAGCCCATCGGAAGGACCGGGGTGGTCACCCGCGTGGCCCGGAATGTGGTCATCGATATCGACGGACGGCCCGCCCTGGACTTCTACCGGGATCTCATGGGGCGGGATGCCCTGCCTTCGGTGGACACTCCCACCGTCGTCTATGACCCCGAGGGGCATTACCTCTATCTGAGGACCTTCCTCCTGCCTATCGATCCCCTGGATGGCTATATCCGGTACACGGCCCGGGTTCCACCGGGAGCCCAGGTCCGGGTCGCCCTGATGGACCGGGATTCGGTGGTGGGCGCGGCCCGGGGGGCGGCGCTCCACGCCCGGGAGATGTTCGGTCCCGGCGATCCGGGGCTGGCGATCTGCTTCTCCTGCTCGGCCCGCCGCGTGGTGCTCGGAACCCGGGCCATCGATGAGTGCGCCTCGGTCAGTCAGGTGCTGGGTGCAGGGGTGCACGTCGTGGGGGCCTATTTTTACGGTGAGATCTGTCCCCCGGAAGCGGGTGCCCCTTCGATCTTTAATAATGAATCATTTGTTGTTTTATTGCTCGCCTGAGAGACCGATATGGCCGATGCCCACCCCGGACAGGATCTCCCGAAGGCCCGGACCCCGGAGCGGGAGGCCTTCCTGCTGGAGAAGCGGCTGGCCCAGGCCAAGCGGGCCATGCGGCTCCTGGAGGAGGCCCGGGACCGGTATGACAAGCTCTACTTCCATGCCATGACCCATCTGAGTGAGGCCCTGGAGTCGAACCAGGAGCTCATCGCTGCCGCGCCCATCGGGGTGGCGGTCTTCTCTGCCCGCTCCGGGACCTGCGTCACCGCCAATCGGGCCCTCGCCCTCCTGGTGGGTGTGGAGGACGAGCGCCGGATCCTGGGCATGAACCTCTGCCACCTCAAGGAGTGGAAGGCCGCCGGCCTCCTGGAGAAGGCCGAAGAGGCCCTCTGCACCGGTTGGAAGCAGCGCATGGAGGCCCGGGTCCAGACAGGCTCCGGACGCTTCCTCTGGGTGGACGCCGTGTTCGTGCCCCTTCATCTCCATGGAGAGAAGCACCTCCTGGTCATGCTCCACGACATCACCGAGCGCCACGAGGTCGAAGTGACCCGTCGGCAGTCCCTGAAGGCGGAGGGTTTGGCCCTCATGGCCGGAGGCATTGCCCACGACTTCAACAACATCCTCCAGGTCATCCTGGCCAATCTGGAGCGGATCCACTCCGGACGGATCCAGGGGGAGCAGGTGGAGGATGCCTTCTCCCGGGTCTGGGACAGCCTGGCTGCGGCCCAGGCCCTCTCGGGGCGCCTCCTGAGTTACTCCGGCAAGGGTTTCCGCCATGCCTCCTCCCTGGACCTGGGCGCCTTCCTGGACCGGAACCTGCCCGGGCTGGCCAAGCTGGTGGGACGGGAGGTGCGCTATTCAGGCTGCATGGGCGGGCCCTCCCTGCGCATGGTGGGCGATCCCGAGCAGATCCTCCAGCTGATCACCCATCTGGTGGTGAATGCGGCGGAGGCCCTCGACCCCGGTCCCGGTGGCGTGGACTTGGCGCTGTCAGCCTGGGACGGCAGCCTCAAGGGGGGAGCCTGGATCCTGTCGGCCCCCGAAGGGCCCTGCCTCTGTCTGGAGGTCTCGGACCGGGGCTGCGGCATCCTGGCCGGGCAGCTCGACTCCATCTGCGATCCCTTCTTCACGACCAAGGGGTTGGGAAGGGGACTGGGGCTCTCTTCGGTCCTGGGGATCCTGAAGGGGCACGGGGGGGGGCTCCAGGTCCAGAGCTCCCCGGGCGAGGGGAGCACCTTCAGGGCCCTCTTCCCGGTGGGGGAGATGCCGGAGCCGGCCCAGGGGGAGCCTGTCGGGGAGCCCCCCGGTACGAAGGGGACCACGGTCCTGGTGGTGGATGACGATGCCGGGGTGCGGGCCACCTGCCGGGAGATCCTGGAGGAGTGCTTCGGCTACGCGGTCCTGGAGGCAGGGGATGGTGTCGAGGCCGTGGAGATCCATCGGAGATACGGGGACAGCATCCAGGTGGTGCTGATGGATGCCTCCATGCCCCGCATGAACGGGGGGGAGGCCCTGGACGCCATCCGGGTCTTCTGCCCCGAGGTCAGGGCCATTCTCTGCAGCGGGTTCAGCGAGTCCATGAGCCGGGATGTCTTCCGGAAGCACGGCTTCGTGACCTACCTGCAGAAGCCCTACCGGGTGAAGGACCTCAAACAGGCCCTGGACTTCGTTCTCGGGGTTCCCCTGGAGCTCTGAGGGGCAACTCCGGAATGGGGGGACCGCCCGGTCGCTCCGCGCCCTCTCTCCACCCCCATGCGGTGTCCTGGGGGAGCCCCGATAGCGCATCTCAGTCCCGCCAGGCGTTCTGGATGCGCTCGATCTCATCCTCCCTCCCCAGCAGGGCCTCCACGCAGGAGAGGTCCAGCTGGCCGCAGGCCTGTCGGCGCAGGAAGCTGAAGGCCTCCGCATTGCTCCAGCGGGATTTGTAGGGTCGGACGCTGGTCAGGGCATCGAAGACATCGGCCACCGCGATGATCCGGGCGGCGATGGGCACCTGCTCACCCGAGAGGCCGACGGGGTAGCCGCTGCCGTCCAGGAGCTCGTGGTGGCACTCTGTCACATGGCGCAGCAGCTCGATGTGCTCCAGGTGCTCCACTCCGAACTCGCGGACCAGGGTGTCCACCACCTCAGCCCCCAGGGAGGGGTGGCTCTGCATGACCTCCCGCTCCTGCTCAGAAAGCCTCCCGCGCTTCATCAGGACCGCGTCGGGGATGCCGATCTTCCCCACATCGTGGAGGGGGGCGAAGGCCGCCAGGGTCTCGATGAGGTCATCGTCGAAGCTCTGCTGGCCGCGACTGGCCAGCTCCCGGGCGATGACCCGGGTGTAGGCCGCCATGCGCTCCAGATGGCCGCCCGTCTCCGGGTCCTTCAAGTGCACCAGCCTGTTGGCGGTCCGAAGAGCGGCCAGCAGGGCCCTCACGGCGTTCTCTTCGGTGACCACCAGCATGCCGGCCAGATGCCCCCAGAGGTCGAGTTCCGGAAGCGCCTCCTCGGGGAAGGCTCCCGGCATGCGGCTGTTCATGAAGATGAAGGCCTCGGGCCTGCCCTGCCAGAAGAAGGGCAGGGTGTAGCTGGAGGCGAAGCCGGCCTCCCGGAGGGCTCGGGTGTGAAGGTGGGTGCCGTGGTCGAAGCTGCTGAGGTCCTCCACCACCCGGGCCCGGCCCGAAGCCAGGAGCTGGCGCAGGCCCGGGGCCTCCTCCAAGGGGATCTCATAGTGGCGCAGGGGGGATTCGCCTTCATTGCTCTGCAGGTAGGTCCTCACCCGCTCCGCCTCCGGGTCGCAGGCGGCCACCGCCAGCCGATGGACGGCGGGGAAGTGCTGGCGAAGGGCTTCATGGAGCCCGGCCAGCCGCTGGGCCAGCGAACCCGGGCGGCCCAGGAAATCCAGGGTGTCCCGGTGGGTGAGGACGGATCCCATGGCGCTCTCCTTTGGTGCCCTCAATATACGGGCCTGCCCGGCTTCGGCTACCTCCAGGAGATCCGCGTGCGCAGGCCGCTCGCCTCGAAACCCATCTCGACCCGGAAGGCCCGGATTCCCTCGAGCACCCCGAAGTCGCCCTCCGGAAGCCGGGGGAGAAGGGGCGCGGCGGGGCTGCCGAAGTCCCGGAGGGGGTGGTCCAGCCTTCCGCCCGGCAGGAGGGCATCGCCCGGAAGCTCCGGGGCCGCGCCCAGCAGGGCCCGGCAGGCCGTCTGGGCCTCCGCGACCGTCGCGCCTCCGCTCAGCCAGGGGGCCAGCCAGCGTTGGGCGCTCCACCGCCGGTAGGCTTCTCCCTCCACATAGCTCTGGAAGGCCGCCGCTAAACCCAGCTTCAGGTGATCCGGTCGCAGTTCCAGAGTGGCCGAGGCAGGGGGGCGGGCGCCGGTGCCCTGGACCAGGGGGCAGGGCAGGGTGGTGTCATTGGCGAGCACCAGCCAGCGGTCCTCCACCCTGAGGGAGAAACGCTGGGTGAGCATGCCCAGGACCGTGGAGCTGAGGATCAGGCGCCCCTGCTCATCCCGGGCGAGCTGAATGCGGAACCAGTCGCTGTCCCCGGGGGGTGTCAAAGGCACATGGACCATTCGGTCGAGGGCTGTTTGGGCCCGGATGGGATCCTTGAGTTCCACCGCCACCACCATGGGGCGGGTCAGGGGGCCGAGCAGCAGGGGGGCGAACATCATCCAGCGGTTCCGCCCGGTAAGCGGGCCCTGGCTGAAGAGGCCGGAGGGGGCTCCCCCCCCCATCTGGAGGATGGGGGCCGCATCCGGAAAGGCGATGTGGATCTGAGTGCCCAACTGCTCCAGCAGGTCGAAGAGGTAGGGATCCGACAGGGTCATGGCTTTGGGCAGGCGGAATCCCTTGAGGGCCTCGGCCGTCGGCAGGCTGAGGCTGAGTTCGGCCACCATCGGGCGGGTCCAGATGGGGACGGGCAGAGGGGTCTCCCTGGGGGGGGCCAGCTTCCCGAGGACGCGGTAGATGGAGGTGTCGATCAGGGGCAGGATGAAGGTCTCCAGGTTGCGCTCATGCCCCTCCCCTCCATCGAGCCGGAAGACCATGGGGTCGAAGTAGCGCTGCCAGTAGGAGCTGTAGCGATCCCGGAAGCTGGCGTAGGCCTCGGCCTCTGCAGATGTGACCGGCCCCAGGCCGACCTGTGACAGGGGCTTCAGATGGTCCAGGGCGCCCCAGGTCTCAGAGACGGGAGTGCCCCGCTCATCGATCAGGAGCCCCCCCATGTCGAAGTCCTCCCGCAGGTAGCCCCGGGACTTGAGCTCTCCGGGATCCCTGGAGAGCAGGCCGGTATCCAGGCGACGGAGTTGCACCGCCGCGGCCAGCTCCTCCAGGCGCTGGCGCTCCCGTCCCTGGCGCAGTTGGAGGATGCGCAGCTCGGGACCCACCACCCGCCTGAGGAAGGCGTCCGGGAGACAGACATAGGCCAGGGTCTGCGGGTCTGGAGCCAGCTTGAGCTGGAGATACCGGAACTCGGCGCTCCGGCCCAGGGAACCCGCACCCTGATGGGCCTCCAGATCCAGGGCGAGCTGCAATTCCCTGGGGCTGGTGGACATGAAGAGGCGTCTTCCCCGGAGGGCCCAGTGGGCCTGTCCCCTGGGGGTGGCCACCTGGTGCACCCCGGTTCCCTCCAGCATCAGGGCGGCCAGAGAGGCGACACTGGGCCTGAGTTCGGCCACCACGGTCCAGTCGGAGCCGGAGAGGAGCGCCAGGTCCGGGGCAAAGGCGACCACGGACTCCACGGCCCCGGCTTCCAGCAGGCGCTTCCCCAGGGGGCTACCCAGGCCCAGATCCCCTTGGGCCCTGGTGATCAGGTCATGGTCGAGCACCCCCTGGTGCAGCAGGCCGCCGACCTTCTCCAGGATCCTGCCACCCCCCTGGGCGAGCTCGCGCAGAGCCTCCCGGGGGTTCGGCAGGTAGAGCATGGCCCGGTCGGTGGGGACGCAGTCCGCCAAGGGGGGGGTGGCCACTGGGCGCCGCCCGAGCATGGCCTCGAAGGGATAGGGCTCCACCGTGATCCCGGGGATCTGCTCAAGGGAGAGGGGCTTGGTGGGGGCGCTGGACCCAGCGTCCTCCAGGGGACGGTCGGTCTGCAGGGTTTCATCGACGGCAGCCCGTCCGCCCAGCAGGCTCAGGAGGCTCGGCTCCCCTGTCTCCCGCTGTCCCCGGGCGTCGGGGTACCAGCTCTCCTCGGGCCAGGGGAAGCCTTCATGGGTGCCGAAGACCCTGGGGAGGGCCCGGAGCCAATGGCCCACCAGGGGGGAGGCCTCCCCGCTCCCCTGCCGCCAGGTCTGGGCGCGGACGAAAGCCCACTGGTGCAGAGTCTGGTCCGGGGTCGGGTCCGGAAGGGCTTGCGGCGGGAAGGTCCAGATCAGGGGCCGTACTCCTCCTTGGCCATCGATCAGCTCCAGGTGGGCTGAGGTGGCCTGATGCCTGCGGAGCCCCACGATCGTCCAGGCCATGGGAAGCCCTGGGTCCGGGTCGGTGGGGATCGGAATGACCCGCTCCAGAGAGAGCTTGAGGTGGTGGGAGGCCAGCAGGCTGGAACGGATGGGCTCCCGCCGGGCCTGGAGCCCGTTGTCCACGACCCAGTGCAGGCCATCGTCCACCGCGGGCGAGGTCTCAAGGAAGAGGGGGACCCCCTGTGCGGCAGCCTGGTCGGCCCCCTCCCAGGGAACGCCCGGTAGGAGGCTGAACCCTGTCAGGGCCGTCTTCACCTGTTCCAAGCTCTCTGCCTCCGGGCTGCCGGGTGCATAGGGCGGCAGCCCTGCATGCTCGTTGGCTCCCTGGGCGATGGCCTGGAGCCAGGCGGGCTCCTCGAGACGGTCAGGGGCCTTGCCACCATGACGGCTGGCGTAGCGCTCCAGAGCCCCCTGGAGCGGGCTCATGCGGAGCCTCTGCCAGACTTCCTCTACGGCTTCGCGGCGCTTTTCCCTGGCCATCTGGCGCTTCCAGGGGCTCGTGACGACCAGCTCCGGTGGAAGCAGATAGACCTGGCTGAGCCCGGTTTCGCCTGGGGCAAGGCGCAGGGCAGGTCCGGGGAGCGTGGTCGGGAGGGTGATCTCGCCCCGCACCACCTCAAGGCCGCTACGGGTGGCCTGGACTGAGCCCAGGTGGCGGATCACGGGGGCAGGAGCGGCCTGGACCACCAGTCCGGCCACGAGGAGGGGGAAGATGGGGTGTCGGGTCATGGGCTGATCATAGTAGAGCCCGCCCCGGGAGGCCAGTTCCGGCTCAGCGGCTCCGGGCCAGGCTGGCCCAGGCTCCCAGGAGGGCGAAGAGGGCCCCGACCACCATGGCCATCTGGAATCCCTGGGAGTAGGCCAGCGCCGCTGACGGGGAGCTGCCCACGTTGAGCAGCTGCCGCCAGCCGCCGTGCCCCAGGTGGCTGGAGGCGATACCGCCGAGGATGGCGACGCTGAGGGCCTGCCCCGTGACTCGCATGGTGGCCGTGAAGGCGCTGGCCAGACCCATCTGGGCCTTGGGGACGCAGCCCAGGATGGCGCTGGTGTTGGGGGCGCTGAAGGCGGCCATGCCGATGCCGACCACCGCCAGGGCCGCCACCATCCCCGTCAGACTGGTGGTCCGGGCTGCCAGGGCCAGGCCCGCCATGCCCAGGGCGGTGAGGACCATGCCCAGGGTGGAGAGGACCCGGGAGCCGAATCGGTCACTCAGGCGTCCGGAGACGGGACTGAGCAGGGCCTGGACCACGGGCTGGCTCAGCATGATCCAGCCCGCCCTGCGGGCCGTGAGCCCCAGGACCAGCTGGAGCTGGACCGCCGTCAGCACCGCCACGGCGAAGAGGGCCATGTAGTTCAGGAGGGCCGCCAGGTTCGCCGCCGCGAAGAGGCGGTTTCTCCGCAGCAGGTCCAGGTCCAGCATGGGGGCCCTGGCATGGTGTTCCCGAAGGGCGAATCCGATGAGGAAGAGGACCGCCAGCACCAGGAGGATCCAGACCACCGGCTGATGCCAGCCCCACTCCGGGGCGAAGGTGAAGGGCACCAGCAGGGAGATCAGCAGGGCGCCCAAGAGTCCCGCTCCGGGAAGGTCCATGCTGAAGGCCCTGCCGCGGTTCCCTTCCTGTCGGGGCAGCAGGTGCCAGCCCCAGAGGAAGACCACCACGCCGATGGGGATGTTGATCAGGAAGATCCAGGACCAGCCGAAGCTGTCCACCAGGAAGCCCCCCAGGGGGGGGCCCAGGCTCAGGCCCAGATAGATGGCCATGATGTTGATGCCCACAGCCCGGCCCCGCTCCTCTGTCGGGAAGGCGGTGGCGATGATGGCGGCGGAGGTGGCGCTGAGGAAGGCCGCCCCCACCCCCTGGACCACCCGGCTGAGGATCAGGAGGCTGCCATTGGGACTGAATGAGGCACCGAGGGAGCCCAGGGTGAAGATGGCGATACCGGCCAGGTAGAAGCGGACCCTTCCCCGCTCGTCCGCCAGGCGCCCCACGGGGATGAGCATGACCGCCATGGCCAGGAGGTAGGAGGCGTGGATCCAGAGGGAGGCTCCGAAGCCCATGTTCAGGGCGGGCACCATCTTGGGGATGGCCACCGAGACGATGGAGACATCCAGGGGGGCCATGAAGGCCCCCACACTGGTGAGGGCCAGGAGGGACCAGCGGCGATCCTGGGTCTCGTCGGGAGAGGGCTGGGGGACGGGGCTTTCCATGGCCTCCCCAGTATGCCCGGCTCAGGTACGGGAGGTCAGGATCTGGTGGACGGCCTCCTCCAGAGTCCGCAGGGAGTAGGGCTTCGGCAGGAATCGGTCCGGGGGGCGCCCGTGCCCGTCGATCAGGTCCTCCAGTCCGCTGTACCCGCTGCAGATGATCACCGGCAGGTCGGGGGCGAGTTCCCGGAGGCGCCGGAAGGTCTCCCTGCCGTCCATGCGGGGCATGGTGAGATCCAGCACCACCGCCTGGAAGGGCCTCCTACCGAAGATCTCCAGGGCTTCGGCGCCGTCCCCGGCCGTCTCCACCTGGTAGTGGGCCCCCTCCAGGGCGTGGGTCGCAGACATGAGGATGATGGACTCGTCGTCCACCAGGAGGATCCGGGCCGGTCTCCGGGGGGCGGTGGGTTCCGGTCCCGCCTCGGAGCGCTCCGGCTCCAGCATGGCCTCCGGGCTGGCGTGGAAGTAGAGGGTGAAGCGAGAGCCCGCGCCGGGGTGGCTGTGGATCCGGATGCCCGCCTGGTGACCCCTCAGGATGCCCAGCATGGCCGAGAGGCCCAGGCCCCGGCCGGTGATCTTGGTGCTGAAGAAGGGGTCGAAGATCCGCTCCAGGACCTCGGGGCTCATGCCGCAGCCGGTATCCTGCACCTCCAGGCAGGCATAGAGACCGGAAGGGAGGTGGCTGCCGGGCACCGTGGAGGGGATCTGCTGGGTAGCGACCCGGGTGGAGAAGGTGCGGAGGGTGATGGTGCCGGGTGCGTCTCCGATGGCGTCGGCGGCGTTGGTCACCAGGTTCATGACCACCTGCTGGATCTGGGCCGCATCCGAGATTACGGGAGGGAGCCCGGGCTCCAGGTCGAAGACCAGCAGGCTCTTCTTGGGGATGGAGACCTGGAGCAGGCGTCCCATTTCCTCCACGATGGTGTTGAAGTTGTTGGCGCGCACCTCGAAGGTGCCCCGTCCCGAGTAGGCCAGCATCTGGCGGGTCAGGTCCGAGGCCCGCTGGATGGTCTTCTCTACATTCCTGAGGTAGGCCTGGGCGGGGTGCTCCCGATCCAGGCGGAGCTGGGCCAGGTTGAGGTTGCCCAGGATGGCCGTGAGCAGGTTGTTGAAGTCATGGGCGATGCCTCCAGCCAGGACCCCCAGGCTCTCCAGTTTCTGGGTCTGGCGCAGGGCCTCCTCCGAGGCCTTCCGCTCGGAGATGTCGCGGATGATGCTCTGCACCAGGATGCGGTCCGGGAGCTCCACCCTCCGGCTGCTGACCTCCACGGGGAAGACCGACCCGTCCCGGCGGCGGTGCAGGGTCTCGAAGCGCGTGGCCCCCTCCCGCTGCGCATCGCTCCACTGGTCCGGGAAGGTCCGGATGGTCTCCGGGGCGCGGATGTCCCGGATGCTGAGTCCCAGGAGCTCCTCCCGGGGGTAGCCGTAGGCCGAGCAGGCCCGGTCATTGGCATCCAGGATCCGGCCGGTTTCGTCGATGAGGAGGACGATGTCATTGGCGAAGCGGGACAGGTTGTCCAGCCGCTTCTCCAGGAGTTCGCGTTCCAGGGACTGGCGGCGCTGGAGCTGCTCATAGAGGCTCCGCTGGAGGCGGAGCCAGAGGATGAGGATCACCGTGCCGGTGGCCACGAAGATGGCGCCCAGGACAATGACGTACCAGATCAGCCGCCGGGTCGATCGGAAGAGGAGCTCCGGATCCTCGGTGGCCACCACGCCCCAGCCCGTGCGGGCCGACCAGGCCACCGCCGCCAGGTGACCGCTGCCAGCCAGGTCCGGAGAGGCGCCCTTGGAGAGCAGGGCTTCAAGGAGCTGGGGATTCCCGCTCCCTCCGGGCGCCTGGAGGTCCGGGGTGAGGAGCACGGGAGAACCCTCCAGGCGGCCCACCAGGAGGATCTCGGTGGCCAGTGCGTCCCTCAGCCCCGACTCGAGATCGGGCACCACCTTCTGCCCCGCATCCATGACCACCTGGAGGCAGCCGATCACCTCGGGGTTTCCATCCTTTCCCGGCAGGACCATGGGGGCAAAGAGATGGACGAGGGGAGGGCTGTGGGGTCTCAGCTCGGGGATGGTGAGGGTGATGCCCCCCCTTATGGCCGAGAGGGCCTCGGTGTCCATCCAGGGAGCTGGCTCCGGGAATCCTGCCTGGGCCCGGACCCGGCCTCCGGCATCCCTCAGGAAGACGGAGCGATGCTGCCCGGCGGCCATGAGGTCGGCCAGACGGCTCTGGATCATCCGCTGTCCTTCGCCGCTGTTTCCACCCTGGCGGAACCACTCCCGGGCGACCCTGGAGAGGAAGGAGCCCGAGGCCGCATAGTCGGCCTCACGGATGCCGCTCTCCACCCAGTTGTCCAGTTGCCGGCTCTTGAAGTCGGCGATCCGGCTCAGCTTGTACTGCTCGCTCTGACGGAGGCCCTTCCTCTGGAAGTGGACCACCAGACCGCCTGCACTCAGGATGAAGACGAGGATGACCAGGAAGATGAGCTTGGGCCAGAGCATCCTGGGGGACCGCCCGGGATCCGGGGTGGGCGCGGGTTCAGGCTCCTGGCGGGCCAGCTGGACCAGGGTGTGCCGGATCAGGCCGTAGAGCATGAGGGCCGTGATGGCCACGAAGGCCAGCCCCTTGTAAGTGGCGATCCGGGTCAGGGTCCCGGGATCGGGGACCAGAAGGCCCATCAGGCTGTCTGAGGTGAAGATCCACAGCCCCGCAACGATCGCGTAGATGATGGCGATCCGGAGAGCGGGGGCGGCGGCGCTCAGGCCTGGGAGCTTCTTCATCGGAATGCGGTCAGGACCTCCCTTCCTCGTCTTGAATCGGCTCGGGGCCCGGGAACCATGACGCCTGGCTCAATGCCTCCGGGCGAAGTCCTCCATGAAGGCCACCAGGGTCCCGACGTTCTCCACGCTCACGGCATTGTAGAGGCTTGCGCGGATGCCGCCGATGTCCCGGTAGCCCTTGAGGCCCACCATGCCTTCGGCCTTGGCCTCCTGTACGAAGCGCTCCGTCAGCTCCTCCGAGGGGAGGAAGAAGTCCACGTTCATGAGGGAGCGGTCGGCCGGCTCCGTGACGTAGGGGCGGTAGAAGCCGTGGAGGCGGTCGATGCAGCCATAGAGCAGGCCGGCCTTCTCCCGGTTGCGGGCCTCCATGACCTGGAGCCCCCCCACGGACTTGTTGTGGGCGAGGACATTGCGGAGCAGGTAGATGCCGAAGGTGGGGGGGGTGTTGTAGAGGCTGTTCTTCTCTGCGTGGACCCGGAAGCGCAGGTAAGTGGGGAGCTTCTCGTCCTCGCACATCTCCAGGAAGTCGTCCCTCATGATGAGGAGTGTTACGCCAGAGGGCCCCAGGTTCTTCTGGGCGCCGCCGTAGATGAGGCCGAAGGGGCTCACATCGAAGGGTCGCCACATGAGGTCGGAGCTCATGTCGCAGATGTAGGGGATGCCGCCGGTCTCGGGCCAGTCCTTGAACTGGGTGCCCTCCACGGTGTTGTTGGAGCAGAAATGGACGAAGGAGGCGTCCTTGCGGATCCTGAGTTCGCTGGTTTTGGGGAGGCGGCTGTAGCCCAGTTCCTTGGTGGAGCCCGCCACCTGCACCCGGTCTCCGGCGATAAGGCGGGCATCCTTGTAGGCCTTCTCGGACCAGTTGCCGGTCAGGATGTAGTCGGCCTTGCGGTCGCCCTGCAGGAGATTGAGGGGGATCATGCCGAAGGTGAGATGGGCGCCGCCCTGCAGGAGCATGACCTTGAAGTTTTTCGGGATGTCGAGCAGTTCCCGCACCAGGCTGAGGGCCTCTTCGTGGACGGCGTCGTATTCCTTGGAGCGGTGGCTGATCTCCATGACGGACATGCCGGTGCCGGCGAAGTCCAGCAGCTCGGCCTGGGCCCGCTCCAGGGCGGGCAGGGGCAGCCCGGCGGGGCCTGCGTAGAAGTTGATGGCGCGTTTCGTCATGTCCACTCCTGCCGAGTCCTCGGAGGAGGACGGCCAAGCTCAAGATTGACAGGTTTGCCGGCCTCCCCAAACGCCCTTGGGCGGGCAGGCATCCCACTTTGTGGACCCTTCATCTATGGAGAGCTGCCCCATGGGATTTCTCGCCTGGAGCGACGACCTGGCCACCGGTATCCAGGACATCGACGCCCAACATCGCCGCATCGTGGACTACATCAATCAGTTGGCAGTGGCCAAGGAACTGGGCAGGGCTGACGCCCTGGTGCCCGTGCTGGAGCGCCTGGTGGACTACACCGCCAGCCACTTCTCACTGGAAGAGGAACTCATGGAGAAGGCGGGGTATGCCTGTGCGGGCTCCCACAAGGGGACTCACGACCTCTTTGTGCGGAGCATCCAGGAGAGTCAGAAGCGGGTTGCCGCTGGCGAGGACATCACCGGAGAGCTGCTGGCGACCCTGAAGACCTGGCTGGTCTACCACATCAAGCATGATGATGCGGCCTATGCCGAGGATGTGAGGCGCCATCTGGCCAGCCGCGACGTCCAGGAACCGGGCTGGTTCACTCGCTTGGTGGGCCGCTTCTTCAAAGCCTGATCCGGGGCAGTACACTGGCCCCATGTCCGAACAGCGGCTCTACCTCCTCGACACCTTCGCATTCATCTTCCGGGCCTACTTCGCCAACCCCCGGCTGAAGAACGGCGCAGCTTACACCTTCACCCGCATCGCCCTGCAGTTGCTGGAGAAGCACCGGCCCACTCACATCGTGGCGGTCTTCGACACCCCCTCGCCCACCTTCCGCCACGAGATCTACCCCGAGTACAAGGCCAACCGGCCCGAGATGCCCGAGGATCTGCGGCCCCAGATCCCCCTCATTCGGGACCTGATCAGGGCCCTCAACATTCCCATCGTGGAGCTGCCGGGCTTCGAGGCGGACGATGTCATGGGCACCCTGGCCACCCGGGCAGCCGCCGAGGGGCTCCCGGCGGTCATCGTCAGCCCCGACAAGGATCTGCTGCAGCTGGTGGACGACGAGCGGGGCATCGCGGTGCTCAACACCAAGGATGGCGAGGTCTGGCACGATCGCCTGGGGGCGAAGGAGCGCATGGGGGTCTGGCCCGAGCAGATCGTGGACTTCCTGGCCATCCTGGGGGATGCCTCGGACAACGTGAAGGGGGTGCCGGGCATCGGCGAGAAGGGCGCCGCCCAGCTCCTGGAGAAGTACGGCTCCCTGGACGCCATCCTGGCCGCCCGGGCCGAATTGAAACCCAAGCAGCGGGAGGGCCTGGACACGGCTGAATCCTGGCTGGACCTGACCCGCCGCCTGGTGACGGTGGTGAAGGACCTGGAGCTGCCGGTGAGTCTGGAGGCTCTCCGCTACCCAGGGCTGGACGAAGCCCAGGCTCGGGAGCAGTTCAAGGCCCTGGGTTTCCAGAGCCTGGTCAAGGAGTTCACCCCCGCCCAGGCCCCCCAGGAGAGGGCCGCCCGCACCTACCGCCACGCCACCTCGCTGGGGGAGCTGGAGGCCGCTGTGGCCGCCTGCCGGGAGGCCGGGCGCTTCGGTCTGGACACCGAGACCACCAGCCTGGACCCCACCCGGGGGCACCTCGTGGGCCTGAGTCTGGCCTGGAAGCCCAATGAGGGGATCTACGTGCCCCTGGCTCACCTCAAGCCCAGCGAGACCGAGGTGGAGGGCGCTCTGCCGGGGCTCCTGGAGGGATCGGGGTTGCCCGAGAACCTGCTGGACCTGCGGGGCGGCGCCGAGGCTTTCTTCCGGGAGCTGGCCCCCTACCTGGACGAGCGCAACCTGCCCTTCGTCGAGGTGCGGCGCATCCTGGGTCCCCTGCTCGCTGACGCCGTCGTGGGCAAGTGCGGCCAGAACCTCAAGTACGACCTCCAGGTGCTCCGGCGCCACGGCCTTCCCGTCACGGGGCTGGTCGAAGACAGCATGGTGCGGAGCTTCCTCCTGGACAGCACCCAGCGACACAATCTGGATGACCTCAGTGCCCGTATCCTGGACCTGCGGCCCATCAGCTTCGAGTCGGTGGTGGGGAAGGGGAAGGCCCAGAAGCGCTTCGATGAGGCGGACTTCGATACGGCGGTGCAGTACGCCGCCGAGGATGCGGACCTCGCCCTGCAGCTCTGCGAACGGCTCCGGGAACAGATGACGGATGAGCGGCTCCGGCGGCTCTACCAGGAGGTGGACCTGCCTCTGGTGGAGGTGTTGGCGGACCTGGAGCTGACGGGTATCCGGGTGGATCCGGAGGTGCTGGCCCGGCTGGCGGCGGAGATGCGCCAGGCCCGCAGCGAGGCTGAGGCCCGGGTACTGGAGCTGGCCGGGGAGCCCTTCAACCTCAACAGCCCCGCCCAGCTGGGGCGCATCCTCTACGAGAAGCTGGGCCTGCCGGTGCTCCAGCGCACCGCCAAGACCAAGGCCCCCTCCACCGATGAGGATGTGCTGCTGGACCTGGCCAAGCGGGAGGACGGCGAGATCGCCCGGGTGCTCCTGCGCCACCGCCAGATGCAGAAGCTCCTGGGCACCTATGTGGAGGCCCTGCCGCAGATGGTGAATCCGCTGACCGGGCGGGTCCACACCCGGCTCCATCAGGCCGCCGTGGCCACGGGGCGCCTGGCCTCCAGTGATCCCAATCTCCAGAACATCCCCGTGCGCACCCCCGAGGGGCGGGCCATCCGCGGGGCCTTCGTGCCCGAGCCCGGCTGGGTGCTGCTGGACGCGGACTACAGCCAGATCGAGCTGCGGGTGGTGGCTGCACTGGCCCAGGACCCCGTGCTGCTGAATGCCTTCGCCAGCGGGGAGGACATCCACCGCCGCACCGCCTCCGAGGTCATGGGGGTGCCCATGGACGAGGTGAGCGGCGAGCAGCGCAGCGCCGCCAAGGCGGTCAACTTCGGCCTGCTCTATGGGCAGGGTGCCTTTGCCCTGGCTGGCAATCTGGGCATCTCCATGCGGGAGGCCAAGGCCTTCATTGAGCGCTATTTCGAACGCATGCCCAAGGTGGCGGGCTGGATCGAGGCCACCAAGGAGCGGGCAGCGGCAGAGGGCCTGGTTCGCACCCACTGGGGACGGATCCGCCGCATCCCCGAGCTGGAGGCCGCCAGTGCCCAGCTCAAGGCCGCCGGGCTCCGGGAAGCCGTCAACACGGTGGTACAGGGCACGGCCGCCGATCTCATGCGCCGGGCCATGGTGCGCTTCCACCGGGCCATGACGGGCGAGGGGCTCAAGGCCCGCCTTCTGCTCCAGGTCCACGACGAGCTGCTGATCGAGTGCCCGCCAGCCGAGGTGGCCCGGACTTCCCGTCTCCTCCAGGAGGCCATGGAGGGCGCCGATGACCTTGGCCCCCTGGGGGTCAAGCTCGCCGCTGAGGTGCGCCAGGGGGCCAGTTGGCTGGAGTGCAAGTGAAAAAGGACACTTCCACCCCCAAGGCGACAAGACACCAAGGAAAAGCAGAAGAAGGAAACCCCCGGCTTCTCCTGGGGATGGGATTCCTGTGATCCGCACCCTCACCGCCATCGTCCTGCGCCCCACGCCCTTCCAGGAGGGGGAGGCGGTGGTGTCCTTCCTGAGTGAAGAAGGTGAGCGGCTCGTGGGGCTGGCCAAGGGGGCCAAGAAGCCTTCGGCCAAGTGGGTCAGTGCCTTTGAGCCTCTGGGGCTGGTGAAGGTGGGCTTCTTCGGAAGGGAGCAGACGGCGGTCAAGCGGGTGACCCGCTGCGAACTCCTCCACAGTCCCCTGACCCTGGGGCATCTGGAGTCCAATCTGGTGGTGGCCTGCTTGGCGGATCTCTTCGACCGGGTGGCCAAGGAGGGGATCGAGGATCCCCGGCTCTTCCGGCTGCTGAGTGCGTGCGGGAGGGCGCTCAAGGCCCAGCCGGAGCGGGCCATGGGGGTGCTGGCCTATGCCGAGCACTGGCTCCTGCATTGCCTGGGCCTGCTGCCGCATCCTCGGCTCTGCGGACGCTGCGGGGGGGCGGGGGCGCCCCTGGTGCTGCTGACGGAGGAGCATGGCTGGCGCTGCTCGGACTGCACGCCGGTGGATCCCATCGAAGCCTTGCCACCGGGCTGCCGGGAACACCTCCGGGAGCTGCGGACCCTGCCTGCCGACGAGTGCCCCGATCCTCAGGGAAGCGAGGCGGCCAGGGCCGTGACGCGGCTCCTGAGGGAGCGCCTTCACCGTGAACTGGGGGGCAGGCTCCGGAGCTATGAGGTGCTTGAGCGGCTGATCTGATGTGAGGGTCATGTCCCGGGAGCGGGCGGAGCGGGTAGGATGGACCCCAGCTCCGGAGCCCCCATGCCCTCAGTGTCCCGTGCGGTCGGCCACGCCTTCGACCACACCACCCGCATCCTCTTCAAACCCTTCGATCTCTCGAAGTGGTTCGTCATGGGCTTCAGTGCCTTCCTGGCCAAGCTGGGGGGAGGCTTTCCCAGCAGCTTCAACATCCCCAGGGGGCCCGGGGACTCCCCGGCAGCCAGCGAGCTGTCCCAGGGCCTGGACTGGGTCCAGGGGCATCTGGTGCTGGTGATCGGGATCGCACTCCTGGTCCTCCTCGTGGCTGCGGTCATCGGCACCGTACTGGCTTGGCTGGCCTCCCGGGGGGACTTCATGCTCCTGGACAACATCGTCCGCAACCGCGCAGAGATCGCCGAGCCCTGGAAGGCCTACCGCCATCCCGCCAATCGCCTCTTCGCCTACCGCATCGCGGTGGGGGTGGCGCTGCTCCTCTTCATCCTGGTCCTGCTCTGCATCGGCTTGGGGGTCTCCTGGCCCATGATCCGGGAGGGCGCCCTGGAGCAGCTCTGGAAACCCGCACTCCTCCTGCTCCCCCTGCTGCTCCTGGGGATCTGCTTCTTCTCCCTCTACCTCATGGTTCTGAGAGACTTCGGGATGCCCCTGATGTACCTCCGGGGCTGTGCTCCCGGCGAAGCCATGAGGGTCTTCCGGCGGGAGCTTCTGCCCGGGCATCTCGGCACCTTCGTGCTCTTCTACCTGCTCAAGATCGGCCTGGGCATCGGGGCGGGCATCCTGGTGGTCATGGCGGGTTGCCTGACCTGCTGCATCGGCTTCCTGCCCTACCTCAGTTCAGTACTGACCCTTCCGGTGACAGTCTTCTTCAGATGCTATGCCCTGGATCTCCTAGCCCAGATCGATGAGGGCTGGCGGCTGCTTCCCCTCCAAGAGCCAGGCCTTCCGGAGTGAAAGGCCTGGCTCCCGGGGCGGAAGGGGTTCAGGCTCCGAGGGGAGCGACCTCTGCCCGCTTCCCCTTGGGGCGCAGGGCCATGACGATGGAGACTGCCGTGGTGGCCAGAAAGGCATAGGCGCAGAGGCGGAAGATGAACTGGCCGTCATGGTTGTGGGCGAGCTTTCCGATCAGCTCCAGGATGAGGGGCGATACGGCGGTGCCGAGGCTGAGGGCGGTCATGAAGAGCCCCGTGGCCAGGGTACCGTTCCCCTTGCCGGCAGCGTCCATGCACACCATGCAGGCGTAGGGCATCACCAGGCCGAAGCCGAGGCCCAGGGCGAAGGCGCCTGCCAGCAGCGCGGGTAGGGTGCCGGCGAGAGCCATCACCAGGAAGCCGATCATGTTCAGCAGCAGTCCGATGGGGAGCATGAAGTGCCGGAGCTTGCGGAGGGTGAAGCCGAAGGCTGCACCCGCGAGGATGGAGCCCAGGGTCATGCTGACGATGCCGATGCCCGCAGCGGCGGCGTTGCCCATGTGGCGGCCCTCAATGATGAAGGCCAGGAAACCGTAGAAGGCGAAGTAGAGGACGGCGTAGAGCAGGGAGCAGACCAGCGCAAGCAGGAGCCTGCCGTTGAAGGTGGCCTTGCCCTCGGAGGCAGCGGCGGACCTGGGGGGCTCGGGAAGCTTGAAGATCACCGCCACCAGGACCAGGGCACCCAGGGCATAGATCAGGAAGGAGAGGCGCCAGGAGAGGGTGGCCAGCACGCCCGCCAGCAGGCTGGTGATGATATTGCCGATGCCCACCGAGGCGCTCTGCATGCCCACCAGGAAGTTGCGCTCGTTTCCCGTGAAGAAGTCATCGAAGAGTCCCGCCGACATGGGCAGGAAGAGTCCCGTGCCGGCTCCCAGGAGGGCCCGGCTGAACATGATCAGGGTGAAGTCCGTCAGGAACATGGGGCCCACGCCCCCGAGGATGAAGAGGACGAGGCCTGCGAGCACGATGGCCTTCTTGCTCATGCGGTTGCTCAGGAAGCCGGAGAGCACGGTGAAGGGGATGGCCACCAGGGAGGGGAGGGCGACCATGTTCATGAGGTCGGCCTGGCTCTGGTGGGGGAAGGCCCTGGCGATCTCGGCGAGGGCCGTGGAGATGGTCATGCGGGCCATGAGGAGCAGGGATATGGAGAGGATGGTGAGTTTGAGGCCGAGTCGGTGCTTCATGGTCATTGGGCTTTCTGTGATCTGAAAAATAGATTGACTTCGACCTTGTGTGAAGGCCGGTAGAGGACGCCTGCTTCTCCGTATTTCATGGAGAAGAGGGATGGATCCTGGGAGATCTGCGGGAATGCGGGGTCGACGTCGAGAAATCGATATGAAGATATCGGATCATCCGTAGAATCTGAAATCGATTCCATGGATGACGGCCATCGGCTGGACCCATGGCTCAGCGCTGGAGTCCGCAGCGTTCGGGGTTCAGGCCTGCAGGTCCAGGTTCTGTCCGATCCCGGAGCTCTGGTCGAAGAGGCTGGCGAGGTCCTCTGCCTCGCTTCTGGCCACTTCCTGGGCCTTCTTGAGGGTCTTGGTGGCAAAGGCGGACTGGGTCTCAGCCTGCTTGGCGGCGGTGATGGTCTCGACGGAGGGATCCTCCCCCGCCGCCAGGATGAGGGCGCTCAGGCGGTCCTGACTGGCGGATGCCACCGCTGCAGCTGCATAGGTGGCAGAGATCAGGGTACTCACCGGACCCTCCTTCGACTCAGTTATGGGCAAAGCGGGCGGGGCGGCCAGGGGTGGGGGCCGGAGTGCTTCTGTCTCCCGCTGGATGGTGTGAGGGGTGCCGCCTGGCGTCCATGGTTTGTCAAGAATATATTTGTGTGTATAATGATTTGATTGGCAAATAAAATGACGCCCCTCGGGGTTCTGGATGCTCCGGGCCCACGGTGGAGGAGGCGTCCTGGAGGACCTGGAACAGCAGGCCTACTCCTATTTGCCAGTGTCCCTGCCTCCGGGGGGCGGGACAGCGGCCATCAGTCGACACCACAGGCCATCCAGGGTCATCTCCCGACCTTTTCTCCGTTGCTGGCCAGTGCCCTCCCGGGTTCGGGTCGCCTTTCCCAAAGGAATCCACCCATGCTGAACTTCAAAGATCACCTGATTGAAAGCGCCATCTTCGATATGGATGGCACCCTGTTCGACACCGAGCGTCTCCGCTTCCAGACCCTTTCCCAGGCAGCCCTGGAGTTGGCCGGACGCCCCTTCTCCGAAGAGGTGCTGCTGGGCTCCCTGGGCCTGAGCGCCGTCAAGGCCGAAGCCCAGGCGAAACAGGTCTACGGTGCGGACTTCCCCTACCAGGCCATCCGTCGCCGGGCCGATGAGCTGGAACTGGAGCATGTACGCACCCACGGAGTTCCCATCAAGCCTGGACTGATCCCGGTCCTGGAGCGGCTCCGCAAGTCGGGACTGAAGATGGCGGTCGCGACCTCGAGCCGCCGGGCGATTGCGGAGGAATTCTTGATCAATGCCAATGTGTACAAATATTTCGATCTGCTTGTCTGCGGGGATGAGGTCGGCCAGGGCAAGCCCCACCCGGAGATCTTCCTCAAGGCCGCTGCGGCCCTCCATGTGGAGCCCTCCGGGAGCCTGATGTTCGAGGACTCGGAGAACGGTCTGCGCGCGGCGTCGGCCTCCGGGGGACTGGCCATCCTGATCGAGGACATCAAGCTCCCGGCTCCCGAAGCCCTGGAGAAGGCCTTCCAGCGCTATCCGGACATGAGGGCCTTTCTCCTGGATCTTGCCGCCTGCACCCCCAAGCTTCCCATGCCCGGGATCACCGACGCCTTCCCCCAGGCCCTCAACCAGCTCAAGGCTGGCATCCATGGCTTTGGCGCCATGGGCGGTGGCTACCTGGCCCAGGTCTTCTCCCACTGGGACGGCTACACACGGCCCTGCGAGATCATCGCCTCCACGGGCAATGCCCTGCTGCGGGCGGTCATCAATGCCCTCGGGCACTACAGTGTCCGCTATGGGAGCCTGGCCTTCGACCAGACCATCCCCCGGGTCCGGATGATCTCCCCCACGGATGGAGAGGCCATGGGCGCCCTGTACTGCGAATGCGAGATCGTGGCCCTCTGCCTGCCCGAGCAGGCCGTTGCCGGGGAGGCTGGAAGCATCGCTGCGGGGTTGCTGGAGCGCTACCGCTCTCGCGGCGAGAGTCTGACGCTCCTGGTGGTGCAGAACAAGGTGGGCGGGGGCCGCTTTGTCCGGGAGGCCGTGGAGGCGGCGCTGCTCGGCTTGACCACTCGGCGGGAGACTCAGAGGGTCCTGGAGCGGGTCGAATTTGCGGAGACCGTGGTCACCCGGGTGGTTTCCAGGCTCTCGGAAGAGTCCATCCTCCGCCAGCTCCGGATCAAGCACCCCCTGCTCTCCAGGCAGGTTGCCGATACGCCCGGGGACGAGCTCGATTCTGAGGCCCTGGTCCGCCGGGTGGGGTCAGACGATGCCGAGCTGCTGCAGTCCATCGTGGGCTCCCTGCGGGAGGTGGCCGGGTCGGCCACCTCCTTGGCCGATCTCCACCTCGTACTCTTCAACAGCGAGGTGGACATGGCCCTCTATGCCCAACGGGGCAGCGAGCTGCTTGAACACCTCCGTCAGGTGGATACGGTGCCGGACATCACTGAGGTCCAGGTCCTGAAGAACCGGCTCTGGAATGGTCCCCACGCCATCATCGCCTGGTGCGCCGCCCTCCTGGGGCATGCCACCATCGGGCATGCCATGGGGGATGCGCGGGTGACTGCCCTCCTGGATCAGATCCTGGAGCAGGAACTGCTGCCCTCTCTGTCTGCGGAATACCCCGCCCAGCGCCAGCGCATTCGCCACCTCCTGGGGGTCTTCCGCCAGCGCTGCGCCCAGTCTTTCAAGGATGTCTGCGAGCGCGTGGGTCGGGACCCTCTGCGCAAGCTCCAGCGGCGGGAGCGGATCTTCGGCAGTCTTGCCATGGTGCTCCGGCAGGGGCGGGCGGCGCCTGGCCTGGCTCTGGGGGCGGCCCTGGCGGTCTGGTACGCCCTCCAGCATCCTGCCGCCCGGGAGGACCGGGAGTGCATCACCATCCGGGAGCGCTTCAGTCTCCGGGGGAGCCTCCGGGATGTGCTGACCTGGAGGTCCCCGCAGGCTGGTCCAGGTTATACCTCCCTGGATCCTGTGGTCGACGCCTTCCTGATCGAGGCGGTGCAGCCCCACTTCGATGGCCTCAGGGTGGAGGGCCTCGCCTACCTGGAGCGCGTGGGCGGCCTGCCCGCCTGAGCCTGATTCAGGAAACCCAGCCGAAGCGGATGAGGACCAGGCTGGCCGAGGCGACGACTGCCCAGAGGATGAGTCCCATGGCCAGGGGACGGGGGCCGGTCCTCTTCAGGCCACCGAGGCTTATCCCGCAGCCGATGCCGAAGAGGGCCAGCCCCATGCCCTTCCGGCCGAGCCAGGCGATGTGGGCACCCAGGGGATGGAGGGCCGGGATCCAGGTGCAGGCGGCGGCGGACAGGATGAAGCCCAGGATGAACCAGGGGTGGCGGCGCTTGCCCTGCTGGGTGCGGAAGAGGGTGGCGGCAGCCAGGGTCAGGGGCACGATCCAGAGGGCCCGGGCGAGCTTGACCGTGGTCCCCACCGCCAGGGCCTCCTGTCCGTAAGCCAGCCCCGCCCCCACCACCGAGCTGGTGTCATGGATGGCCAGGGCGCTCCAGAGCCCGAAGGCGTGCTGGCTCATGCCCAGGGTGTGTCCGATGAAAGGGAAGAGCACCAAGGCCACGGCATTGAGCAGGAAGACCGTCACCAGGGCCACACCGGTGTCCTCTTCGGGGGCACCAATGGCGGGCGCCAGGGCCGCGATGGCGCTACCGCCGCAGATGGCCGTCCCTGCGGCCACCAGGGTGCCGGCCTTGGCGCGGATCCTCAGGAACCTGGCGAGGAGGTAGCCCACCGTCATGGTCAGGGTGATGCTGAAGAAGGTGATCAGGATCCCGTGGGAACCGACCTTCAGCACCGTCCCCAGGTTCATGCCCGCGCCCAGGGCGATGATGCTCCAGGACAGGCACTTCTTGGTCCAGTGGGAGACGGGGGCGGGCCAGGGGTTCCCGAGAAAGAGGCCCACTGCGATGCCCAGCAGCAGTCCTGACGCTGGCCCGAGCCAGGGGCTGATGGCGGCGAGGGCTCCGAGGGGAAGAAGGATTCGGGAGAGGCGGTTGCGTGTGTCCATGGATTCAGCATGGTGATTTACCATAGATTTTAATAATATTAAGATGGGATGTAATATCATTTTTTGTGATGGATCGCCATGGAACTCCTGGATACAAGGCGTCTTGAAGCCTTTCGCATGGTTGCTCTCTGCGGTCGTCTCTCTGAGGCTGCGCGGCTGCTCAACCTCTCCCAACCTGCGGTTACAGCCCAGGTGCGGCAATTGGAGGAGCGTCTGGGGCGGCCCCTCTTCGTCCGGTCCCGGACCGGAATGCGGCTCACGGAAGACGGACAGCGGCTCCTGGCCAGTGCCGAGGCCATGCACCGGCTCCTTGGGGAGGTCGAGGATCTCTTCGGGGACACGCCAGCGGGTCCAGGTCCACTCCGGCTGGGTGCAAGCACCACCGCGGCGGTCTACGTCCTGCCCCCGGTCCTTGCGGCCTTCCGGCGCAGGTACCCCGGGGCGCCGCTGCAGCTGGAGGTGGGCAATACGGAACAGGTCCAGGACTGGCTGCGGGAGGGGCGGATCGGCCTGGGGATGGTGGAGGGGTTGCGAAGGGCCCCAGGGCTGCATCTGGAACCCTTCCAGGAGGACGAGCTTGCCTGTGTCGGCCCCGGGGTGGTGCCCGCGGGCTTCCCCCTTCCGGCCTCTCCCGGGGATCTGGCCCGGGTGCCTGTTCTTTGGCGGGAACCCGGCTCCGGCACCCGGGCCGTGGTCCTACAGGCCCTGGGGACCCTGCGAACCCCCCTGGACACGGACCCCGTGCTGGGCCATACCGAGCTCATCAAGGCCGGGGTCCGGGAGGGGATGGGCGTGGCTTTTCTC
Source organism: uncultured Holophaga sp. (assembly GCF_963677305.1). Taxonomy (GTDB): domain Bacteria; phylum Acidobacteriota; class Holophagae; order Holophagales; family Holophagaceae; genus Holophaga. The sequence continues at coordinate 1,140,782 of NZ_OY781925.1, forward strand.
CCCCGCTGTGCCATCCAGGGAGAGCTGGCTCGGGGGGAGCTGCGGGTGCTGCCTCTTCCAGGTCTTCTCATCCAGCGCACCTTCTCCTGGGTCCTGCCTCCCGGAGGGGCTGTGGGCTCGGCCGCGCTCTTCCAGCGCCTCGCAGCAGGTTAGGAGGCATCCCGGGCTCAACTCCTGGAGGGTGGCCGCCGTTTCCCAGAAAGAGCGTTCCCAGCGTGAAAAAGCTGTAACTGAAACTGCCGCTGGGTTCATCGAATCTGCAAGTGCACGGAAGTGGTACGCCCGGTCCGTTCAGTAAACCAGATGCTTCAGGAGGAGACTTCCATGGCCAGTTCCCAACCATCCATGCTGGTGGTGAGCGCCCACGCCGCCGACTTCGTCTGGCGGGCCGGGGGGGCCATCGCCCTCCATGCCGAGAAGGGCTACCACGTGAAGGTGGTGTGTCTCTCCTACGGCGAGCGGGGCGAGTCCGCGAAGATGTGGAAGCAGCCCGGGATGGACCTGCTGCGGGTGAAGGCCGCCCGGCGGGGCGAGTCTGAGCGGGCCGCGGAGATTCTGGGGGTCTCGGACATCGAGTTCTTCGATGTGGGGGACTACCCCATGCGGGTGTCCGATGAGGTCCTCTTCCGTCTGGTGGACATCTACCGCGAGATCCGTCCCGCCTTCGTCCTCTCCCACTCCAGGGAGGACATCTACAACGCCGATCATCCCCTGGCCACCCGTATCGCCCAGGAGGCGCGCATCATCGCCCAGGCCCATGGCCACACGCCGGAGAAGCCGGTCATCGGAGCACCCCAGGTCTACCTCTTCGAGCCCCACCAGCCCGAGCAGTGCAACTGGAAACCCGATGTGCTGCTGGACATCTCCAGTGTCTGGGAGAAGAAACACCGGGCCTTCGAGACCATGGCTGCCCAGGAGCACCTCTGGGAGTACTACACCCGGGTGGCGCTCCAGCGGGGCGCCCAGGCCGCCCGCAACTCCGAGAAGAAGATCACCTACGGCGAGGGCTATGCCCGGGTCTATCCTGATGTTCCGGAGGTGCTGGGATGAAGCCCGTGGCTTATCGCAACATTCTCCGCGCTCCCCAGGAGCTCATCGAGGCGCTCGGCCGCGCTGGTGTGGCCACGGTCCATGAGGCCCAGGGCCGCACCGGGCTCATGAAGCCCTACCTGCGCCCGGTCTGGAAGGGGCCGGGCTATGCCGGGAGCGCCCTCACCATTTCCCTGGCGCCCTGCGACAACTGGATGATCCATGTGGCGGTGGAGTTGGCCCGGCCCGGGGATGTCCTGGTGGTGGCCCCCACCAGCGACAGCACGGACGGCTACTTCGGAGAGCTCCTGGCCACCTCCCTGATGGCCCGGGGGGTGAAGGCTCTGATCATCGATGCCGGGGTGCGGGACACCCGGCTCCTGGAGGAGATGGGCTTCCAGGTCTGGTCCAGGGCCATCCATGCCCAGGGCACGGTGAAGGAGACCTTGGGGGCCGTCAATGTGCCCGTGGTCTGCGCCGGGGCGACGGTGAACCCCGGGGATGTGATCGTGGCCGACGGCGATGGCGTGGTGGTGGTGCCCCGTCCCCGGGCCGGGGCCGTGGCGCTCGCGGCCGCCCAGCGGGAGGCCAAGGAAGAGGAGAAGCGCCGCAAACTGGCCGAGGGGATCCTGGGCCTGGATCTCTACGCCATGCGTGAGCCTTTGGCGAAGAAGGGCTTGCAGTATTCCGACGAAGTCATCGACTGGTATGCCGGGAGGGAGGGGCTGTGATCCTGAACCATCCAAGCCCAGATCTCCTGGAGCTGCCCTGCGTCCTCATGCGGGGTGGGACCTCCAAGGCCGCCTTCTTCCTGGCCTCGGACCTGCCGGCGGATGCGGCCACCCGGGATCGCCTGATCCTGGCGGCGGTCGACGGCATCGACCGCCGCCAGATCGATGGCATCGGGGGCGCCACCCCCCTCACCACCAAGGTGGCCATCATCTCGCCCTCCCAGGTGCCTGGCATCCAGATTGACTACCTCTTTGGGCAGCCGGTGATCGGAGAGTCCCGTATCGACTACGCACCCACCTGCGGCAATATCCTCTCGGCCGTGGGGCCCTTCGCCCTGGAGGCGGGTCTGGTGGAGGCACAGGAGGGGGAGACGAGCGTGGGCATCCGCATGGTCAACACCGGAGCCCTCTGCGACGCCCTCATCCACACCCCCGGAGGCCGGGTGGCCTATGACGGCGACACCGCCATCAGCGGGGTCCCTGGCACGGGCGCACCGGTTCTCCTGAGGTTCCGGGACATCGCCGGCTCCACTTGCGGGGCCCTCTTCCCTACGGGGAACCGGGTGGACACCTTCGAGGGCGTGGACGCCACCTGCGTGGACAACGGTATGCCCGTGGTGGTCATGAGTGCCTCCGCCCTGGGGATCACTGGCTATGAGAGTCCCGCCGAACTCAACGCCAATGCTCCCCTGAAGGCCCGTCTCGAGGCCATCCGCCTGGTGGCGGGTCAGGCCATGGGTCTGGGGGACGTGAGCGCCAAGGTCGTGCCCAAGATGACGCTGGTCTCCCCAGCCTCTGAGGGGGGGGACATCAACACCCGGACCTTCATCCCCAAGGTGTGCCACGAGGCCATCGGGGTTCTGGGGGCGGTCTCGGTCGCCACCGCGGCCCTGACGCCGGGTTCCCCGGCCTGCTTGGCGCCCCCGCCCGCTCCCGGCAGCCACCGGATCTCCGTCGAACACCCCACCGGGGAGTTCACTGTGAGCCTGATCCTCGAATCCACCGGACCTGAACCCCTGCTCCGGGATGCTGCCCTGCTCCGCACCGCAAGACGCCTCTTCGTCGGCACGGTCTCCGTCCGCCGCGCTGCCCTCCTCTCCTGAGTCCCCCCCACACCGCGAGGTACGACATGGCCCGAATCGTTGGCGGCATCGCCTTCTCCCACACCCCGACCATCGGCTTCGCCGTGGATCACCAGAAGCAGGATGATCCAGTCTGGGCTCCGATCTTCAAGGACTTCGAGAAGGTCCGCACCTGGGTGGCCGAGCGCAAGCCCGATGCCATCGTGTGGCTCTACAACGACCACATCACCTCCTTCTTCTTCGACCACTACTCGGCCTTTGCCCTGGGGCTGGACAACCAGTTCTCCGTGGCCGACGAGGGCGGTGGCGAGCGCAGGATCCCCTCGGTCGGGGGCAACACCAAGCTGGCTCAGCACATCGGGCATAGCCTGATGACTGAGGAGTTCGACATGTCCTTCTTCCAGGGCAAGCATCTGGATCACGGGGTGTTCTCCCCCCTGTCCATGCTTCAGGACCCCGCGGATGGCACCATGCCCCCCATCATCCCTCTCCAGGTGGGGGTCCTCCAGTTCCCCATTCCCACGCCCCACCGCTGCTACAAGCTGGGCCGGGCCCTGCGCCGGGCCATCGAGAGCTACCCGGAAGATGTGAATGTGGTCATCGCCGGGACTGGAGGGCTCTCCCACCAGGTCCACGGGGAGCGCTGTGGCTTCAACAACACCGAGTGGGACATGCAGTTCCTGGATCTGCTGGAGAAGGATCCCCAGACCCTCACCAAGTACACCCACGCGGACTACGCCCGCCTGGGGGGCATGGAAGGCTCAGAGGTCATCGTGTGGCTGGCCATGCGGGCGGCCCTCTCCGCCGAGGTCAAGAAGATCCACCAGTCCTACTACCTGCCCTCCATGACCGCCATCGCCACAGTGATCTACGAGAACATGGCCTCCCTGCCTCCCAAGGAGGAGATCGAGGACCACCTTCGCCTCATGAAACATCAGTTGGCTGGGGTGGAAGAGATTCCCGGAACCTATCCCTTCGATCTGGCCAGGAGTGTGAAGTCTTTCAGAATAAATAGTTTCCTTCATGAGATCATCCGTCCGGAATTCCGGAAGCGCTTCCTGCAGATGCCGGAGGAGCTCTTCGAGGAATACAAGTTGAGCGAGGAGGAGCGCGACCTCATCCGGAAGCGGGACTGGCGGGGTCTCATCCACTACGGGGCCATATTCTTCGTGCTGGAGAAGCTGGGTGCCCTGGTGGGGGTCTCCAACCTCCACATCTATGCGGCCATGCGGGGGCAACCCTTCGAGGAGTTCATGAAGACGCGCAATGCCCCCTCGGCCCTGTACTCCGTGGCTGCCAAGAGTGATGACGGACCGGCCTGGGAGAAGGCGCAGGACGGCAAATAAGCGGCCCAGGAAAGGGGGGCCGCCTGGTCGCTCCGCGCCCTGCGTCCCCCCTTTCACCCCCCACGCGATGTCATGGCTGAGCCACGACACCGCATCTCAGCCCAGCTTGAAGCGCTGGGCCAGGGTGGCCAGTTCCCCGGCCCCGTCAGCCAAGTCGTTGATGGTCCGGGTGGTCTCTGACATGGCGGCACTGAGCTGGTGGGTCGCGGAGGCGCTGGCCTCGGTGATCTGGAGGGTGGTGGCCATGCCATCCCGGAGACGTCCGGCCTCGTCCACCTGCCCCTGGACCGCGGCCAGGGCGGCCTGGGCCCCATCCGCCTGCCGCTGGATGCCCTTCATGAGGCTCTCCAGGGCCTCGTGGACCGCCTCCACCGACTGGGCACCGGTCTCGACGCGGGTGAAGCTCTCCTGGATGAGGACCGAGATCTCATTGGCGGCAGTGGCCGAGCGCTCCGCCAGCTTGCGGACCTCATCGGCCACCACGGCGAATCCTCGCCCGTATTCCCGGGCCTTGGCGGCCTCAATGGCCGCGTTGAGGCTGAGGAGGTTTGTCTGATTGGCGATCTCGGCGATGACCGTGGTGATGGCCGAGACCTTGGAGGAGCTCTCGCGGATGGCGGTCATGGCCCTGGTGGAGTCCTCCACGTTCCGGTAGCTCATGCGGCTGAGCTCCAGCATGGTCCGGACCTGCACGGTATCGGCCTTGATGCCCTCCCGGATCTTCTCCAGGGTTCCGGTGATCTGGCTGATGGACTGGTTGGCCCGGCCGATCTCCTCCCGCTGTTCGTCGGCCCCGACGCTGATCTCATGGGTGGCGGAGTCGACCTGCGCTGCTGTGGCGGAGAGCTCCGCGGTGCCGGAGGCCGTGCGCTCACAGATCTCGGCGATGCCCTGGACATCGTCCCGGATCCGCTTCAGCGCCAGATCAAGGGCGCGACAGGCCCTGCCGAGCTCATCAGCAGAGGGACTGCTCAGGTTCACGCTCAGGTCGCCATGGGCCAGGGCATCCGCCGTCCGGACAAGAAGGCCGGCCGAAGTCTCCAGCTGCCCGGCCACCCCCCGCGAGAGCAGCAGAGCCAGCAGAGCCAGCAGGATGGCGATCACGACCAGGACCGTCCGGCTCCCCCCTCCGGTGAAGGCCCCGATGATGGCCACGAGAATCGCCAGAGCCTGGAGGCCAGACAGGGCCAAGAGCTTGGCACGGATCCCGAGATCGGACAGGAGGCGGAGCATGCGGGACTCTCCTTGCGGGTTGCCGGGCCAGTCTAGCGCACCCGGGCTGTGATCTTTTCAACTCGGGTCCCTTTTTCCAGGCAAGTCCCCCGCATCGGCCTTAGCATGGGCAGGATGACTCCCCGGAAGACCTCGGCCCCTGGCCTCCTCCTGGCCGCATTCCCACCGGAACTGGCGGATCTCTTCGAGCACCCCCCGGAGGGCTGGGTGGTGGCCTGTGCCGGGATCGGGCTGGTTGCGGCGGCGGCGGAGACCGCCCGTCTCATCGCCCTCCACCAGCCCTGCCAGGTGCTCTTCATCGGGACCTGCGGCGCCTATGGCAGCACCCCCCTCTTGGGCGACTGCGTCAGCGCGGCTGAAGTCCTCGCCACCTCCCTGGGCGAGCTCCAGGGCGACGCCTTCCGGCCCGGGCTGGAGCGGACCCACTGGCGGGCGGGCCTGGAACTCCCCTTCCCGGGCTGCACCGTAGCCAACCCACCGGCCATCACCCGCAGCGCGGAGGGTGCCCACCTCCTGGGAAGCGTGGCCCAAGTGGAGCACCTGGAGGCCGCCGGGGTCTTCGAGGCGGCCCGGGCCGCCGGCATCCCGGCCGGAGCCGTCCTGGGGGTGGCCAACACGGTGGGACCCCAGGCCCATGAGGAGTGGCTGGCCCACCACGCCGCGGTGAGCCGTCGCCTCGTGTCCCTCCTCCGGGAACGGAGCGTCCTGAGGTGAGGCGCACCCTCCTGGCCACCGGCGCCCTGGGCCTCCTCCTGGCCTGCCATGGTCCGCGGACGAGTCCCCCCCCCGTGGCCGCCCTGGGGGCCCGGAGGCTCGGCTACACCATCCAGGCCGGGGCCTTCTCCAAGGTCGAACACGCTGCACGCCTGGCGGAGAGACTGAGGGAGAGCGGACTCGAGGCCACCTACTTCGTCGCCGCGGACGGACTCTTCAAGGTCCGATTCGGCGACTTCCCCACCCGGGAGCTGGCCCGGAGACGGGCCGAGACCCTGAAGATGCAAGGGACCATCGAGACCTATTACCTGGTCCGCCCTGAGCTTCGCCCCCAGGCGCCCCTGGGCCCTGGGGAACAGTCCGCCCTCCGGAAGGGGCTGGTGCGAACAGCCGAGAGCTACCTGGGCATCCCCTACCTCTGGGGGGGAGCATCCGTGGAGACAGGCTTCGACTGCAGCGGGCTCGCCATGTCCGTCTACCGGATGAATGGTCTGGAGCTGCCCAGGAGCTCCCGGGATCAGTTCCAGGCGGGCACTCCGGTGGATCGGGCGGAGCTCCGGATGGGTGACCTGGTCTTCTTCGCCACCGGTGTGGCGGGACGGGTGAACCATGTGGGCATCTACATCGGCCAAGGGCAGTTCATCCATGCCCCCCGCACGGGGCAGAGCATCCGCAGGGAGAGCCTCACCAATCCCATCCTGGCCCGCCAGTACGTGGGGGCCCGGACCTATCTCTGAGATGCGGTGTCTTTCACCACAGCCCGTCAGGGATGGAAGCGCCTGAAGCAGAGCCCTGAGAGGCGGTCCAGCCAGCCCCGCTCCAGGAGGAACACCAGCACGGAAGATGCGAGGATGCTGAAGAGCACCACCGCATACACCGTGGTCTGGATCACCACGCCTCCTGGCAGGCCCATCTGGGCCGGGAGCGAGGCCACCACGGCAGCAGCCAGGCCCTTGGGTGACATGGCCGCTGCCGTGGCCGCCTCGAAGCGCCGGATCCGGTCCGGGGACAGGCTGGCGTGGACCACCGGGATGCGTAGGAGGAAGATCAGGGCCGTGAGCGCCACCCCGGCCAGGGCGAGCAGGAGTCCGGGGAAGACCAGGCTCATGCCGATATAAACGAAGAAGAAGGTCTTGAGCAGGAAGGTGACCTCGGAGAAGACCTCCCGCTCGGTGTGGTTGAGGTTGGAGAGGGCTGCGGGGCTGTGCTTCAGGAAACGGCTCGGGATGAGCTGGATGTTGCCGAGCACGATCCCCAGGGCCAGAGAGGCGATGGCGCCGCTGTAGCCCAGGAGTTCCACCAGGCCGTAGACCACCAGCACAAAGGCCGGAGTCGTGAAGATGGAACCCTGGAGCCCGTGGATGCGGTTGAGGGCGAGGGACCAGGCGAGCCCGGCGAGGGCGCCGATGAGAGCCGCCAGGCTGAAAGATGCCAGCATGCCCCCCAGGAGGTTCCCCACCTTGAGGGCCCCCATGGCCTGGGCCTGCATGAGCCCCAGGGCGACCACGATCACCAGCACATCGCTCAGGGCCGACTCCAGGGCGAGGACGGCCCGGCTCTCCTCGCCCAGGGCCAGGCGCTTGACCATGGGGATGACCACGGCGGAGGAAGTGCCCCCCAGGATGGCCCCCAGGATGGCCGCAGAGGACCAGCCCAGGCCCAGGAGGAGGTGGGCCGCAGGGGTGGCGAGGGCCAGGGTGGCCAGGAAGTTGAGGAGGGTGAGCCCGGTGGCGCCCCGGATGGAGCGGGCGAGCACTCGCAGATCCAGCCCCAGGCCTCCCTCGAAGAGGATGATGACCAGGGTCAGGGTGGTGAAGACCGGGCCCACAGAGCCCAGGTCCCGGGGGGAGACCAGCCCGGAGACCGGTCCCAGGAGGATGCCCAGACCCAGGAGGAAGAGGACATCCGGGACCTTGGTCCGTTTGAAGAGATCGTCCAGGGCGTGGGCCAGGAAGATCAGCAGGCCCACCAGGATGACGACGGCGGGGATGTTCATCGTCCCTCCCCGGCACCCTGCCGCTTCAGGACCAGCCCCAGGCCGATGGGACCCACGATGGTGGTGAGGACCAGGGCACCGACGATGCCCGCCTGGATTTCTGGGCTCAGGAGGGGGGCACCGGCCAGGGTCAGTGCGCTGCCGGTGGCCACGAAGATGAGGCCGACCTCACCCCGGGGGACCATGCCCCAGCCCACCACGGCTGAACGGAGCCCCTTGCCGGCCACCTTGCCGGCCACCAGCTTGCCCAGGGTGCCCAGAATCGCCAGGACGGCAGCCAAGCTCAGCGCCTTCCAGGAGAGCAAAGCGGAGGGATCCACCTTGGCGCCCATGAGGACGAAGAAGAGGGGCGAGAGAGTCATCACCAGGGGGTGGACCAGGTGTTCCAGGGAGTGGGTCTCGCGCTCCTCCAGAACCTTGATGTGCGCCGGCTCCAGGATGAGGCCGGCGGCATAGGCACCCACGATGGTGGCCAGTCCCGCAAGATTGCCGACCCAAGCCAGGAGGAAGGCGAAGGCCAGTCCCAGGGGCAGCAGGATCTGCTCGCTCCGGAAGCGGTTGGCCAGTCGGAAGATGTGGGGGGTCAGGAAGCGGCCCAGGGTCAGGGCCAGGGCCAGGAAGCCCAGCGCCAGACCCATGGTGCGGGCCAGGGTGCCCCAGGGGAGACCGCCGCCGGTGCCCGAGACGGCCACGACGCCGGTGACGGCCACCAGGACCAGGAGGCCCAGGACATCGTCGATCACGGCCGCGCCCACGATGACCTTGCCCTCAGGGCTGCTGGCAGCCTTCTTCTCGCGGAGCACCTGGACGGAGATGCCGATGGAGGTGGCGCACATGCAGGCCCCGATGAAGAGGTCCACGGTGAAGTGGGTGCCCTTTGGGAGCATCAGCCAGGCCCCTGCGAGCCCCGCGAGGACGGGGACGATGACGCCCACCGCCGCCACCCGGAGGGCGGGCCCGCCCACCCGCATCATCTGCGGGACGGTGCTCTCGAGGCCCACGGCGAACATCAGGACCACGACCCCCAGATTGCCGAGCAGATCAGCCGCCGGAGAGGCCGCCACGTCGGGGATGAAGGGGGATGCCTGATGGAGGGCCGCCAGGGCCAAGCCTGCGCCCAGCTCCCCGGCCACCACCGGCAGATGGAGCCTGCGGGCCACCTCGCCACCGAGTTTGGCCGCCACCCAGAGGGCAGCCAGCAGTAGAAGGATTCCGGCCATAGGGTCGGCCGAGAGCATCGCCAAGGACATGGGAGGTCTCCAGGAGGGAGGCGGCCCGACCGTCCCTGGAACCTGCGGTGATGGACACCGCACCCATGAAAAGTCTAGTGGAATATGGGACCATTGTCCAAGCAGGGCACTCAGACCCCGGCGTGGAGCTCCGATAGCCAAGCCCGCCAGGCTTCTGCTCGGAAGGGCTCCCTGGCAGGGGCCGGGAGGCTGCGCCGGAAGCTGCGGAAGCGCGCCAGGGCCGGTTGCCAGAGCGGCCCCGGAAGTCCGTCGGCGGCCTGGGCGCAGGCCGAGATCCCTTCAGGGGTCTGGCAGACCAGGAGGCTCTCGTGTCCTGCCTCCAGGCAGAGGCGGACCCTTGTGCTCCAGTCCCACTCGGCACAGCCCCCCATCTCCAGATCGTCGGGAAGCCACCTCCCCTTCACGCCCCAGGGGTTCCCGCCCACCGAGCCGTGGTGGAGGCTGGCGGGGAGTCCCCCGGTGAGGGGGGTTCTGAGGTGGGCGACCATGATCAAGCGTTCTTCATGTGCCAGGGGCAGGAAGGGCTGCAGGTTGCGCCGCACCTGTTCGGGATGCTCCAGTTCGGGCAGGGCCTTGTGGCTGTCCACCCGGGTGCCACCCAGGCCGGGGAAGTGCTTGAGACAGCCACGTACCCCCTGGGACTCCAGGCCAGTGAGGAAGGCTCCCACGGCCCGGGCGACCTCCCAGGGCTGAGTACTGGCGCAGCGGTCACCCATGCCGGTCCCCGGGTGGCCGTCCCAGAGGTCGGCCACCGGGGCGAAGTCCACGTTGAAGCCCAGGAGTCGGCAGCCCCGGCCCCAGAGGGCGCCCCAGTGCCGACAGGCCGACTCGCCCCCCGTTTCCCAGATGTGGCGGAAGCTGGGGGTCTCGCCGACCCAGGGCCGGAAGCGTGAGACGGCGCCGCCCTCCTGATCGATGGCCACGGCCAGGGGGGTACTGCCTCCCCACCGGCTCTGGAGGGCCTGCAGGAGGGTGTGGCAGCGGGCCGGACCCCGTTCCGGGTCCGGATCCAGGTTCCGGGCGAAGAGAATGAGGCCTCCCGGCTGGAAGTCCAGGTCCACCTGATCGGGGTCGAGGCCCTGAAAGCCTGTCCAGAGGAGTTCGCGGGCCGTGTTCACCATGCTCTCACGCTAACGGAAAAGGGGGGCTTCCGGAACTGGCGCCTCCCTTCCTTTCAGACCGGCTGTTCCTCGGAGACGGTCAGGTGGTACACCTTGGCGTCCAGGAAGATCCGTAGGGCTTCCTGGTCGAGAAGCCCGGCCCTGGCCTCCTGGTCGAGGATCTCAAGGCTGCGGTCCAGGGGCAGAGCGGCCTTGTAGGGGCGGTCGGCGGCGGTGAGTCCGTCGAAGACGTCGGTGACCGCCATGAGGCGGCTCTGTACCGGGATCTCGTCGCCCTTGAGCCCCCTGGGGTAGCCCCGCCCGTTCATCCGCTCGTGGTGGGCATAGGCGATGTCGGGAACCTGGGCCAGCTCCCGGGGCCAGGGGATCTGGCTGAGGAAGCGCCAGGTGTGGGTGACATGGCTGTTGATCTCCTCCCGTTCCTCCTCCGAGAGACTTCCCCTGGCAATGCGGAGGGCGGCGATGTCCTCACGCTCCAGGATGGGCAGGGTGCCCTCCTGCCAGTGGTGGAAGTGGACATCGGCCAGACCCTCGACGGATTCCCGGATCTCCTGGGCGATGACCATCGGCTCGTTGCATCGCTGGATCAGATCCACCAGTTGCCGGCTCTTGGTGTTGCGGGCCTGGAAGAGGGGCTGGAAGGAGAGGGGCGCCTGGCCTTCGCCCATGGCCCGTTCCAGGGCGGCTACGGCAATCTCCATGTCCCGCTGGTAGAGGCGCTGGAGGATGCGCTCGAGACGCTCGGGGGCGAGCTTCTTGGCCTTGGTGAGCACCTGCTCCCGGACACCGACCTTGCCGAAGTCGTGGAGGAGTCCGGCATAGCGGATCTCCTTGATCTGCTGCTCACTGAAGGTGACCCTGCCATAGAGGCCATTGGGCGTGTGGTTCACCGCCTCGGCCAAGCCTACCGTAAGGTCCGCCACCCGGGCGGAGTGTCCCGAGGTGGAGGGGTCCCGGGCTTCAATGGCGAGCACGGAGGCCTTCACGAAGCCCTCGAAGAGGTTCTCGATATCGTCCTTGAGCTGGAGGATCTCCTGGGTGCGCTCCAGGACCATCTCCTCCAGGCGGCTCTGGTAGGCCTCGTTCTCCCGGAGGCTCTTGTAGTGGTTGAGAGCGCGGTTGAGGCTGGCCTCCATCTCGGCAAGCTTGAAGGGCTTGGTGATGAAGTCATAGGCCCCCCGCTTGAGGGCCTGGATGGCGGCCTCGGTGGTGGCGAAGCCGGTCATCAGGATGCAGAAGGTCCGGGGATCCAGAGACTGGACCGTGTGCATCAGCTCCAGTCCCGACTTGCCTCCGGGCATGTTGAGGTCTGTAAAGACGATGGCGAAGTGCTGCTCCCGGATCCGCTCGATGGCCGCCTCGGCACTGGATGCGCCCTCGGCGGTGTAGCCCAGGGATTCCAGGGCCTCCACCAGTAGCAGGCGGAAGTCGGATTCATCATCTACGATGAGGACGCGATAAGGCTCCACAGGGATCTCCAGGTTCCATCCTATCGGAGGGACCCCGGGGGACTGCAAGCCGGGAGCGCTCAGGGGTTGTGTGGAGGGGCGGTCAGGGTGTACACCCCGGCCCCGATGAAGATCCGGAGGGCATTGGCGTCCAGGAGTCCGGCACTGGCTTCGTCCTCCAGGATCTCCAGACTCTTGGACACGGTCACTGCAACCTTGTAGGGGCGATCCGCGGCCACCAGGGCGTCATAGACGTCGGCAATGGCCATGAGCTTGCTCTGGGTCGGGATCTGTTCCGAGGTCAGTTTTCGCGGGTAGCCCCGCCCGTTCAGGCGCTCGTGGTGGGCATAGGCGATGTCTGGAACCTGGGCCAGGGGACCGGTCCAGGGGATGTGGCTCAGGAATCGGAAGGTGTGGGTCACATGGCTGTTGATCTCGTCCCGCTCTTCGTCAGAGAGGCTGCCCTTGGCGATGCGGAGAGCGGCGATGTCCTCGCCCTCCAGCACCTGGGCGGGATTTCCCTCGTGGTGGCGGAATTGGAGCTCGCCCAGTTCGTCCAGGGCCTCCCGGATCTCCTGGGGCAGGATGCGGGGCTCGTTGCAGCGCAGGATCAGGTTTACCAGCCGCTGGGTCTCGGCCCTGCGCTCCGCCATGAGCTGCTGGAACAGGTGGTTCTCCCGGGAGGTGCCTTCCCGCCAGGCCTGCTCCAGGAGGGTGACGGCGATCTCCATGTCCCGCTGGTAGAGGCGCTGGAGGATGCGCTCGAGGCGCTCGGGGGCGAGCTTCTTGGCCTTGGTGAGCACCTGCTCCCGGACGCCGACCTTCCCGAAGTCGTGGAGGAGTCCGGCATAGCGGATCTCCTTGATCTGCTGCTCACTGAAGCTGACCCCGCCATAGGGGCCATTGGGTGTGCGGTTCACCGCCTCGGCCAGGCCCACCGTCAGCTCGGCCACCCGGGCGGAGTGTCCCGAGGTGGAGGGGTCCCGGGCTTCAATGGCGAGCACGGAGGCCTTCACGAAGCCCTCGAAGAGGTTCTCGATATCGTCCTTGAGTTGGAGGATCTCCTGGGTGCGCTCCAGGACCATCTCCTCCAGGCGGCTCTGATAGGCCTCGTTCTCCCGGAGGCTCTTGTAGTGGTTGAGGGCGCGGTGGAGGCTGGCCTCCATCTCAGCGAGCTTGAAAGGCTTGGTGATGAAGTCGTAGGCTCCCCGCTTGAGGGCCTGGATGGCGGCCTCGGTGGTGGCGAAGCCGGTCATCAGGATGCAGAAGGTCCGCGGGTCCAGAGCCTGGACTGTGTGCATCAGCTCCAGGCCCGACTTGCCCCCGGGCATGTTGAGATCGGTGAAGATGATGGCGAAGTGCTGTTCCTTGACCCGCTCGATGGCCGCCTCGGCGCTCTCCGCGCCCTCGGCGGTGTAGCCCAGGGACTCCAGGGCCTCCACCAGCAGCAGGCGGAAGTCGGATTCGTCATCCACGATGAGGACACGATAGGGTTCCACAGTCGGCTCCACCCCCTTTATCGGACAGGCCTGCTTCCAGGGCAAGTTCCGTTCAATCGAGCAGGGCTTTCTCGGAGCCTGTCCAAGTAATCGATGGAGGCCGCGTTGAGCGCAAAGGGGTGGCTCGCAAGGAAACGGGCGAAGTGCGATGCCGGGACATCGTGCAAGCCCGTTGACGCCGCATGGAACCCCTTTGCACTCAACCCTTCGGGCTGGGGCGGCGGGCTTCGCCATCCTTCGTCAGACTCGCCCGGCGCTCCCAGCGCGGCCCTACCCATTACTTGGACAGGCTCCTAGACCTTGCCAAGGCCGTTTGTACCAGGGTCACTGGATGGCTTCGGGCTTCACCCGGAGCTCCCCGTCCTGCACCTCCAGGCCCGCTATGCCTCCGGGCAGGATGCCGCCGGTGAGGATCAGGCGGGAGAGCGGGTTGACCACCACCTGCTGGATGAGCCGCTTGAGGGGGCGGGCACCGAGCTGAGGGTCGAAGCCCTCCCGGGCCAGCCAGTCCAGAGCCTCCTGGGGGGCCTCCAGTCCGATGCGCTTCTCCTGGAGGAGTTCCGCCACCCGGGCCAGCTGGATCCTGGCCACCGAGACCATGTCCTCCCGGGCCAGGGCCCGGAAGGTCACGACTTCGTCGATGCGGTTCAGGAACTCGGGGCGGAAGTGGAGGCGCAGATCCTCCTGGACTTCCCGCTGCGCCTTTTCCACCTCGCCCCCGGCCTGGAAGATCGCCGAGGAACCCACGTTGCTGGTCATGAGGACCACGGTGTTGCGGAAGTTCACCGTGCGGCCCTTGCCGTCTGTGAGGCGGCCATCCTCCAGCACCTGGAGGAAGAGGTCGAAGATGCGGGGATGGGCCTTTTCCATCTCATCCAGCAGGATGACGGCGTAGGGGCGGCGGCGCACGGCCTCGGTGAGGCGTCCGCCCTCCTCGTAGCCGATATAGCCGGGGGCAGCGCCGATGAGCCGGGTGGCGTCGGCCTCGTGGGTGAACTCGCTCATGTCGATGCGGATCAGGGCATTCTCGTCATCGAAGAGGAACTCGGCCAGGGCCCGGGCCACTTCGGTTTTGCCCACACCCGTGGGGCCCAGGAAGAGGAAGGACCCGATGGGCCGCTTGGCGTCGGAGAGCCCGGCGCGGTTGCGGCGCAGGGCGTCGCTGATGGCCTTGAGGGCGGGCTCCTGGCCCACCACCCGCTGATGGAGCCGCTCCTCCATGTGGAGCAGCTTCTGGATCTCCCCCTCCATGAGCTTGGAGACGGGAATCCCGGTCCACTTGGAGACCACGGCGGCGATGTCCTCTTCGCCCACCTCCAGGCGCAGCATGGCACCTTCGGTCTTGTCCGCCTCGGCCAGCTGGTGTTCCAGGCTGGGGATCTCGCCGTATTCCAGGCGGGAGGCGCGCTCGTATTCGCCCCGGGTCTTGGCCTGCTCCAGTTCGATGCGCAGGTCGTCCAGGCGCTTCTGGACCCCCCGGGTGGCTTCGATGCGCTGCTTCTCGTTCTCCCACTGGGCGCGGAGCCCTGTCAGCTCTTCGTTCAGCTCGGCCAACTCCTTTTCCAGCTCCTGGAGCCGGGCCTTGGATACGGCGTCCTTCTCCTTGGCCAGGGCATGGCGTTCCAGTTCCAGCTGCATCTGGCGGCGCTCTCGAACGTCGATCTCCAACGGGCGGCTGTCGATCTGCATGCGAACGCTGGAGGCCGCCTCGTCCATGAGGTCCACGGCCTTGTCCGGCAGGAATCGATCGGAGATGTAGCGGTGACTGAGCTGCACGGCCTCCACCAGGGCGGCATCGCGGATGCGGACCCCGTGGTGGAGCTCGTAGCGGTCCTTGAGGCCGCGAAGGATGCTGATGCTGTCCTCGAGGGAGGGCTCGTCGACATGGACCGGCTGGAAGCGTCGCTCCAGGGCGGCATCCTTCTCGACATGCTTCTGGTACTCGTTCAGGGTGGTAGCGCCGATGCAGCGCAGCTCTCCCCGGGCCAGGGCCGGTTTGAGGAGGTTGGCGGCGTCCATAGAGCCCTCGGCACTGCCCGCCCCCACCAGGAGGTGCAGCTCATCGATGAAGAGGACAATCTGGCCCTCAGCGGCCTCGATCTCCTGGATCACACCCTTCAGCCGCTCCTCGAACTCGCCCCGGAACTTGGTTCCGGCCACCAGCGCACCCATGTCGAGACCCATGAGACGGATGCCCTTGAGGCTCTCGGGGACATCCCGCTTGATGATGCGCTGGGCCAGGCCCTCCACGATGGCGGTCTTGCCCACGCCGGGCTCGCCGATGAGGACCGGATTGTTCTTGGTGCGGCGCGAGAGTACCTGGAGCACCCGCCGGATCTCCTCATCCCGTCCGATGACCGGATCCAACTTGCCCTGCTCGGCGAGGGAGGTGAAGTCCTTGGCATACTTCTCCAGAGCGGCGAACTTTTCCTCAGCCCGCTCATCCTCCACCCTTGCGCCCTTCCGCGCCTCCCGGATGGCGGTCTCCAGCCTCTTCCGGTCGAGGTCGAAGCGCTCCAGGAGTTTGCGCACATCGGTGTGGGCATTGGCGAAGGCCAGCAGCATGGCATCGGTGGCCAGGAATCGATCCCCCAGGCCCCGGGCGGTGTCGCTGGCCAAGTCCAGAAAGCTGCGCAGGGCCGCACCCACCTGGGGTTCGGCCCCCCCGAGGGCCTTTGGAAGACGGTCGATGGCCTCTTCGGCCGCATCCTCCAGCCCTTTGACGGAACCGGGTTCGAGACCGGCCCGTTCCAGGACGGGTCTCAAACCGGCATCCGGCGCCATGAGCGACAGGAAGAGATGCTGTGGGAGCAACTCCGCGTGGGGGCCCTCCAGGGCCTTGTTCCGGGCGTTGAGCAGGGCTTCGTTGGCCTTCTGGGTCAGGGGGAGCATGGACATATTCGCCTCCTGTCCAAAGGATAGGCGAATAGTGATGATGTTCAACTAAGATTTTTTGATTGTATTTTTGTCATTATCTGATTTTTAAATTAATAATTTAAAACAATGGATTGCCTGGTTATCGACGAATCCCAGCCTGCTGATGAATGACGAGGGCGCCTGCGGAAGGGCGCCCTCGGTGCAAAAAGTCTCCAATCTCCTTGATTCAGTAGCCTTCACTGTCCTCCGTCACCTTGACCTTGCCCCGGTGGATCCGGAAGAGGTTGGCGAAGTAGATGACCACCAGGATGAAGCCCAGGAACCACCAACCCAGGCCCGTGGCCAGGCCGTGGGAGCCTGCGGCATTTTTGAGGGCGGTCAGGCTGAAGTTGGGATCCAGGGTGGAGGGCAGCATCACGGGCCAGACGCAGGCGGCGGTGGTGGCCAGAGCCCCGATGATGAAGGCGGCCGAGCCGATGAAGGCCAGGAGGTAGCGCTGACCCTTCATGCCCAGGAAGACCAGCACCAGGCCTGCCAAATAGACGATGAAGAAGAGCCAGGCCAGCGGGGCACCGGGGAAGGCGGCAAAGATCCGGGGGGCCACCGAGTGGGTGGCGAGGGTGGAGACGATCAGGAGCAGGATCACCAGGGGCCAGAGGCGCTTGGCGGTGGCGGCGGCCCTCTGGTGGACGGGGCCTTCCGTCTTCCAGGCCAGGAAGAGGCTCCCATGGGCCACGATGGTCACCAGGGCGAAGACGCCGGTGAGGACGGTGAACCAGTCGAGGATACCGACGGGGTTGGAGGTGCTGAAGTTGGTGAAGAGGGGGATGTTGAACTCGCCCGCGGCGTTGAGGGGGACGCCCCGGATGACGTTGCCCAGGGCTGCCCCCAGCAGGATGGGCATCAGCAGGCTGGCCAGCCAGAAGACCCCATCCCAGAAGGCTCGCCACATCCCGTCCTTCAGGTGGCTGCGGAACTCGATGGAGATGCCGCGCAGGATGAGGACCCAGACCACCAGGAACATGGCGAGGTAGAAGCCGGAGAATCCGGAAGCCAGGACCTTGGGGAAGGCGAGGAACATGGCGCCGCCGCCTGCCAGGAGCCAGACCTCATTGCCGTCCCAGAGGGGTCCGATGGATCCCAGGACCTCCCGCCGCTCAGTGTCGGTCTTGGCGACAAAGAGGTGCAGGATCCCTGCGCCGAAGTCAAAGCCGTCCAGGACGACGTAGATGGCCACCATGACACTGACAAGCCAGAACCAGAGCATTTCCATGGTGTCCTCCTACTTGGCCGAGGCGTGGACGGGGCCGTGGACCACTTCGCGCATCACGAGGAAGACGAAGAGGAAGCCGAGGACGACATAGATCCCGGCGAAGCCCAGGGAGGTGAAGATGGCCTGGCCCGAGTGGACGAGGTGGCTGTGTCCCTGGTCCAGGCGGTAGAGGCCATAGACGAGCCAGGGCTGGCGACCGAGCTCGGCCACCATCCACCCGGCTGTGTTGGCGATGAAGGGGAAGGGGAAGGCCAGCATCAGCACCCAGAGCAGAGGACGGAAGCTGTCCAGCTTCTTCTTCTTGAGCAGCACGGTGCCGATCAGCATCACCAGGATGAAGAGGGTGCCGAGACCGACCATGATGTGGAAGCTGTAATAGAGGAGCGGGATGTTGGTGGGCCACTGGTCTTTGGGGAACTCGTTGAGACCCCTGACGTTGTGGCTGAAGGTCCCATAGGCGATGAAGCTGAGGGCTCCGGGCATC
Source organism: uncultured Holophaga sp. (assembly GCF_963677305.1). Classification (GTDB taxonomy): domain Bacteria; phylum Acidobacteriota; class Holophagae; order Holophagales; family Holophagaceae; genus Holophaga. Next base: position 1,158,865 of record NZ_OY781925.1, read on the forward strand.
TCGATGGGGTTTTCCAGTCGCTGCTTCTGGACATCGGGCTGGCCGATGAAGCTCAGCTCAGCGTAGCCCCCACTGTGGAAGCGTCCCTCCATGGCGGCCAGGGAGGCTGGCTGGTGCTTGGCCACGACCTTCCCCTGCATGTCGCCTGTGGGGAAGGCCACCAGGATGCTGGCGATGAGGCCCACCAGGACCCCGACCTTGAGGTTGAGAGGGGTGTGCTCGGGATGGGCTTTCTTCAGGGCCCAGAAGGCCCCGACCGCCGTCACGGCGAATGCGCCGGTCACGGCGGCGCCCATCATGTTGTGACAGTACTGGACGATGGCCCAGGGGTTCAGGACATAGGCCCAGAAGGAGGCCAGCTGCAGGGTGCCTCCGGCCCCGACGGTATAGCCCGTGGGGTGCTGCATGAAGGCGTTGGTGGCGACGATGAAGTAGCCCGAGAGCCAGCTCCCGATGAAGAGGGCCCAGGCGGCGGCGTAGTGGGTGCCTGCGCTGACCTTCTTTTCACCCCACACCAGGAGGGCGAGGAAAGAACTCTCCAGGAAGAAGGCGAACATGCCCTCCATCGCCAGAGTCTGCCCGATGACGCCCCCGGTGTGCTCGCTGAAGCGGGACCAGTTCGTCCCGAACTGGAACTCCATGGGGATGCCGGTCACCACGCCCACGGCGAAGGACACGCCGAAGACCTTGATCCAGAAACGTGCAAGCTCCTGGTAGCGCTCGTTCCCGGTGCGCCTGGCCAGGGTCTTGAAGACCACGATGAGCAGCGCGAGGCCCATGGTCAGCTGGGGGAAGATGTAGTGGAAGGCAGCCGTAAACCCGAACTGGAGCCGGTGCCAGAACAGGGGATCATCCATCGTGTGCTCCTTGAATGGAAACGGGGAGAGTGGGTAGATGAAGCTTGGATGCCTCAATCGTGGGTGTGTTATCGAATGCGCTCTTACCCAGGCTCATCGGCTCATCCTTCGGAGAGTGGAATCCAGGCTGCAGGAGTGCTTCCGTCGAGCTCCGATTGCCCGCCCCCGCTGCCTCTTGATACACTGGCTCCTCGTCGGGGCGTGGCGCAGCCTGGTAGCGCATCTGCTTTGGGAGCAGAGGGTCGAAGGTTCGAATCCTTTCGCCCCGACCAACAAGCCAGTCGCAGCATCAGTACTGGCAACACCTGGGAGCCCAGTCACGCGAGTGGCCGGGCTCTTTGGTTCTCGCCAAATGTCCCCAAGTGTCCGCGTAAGTCCAATGTTTCACCCGGCAGAATCCAAGTTTGGGGCCTGAATGTTTGCAGTCGGGGTCCTCGGATCCCTGTTAGAAATCGGCATCACGCACTGCTGCGGAGCCTGTTCAAGGTTTCGCAGGAACGTAGCCCAGCGGCTCGGGATGACGATCGGCTCCAGCCTCTCTCGTTCCTCCCGATGTGAGGAGGGCGATTTCTTCTGCATCCTCCACTTCGGTCCCATAGGTCAGGATCGCCCGGATGCGCGCTTCGAGACCAGCATCCTCTTCTCGCGAGGGGGCCCGTCGATCCGGGCAACAGCGCCACCACGATATAGACTGCCGAGCCTGAGGCCAGGACAGCAACCGGAATCTGAAGCGCCGATATGGACCCGCATCCAGGATCCAGCGTCGATTGAGGGACGCAAAGGCAGGCTTATGGGTTCCCGCGGGTCAGAAAATGGCATTGTATAATAAATTATTAATTTTAATAACAACCTGATTAGTGTGCATCACCTCAATACATCACCCGTTTTTTGAATCGCTATGACCGAAACACCCGTAGTCCAATCATGCGATTTAGTTCATTTCTATATCATCTTCAAGTTCAAGGGGTGCGCGGCAAGGGACGATTACCATGTCGCAATCCTCGTTCAGTCGGGAAAGAGACGACGTACATACCCCCTTTCGCAGGTTGATCGCCGTGAACACTTGGATCTGGAAGAAACACCTGACAAAGACCACCGTTCCGCAGATCCACCTCCATTCGGCGTGGGCGATGCTGGTGCCCGTGGCTGCCTTGGGTGTTCAAGCTGCTCTCTGGCGGTTCCTCCATCCCTACGTCTGGTTCCTGTTCTACCCGGCGGTGTTCTTCTCCTCCTGGCTCGGAGGTCGGAAGTGGGGGATCGCGGCCACCACGCTTTCTGCGGCCCTCGTCTGGTGGGGCTTCATGCCGCCTCAGTATGCGGTGAAGGTGATTGACCCCTCGGGCCTGCTTTCGATCGTGGTCTTCCTCGTGATGGGGACCCTGTTCAGCCTGTTCCAGGAACGGCTTCGCCAGGCAAAGGCCGACGCGGAAGCGGCGCTCGACAAGGTCCGGGAACTGGACGACCTGAAGAGCCGCATGTTTGCCAATGTCAGTCACGAACTGAGGACACCGTTGGCGCTGATTCTCGGCCCTTCAGAGCAGATGCTGGCCTCAGAAACGCTCACTCCCGAATCCCGTCGGCACCTCGAAGTGATTGATCGCAACGCCCGGCTGCTCTACCGGCATGTAACCGACCTGTTGGACGTCGCGCGCCTTGAATCGGGACGGCTTCAGCCTGCGTTTGCCCGGATCAACCTGGTCCAGGTTGCACGCACGGTAGCCTCCCACTTCGACAGCCTTGGGATGGATCGAAACATCGAGTTCTCCTGCCATCTGCCTGAGACGCTGCCGATGGAGGCCGATCCGGGGATGATCCAGCGCGTGCTGTTGAACCTGTTGTCCAATGCCTTCAAGTTCACACCCCCTGGGGGACGCATCCAACTGGTCGTGTGCCTCCTCGAATCAGCTGTGCGCATCGAGGTACACGATACAGGCCCGGGGATCCCGGAATCCCACCGCGAGCGCATTTTCAAGCGGTTCGAACAGGTGGATGGCGGGGCGGAGCGCGTCTACGGCGGTACTGGGCTGGGGCTGTCGATCGTCAAGGAGTTCGCCCTCCTGCATCGGGGGACGGCGTCCGTGCGGTCTGCACCTGGCACGGGGTCCATCTTCGAAGTCACCATTCCCCTCACGGCCCCGGCAGGAACGGTCGTGAAGGCCGACCTGCCGAGCCCTGATCCCCAACTGGAGCGGCAGTTCGCCGAGGAACTAGGCCGAAACAGCACCTCTCCCAAGTCGGGTGACCTTCGGGGTGACCTCCCCCTAGTCCTGGTGGTCGAGGACAACGCGGATCTCGGGGCGTACCTGGTGGACTTGCTGAAACCCACCTATCGCGTGGAGCTCGCCACCGCCGGACATGAAGGTCTGGAGAAGGCCCTAGCGCTGCGCCCGGCGCTCATCCTCACGGACATCATGATGCCAGGCATGAGTGGCGACCGGATGTTGCAACTGCTGCGGGCGCATCCTGAACTGGATGTCACTCCGGTCATCGTGCTCACGGCCAAACAGGACGAAACGCTCCTCCTTCACCTGTTCGAGCTGGGCGCCCAGGATTGCGTCCACAAGCCGTTCTCGAACAACGAGCTCCTCGCCAGGGTCAGGGCCCAGCTCACCGAGCGGAAACGGTCCGACGCATCCGCCCACTTCCAGAAGACCCTTTACGAGGCGGTAGCCGCCTCCATTCCGCAGGGTGGGCTCTATGTCGTGGACCCTGTCTTTGTCTTCTTGGTGGCACAGGGCTCCCTCATGCAGGATCTGATCGGATTCAGCGGCAACTTGGTCGGAAGGTCCGTGGATGACGTGCTTGAATGGGACCAGGCGGCCATGGTGAAGGCAAAATTCCAGAAAGCCCTCTCAGGCGAAGCTGTGTCCTACGAGATCGACATTCGGGATCGCACGTTGTGGACCCAGTACATGCCCATCCGGGATGCCTCGGGCGCCATCGTGGCGGCCATGGCCCTCTCCTTGGATGTGACCGCTCGCAGGCGCGCGGAATTGAATCTACTCGGCAGTGAAACCAGATACTTCGGGATCTTCCAGAACATGATGGCGGGCTTTGCGCGCTGCCGGGTGATCGAAGAAAACGATGAGATCAGTGACTTCGAGTACCTGGAAGTCAATCCAGCCTTCGAAAGACTCACAGGGTTGGGGGGTGTCGTAGGAAAGCGCGTGAGCGAAATCATTCCCGGTATCCGCGACTCGAATCCCGAGCTCTTCCAGACCTACGGCCGAGTGTCCCGCACCGCCGTCCCAGAGCGGTTCGAGACCTATGTTGAGCCACTCGGCATTTGGTTCTCTGTCACCGTCTACTGCCCGGCGCTCGGAGAATTCATCGCGATCTTCGACAACATCACCGAGCAAAAAAAGTCGGAGCTTGCCCTTCGCGAAGCCACGAGGAGGCTGGAGTTGGCCACGCGTTCAGCTGGACTCGGAGTGTGGGACTGGGACCTTCGGACCAACCATATGGTCTGGGACGACAGGATGTTCGACCTCTACGGGTACACATCTTCCGATTGGCCCGGAGGAGTCGAAGCTTGGCAGCAGCGCCTGCACCCCGATGACCTGGCGCGGGCCATGAGGGACTCTCAAGCAGCACTGGATGGGAAAAGCGCCTACCAAAGCGAATTCAGGATTGTCTGGCCTGATGGCTCGATCCACCACCTGGTCGCAGATGCGGTCGTCCTGCCGGACGAGCAGGGAAAACCCGTTCGCATGATTGGGTTGAACCAGGATGTCACGGGGCAGAAGGAGGCGGAGGCCCAGCGTGCCCGAATGGAAAAGGAGGTCTTTCAGTCCCAGAAACTGGAAAGCCTGGGAAGCCTTGCTGGGGGGATCGCCCACGACATGAACAACGTGCTCTCCGCCATCCTGGGATTGACCAACTTTTTGCAGACCAGGAGTGCGGAGGATCCGGCACTGGCGAAGGCACTGGGTACCGTAGAGCACGCGGCATTGAGGGGACGGGACCTCGTGAAAGGGCTCACAGATTTCGTGAGGAAGGATTTGGATCAGCCCACCTTGCTGGACCTGAACACTCTGGTCACCAAGGAATCAGAAATCCTGCGCATGACCACCCGCCAACGCGTGTCCTTGGAAGTGGATCTCGAACCTGCCCTCGGCAGGGTCTACGGCGAGGCAGGCACCCTTGGAAGTGCCCTCATGAACCTCTGTGTCAACGCCATCGACGCCATGCCGGACGGAGGCGTCCTTCGACTGAAAACCCGCAGCCTCTCTGAAGATCAGATCGCCCTGATCGTCGAGGACACAGGGGAAGGCATGAGCCAGGAGACGATCGATCGGGCGGTGGAGCCCTTTTTCACCACCAAGCCAGTGGGAAAGGGCACCGGCCTAGGGCTTGCCATGGTGCATAACGCCGCGAAAACCCACAAAGGGCGCCTGGAGATCCAAAGCCGACTGGGCGTCGGCACGACCATCAGCCTTATCCTGCCGGTCGCCCACACACACCATTCAGCAGAGGCTACTCCCAGCGTCGCCCATACAGGGTCGCGCGGGGGCTTGCGAATCCTGCTGGTGGACGACGACGAGTTGATCAGAGCGTCGACGCCGGCCTTGTTGGAACAACTCGGCCATGTCGTAGAAGTGGCTGAAGGCGGCATCTCTGCTTTGAAAGCCATTGAGAAGACTGGCCCCTTTGATCTGGTGATTCTCGACCACAACATGCCAGGCATGACAGGCATTCAGGTACTCGAGGAGATCAAGTCGCGGGATCCAAATCAAGCCGTCATGCTCGCCACAGGATTCCGGGACCAGGCGTTCGAATCCGGGCTAGGCCACTGGCCGGATACTGCGGTTCTCTCCAAGCCATACTCCCAACGCGAGGTGCAGGACAGGATCGAAGCCATATTCCCCCACTAGGACTGCGGATCGTAACAAGCAGGCTTTGATCGCGAGGCTGGGCCCCAAATGAGTATCACTTGCTTTCAGGCGAGGTCAGCCCTGTCCCACGCAGCAATAACCCTCACGCCTTGGTTCCGTCATCACGGGAGCCGGATTGCTTGGATACAGGCGTGATCGTGTGGCGGTGATTGTCCACGCCGCCGTAGTGTAGGTGGCACTATCGCAATACTGCTCCTCCCCACTGTGGCAGGCCTCGCTGTGATGGCAGGAGTCGACCTGACAGCCGACACCCGTATGATCGCCCTCCCTGCTAAGGCATTGGGAAGGTCTCAGCCCATCGACTCAACAGACTTGAATCTTCGGCACGAGGGTGGATCCCGGCCGAGCTTCCGCACATCCGGGCACCGAACCTTCCGCATGCAGGATTGGGAAACGATTTCGGAGGAATGAGCAATCCTCCCTCCCGGCGGCTACCTGGCCTTTCTCCAGCACCCCGTGGTCGGTGGAACGGCCCCGGACTGGAGGGATCATGTCCAAGGACGTCGTTGGCTGCTCAGCAGGGCCTGCCACCTCAAGCCCCCACATCGGGGCGAACCTAGCCCCGGATTGGGTGAGGTAAGCCATGGAGAAAAAGGTCATCATCCTCTCCTCCAGTCCCCGAAAGGGAGGCAACTCCGACACCCTTTGCGAGCTTGCTGAGGCGGGGCATCGTAAGGGCCCGGGATGTTGATCATCCTGGGCACAACGGTCCGTCAGGCCAACGGGCCGATCCCGGGGCAAGCTCATCCGGCGTCGAGCGAAGGTGCCCCGAATGACCGGCGCAGGGTGCCCCCATCAAGGGCGGTGTGACGTGACAAGATCCAGAGACAAAAAACCGGACCCCATGAGGGGTCCGGTTTCTGGAGGGAAAGCGAGGGTCTAGAAGAGGTAGAACACCGAGGCGGTGAAGTAGTTCTGCTTGTCGGTGTCGGACACGGTCGCGAGCACGGACTGGGTGTTGCCCAGATCGTAGGAGGCACTGGTGTCGGCGGTCTTCATCATGCCGAAGGCAGCCTTGACGATGGTGCGGGGCAGGACGGTGACTTCGCCGGCCAGTTCGAAGCCCTTGTGGTTGTCGGCGCAGCCGCCCTGGGCGGGGGAGGTCCAGTTGAAGGGGGCGTTCCAGGAGAAGGGATCAGCCATGCCCATGCAGTCGAAGCCGGCGTCAGCCTTGCGGTACTGGAGGGAGAAGCCGGCGGTGCCCACCATGAAGGGGTTGGCGCCCAGGACCTTGGCCTTGACGAAGTAGGCGACGGGGGACTTGTCGGAGGTGGTGGCGTTGACGGGGTAGCCGCCGCTGAAGCCGGTGACGGTGGTGTTGCGCAGGAACTTGGCGTTGTCGGCGCTGTTCTGGGCGTACTCACCCTGGACGGTCAGCCAGGGCACATTGTTCGCGACGTACTTGTACTCGCCGAAGGCGGACCAGGACTTGTAGTTCTTGGCGGAGTCCTCGGAGGTGACATCGGCGAAGTAGGCGGCACCCAGGGTCAGGCCGGGCATGGGCATGACCTTCAGGTCGCCGGACACTACGGTGAAGTGGGTGTTCTGGGCATTGGCCATGCCGGTGGCCTGGTAGAGATCCGTGGTCGTGGTGCTGGCCTGGTTGCCGAACTTGGTCACGTAGACCTGTCCGGTGACCATCTTGTTGCCCACGGTGAGGTGGATGCCGTCCATGAAGGGGGCGCCGCCCAGGGTGCCCAGGCCCACATCGGAGAGGAAGCGGCCCACGGCCACTTCGGCGGGACCGAACTTGGCGGCCACGTAGGCCTCCTGCACAGTCACATAGGTGTTGGTGGTGCGGCCGCTGAGCTGCTGGCCCTGGAGCCAGACATGGGCGCGGGTGTGGCCGTCAAACTGGTTGTCCAGGAAGAGGGCAACCTGGGTGGAGGTTTCGCTCTTGTTGTCCACGGCACCGCTGCCGGCGATGGAGGGGTAGGCCAGGTAGTCCTCCTCAGCGATCACGCGGGGGTTCTGGGTCCACTCGTAGCGGTAGTTGAGGAAGCCGCTGACCTTGAGGCCGGGAGCTTCGGCGGGGGCCTGGGCGAAGCCGGCAGTGGCGAAGCTCAGAGCGCTAAGGAACGCAAGAGACTTTTTCATTGAGTTTACCTCATTAGGTTTGGGTTGTTGGTGCCCAGGGAATGGGGGCCCTGGGGGGTGGGTGGGCATGGCAAAGCCACAGCCGAGACCTCCCTCGGAAGGTGAGCCTTCCGCTCTGTCGGGAACCTTGTGGTCTCGAACTGCAGTTCTCAGAAAGAACAATCAATGACCCTGCTGATGCGTCCGCTTCTGCGGGCATGAGGTGTGTTGCTGGTTGGCTGTGATGAACAGCCTTATGGTCTACAAGCGTGCTGGGGCTGTCAACAACTTGTTTTCGCAACGCAACTTTCCAAGAGAGCTGCGTCATGCCTCGCTTTCAAGCCCTTTTGACGCATGTCCTGATGGAAGATCAGGGACATGCCTCCAGGAGGAGGGCCTGTCCCAGGCCGCCTCCGATGCCGAGGGTGGCGATGCCCAATCCGCCACCCTTCTCGCGCAGTCGGTGCAGCAGGGCGACCACGATGCGGGCGCCACTGGCGCCGATGGGGTGTCCCAGGCTCAGTGCGCCCCCGGCGACGTTCAGCCTCTCAGGGGGCAGTCCCAACTCCAGGGCACAGCAGATGACCTGGGCGGCAAAGGCCTCGTTCAGCTCCCAGAGTGTGATATCCGTCACTCTGTGGCCGGTCTCGTGCAGGAGTCTCTGGACCGCGTGCACGGGACCCCGGCCCATCTCCATGGGGTCCAGGGCCACTTCGGTCCATCCGAGGATCCGTCCCAGGGCTGGCGACCCCTTCCGGTCGAGGAGGAGGGCAGCGGCGCCATCGCTGAGCGCAGAGGCGTTCCCCGCGGTCACCAGACCACCGGGGGCGTAGAGGGGGGGGAGGGCGGCCAGGACCTCCAGGGAGGCATCTGGGCGGATGCACTCATCGGTGCTGATCAGGGGATGGGGCAGGTGCTCCCGGCTGAAGTTGGAGGCAGCGGCCCTCCGGTGGCTCTCCAGGGCGTAGCGGTCGGCCTCCTCCCGGGTGATGCCCTGTTTCCGGGCCAGCCTCTCTACTGTCTCACCCATGAGCAGGCCGGTCAGGGGGCAGAGGAGCCCGTCCTGGTGCATGACATCCGGCAGGTCGCGATGTCCGAGGCGGAACCCCCAGCGCAGATTCGGGAGCAGGTGGGGGTTGTCGGACATGGCTTCGCTGCCCCCCGCCAGGACGGGGCCCGGCTCTCCGAGGAGGAGGGCCTGAGCGGCCTGGAAGATGGCTCCCATGCCCGAGCCGCAAGCCATGTTGAGGGTGGTGCCCACCACGTGGTGTCCCAGGCCTGCCCGCACTGCGATGGTCCGGCCTGGGTTCATTCCCTGGGTGTGGGAGCGGGCCATACCCCAGGCAAGGCGCGTGGGGCGCGGCAGGGCGGGGTCGGCCAGCAGGGCCTCCGTCGCGGCGACCCCCAGGGCCACTGCTCCCTGTCCTGCCAGGGACCCCCCGAAGCGCCCCTGGGGGATGCGACCGGCGGCCAGGATGGAGATGGGGTCTGTCAGCTTCACTTCAGATAGTCCTCAGGGGTGGGCTCCCGGGGGCCCAGCATGGGGGTGGGGGGGAACCATCGGTCCCAGAGGGCGACATGGCGGGCGGCCCACTCCCTGATCCAGAAGCCGATCTGGGTGCGGAGGGGCACCTCCCGGGAGCTTGCAGCCACGGCCCGGGCGTCCAGGCCCATGCTGGAGGCCAGGTAGAGGGCTCTGGGGACATGGAAGCCCGAAGTGACGATGGTGAGGCGGTGCACGCCGAAGACCCGATCGGCCCGTTTGAGACTGTCGTAGGTCCTGCGACCGGCAAAGTCACTCACGATGTGGGTGGGGGGCACCCCCTGGCGGATCAGCCAGCGGCGCATGGCCTGGGGTTCGTTGTAGTAGACGGAACGGTTGTCGCCCGAGACCAGGATCCAGGGGGCCCGCCCTGACTGGAAGAGGTAGAGGGCGGTCTTCAGGCGCTCCTCCAGGACGGGGGAGGGCTCCTTGCCAGGTCTGACCCCCGCTCCCAGTACCAGCACCGGAGCGGGGGGAAGGGGGAGTTCAGCGGGCAGGAGGGTCCTGTCCCTGGCCGCCAAGGGGAACCAAAGGCCCATCCAGAGCAGATCCAACAGGAGAAGCAATGCCAAGCCCGTCACCAGACGGAATGCAAGTCTCCTTCGGAGCGTGGCTGAGGCAAGGGAACCCATCTGAGTTAGCATAGACCCTTGCCCTCCCGGCTCCCACCAGCCTGTCCCCTTTGCGAGTGCCCACCGATGACCAAGCCCAATCCCCAGCGTGTCCCCCGGTTCAGGCGTTCGGCCTGCTGGTTGTCGGCTCTGGCTCTGACCCTCACCTCCCAGGCCTGCTTCCATGCCACCGGGATCCAGCGGAATTCGCCGACGGCGGAGGAGATTCCCAGCAGCGGTGGAGACCGGGTGGCCGGGCCCAAGAGCGCAGCGGGACCCGGGGACTACTTCCTGGGCAATGATGCCGTCGCCCTGGCGGTGGATGGCCTGCCTTACGGGAGCAGTGGAGTCCCCATCGCCGGAGCCGTCTCGGGGGGCAGCATCGTGGACCTGGGGGCCATCATCCTGGACAGCAGCTACAAGCGGACCTCCATGCCCACGGACATGGTGGAGCGCCTGACGCCGGTGCTGAACCAGGATCCCAATCTCCAGATGGTCTTCGACACCTTCACGGTGAACAACTCCGGGAGCTCGGCCTCCCTGGTGATGACCGGTGGGGTCTATGACATCTCGGCAGCCCAGCGGCTGTCCGGCCTGTCCGTCACCCAGACCATCAGCCTAGGAGAGTCGGACCACTTCTTCCTGGTGGAGACCACCGTCACGAACACGGGCAGCACCACTGCAGATGTGAGCAGCATCGGGGACTACCTGATCCAGAAGGGCGGGGGCTTCCGCCTCAACATCCCGGCCTATGCCGACAACTCGGGCAATGCCCTCAGCACCTGGGGCGTTGAGATCCCGGGGACCTCGGGCTTCAGCCCCTCCGCAAGCGTCCGGACCACCATGGTGGGCCTCATGGGCAACGAACCCTGCGCCCCGACCTACGATGCCCACACCAGCCTGGGAATCCTGCCGGTGGATGAGGACTACCTCCTGGTGGCCTGCGATGCCCAGACGCTGGATGAGACCCGTCCGGTCTTCCCCAAGAATCTGGTGGTGGGCAAGCCGGATGTCTCCGGCGGACTGGCCGCCGGTGCCTCCCTGACTTACCGGCGGCGGATCTACGCCGAGGGGGGCAACTCCCTTCAGGGGGCGGCCGGCACCAAGACGTACGCTTATACCTACCCCAATCAGGCCACCGGGCTCTTCAACCGCATGACCAAGGACCGCTACGTGCTGCGTTCCAGCACCTCCGATGGTTGCGGTTGGGTCGCCTTCACTCCCTCGGGCAGTATGGCGCGTTTTGGAGGGGCTCCCACGGAGATCCGCATCGAGAAGACGGATGGCACCCTGGTGCGCAGCGAGTGGCTGGACCCGCAGGAGGTGCTCTCCTCCACCTACGGCAACAACCCGGAGATCTGGATGTACCTGCCGGTGGACACCTACCGGATCGTGGTGCAGAACGACCAGCCGGACCAGTGGAGCAGCTCGCCCACCTATCTCCAGACCCGCTTCATCTCCGATCCCTTCACTGAGTTCTACAACACCAACGATGACGACAACCCGGATGTCAAGGTGTCGCTCACGGTGGAGAAGGATCCCTATACGGGTGATCGCACCAAGAGTTCCGACAGCGACTTCATCATCGGCAGCGCGGTGATCTGCCCGGAGCACAACTATGTGGTGACTGCGTCCAATTCGGTGGTTGACGCCTCCTATTATCAGGTCAGCTTCTACTCTCTGGAGCGCAATGCCCCCAGCGGCAACCTCCAGCCCCTCCGCTGGACCATCAAGGGCGACTCCGTGCCGGACCCCGTCCTCAAGCGGGTCCGCTCCCTCGGGAGCGTCTGGGATGCCGCGGCCAAGGAGAAGGGGGTGGCGGGCACCAACTACGGTTGCTACAGCTTCAGTGAGGGCAACCAGGCCTTCGGCACCGCCTTCAAGTCCGGAGGCCCCTTCTCGGCCTCCCTCATCAAGGGGGACTACACGGTCTATGGCACCCGGGGGCCCCTGAGCATCCTTCAGTCCCGCGATATCACCGTCTCCACCTCCAGCACCAACGCCTACACCTTCATCATCTTCCCTGCCGGGCGTCCGGACGGCTGGACCACCTTCGACATGCCCGGTCCCTCCACGGCCACCACAGGCGGGCTGTTGCCCATCGAGAAGCTCTCCGGCGGGCTCGCCGAGGGCATCCAGGTGGTGGCCAATACCGAGATGGACCAGCTCACCGAGTCCACGGAGCTGCGGGATGAGTTCCGGGACGAGATCGACCGGGATGCCGTCAGTGACGAGCAGCGTTCGGCAGTGGGCACCGACCCCTATGTGGTGCCCGCCCGGAGCTCCGACCTGAGCTCCACCGGCTACGGCATGGTCACCGCGCTCTTCACGCCCGACCCCACCACGGCCCGCAACAAGGGGGCCCGCCTTCCCGACAGCTGGACCCTCTCGGACTTCTACAAGCAGGCCGAGGGTGGGTACGAGGTCATCATGCGCCCCCGGAAGCCCACGACCGGGCTCTTCACGGTCCAGGACCCCAGCTCAGTGGTGAAGACCACGGATGACTGGCTCCAGGGCACGGGGAGTCATTCCTACGGGCTGGTGAACGGTGACTTCGACGCCATTGAGCTTCTCTCGGGCCAGGCTCTTTCGGATCTGGGCAATCCCACCGATTGGTTCGCCGAGTTCCTGCAGGTCCGGGCCGACTGGTTCTCGCTTCTCAACAACCAGACCCCCACGGCCTTCACCAAGGCCCTCGGCTTCTCCTCCTCCACCTTCACCAAGGACACCCCCATCGGCTTGGCCCGCACCTACCTCAACACCGTGGCCTACTCGAATTCCACGGTGGACGGCTCGGCCACCAACAGCGGGGGCTTCTCTCAGGATGACCTCTCCCCCATCGAGACGGCCCTGAAGTCCGGTGCCGCTGTGGCCTCCACGGGCCCCTTCGTCTACGGCACCATCAGCGGTTCTGGTCCCGGCGCCCTGGTGACCCAGAGTGGCAGCTCCGTGACCGTGAAGGTCACCGCCATGATCGGCGACTGGCTGCCCCTGGATCAGGTGCGCCTGGTGGTCAACGGCACGGTGGTGAAGACCCAGGCCTTCGGGACTTCTCCTGCCAGCAACGGCTGGACCCAGGACAGCTCCGACACCCGGAAGTGGACCCAGAGCTTTGGCCTCACCCTCTCCCAGGACAGCTGGGTGGTGGTGGAGAGCGGCGTCGACCTCAGCACCACCGGAACCTATGCCAGCGGGACGCCCTGGAACGAAATCATGCGGGGCATCTATCCCGTCTCCGTGGCCAACCCGATCTTCGTCAACATTGATGGCACCGGCAACTACCAGAAGCCGGGGTACTGATGGGCACGGAGTGGCTGCCTGAGCGGCTTCCGGAGGACGTTGAAGCCGAGCGCGCGCTCCTGGCCACCTGCTGTGCGCCGGGGGCCGAGAGCGCCGCTTCCGAGATCGTCTTCGAGCTCACCGAGGACGACTTTGTCCATCCCGGGCACCGGGCTGTCTTCAAGGCGCTCCGCAGCCTCATCGAGGAGCAGATTGAGGTCAACGCCCTCACCCTGAAGGACGCCCTGGACCAGAACGGCGACCTGAATCGCATCGGGGGCTACACCGGGCTGGTGGAGCTCCTGGCCAGCGAAGAGGTGGGGCGTCCCCAGGTCTTGGCGAACCTTCTCTCCCGCAAGCGCAAGCACCGCCAGCTCATCCGCCTCGGCGCCCAGCTGGTGCGCCAAGCCGCCGAGGAGGAGGCTCCCCCGGAGACTCTGGTGGAGCAGGCCGCCGCCGACCTCTTCCGGCTCTCCCAGTCCCGGGAGCGCAAGGGGCTGGAGCATGTGAACGATGTGGCACGGGAGGCCTTCGAGAACCTCATGGACCGCCTGGAGGGGCGTGGCAGCAGCGGTCTCAAGGTGGGCTTCTCCCGTCTGGATGCCCTCACCCAGGGCTTCCAGCCCGGCAACCTCATCGTGCTGGCCGCCCGTCCCGGTATCGGCAAGACCGCGCTGGCCCTGAACTGGCTCCTGCGCTCCTCCCTCTATCATGGCGCCCACGCGGCCTTCTTCTCCCTCGAGATGTCCAAGGAGGAGGTCTTCAACCGAATCCTTTCGGCCCATTCATCCATCAACATCAAGTCCGTGATCGCCGGGGAGTTCACCGACGAGATCCAGGCCCGGCTTCTCCGGGCCCGGGATGAGCTGATCGAACTGCCGCTCTTCATCAACGACCAGGCGGCCATCACCGTCCGGGAGATCACGGCGATGGTGGACCGTCACCTGGCCCAGGCCAACCAGCGACTGGACCTGCTCATCATCGACTACCTCCAGCTGCTCAGCTCCCCCCCCGACAGCCGGGCCTCCAAGCAGAACGAGGCCACCCGCGTGGGCGAGCTGAGCCGCGGGCTCAAGCTCCTGGCCAAGGACCGGGGGCTCCCTGTGGTCATCCTCTCCCAGCTCAACCGTGAGGTGGAGCACCGCCAGGGTGGCCTGCCCCAGCTCTCGGACCTCCGGGACTCCGGTGCCATCGAGCAGGATGCCGATATGGTGATGTTCATCCATCGCCAGATGAAGCCCAAGGACGAGGGTGAGGAGGACGACCGCTCCGCCCAGCTGGTCATCGCCAAGCACCGCAATGGCGCCCTGGGCAAGATTCCCCTCTACTTCGAAGGTGAGTTCGCCCGCTACCGCGAGCTGGAGCGGGAGACCCTCGGGGACTATTGAGGATCCACCTCCAGGACTCGAAGGCTCCAAGAGGGGCAAGACCGGAAGGCCGAGGCTTTTCTTGATCCTTTCTTCGCATCTTGGTGTCTTGGAGGTGGATCTTTTTTCTGATGGATCATGGACGCCCTGCCCACTCTCCCCCTCTCCGCCAAGGTGACCGCCCTGAGGGGCGTGGGGCCGGCCTATGCCACCGCGCTCCAGGAGGCGGGCATCGAGACGCTGCGAGACCTGCTCTGGGCGCTGCCCCACCGGTACGTGGACCGGGGCTCGGTCCTGCCCATCGGGGAGCTGGACCGCTGGCACAGCCCAGGGGGTGATAGGGAGCTCACGACGGTCCTGGGCCGGATCAAGGATCTCCGGCAGAGCACCACCAAGGTTCAGCGCATGACCCTGGTGGAGGCCCTGGTGGAGGACGGCACGGGCACCCTGAGGCTGGTCTGGTTCAACCAGGCCTACCTGACGCGGGTGCTGAAGGTTGGGGACCGGGTCCTGGTCTTCGGCGGCCTGGCCATGGGGCGCCACGGGCTGGAGATGCGCGGTCCTTCCATCGAGGTCCTGGGGCGGGGGGGGGAGCGTGAGGAGAATCTCTGGGTGCGGCGCTTCCTGCCCCTCTACCGGAAGCTGGGGCCCATTCTGGGGCGTACCCGGGCACGGCTGGTCCAGGAGGCCCTGAGGCACCTCCATGCCCCCCAGGACTGGCTGCCACTGGAGTTGGGCAAGGGGCTCCCCACCACCCTGGATGCCCTCCGGCTCCTTCACCAGCCTTTGGATGAGAGTGACCCCGATGCCCTGGAGCTGGGCGCCACTCCGGCCCACCGCCGCCTGGCCTCCGAGGAGCTCTTCGCCTTCGCCCTCGGGGTGGCCATGCGCCGGGCAGGGCGCTTGCGGCGCCGGGGTCTGGTGGTGCCCACCAGTGAGGCGCTGCGGGAGAAGCTCAAGGCCTACCTGCCCTTCCACCTCACCGGTGCCCAGCGGACGGCCTTCCGGGACATCGTGGGGGATCTCACCTCGGGCCGGGTCATGAACCGGCTCCTGCAGGGAGATGTGGGTGCAGGCAAGACTCTGGTGGCCTTTCTGGCCATGGCCATGGTGGCCGAGACCGGGGGACAGGCGGCCCTGCTTGCCCCCACGGAGGTCCTGGCGCGCCAGCATGCGGCCACCTTCGAGCGGCTCCTGGGGGAGGATGCTCACCGGCTCCAGGTGCTCCTGGGGGCCATGAAGGCAGCCCCCAAGCGGGAGGCCCTGGCCCGGATCGCCTCGGGAGAGGCTCACTACATTGTGGGCACCCATGCCCTCTTCCAGGAGTCCGTCAGCTTCGAGCGGCTCCAGTTGGTGGTGGTGGACGAGCAGCACCGCTTCGGCGTGAAACAGCGTGAGGCCCTCAAGGAGAAGGGGGGGGACCCCCATTGGCTGGTGATGAGTGCGACCCCCATCCCGCGCAGCCTGGCCCTGGCCCTCTTCGGGGACCTGGACCAGTCTGTGCTCGACGAGCTGCCTCCCGGTCGCCAGCCCATCCGGACCCGGCTCTTCGACCCTGACGATGCGGAGCGGGCCTGGGAGCTGGCTGAACGGGAACTGGAGGCAGGCCACCAGGTCTTCGTGGTGAGCCCCGCCATCGACCCCCAGGACGAGACCAAGGTGCCCCTGAGGGACATCCAGGCCATGGAGGCCCTGCTGCGGGGACGCTTCCCCCAGGTCAGCCTGGCGGTGGTCCACGGTCGGCTCAAGACCGAGGAGATGGCGCAGCGTATGGAGGGCTTTGTGCGTGGGGACACCCGCATCCTTCTGGCCACCACGGTGATCGAGGTGGGGGTCGATGTCCCCAATGCCACGGTGATGGTGGTGGATCACGCCGAGCGCTTCGGGCTTTCCCAGCTCCATCAGCTCCGGGGGAGGGTGGGGCGGGGATCGGCCCGCAGCCACTTCCTCATGATCAGCGCCAGTGAGACGGAGCGGCTGCAGGCCCTGGTGGAGACCCAGGATGGCTTCCGCATCGCCCAGCGGGACCTGGAGCTCCGGGGGCCCGGGGAGTTCTTCGGCACCCGGCAGTCCGGTCTGCCCCAGTTCCAGGTGGCGGATCTAGTCAGGGACCGCGGCCTCCTGAACACCTGCCGGGAGGCGGCGGATCGGGCCCTGGCCCACGGGTTGGGGGAGGCCCAGCTGGCTTGGCTCCGCCAGGAACAGGCCCGGCTGAGGCTCGCGGAGATCAGCTAAGGGGTCTCACCCCCAGTTCCCGGAGGAACAGGGCCAGGACCGGGTTATCGGACTGGGCTTGCCAGGCGATGCAGCTCTCCAGGCGGGCCCCCTCGTCCTGGAGCGGGATGTAGCGCAGGTGGGGGTGATCCTTGAGCTTGACCTTGTACCTGGGGAGGATGGTCAGGCCCACATCCGCCTCCAGGAGCAGGAAGAGGGCGCCGAAGTCACCCGCCCACTGGACGATGCGGGGTTCGAACCCGGCCTTGGCGAAGAGGCGCCGGTGGGATTCCAGAGCGGCGGTGGCCACGGCGCTGGAGAGCTGCACAAAGAGCTCTCCCTTGAGATCCCCCAGCCGGAGGCGCTTCCGGTGCGCCAGGGGATGCTCCCGGCTCAGGACCACCCCCAGGGGGCTTTCGCTGAGTGGCCAGATCCGGAGCCCCGGGAGGTCCGCCACAGTCAGGGTGTGGGTGAAGGCCAGATCCAGGGTCCCCTGAACCAGGCCGTCCCGGAGCTGGGCGAGGGCGTGGTGGCTGGGCTGTACCTCCACCAGGGGGTAGGTGCGCCGGAATCGGCGGAGCACCAGGGGGAGGAAGCGTTCCTCGCTGCCTCCCAGGAAGCCCAGGCGCAGCTGCCCGGCCACGCCGCTCCCAATCCGCTGGGTCATGGCGGCGACGGCGGCGTATTCCGCCAGGATGCGTTGGACCTGGGTGCGGAAGTAGACCCCGGCAGGGGTCAGCTTCACGGAATGGGAGTTGCGGTCGAAGAGCCGCGCGCCCAGTTCCTCCTCCAGGGCAGCCACCTGATAGCCCACCGCCGAGTGGGTGAGGAAGAGGTGCTTGGCGGCCCGGGTGAAGTTCAGTTGCTCGGCCACCTCCAGGAAGCAGCGGAGCTGTCGGGTTTCCATGTCGGCCTCCTGCGGGGTGATGGCGGACGATTTTTTTTACCGCCAAAGCCAAAATGATTCAATTCCCTTTATGAAAATCGGGGATTAACCTCATCTTGTTCCTCAATCAGACCCGCGCTTCTCCGGGATACCCCGGGCCGCTGCCGACCGACGGCCCACCCCCAGAACGTGGTTCTCACCTTGTCCACCGGGCCCCGGCTCCGCCCAACCGCATCGGCGGTGGGAGGGCCATGCCTGCCCTCATCAGGAGGTCACCCATGCCCATCAAGCTGATGGCCGCATCACGCAAGCGCCCGGGGCTCACCCGGGCCGAATACCAGCGTTACATCGAGTTCTACCACGGCACCATCGCCCGCCAGGAGCGCCTCAAGATCGACACCTACATCCAGAACCACGTCATCGATGGGGCCTGGGGGGTGCTCAGCGATCCCGACCACCAGAACAAGGTGGTGGACCGCGACGCCGTGGTGGAGCTCTCCTTCAAGTGCTTCCGGGACATGATGGAGACCCTGGAGCCTGCAGTACCCTCCGCCGCCTCCGCCGATGGGCAGTATTTCGCCAACGAGAGCACCAATATCATCGTCATGGCCGAGGAGGAGGAGGTCCCCGTGGCCAATCCCATCCCCGCCTTCAATCCGGGTCTCGGCATCGTGAAAGGGGTCGGCGCCCTCAAGGTCCTGCAGTACATCATGCGCGATGAAAACACCTATCCGGAGGACTACCGGATGTACTGGCGCCAGGCTCACGAGGCCGCGGCAGCCGCCTCCCCCTACTACCAGGAGCAGTGCCGCCGGGTGCAGGCCAACTGGCGCTGCCGGGCCAATGACAACGATGGCGCCGCCCGCAAGCACTTCAAGATGGTTGATCCCCCGGTCTACGACCTGGTGGTGGCCCACTGGTTCGACACGATGGAGCAGGTGGGGGCCTTCCGCCAGTACGTCGAGACCCTCCAAAAGGCCGAGGGGCCGACCTATGCCCATTGGTCCCAGTCCTTCTTCCTCTACACCAAGCAGATCGTCATCGTCCGCGACACGCCCCTGAGCTGAGAAAGGAGTCCCCATGTCCACCCCTGAGACCCGGCAGTACACCTACAAGGACTGGTACCCCACCACCCAGGTGAAGGCTGCCCAGCATGACCTGAGCCCCGAGGAGAAGGCCCGCCCCTTCGCCAAGTATTTCTATGAGGAGATCCCCCAGCCCGACCCCGCCCACATGGCCCTGATGGACCATCCCTGCGACCCCGCCAAGGCCCTTCACCCCTCCCGGATGAACGACCTGCTCAATCCCGGCGACCTGGACGTGGAGATCGGCTGGTGCAACCTGCCCGACGGGGCCGGCTTCATTGCCAACAAGAGCGTCTACCCCGGCGTCACCGCCGAGATGATCGACTGGTGGTTCGCCTGGCACCCCCTGGAGGACCTGCGCTATCGCATCTGGTATCCGCCCCAGCACGGGGGTATCCACCTGAGCCCCGAGGGGCGCAAGCGCATCCTGGATGACCGTATTCCCATGGCCGAGCGCAACTGGGGCGTGGTGCACCACGTCACCGAGAACTGCGACTGCGGGATGGAGAACATCACCATCAGTTTCAAGTCTCCCCAGGACTACGGCTTCGACATGAGCCGCTTCAAGCAGCCCTATGTAGCCACCTTCGCCGGGGGGCAGGGCTGGGCCGTGGCGGTGAACAAGACCGACGAGTCCATCACCGCCCCCGCCATGATGTGCCACATCTTCCGCGACACCGCCGAGGGCCTGGAGCACCGCACCCGCTTCTGGCTGGGCTACCGCCTCTCCAACGGTGTGCCCGAGTGCACCCTGCCTCCCGGCGTGGCCGTGCCCCAGGCCGCCGTCCAGGGGCTCGCCCGCCACAACGTGAAGGAGTTCACCCGCTTCAAGCACTTCCTGCCCCGCATCTACGCCGAGTTCGGCGGCAAGATGCTGGTCTGAAGGCCTAACCGTTCCTGAGGTTCCGTCCGCCGGAAGCCCGGCGGGCGGCTTGGCCGTACCCTTTCCGTCACACCGGAGCCCCTTTTGCAGAAGTCCCCTTTCGCTCTCAAGCTCACCATCCTGTCCATCTCACTGCTCCTGATGGCCCGCATGACCATCTCGGCGGCCCTGGCGGAGATTGCCAAAGCCTTCCCCGGCGTGAGCCAGGTGGCCCTCATGAACATGGTGGCCATCCCCTCCCTGGTGGCCATTCCCTTTGGGGTGCTCTCGGGCATCCTCAGCCGTCACCTCCCCAAGAAGGGGCTGGTGCTGGCGGGTCTGGTCCTCTTCATCGTCGGGGGCGTCGGCCCCCTCTTCCTCTCCAGCTTCACCCTGATCATGGTCAGCCGGGCCCTTCTGGGGGCGGGTACCGGCCTCTTCCTGCCCATGGCGGCAGGGCTCTTCGATGACTTCTTCAGCGGTCCGGAGCGCAATGGCCTGGTGGGCTTCCAGAGTGTTTCCGTGGGACTGGGCAACATCATCACCAGTCTGCTGGCGGGCTTCCTGGCCACCCTGTCCTGGCGGTACGCCTTCCTGATGTACGCCCTCGGGGTCCTTGTGCTGGTGGCGGTGTGGTGGCGTCTGCCGGAGCCCCCCCGTTCAGCTCCGGAGCCGGGCCAGAAGGCTGCCGTCAACGGCCGGCTGGTCTTCCTGCTGGGGGCCTCCTTCCTCTATGCCATCATCTACTTCGCCTTCTTCGGGTACCTGGCCTTCATCATCGAGGGGCGTCACCTCGGTAACGCAGCCACCTCCGGCATCGCCATCATGTGCATGACCCTCGGGTCCATGATTACCGGGGCCCTCTTCGGGCAGGCCCTCCGGGCCTTCCGTTCCTACCTGCTGACCCTGGCCCTGGCCCTCAACGCCGTGGCCTTCCTGCTCCTGGCTGGTGCTTCGACGCTGCCCATGTTCCTGGCAGGTTCCCTGACCCTGGGGCTGGGTTTCTCCCTCACCATGCCCTACGTCTGCATGCGCTGCATGGATGCAGTGGGCAAGGCCAACAGCACCCTGGCCACGGGTCTCTTCCAGACCGCTCTGAGTCTGGGCACCGCCGCCTCGCCCTTCGTCCTTCAGATGGTCGCCAAGGCCTGCCACAACCTCAACGGCCAGTTCATGTTCCGGGTGTGCGCCCTGGCGCTCCTGGCAGCGACCGTCATGGCTGTTGGGGTCGCCCTCCGGGGGGGGCGGGCCTCCGGGGAACCGGTTCCTCTGCCGGCGGAGTAGGCTTGGCCCGAGGGTCGGACTTGGCGGATCATCAGGCATGATCCCTGGTCGAGCCCTCTCCTTCACCCAGGCCTTTCTGGCCCTGAATCCCCTGCCGGACTTCGAGGCTTGGCACTTTGAACCCGGCATGGGCTTCCTGGATCCGGGCAGCTGGTGGGGGGCTCGCAAGGCGCGCCCCCATCCCCATGAAGGGGTTGATCTGTGCCGTTACCTTGAGGCCCGGGGACGGGTTCTTCCCCTGGGGGCAGGGACCCGGATCCCTGCGGTCTTTCCCGGGAGGGTGGTGCGGGTGTTGAAGGACTTTCTGGGCATGTCCCTCTTCATGGAACATCTCCTGCCCGGGGGGCGCTTCCTGACGCTCTTCGGGCACCTGAGCCTCGATGAAGGCATGGCTGTGGGGCGGATCCTGGAGGCGGGGGAGTGCCTCGGCCGGATCGCCCCGGCCCGGAGTTCTCCAACGGCACCCGCTCCTCACGCCCATCTCAGCCTGGCCCGCTGTTCTTCTGCTCTGGATCCGGCAGATCTGGACTGGCCGGACCTGACAGAGCGGGTCGAGTTGCTGGATCCCCGAGTGCTCCTCTGAGTCCGGATTGGCAGAAGCAGGAGCCTGTGGCAGGATGGCTGACTTGGAGGATTCATGCTGGAAGGCCGTACGGCGATCTTCGTCAAAGAACAGGTGGCGTTCGTAAAGCTTCGGGACACATACGATCTCTTGGATCCGGAGACCATGGGCGTGGTCGGCGAGGCCAAGGACGAGCCTGCCTCCTGGGCCAAGTGGTTGCGCCTCCTCGTGAAGAAGGCCCTCCTGCCCACCACGTTGAACGTCAGATCCTCGTACGGCCAGCCTGTGCTCTCGGTCCGGAAGCACCCCGGTTTCCTCTGGACCCGCCTGGAAGTGGTGGATGCATCAGGTCGTACCCTGGCCATGCTGAGGAGCCGTCTGTTCTCGCTGGGCGGCGCCTTCCGGATCATGGACGCTTCCGGGAACGAGATCGGGGACCTCAAGGGGGACTGGAAGGGCTGGGAGTATGCCGCCACCATCCAGGGGCGGGCCATCGGCCAGGTCACCAAGAAGTGGGCGGGAATCTTCAAAGAGGCCTTCACCAATGCAGACCAGTACCTTGTCCGGTCTTCCGTCAGCAGTGACCTGCCCCTGATGCTCGGCCTGGCCCTGGCGGTGGATCTGGTCTACAAGGAGCAGCAGCGCTGAGGTTCAGCCCATGCTGGAAGGATTCATCAGGCGGCGAGTGATGCGGTCCTTGAGTTCGCGGGGCACAAAGCCGCCGATGTCACCGCCCATGGAGCCCACCTCCCGCACCAGGCGACTGGAGATGATGCTGTACTCCTCCTTGGGCATGAGGAAGAGGGTCTCCAGGTCCGGATAGAGCTTCCGGTTCATGAGGGCCATCTGGAACTCGTACTCGAAGTCGCTGAAGGCCCGCACGCCCCTGAGCACGCACTGGGCATTGGTCTGCTTGGCCAGGTCCACCAGGAGCCCGTTGAAGGTCATGACCTCCACCTTGGGGTAGGGGGCCGTGATCTCGCGGAGGAAGTCCACCCGTTCGGCGACGCTGAAGGTGGGTTTCTTGGAGGGGTTGTGGAGTACAGCCACCACGAGTTGGTCCACCAGTTTCTCGGCTCGCTGGATGAGATCCAGGTGGCCCATGGTCACGGGGTCGAAGGAGCCGGGATAGATGGCCTTGCGCACGGAGGCTCTCCAGAGGATTGATCGATCAGCATACCGCACTCGTCAAGGTGGACACTGGAGCCCGGCGCCAAGAGCGGTAACCTGGAAGGCGCTGTCTGGATATCGGAAGGAAGCACCATGACCCAGCGTCTCACCGTCGGCCTGCTCTTCGGGGGCGAAAGCCCCGAGCACGAAGTCTCCATCGTCTCCGCTCGGAGCATCGCCCAGCACCTGGACCCCGAGCGCTACGAAGTCCGTCCCATGGGCATCGCCCGCAATGGGGTCTGGACCGTGCTCGGCGATCCCTTCGCCCGCCTCTCGGCCAAGGAGAAGCCCGCCCGCGGAGCATGCCCCTTTCTGCCTCTGGAGGCCGGGGCCGAGGGGACGCTGCTGCCGGACGTCTTCTTCAACGCCATCCACGGCGCCGGGGGTGAGGACGGGCAGCTCCAGGGCTACATGGAGGCCCTGGACCGTCCCTACACCGGGGCCGGGCTCCTGGCCATGGCGGCGGGCATGGACAAGTGGATCACCAAGCGGATCTGGGAGTCCGAGGGGCTGCCTGTGGGGCCCTATGTGGGGCTCACGGAGGAGGGCTGGCGCAAGGAGCCCGAAGCCGTCCTTCGCTCGGTCCGGGCGCTCGGCCTTCCCGTATTCGTCAAACCCGCCAACACCGGCAGCAGCATCGGCATCCGCAAGATCAAGTCCCTGGATGAGCTGCCCGACGCCATTGAGGATGCCCTGCGCTACGACCGCCGCCTCCTGGTGGAGAAGGGGCTGGACATCCGGGAGATCGAGGTGGCCATCCTGGGGGGGGATGATCCCTTTGTCAGCATCCCCGGCGAGATCCTGGTGGCGGGCGAGTTCTACGACTTCCAGGACAAGTACCTGGATGGCAAGAGCAGCTGCCAGATTCCGGTGGACCTGCCCGGGAGTCTGGCTACCCGGATCCAGGGCTACGCCCGGGCGGCCTTCCGGAGCCTGGACGCCTACGGTATGGCCCGCATGGACTTCTTCCTGGAGCGGGGCAGCAACCGGGTCTTTCTCAATGAGATCAACATGATCCCCGGCTTCACCAGCATCTCCATGTATCCCAAGCTCATGGAGGCCTCGGGCATCCCCTACCCCGAGCTGCTGACCCGCCTCATCGAGCTGGCCCAGGCCCGTCACGCCCAGATGGCCGGCAAGCAGAAGCTCTTCGAGAGCGGCAGCGACTGGTACGCGTGAGGCTCAGGGGCGCTTGGCCCCGGCCTGCCTGAGGCGCGCCAGGATCGTCTCCACGGATGCCAGGCGCGCCCTGTCCCGGCCGTAGGCCCGCTCGTTCTGCAGGCTCCGTTCCGCCAGCTGGAGGGCTGTCTCGCGGTTCCGGGTGGCCTGGGAGGGGTCGGCGCCTGCGGCCAGGAGGAGTTCCACCCCGCCCAGGTTTCTCCGGGCGACGGCGAGGAAGAGGGGCGTCCGGCCCTCGCGGTCCACGGTGTCGACCTTGGCGCCATGTTTCAGGAGGATCCGGGCCATGCCCGCCTCCGTCTCCGGGGAAGCGCCGGTCCAGACCCAGAGGTGGAGGAGGGGGGTATCCCCCTGGCGGTCCACGGCATTGGGGTCCGCCCCGTGGGCCAGGAAACGCTCCATCAGGGGGGCCACCTGCTCGAGGTGGAAGGGGGGCAGCCGGTGGAGGACGGTCCGACCATATTTGTCGGTCCGGTGGACATCGGCGCCCTTGTCCAGCAGGAGCTGGACCCAGGGCAGGGGAGCGGGCCACCCGGCGGCCTTCAGCAGGGGCGTGCAGCCCTCCCGGTCCACCACGTCCACCTCAGGGCCGGAGGCCGCCAGAACACGCTTGAAGACCTCCAGGGAGTCCGGCTGGGAGATGTGATAAGCCGCGGCCACCAGGGCGGGCGGGCAGTTCCGGTAGGCCCTCAGGGAGGCCCCATGGGCCAGGAGCTGTCCCACCAGGTCCGGGTTGCCCTGCGAGATGGCCCGGAGCAGGGCCGGCTTGGAGTTGGGCCACCCGCTGTTG
The DNA here is from genome assembly GCF_963677305.1 of uncultured Holophaga sp. Classification (GTDB taxonomy): domain Bacteria; phylum Acidobacteriota; class Holophagae; order Holophagales; family Holophagaceae; genus Holophaga. The sequence continues at coordinate 1,183,525 of NZ_OY781925.1, forward strand.
CGGTTCGGGTCCGCCCCGGCCGCCAGGAGCTGAAGGGCCCAGTCGTCCCGCTTGAGGTCGATGCAGCGCTGGAGGGCGGTGAGCTGGTCGGGCATCAGGCTGTCGAGGTCCTCCGGGTGGGCCTTGAGGGCAGCCTCGAAGGCCCGCTCATCCTTGTCCTCCAGGGCCCTGAAAAGGCTCTGCCGGGGACGGCACTGGACGGGGTCCAGGTGGGGGACCCCCAGCTTCTCCAGGAGCTTCGCTTTCAGGGCCGGGGGGAAGCCGTAGGGCATCCGCTCCAGGGCATAGAGGCGGTAGTACTCCTGCGCCTGGACCCGGCAGTTGGCGGAGGTGAGGGTGGACCAGGGGTTCTGCTCCTTCGAGAGCGCGTCCAGGGTGTCTGCCAGGTTGAGGAGGGCCACCTCCCGGTGGGGGTCCGCCCGGACCACCCGGCGCAGCATCAGGGCGGCATCCCAGGTGTTGGCTGGGCCTCCGGCCAGAAGCAGGTAGTAGGCCAGGTCGTTGAGCTCCGGGGCCAGATTGGGGGGGAGGTCCTCCCACTCGAGGCAGCTGAGGACGGGCTCCAGCTCCGCGAGGGTGGTCCGCGCCGCCTGGGCGGAGCCCTTCGGGCGCAGGGCCCTGAAGTGCTGACCGGCCTGGAAGAGGGCCTTCTGGAAGGCGGGCCAGTCGGTGGTGGGGTCCTGTCCGGAGATCCAGGTCGGGGCCTTCCATGGAATGGCCTCGCCCTTCCCGTCGCGGGGCGGCGCCTCGGCCCAGCGCCGCTGCACCTCCTCCTCGACCCGGGCCTCGGGGTCCAGCTCTCCATCCCAGAGCCTGAGCGTTCGTTCCCCCGCTTCGCTGACGCTCAGGATCCGGTGATCGGGCAGGAGCAGCCAGTGGGAGGGGGCGGAGGGGGGGGCCTGGGGAAAGCAGAGCACGAGCCCACCCTCGCCAAAGGGCTGGAAGAAGGGCTTGAAGCTGCGGTCCAGGAAGGGGGTGCAGCCTGCGATGGGCAGCGGGAAGGATCGCCAGAGGCGGTGTCCTGCGCTGTCGAATTCGCTCAGGAAGGCCCAGCGGGTACCCAGGATACTCAGAGTCACGGTCCGGCCCGACGGCTTGAAGACATAGCAGTCCACGGGGCGCTCGGGGGCCGGGTGTTCAAGTCGCTCCAGGACAGCGCGTCGCCCCAGGTAGGCGAAGTCGATATCGCCGAACTGGGCGCTGAGGGGTGCACCCAGGAGGAGCAGGAGGGCGGCTGGGGCGAAGGACCTTGGGATCATCGTCGGCTTTCGGTATGGATTGTTCACTATACCGGGAAGCCCCTTCACCGACTCCCCCTCCGGTGGTGGCAGCTCCTGTCATCCTGGGATATGTCGTCTCTGAATGCCTCCCGCCGGACATCCCTTCCTCTGGCCGCCGTCATGGTCTTCGGCTTCGCCTCGGGCCTGCCCCTGGTGCTGAGCGGCGGCACGCTTCAAGCTTGGCTCAAAGGGGCGGGCATCAATATCAAGCTCATCGGGCTCTTCGCCCTGGTGGGGCTGCCCTACAACCTCAAGTTCATCTGGAGCCCCCTGCTGGACCGCTTCCCCCTTCCTTTCGGGGGGCGTCGCAGAGGCTGGATCGTCCTCTCCCAGGTGGCGGTGGCCCTGATGCTGGTGGCCATGGCCTTCGGAAACCCGGTGCAGGGGGTCTTCCACTTCGCCTTCCTGGCCCTGGGGCTGGCCTTCTGCAGTGCCACGGCGGATATCGTGATCGATGCCTACCGGACGGAGCTGCTGGACGAGTCCTGGGCGGGGCTCGGGGCCAGCTTCCACATCGGGGCCTACCGGGTGGCCATGCTGGTCGCCGGCACCCTTGCCCTGATCCTCTCGGACCATGTCGCCTGGCGCACGGTCTACCTCATCATGGCGGCCTTCACCCTGCCGGGCATCCTCCTCGCCCTTCTGGCCCCCGAGCCCCGTCACGGGCATGCTCCCCGCACCCTTCGCCAGGCTGTGGTGGAGCCCTTCCGGGGGCTGCTCGGGCGGAAGGGGGCGGTTGAGGTCCTGGTCTTCGTGGCCATCTTCAAGGTGGGGGACATGTTCGCCTCGGCCCTGACGGTGCCCTTCCTGAAGGACCTCGGCTTCACCAACACCCAAATCGGGCTGGCCACCAAGGGCGTGGGCCTGGTGGGGCTGATCACGGGTGGCATCCTCGGAGGGCTCCTGATGCGGCGCTGGCCCCTGCGGCGGGCATTGCTGGTCTCCGGCCTGATCCAGGCCTGCGCCAACCTCCTGCCCCTGGCCCTCTCCCTGGCGGGTCACAGCACCCCTCTGATGCTGGCGGTCCTGGGGAGCGAGAACTTCTGCTGGGGTCTGGGTACGACCGCCTATACCGCCCTGCTCATGCGCCTCTGCGACCTGGACAGCACCGCCACCCAGTACGCTGTCCTCTCCAGTCTCATGGCCCTTTCCCGCACGGTGCTGGTGGCCCCGGCCGGTTGGGTGAAGGCGGCAGCCGGGTGGCCGGGCTACTTTCTCTTCGCCGCTTGCCTGGCCATTCCCGGACTGCTGCTCCTGATGCGATACGCGCGCTGGCAGTTCCCGGCACGGGAGGCCTGAAACGGCAAGGCCCACCGGGGAGGCGGGCCTTGCCAGGAAGGATGGGAGCCCTCAGGGGATCGGGAAGACAGGACTGGCGTTGGCGGGCCAGTAGCTGTGGTCAGAGAAGACCACCTTCATCTCCCACTTCTGGGGCTTGTCGGTCTTGACCCACTGGGCGAAGGCCAGGGGGCAGCGGTTGAAGTGGTCTGCATCGAACTTCACCCGGTGATAGATGGTCTTGAGGTCGGTCTGGGCCAGGGCGGCGTTGACCTTGTCAGGAGCGGCGGATCCTGCCCGCTGGATGGCGTCCACCAGGACCTGGATGGCGGCGTAGCCCGTCGCCACCGCCGGATTGGGGGCCTTGGAGGTGGCCTTGGTCCACCGTTCCGTCAGGTCAGGGGGGTTGTGCCGCCGATGCCTGGTGCATCCTTGATGGAGGGGTCCCACCACTGCTCGGTACCGATGCCGTTGGGCAGATCGCCACCCAGCTGCATGATGTCGTCGTGGAAGAGAGCCGCCCTGCCCATGATCACGATCTTGGGCTTGAGGCCCTGAGCCCGGGCCTGCTGGTAGGCCTTGACGAAGAAGGGGCTGGGGGCGTTGCCGATGAGGATCTCCACCCCAGCCTCCTTCCAGGCCTTGATGGCAGGTGAGAAGTCGGTCGTGTCCAGGGGCATCAGGCCAACCTTCTGATCCAGGCCCACCAGGGTGAAGCCCAGATTGCGAAGGGAGGCCGGCAGGTTGTGGTAGTTCTCATTGCCATCCGGGTCGTCGGAGCAGAGGAGGCCGATTTTCTTGTTGGTCTTCCCGCCACAGGCATTCAGCATCCGGGCGAAGACATCCATGATGGTGTAACCCGGCAGGGCCCGGGGGTCCCCCGGGGGCACCGGGGTGCTGACACCGAAAGAGCCGAGGGCCCAGGTGTACTGCCACTGGGTGGGGGATTCGAGGCGTTTGGTGATCCAGGGTTCGTAAAGGGCCACATCGGTGATGTAGGGGACCTTCAGCCGGTCGGCCACTGCAGAGATGTCGGGATGCATGGCAGGAGGCTCATCTCCGCTCACCAGGAACTGCACCTTGTCCGCCGAGATCGCCTTCTCGGCCCCGGTGGCGGCGATGGCCGGGTCGCTGGCAGCGTCGATGGTCACCAGCTTCAGGGGGATACGGGTGTCCCCGACCTTCACGCCCCCCTCCCTGTTGAGGTCCTCGATGGCGGCCTGGATGCCGAAGAGCCCACCCTGGCCAAAGGGGGCGTAGACCCCGGTCTGGGACTGGACGGCCCCGACCCGGATCTCCTTGCCGGAAGACTTGTCGCAGGCCAGGCTCAGGCCCAGAAGGGCGGCCAAGCCCACCGTCACGGGGGCGAGATACTTCATGGGCGGCTCCTGTTATTCGATGAACTGATCATGCGAAATTGCCAAAGTCCACGGGGGTATGGACTGCAGGGTGCGTAGATGGTGGGTGGGACTTCAGAATTTTTTATCACAGACCCGTCATGGGCGTCACACCGTTTTTCTAGCTGTTAGTCAACTTGTGCTCCGCTCATCCTGGAAGCTTCATGAGCCGATGACTGGGGGACCGGAGAGGCGATATGTTCGAATCTGCTGAGTTGGGCCACAAGATCGACAAGGCGACCTGGGAGCGGGAGATCCCCGCCCTCCGCTCAGAGCTCCTGGAGGCCCAGTACGAGCTGGCCTCTGCCCGCAAGTTCCCGGTGGTCATCCTGATCGCAGGGGTGGATGGTGCCGGGAAGAGCGCCGTGGTCTCCACCCTCAATGAGTGGATGGACCCCCGCCACATCCAGACCAATGGCCTGGACGAGCCCTCGGACGAAGAGCTGGAGCGCCCCTACATGTGGCGCTACTGGCGCCTTCTGCCCCCCAAGGGGAAGATCGGGATCTTCGATGGCAGCTGGTATTCCTGGCCGATCCTCCAGCGGGCCCACGGCAAGATCTCTGGGGAGCGCCTCGACCAGGATATGGACCTGGTCCGGCGCTTCGAACAGATGCTGATCGATGAGGGGGCCCTGGTGCTCAAGTTCTGGATGCACCTCTCCAAAGAGGTTCAGAAGAAGCGCCTCAAGAAGCTGGAGTCCGACCCCAAGACCCAGTGGAGGGTCACGCCCAGGGACTGGCGGCACTTCCAGCTCTACGACACCTTCCGCAGGGTTTCGGAGCAGGCCCTTCGCCGCACGAGCACCGGCGAGGCACCCTGGATCGTGGTGGAGGCGACGGATGCTCGCTACCAGAAGCTTACGGTGGGCAGGATCCTGCTGGAACAGCTCCGGGCTCGGCTTGAGGCGAAGGTGCCAGCCAAGGCCACGAGCTCCGCCCCACCCCTGCTGACGGCCATCGATGGGGTGAACATCCTCCGGACGATGGACCTGGGCCTCAAGCTGGACCGGGAGAGCTACGAACGGGAACTGGAGGGCCTCCAGGGACGGCTCAACCTGTTGACTCGGCACCGCAAGTTCAAGGACCACAATGTGATCTGTGTCTTTGAGGGGCAGGATGCCGCTGGAAAGGGGGGCAGCATCCGACGCATCACCCAGGCCGTGGATGCCCGCTTCTGTCGGATCCAGCCTGTGGCTGCCCCCACTGAGGAGGAGCGGGCCCAGCCCTACCTCTGGCGCTTCTGGCGCCATCTGCCACGGCGGGGTCATATGCTCATCTTTGACCGCTCCTGGTACGGTCGGGTCCTGGTGGAGCGGGTGGAGGGCTTCTGCTCGGAGGCCGACTGGATGCGGGCCTACAGCGAGATCAACGACTTCGAGTCCCAACTGGCCCGGAGCGGGACCATCCTCCTCAAGTTCTGGTTGGCCATCAGCAAGGAAGAGCAGCTCCGTCGCTTCGAGGAGCGGCAGAACACCCAGTTCAAGCGCTTCAAGATCACCGATGAGGATTGGCGCAACCGCGAGAAGTGGGATGAATATGAAATGGCAATATGTGACATGCTGGATAGGACCTCGACGGAGCTCGCCCCCTGGACCCTGGTGGAGAGCGAGGACAAGCTCTACGGTCGCATCAAGATTCTCAGGACGCTCTGCCACCGGATCGAGGCGGAGCTCTGAGGCCGGGTAATCTGGAGGGATGAGCCTGCGCACGAAGGTCGAACTCTATTGTGATGGATCCTGCCTGGGGAATCCCGGTCCCGGAGGCTGGGCCTTCATCCTGAGGGTCCAGACTCCCGAGGGGGTCAGGGAGAAGGAGGGCAGCGGCTGGGAGCCCGAGACCACCAACAACCGCATGGAGCTCATGGGGGCTATCAAGGGGCTGGAATCCCTGACCAGGCCCTGCGATGTGGAGATCTACTGCGACAGCCAGTACGTGGTGAAGGGAGTACAGGGCTGGATCGCCGGGTGGAAGCGGAACGGCTGGCGCAAGGCCGATAAGAGCCCGGTCATCAATGTGGAGCTCTGGAAGACGCTTGAGGCCCTCCTGCAGCGGCACCGGGTGGAGGCGCACTGGGTGAAGGGGCACGCCGGTCATGCCGAGAATGAGCGGGTGGATCAGCTGGCACGGGAGGCCATCGGCGAGGGCGGAAAGGCCGGGTGAGCGGCCGAGTCGGAAAGGCCTGGGCGCTTCTGGCAGAATCGGATGCGCCCCGGCTCCTGCCGGAGGCGCCATCTGCCGGAGGGGTGGGAGCCTTGTCGAACTCGGAGGTCATGGATGTGGTGGTGGTGGGCGCTGGTCCCGCCGGGAACGCTGCTGCGCTGGTCTGTGCCAGGGCCGGTCTGCGGGTCCTCCAGCTCGAGAGGGAACGACTGCCCAGACGCAAGATTTGCGGGGGCGGGCTTTCCGCCAAGGCCCTGGCCTCCGCTCCCCTCCCCCTGGATCCGGTCATCGAGCGGAGGATCGACAGCGCCTGGATCTCCGCCGGACCCGGGCGGGTGGTGCTCCGCCAGCTCCTGCACCCTGGGGCCATGGTCTGTCGGGAGCGGATGGACCACTACATGGCCGAGGCCTCCCGGAGGGCCGGTGCCCGGGTGGAGGAGGACTGTGCCCTCATGGATTGGGAGCGGATCCCGGGCGGGGGGCTGGAACTCTCCACCAGTGCCGGTACCCTGAGGACCCGCCTGCTCCTGGGGGCCGACGGGGTGCACAGTCCCATCCGACGGAAGCTGCTCCCTGGTACCCGGACCCTCCGGGTTCCGGCCATCGAGGCCCTGCTGCAGCCGCCGCTCCGGGTGCTCGAGTCCTTCCGCTCCCGTGCGGCCATGGACTTCCACTGCATCGAGGGGAGTTATGGCTGGATCTTCCCCAAGGCGGATCACCTGAACGTGGGGGTCTACCGATACCGGAGGACTCCTGGGAATACGGACCTGAGGGCTGCCCTCAGCCGCTATATTGCTTCCATGCCGGCCCTGGCCGGGTCGGAAGTGGGGGAGATGCGGGGTTACGAGATCCCGGTGGTGCCCGTGGCGGAGAACCTGGTTTTCGGGGAGATCCTGCTGGCCGGGGACGCCGCCGGGCTGGGCGAGGCCTTCTTCGGCGAGGGCATCCATTTCGCCCTGGCCAGCGGCACTGCCGCAGGACACTGCCTTGTGGCCCACCTGCGGGAGGGTACGCCCCTGTCCGGGTACACCGGATCGGTGCGCTCTCTGATGCGCAGCAACCAGGGCGCGCGCTGGACCTCCGAGCTCTTCTATCGCCTCCCGCCCGCGATGATCGTCCGGATGACCCGGAGCCGCTGGGTGTCCGACCTCTTCGAGAGGACTCTCTCGGGGGACCTCTCCACCTGGGGCTGTCTGGCCGCTGCCCTGGCTACGGCTCCGGCCTGGGCCCTGGCCAGGGGGCTCCCGACGCTGCCGATTGAGGCTGTGGCGGGGCTGGGCTTCAGCCCTGGGTCCGGATCGGAAGCCGGATGATGAAGGCGGTGCCGACTCCCTGGGCTGTCTCGAAGTGCAGGGACCCCTGGTGCCGCTCCACCACCACTTGGTAGGCCACTGCAAGCCCCTGCCCCATGCCCTTGCCGACTTCCTTGGTGGTGAAGAAGGGTTCGAAGATCCTGCCCTGGATCATCTCCGGAATGCCGGGGCCGGTGTCCTGGACCCTCACCTCCACCTGTTTCTGGAAGCGGCGGGTGGAGATGGTGATGCTTCCCCGGCGTCCGCCCTTCTCCAGCTGCTCGCCGAGGGCCTCGGCGGCGTTCATGATCAGGGCCAGGATCACCTGCTTGATGTCGTCTTCGAGGCACTCCACCGGCGGGAGCTCGGGGTCCAGGTCTGAGAGCATGTCGGCGGACTGCTCCCAGCTGTTCCTGGAGATGATGATGGTGCTCTCGATGGTCCGGTTGAGGTCCACGACCTGGGAGCGCCCCTCCCCCCGCTGGGAGAACTCCTTCATGGCCTGGACGATCTGGCCGACCCTCCGGGCCCCTTCCCGGATCTGGGCCGCTGCCCGGGGGATCTCCACTGCCAGGAAATCCAGATCCGCCTCCTGCTGGGCACGGGCGAGCTCCTCCCTGACCTCGCTGGGCGCCCCCTCCGTCAGGGCTTGGGCCTGACGCTCCAGGACCCGGAGCAGGGTGTCGAGGGATTCGGACAGGAAGATGGCGTTGTCCCCGATGTACTGAATGGGCGTGTTGATCTCGTGGGCGATGCCGGCGGCCAACTGGCCCACGGCCTCCATCTTCTGGGCCTGGCGGAGCTGGGCCTCCAGGCCCTGCCGTTCCTGCTCGGCACGATGGGCTTCCGTCATGTCGATGAGGATGACCACCACTGCCTGGATTTGGCCGCTCCTGGCGATGATCGGACTGGTGAAGACTTCGCAGGGGATCCTGTGGCCATCGTGGGTGAGGAGGTCCTGTTCGAGCCTGCCCCCGCCCGTGGGGCCGGCGGGGAGCCCAAACGCGAGGGCGCCGGGCCCCTCCGCTCGCGGCAGGAAGTCCTGGATGCGGAAGCGCCCTCCCTCGTCCTGGGCGAAGCCGAGGAGGGCGGCGAAGCGGCTGTTCACCTCCTGGAAGCGTCCCCCAGGGTCCATCAGACCGATGGACAGCCCGGCATTGTCGAAGACCGCCCGGAAGCGGGCATTGAGCTGGCGGTTGCGGCTCTCCCCACGGAAAAGGGTGAAGGCGCCCAGCAGGATGAGGGCTCCGATGGCTCCCGCCACCAGGATCATGGTCATGGGCTCCTGTCCCTGCCCCTGGCGGGTGGGCAGGAAGGCCACCAGGCTGAGGGCTGAGTCCGGTACGGGGATCCGGTAGGCGTCCAGGTGCTGGATCTTCTCATGCCTGCCACCCGGGGAGAGCTTGAGGCTACCCTTGGAGGGGATGGCCTCAGGGGGCGGCAGTTTCTCCCCCGGCAGCAGGCGGCGGGTCTCCGGGGCCAGGATGGCCCACTGCCCCTGGTAGGCAAGCCCCATGGGGATATCCACCAGGGAGGCGCTCCCGGTGAACCAGCGGTAGGCCGGGCCAAGGGGGAAGCGGGTCACCAGCACGCCCTTCCGCTGTCCCTTGAAGAGATAGATCCGGTGGAGGAGCAGGCTGGGCGAAGGCCCCGGCAGGTAGGTGTAGGCGGGCTCCTCGCCATCGGTCGCCTGCCAGGTCGAGGCTGAAGGGGGCAGCTCCCAGGGCTCTCCTTCCCCGGTGTCGATGAGCCACTGCCCCCGGGGGGCCAGGAAGCCCACCCGGGAGTAGATCTCTTCATTGGTCAGTCTCTTGCGGCCCATGAACTGGCGGAAGGAACTGCTGGCCTCCACCAGGCTGGCTCCCAGTCCGTACTCCATGGACATGCCCAGGGCCTCGTTCTCGAAGTAGGCCAGGAGATCCCGGTTGTTGGCTAGGCTTGTCAGGTCCTCCCGGCGGTCGGCCAGGAAGTAGCCGAGGGCCGATGCCTCTTTCTCCACATCCCCGAGGGTGTGCTCCCGGTTGAGCTTGAGGAGTCGGCTGTGGGCGCGGTAGATGTCCCGCAGCAGGAATGTGCAGTAGCCCACCAGCGCCAGGGCGAGGACGAGCAGGATGAGGCTGCGGGTGTGTCGGGCCGGGCGCAGGGACATGCCTCAGGAGTTTCCTCGGAAGAAGCCCGGGAAGGACTGGGGGGCGGTGGGGTAGTACTTCAGGACGATCCTCTGATAGGTGCCATCGGAGCGGATCTTTATGAGGAAGGTGTTGTAGGCCTCGCGCAGCCTGGGGGCATCCTTGGGGAAGGCGGCACCCATCTCCTGGGGGCCGGTGATGGGGCCCAGGACCTTGAGCCTGCCCCGCCACTTCTGAAGGGCGACCAGGGCGTCGGGCACATCCAGGATGGTGAGCTCGGCCTCCCGGCGCAGGATGGCGGGGGCGATCTCGTTGAGCTGTCCCTTGAAGCAGATGACCTTGGCACCGGCTCCGGCCAGATCGTAGAGGGAGGGGTCAAGGCAGGTCTTCTCCATGGAGAGCACCGACTTCCCCTGCATCATGGCCCGGGTCCGGGCAATGTCCTTCTCCAGGTTCCCGCTGGGCTTGATGGGGCGGAGCCTGGAGTCGGCCCGGGCCACCAGCCAGATCTGGCTGGGGAAGGTCGGCTCCGAGAAGTCCACCAGCTTCTTCCGCCAGGCCAGGATGGTGAAGCCGGTGGCGATAATGTCCCCCTTCACGGGTGTCCCGCCCAGGAACTCCACCTCTCCGCCACTGAGCTTGAAGGTCCGCCCCGTGAGATCGGGGATGATGGTGCCCCAGGTCTCCGGCACGAACTCGTATTTCACCCCGAGATAGGCCGCAAAGCGTTGGGTGAGTTCCGTGTCCATCCCATCCCCGGAGCCGGAGACGAAGTTGGCATAGGGGACCCCCAGATGCCGGAGGACACCGCGGGCGCGGACCTCCTCCAGATCCCCGGCCAGCAGGGTGGTGCCCGCCAGGAGCAGGGAGATGAGCGCGGTCCGGAAAATGGTTCGCAAGTCCATGCAGGCCTCCCCAGGAAGGTCCCCCTTGGGTGGCGATCCCTTCCCCGGGAGGCGGGGCGAGGGGGCGTCTTCGCGGAGGGCATCCGTTCCGCCTTATCGGCTATCCCCCCCGGGACCAAAATCTGAATTTGCTTCTGCGGGCGTGTCAGCTTCCGCTGCAGGGGGTGGTCTGGAGATTGGGGCAGGTGACCACATCTTCGGCTCCGGACCAGGTCCCCAGGTAGGGGGACAGGCGGGCATCGTCGAAGCCCTGGAGCTGGAGTCCACCCACGGCGATCAGGGGGCGCCGGACGAGGATCGGATCCGCAACCATGAGCTGGAGGGCCCCCTCGAAGGAGAGCGCAGTCGGGTCGAGGTCGCCGCGCTTGATGGCCGGGGCCGTGCTGTTCAGGATCTCCTGCGGGTCCTCCGAGCGGAGGAAGGGCCGGAGCCGCTCGACCGTCCAGGCTTCCTCCAGGAGGTTGTGGCAGCGGAGCTGGTGCCCGGCCGCCTCCAGGATCCGCTTCTGCCTGCTGTTATTGATACATCCTGGTTTTTCGTAGAAGTCGATGAGTGCCATGGGTCCTCCTTCTCTCTGGGGTTCCAGAGGGGGCGAAAACGTTCCCACTCGGGTCACGGACACAGATAAGTCCGGAGAGCTTGCGACTCACCAGGGGGCCCCAACGCAGTCGGTATGCCGACCGCCCCGTGCTCTGCCCGGCGGTGGAATCCCGATCTTTGAATCCGAAGCTGAGTCAGACCGATGCCCAGGATCGCTTTTGGGGCTCTGGAGGGTACGTGACCCTCTGGCCCCGGAACTCCCGGAATGTCATGGTGGTTTGAAGGGAGGCGTCATGGCTGTGCTCGAATTCCTGGGTGGGATCGTCTGGGGGCCGGTGGGCATCGTCCTGCTGGTGGGCTCGGGGATCTTCATGACCTTCAGGGCCCGCTTCATCCAGGTGCGGCGCTTCTTCTACTCCTTCGAGCTGATCAGCGGGAAGTTCGACAGCAAGGAGGCCACGGGCGAGGTGACCCACTTCCAGGCTCTCAGTGCGGCCCTCTCCGCCACCATCGGCACCGGGAACATCGCCGGCGTGGCCACGGCCATCACCCTGGGCGGCCCCGGGGCCGTCTTCTGGATGTGGGTGACGGCGGTCTTCGGTATGGCGCTCAAGTATGCGGAGGCCCTTCTCTCCCTCCGCTTCCGGGAAGTCGGTCCGGATGGGGTCATCAGCGCCGGGCCCATGTACTATATCGAGCGGGGTATCGGCCAGAAGTGGCTGGCCTGCCTCTTCGCCCTCTTCGCCGTGATCGCCTCCTTCGGCATCGGCAACATGGTCCAGGCCAACTCGGTGGCCGAGCCCGCCCTCCACAGCTTCGGCATCCCCAAGCTGGTGACCGGGGTGGTCATCGGCATCCTGGTCTTCCTGGTCATCGTGGGGGGCATCAAGCGCATCGGCAAGGTGGCCAGCCTCCTGGTGCCCGCCATGTGCGTGATCTACATCGTGGGGGCTCTGGCGGTGATCCTCATGCACCTGGGCGCCCTGGGTCCCGCCTTCCGGGAGATCTTCGGCCATGCCTTCTCCGCCAGCGCCGCCTCCGGGGGCTTCGCCGGGGCCGCCGTGGCCCAGGCCATCCGCTTCGGTGTCGCCCGAGGTGTCTTCTCCAATGAGGCCGGGCTCGGCTCCGCCCCCATCGCCCATGGAGCGGCCCAGACCGAGGAACCCGTCCGGGAAGGGGTGGTGGCCATGATCGGGCCCTTCGTGGACACCTTGGTCATCTGCACCATGACGGCCCTGGTCATCATCATGACCGGTGCCCACACCCTCATGGGACCCGGGGGGACCGGGCTGACCGGGGCCGTCCTCACCAGCAAGGCCTTCCAGGTGGGGATCGGGGTGGGTCGGCTCGGAGAATACATCGTGGCCGTCGGCATCATCCTCTTCGCTGTCTCCACCGTCATCAGCTGGTCCTACTATGGCGACCGCTCCATCGAATACCTGCTCGGGCGCAAGGCGGTGCTCCCCTACCGCATCTTCTACTGCCTCCTGATCCCCGTGGGGGCGGTGAAGGAGATCGGCTTCGTCTGGACCTTCTCCGATGTGGCCAATGGCTTCATGGCCTGGCCCAACTTGGTGGCGATCCTGCTGCTCTCGCCGGTGGTCGTCCGCATGACCCGAGACTACTTCAGTGACTCCCGCCGGGTGAGGCCGATGCTTCTGGAGGAGGAGGGGTAGACCTGGTCAGCCAAGGGGCCAGGAGGGCGAGCCCGGCCAGCACCAGATAGGCCAGGGAGAGCCGGTAGGGGATGGCCCGCTGGACAGCCTCCGGCAGCCGCCAGGGCAGCCCGATGGCCCCATGGGGCGAAGCTGAGTGGATCACCCCGAAGAAGCTGAGCAGGGCCAGGACGGCGAGACTCAGGGCCGCCCGAAGGAAGCGTCGGTCCACGGTGTCCGCCAGCACCGAGCCCCAGAGCATGCCCGTGATGATGAAGCCGCTGCCCAGCGCGGTGATGAGCAACAGCTCGGGGGTGCCCGGTCCGGTCCCCACCAGCAGGCTGGCGAAGAGGGCTGCGGGCAGGAGCGTGCTGAGCTTGATGCTCAGGAGCTGGGCCAGGGAGGGGAGGTAGGCCAGGGCCACGGCTGGGGCGTGGCGGCGCGGGCAGGCCAGGGTGGCCTGGACCATGATCTCCAGGGCCACGAAGACAAGGATCGGAGCCAGGACCGCCCGGGGGATCAGCTCCACGAAGAAGGAGACCAAGCCGAGCATCCCCCCCAGTCCGATGAAGAGCCCGGTCAGCACCACATAGCCTGAGCGGGCCCCCATGGCCTTGTAAGCGGGTTGCCCGATGTAGGGGGTGGACTGGGCGACCCCGCCGCAGACCCCCGCCACCAGGGTGGCCAGGGCCTCCACCAGCAGGATGTCCCGGGTGGGGAAGTCGTCCCCTGCAGCTCGGGCGCTCTCGGTCACATTGATGCCCCCCACCACGGTGAGGATGGCGAAGGGCAGGGCCAGGGGGAGGTAGTGGAGGGCGGCGGGCAGGCCCTGGAGGAAGCCCAGGGTGGGGAGGGGGAGGCCCGGATGGAGGGTCAGGACCGGGGCGCGGTAGGCTCCCCCGGCGAGGCCCAGGGGGCCCAGCAGGTGGTAAAGGGCGGTGCCCAGGATCACGGCGGCGAGGATGCCCGGGATCCTGAAGGGCAGCTGCAGGCGCCCTGCCAGGGTCGCCAGCACCAGAGCCAGGGCCAGCAGCCCGATGAGCGGCAGGCTGAAGATGTCCAGCAGGGGCAGGAAGCCCATGAGGGCAAGGCTCAGCCCCGCCAGCGAGCCCAGGAGCCCGGCCCGGGGTACTTGACGGCGGACCCAATCCCCGCAGAAGGAGAGGGCCAGCTTGATCAGTCCCATCAGGACCATGACCGCCATGCCGATCCGCCACGCCCCCAGGGCAGCGGCCTCGGGCAGGAGGCCGTGCCCCTTCAGCTCAAGGAAGGCCGGCCCCAGGACCACCAGGGCGAGCCCGATGGTGGAGGGGGTGTCCAGGCCCAGGGGCATGGCCGTGACGCCGGGGTTGCCGGTACGTCTGGCGAGGCGCTTTGCCATCCATGCGTAGGCCAAGTCCCCCAGAAGCACCCCCAGGGCCGTGCCCGGGAACATCCGGCGGTAGACCACATCGGCCGGGAACTGAAAGCCCGCCACCAGGACCCCGGCCAGGAAGGCGAGGACCGCCAGGTTATCGATCATCAGTCCCAGGAAGCCGCTGAGGTCCCCCAGGACCCACCCCCGCTGCTGCGCTTCTGCATCCGTCTGCATGGCTCTGACTCCTGGCTGTGCCGGGAGTCAGTGTGGATCCGTTCAGGAGCCCGGATCAATCAGCGGAGGGACTCAGGGGACGAGTCCGGTGTGGTCCCGAGCCCGGTCCGGGAAGCGGATGCGGGCATAGGTCTGGGCGTCCATGGAACTGTTGACCGCCCGCCGGGCCTCCTCCACCAGGTAGGGGAGGTGGGCCTCCGGCGAGGTGCGGAGGCGTTCGAAATAGGCTTCCTTGGTGGTGTGCGGGAGGGGGAGCTCCTCGATCACCGTCCGGGCCTGGGCCACGGCTCGGGGGGAGGCCAGGCTCCGGTTCTGGGGCAACTGCCGGGTCATGACCAGACCGATGGCGACGAGGGTGAGGGCGATGGCAACGACAAGGTTTCTCATGGCAGCCTCCGAGCTTGGATGTGGCCGCATCAAGGAGGCCCCGTGCGAGATCACCGGGGACTTCTGTGTGCTGGCTGGACCCGCTTCTGTCCATCCTTATCCAAAGCTGTGCCATGATTTTAAATAATGTAATAATTGATGTTGATATGATGACGCATGGCTTGATATGGCGCATGCGACATTTTAGCTTTGGTTTGAGTGTCTTATTTGACTGTTTGTGATCAACCTGTCGGATATGACATCTCGTCATGAGCGGTGGATGTTCACCGCGGGTCTCGGCCGCCCGTATCTCTTCCGAAGGGGATCCCCAACTTCCGGAGCCGGTGCCGGAGGGTGCTTCCGTTGATCCGCAGCAGCTCCGCCGCGCCCCCCGGCCCCAGGATCCGTCCCTGGGTCAGGTCCAGGACCGCGGCGAGGTGGCGGGCCATGGCCTCGTCGAGGGCCAGGGGGCCCGAGAGCGCAGCCCGGGTCCCGTCCGTCCGGGGCTGGCTCCCGAGGCTGCTGAAGAGGAGGGGGCCCGCTGGGTTCAGGATCAGCTCCCGCTCCACCAGATTCTCCAGCTCCCGGACATTCCCAGGCCAGTCATAGTCCTCCAGTCGGATCAGGGCCCCCGGGGCCAGGGCGGGCAGGACGGCGATGCCAAGCTCCTGCCCTTTCACCCTGAGGAAGTGGCGGACCAGCCCGGGGATGTCCTCCTTGCGATGGCGGAGGGGGGGGACGGGGATGGGGAAGACATTGATCCGGTACCAGAGGTCCTCGCGGAAGGCGCCCTCCTTCACCATCTGCTCCAGATTGCGGTGGGTCGCGGCGATCACCCGCACATCCACGGGGATCGTCCGGGTGCCACCCACCCGCTCGATCTCCCGGTGCTGGATGGCCCGGAGCAGGCGCACCTGGGCCTGGAGGGAGAGCTCGCCGATCTCGTCCAGGAAGAGGGTCCCTCCCTGGGCCCGCTCGAAGCGCCCGCGGCTGGAGCTGACGGCGCCGGTGAAGGCACCCTTCTCGTGGCCGAAGAGCTCGCTGTCGATGAGGGTGTCCGGGATGGCCCCGCAGTTCACCTTGATGAAGGGCCCGTTGCGGCGCGGCGAGGCCTGATGGATGGCGCTGGCGATGACCTCCTTGCCCACGCCGGTCTCCCCCAGGATCAGGGCGGTGTTGTTGCGCGGGGCCACCTGGTGGATCATCTCCACCACATGAAGCAGTCCGCCGGTGCCGCCGACGATCTCTTCGGTGGTGATGCTGGTCATCTCCTGGCTCAGGAAGTGCCTATCGTCCAGGAGTTCGTCTTTATGCTTTATCAACTGCTCGTGTGCCAGTGCGTTGGCCAGGGCTATGGCGAAGGGGTCCGCCACCGAGGCCAGGATCCGGGCCTGCGCCTGGCTGTAGAGCCCCCTGCCCCTGGCGCGGAGGATCAGAAGACCGAAGATCTGGTCTTCAATGCGCAGGGGAACGATGGTCTCCGAGAAATCATAGTTCTGCATGAGGCGGTTGAGATCCTCCGGCAGGGGGCTGCGGTCGGTGCCCACCACCACGGATTCCCGCTGGACCTGGAGCCAGTCCCAGACAGGGGCGGGCAGGGGGAAGATGCTCTCTCCGGGGGAGACGCCCGAGGCGGATACCTTGGCGATGCGCCGGATGGCTCCCAGGGCCGGGTCAAGGACATCCAGGTACATCTCCTCCAGGGGCAGGATCTCCGCCAGGTAGGGGAAGGTCCGGCCCATGGCCGTGCGGATATCCAGGCTGCTGCAGACCCGCAGCGTCACTTCACGGAAGAAGATACCGAGCTGGTCTTCCACGCGCTTCTCCTGGGGGTGTCCTCCCCATCCTAACCTCGATCCGGTCCCAGCCTGACAGAGCGCAAGCGCCTCCTCTCCCGAGTGGCGGGAAGTGGAGATGCGAAGGGGCCCGGTCGCAGACCGGGACCCTCATGCCGGGATACTGCTTACACCGTGATGACCACGATCTCCGGGTCCACTTCCTTCTGCAGCACACCCTCAATGGCCATGAGGGTGCCGGTGAGGCCGGAGGGACAGGTCATGCAGGCGCCCTGGTAGCGGATCATGACCTGCTTCTCGTGGCGTCCGATGATCTCCAGGCCGCCGCCGTCCGCCGCCAGGGCGGGCAGGATGGTGTCGGCCAGCACCTTGTAGATCTTCTGGATGAAAGGGTCGTTCTCATCGAGCGTGGGCTCCGCGTCGCGGGGGGCTGGGGCCGCCTGGGCAGAGGGGGCGGAGCGGATGGGGGGGGCCAGCTTGGGGAGCAGGTCGTTCCAGGTGAGCTCCTCGTCCTTGGTGATGGTGAGGATCTTGTCCTGCATGAAGACGGAGACCACGTGGCCCACCTCGAAGAGCGCCTTGGCGAGGGGGTCGGCTTCGGCGATTTCCCGGTTCGGGTAGCTGCGGGGGAAGCCCACGGCCACCGGCTCCTTCAGGATGAACTTCACCGCATGGGGATTGGGCGTGTACTCGATTTCGGCGATCTTCGGCATGAAAACCTCAACTCAACCACCAAGGCATCAAGTCGGGAAGGAACACCAAGAAAACCCTGTCTGAGCCTGGCCTATTTGTCTTTTCTTTCTTCTGTTTCTGTCTTGTGTCTTGGTGGTGTGATTCGCTTTTTACTCGGTGCTCGTGATCTCTTCGCCCTGAATGGCGCTGTGGAGGGTGGCCCAGGGCAGCACGGCGCACTTAACCCGGCTGGGCAGGTCCTTCACCCCCTGGAAGAGGGAGAGGCGTCCAAGGACATTGGGGTCCTTGGTGGGGTCCAGGGTGCCGCGGATCATGGCCCGGAACTCCTCCACCAGCTTCTCGGCTTCCGCGACGGTCTTACCCTTGACGTTGGTGGTCATGAGGCTGCTGGAGGCCTGGGAGATGGCACAGCCGTGGCCCTGGAACTTCAAGTCCTGGACGATGCCGTCCTCGATGATCAGACTGACCTCGATGTCATCGCCGCAGAGGGGGTTGAGCCCGTGTGCGTGGTGGGTGCAGGGCTCCAGCTTGCCGAAGTTCCGGGGCTTCTTGTTGTGCTCGATGATGACCTGCTGGTAGAGCTCGCGGGGGTCGGACATGGCATTTCCCTCTGATCGTTAGCCGAAGATTTCCTTCACCTTTTGGATGCCGACCACCAGCGCATCCACATCGGCTTCGTCGTTGAAATAAGCGAGCGAGGCGCGGGTGGTGGCGGGGATCTGGAAGTGCTGCATGACGGGCTGGGCGCAGTGGTGGCCCGCCCGCACCACGATGCCCTCGTGGTCCAGGATGCTGCCGATGTCGTGGGGGTGGATACCCTCCAGGACGAAGGAGAGGACGCTGGCCTTCTGGGCGGCTTCGCCGATGATCCGCAGGCCCTCGATGCCCTTCAGTCGATCCGTGGCGTATGCCAGCAGAGCGTGCTCATGGGCGGCGATCTTCTCGAAGCCGATGCCCTTCAGGTAGTCGATAGCCGCTCCGAGGCCGATGGCCTGGGTGATGGCGGGGGTGCCGGCCTCCAGACGGGCCGGGATGCCCATGAAGGTGGTCTTCTCCCAGGTGACGGAGAGGATCATGCTGCCGCCGCCGTGCCAGGGGGGCATGGCCTCCAGAAGTTCCTTTTTCCCGTAGAGGACGCCGATGCCCGTGGGGCCGGAGAGCTTGTGGCCGCTGAAGACGTAGAAGTCACAGTCCAGCTGCTGCACATCCACGGGCATGTGGGGCACGCCCTGGGCGCCGTCCACCAGGACGGGAATGCCCTTGGCGTGGGCCTTCTGGATGATCTCCTTGACGGGGTTGATGGTGCCCAGCACGTTGGAGACCTGGGTGACGCCCACGATCTTCGTGCGTTCCGTGAGCAGCCCGTCCAGGTCGTCCAGGATGAGCTCGCCCCGGTCGTTCATGGGGATGACCTTGAGCTTGGCGCCCTTCTCCTGGGCCAGGAGCTGCCAGGGCACGATGTTGGCGTGGTGCTCCATGGCGGAGAGCAGGATCTCGTCGCCCTCCTGGACGTTCTGTCGACCCCAGGCCTGGGCCACCAGGTTGATGGACTCAGTGGTGCCGCGGGTCCATACGATCTGCTTGGAGCTGGGGGCGTTGAGCAGGGCGCGGACCTTCTCACGGGCGCCCTCGTAGGAGTCCGTGGCCTCCTGGCTGAGGGTTGAGACGCCCCGGTGGACATTGGTGTGCTCATAGGCCTCGTAGCGACGCATGCGCTCGATGGCGGGAAGGGGCACCTGGCCACTCACGGCGCTGTCCAGGTAGACCAGGCGTTTGCCGTGGAAGGGGGCGGTCAGGATCGGGAAGTCCTGGCGGATCGTGGCGACATCAAGGTAGTGGGACATGGCACGGCAACTCGGAAAGGAGGGCGGCGGGGAAGGGGCTAGACCTGGGTGCCGGTGCGCTCCATCACCATCTGGCGCAGGGCCTTCCGGAGGTGGGGCACGGGGATCCGGGCCAGGAGGTCGGCGGCGAAGCCGTAAGTCAGGAGGTTTCGGGCGGTGTTGGGGTCCAGGCCGCGGCTCTGGAGGTAGAAGAGCTCCTCCGGATCCAGCTGCCCGATGGCGGCGCCGTGGGCGCACTTTACATCGTCCGCCAGGATCTGCAGCTCGGGCTTGGTGTCCACCGTGGCCTTCTCCGAGAGGAGCAGGTTGCGGCTCTGCTGCTGGGCGTCGGTCTGCTGGGCACCGGGGCGGACGAAGATCTTGCCATTGAAGACCACCCGGCTCTGCCCGTCGGCGATGGCCTTGTGATGCTGGCGGCTGGTGCCGTGGGGCCTGGTGTGGTCGATGATCGAATGGGTGTCCGCCACCTGGTCCCCGCCCAGGAGGGCCAGCCCGTCCAGGTGGGCTTCGGCCCCCTCCTCGGCGAGGACCACATGGGGCGTCTGGCGGGAGAGGCGGGCTCCGAAGCTGATGGTGCGGCTGAGGTAGCGACCGGAGCGCCCGACCCTGGCCCGGACATGGGAGAGGTGCACAGCGTCATGGGACTCCAACTGGATCCGCTCGTGGCGGAGCTCTGCGTCCTCCCTGACCACCACCTCCACCACGGTGTTGGTGAGGTAGCTGCCCTGGCCGGAGTATTCTTCCACCAGGTGCAGGTCAGCGCCCCGTTCCAGCACCACCAGGAGGCGGGGCAGGGAGCAGGTGTGGCCATCCTGGCGGGGGTCGGTCATGAAGCAGACGTGGAGCACAGGCTCCACCCGCATGCCCTTGGGGACGTAGATGAATGCGCCGTCCTGGAAGCGGGCGGTGTTCAGGTTGGTGAAGGCGTCGCTGCTCTCGGGAGTGGCCAGGCTGCCCAGGCAGGCGGCGGCTTCGGAGGCACTGGCGAGGCTCAGCATCCGCACCCCCGCAGGCAGGCCGGAGGTGTTGCTGTAGTGGGGGTCGTAGTGGCCGTTGACGAAGACCAGCCGTGCCCCCCGGCTTTCGGGCAGGATGTGGCCGCGGATGTCTACGCAGGCATGGGGCGTCAGACGGGGGCACAGGGCCTTGAGGGGGCTGAGGTCGGTGTACTTCCAGTCCTCGGCCTTGGGAGCGGGGTAGCCCTGGCCCGAAAGTCGGGCCTCGGCATCAGCCCGCAGGCTGTCCCAGGCGGCGGGGCGGGGGGCCCCGGCGACCTCCGGCAGGAACGCGATGGCTTCGCTCATCAGGCCCTCCCGGCGGCTTCGGCAATGATCCAGTCGTAGCCGCGTTCCTCCAGCTCCTGGGCCAGGTCCTTGCCACCCACCTTCACGATCCGGCCCTTGTAGAGGACATGGATCTTGTGGGGCACCACCGTCTCCAGGAGGCGGGGGAAGTGGGTGATCACCAGGAGGGCCCGCTGGGGGGTGGTGAGGCGGTTGACAGCCTCGCCCAGAATGCGCAGGGCGTCGATGTCAAGACCCGAATCCAGCTCGTCCAGGATGCCCAGCTTGGGCTCCAGGACGCTCATCTGCAGGATCTCGTTGCGCTTCTTCTCGCCCCCGGAAAAGCCCTCATTGAGGCTGCGGTCCAGGAATGCGGCGTCCATCTTCACCAGCTTGATCTTTTCCTGGATGAAGTCGTCGAACTCCAGGGGATCCAGCTCATCCAGGCCGTTGGCCTCGGCCTTCTTGTTGTAGGCCAGGCGCAGGAAACTGGCGTTGGAGACGCCGGGGACTTCGATGGGGTGTTGGAAGCCGAGGAAGATGCCGGCCCGGGCCCGCTCATCGGCGGAGAGCTCGAAGAGGTTCTTTCCCTCGAAGAGCACCTCGCCGCCGGTCACTTCGTAGGCGGGGTGTCCCGCGAGCACCTTGCCCAGGGTGGACTTGCCGCTGCCGTTGGGGCCCATGATGGCGTGGGTCTCCCCGGCCCTGATCTCCAGGTCGATGCCCTTCAGGACTTCGTTCTCCCCGATGCGGGCGGTCAGATTGCGAATGGTAAGCATTTCGAACTCCTATTATCCGACCGAGCCTTCGAGCTTGAGGGAGAGCAGCTTGGTGGCCTCCACGGCGAACTCCATGGGGAGCTCCCTGAAGACGTCCTTGCAGAAGCCGTTGATGATCATGGAAATGGCGTCTTCGGCGGGGATGCCGCGCTGCTGGAAGTAGAAGAGCTGCTCCTCCCCGATCTTGCTGGTGGTGGCCTCATGTTCCACCCGGGCTGACTTGTTCTGCACCTCGATGTAGGGGAAGGTGTTGGCGGCGCAGGTGTGGCCGATGAGCATGGAGTCGCACTGGCTGAAATTGCGGGCGCCCTCGGCGCCGGGCAGGACCTTCACCAGGCCGCGGTAGCTGTTCACGCTGTCCCCGGCGCTGATGCCCTTGGAGATGATGGTGGAGCGGGTGTTCCTCCCGATGTGGATCATCTTGGTGCCGGTGTCGGCCTGCTGCTTGTGGTTGGTGAGGGCCACGCTGTAGAACTCGCCGATGGCGTTCTCCCCGGAGAGGATGCAGCTGGGGTACTTCCAGGTGATGGCGCTGCCCGTCTCCACCTGGGTCCAGCTGATCTTGGCGTTGCGGCCCTTGCAGTGGCCGCGCTTGGTCACGAAGTTGAAGATGCCGCCCACACCGTTCTTGTCGCCGGCGTACCAGTTCTGCACGGTGCTGTATTTGATCTTGGCGTCATCCAGGGCTACCAGTTCCACCACCGCCGCGTGCAGCTGGTTGGTATCGAACTGGGGGGCGGTGCAGCCCTCCAGATAACTGACGGAAGCGCCCTCCTCCGCCACGATCAGGGTCCGCTCGAACTGGCCGGACTCCTTGTTGTTGATGCGGAAGTAGGTCGAGAGGTCCATGGGGCAGGTGACGCCCTTGGGGATGAAGACGAAGGAGCCGTCGGTGAAGACCGCACTGTTCAGGGCGGCGTAGAAGTTGTCGGTGGTGGGGACCACGCTGCCCAGATACTTCTTCACCAGCTCGGGGTGCTCCCGCACTGCCTCGGAGAGGGAACAGAAGACGATGCCCAGCTCCCCCAGACGCTCCTTGTAGGTAGTGGTCACGCTCACGGAGTCGAAGACGACATCCACGGCGACCCCGGCCAGGGCCTTTTGCTCCTCGATGGGCACCCCCAGCTTCTCGAAGGTCTTGAGGAGCTCGGGATCCACCTCGTCCATGCTCTGATACTTGGGGGTCTTGGGCTTGGGGGCCGAGTAGTAGACGATCTTCTGGAAATCCGGCTTCTCGTAGCAGACGTGGGCCCAGCTGGGCTCGGTCATGGTGAGCCAGTGGCGGTAGGCCTTGAGGCGGAACTCCAGGAGCCACTCGGGCTCACCCTTCTTGCCGGAGATGAGCCGGATCGTATCTTCGCTCAGCCCGGGCGGAGCGGACTCGGATTCGATGTCCGTGACGAATCCGTACTTGTATTCCTGGCCTGTGAGATGCTGAAGCGACGAGCTCATGGAAGGCTCCCAACTGTTTCTTATGATGAAATCTTGACCTAGAATGTCAACTATAGATCCGGTGGTGGGGCCATCATCCGATCTCATTGTGAACATAGGCGCTTATCCGTGATGGGGGTGCCGAATCGAAAGGATGCAACCATGACCTTTAAGTCCATGCAGGAGCGTTACAGCTACGCCATCGGGCTGGATGTCTGCGAAAACCTGAAGCACCAGGATCTGGATCTCGAGCTGGAGTGCTTCGTCGCAGGGTTCCGGGACGCCTTCACGGGTGCCGAGCCCCAGCTGGACGAGGCCCAGAAGGCCGATGTCCTGGAGCATCTCCAGCAGCTCCTGCAGTCCAAGCATGCCGCCCGGATGAAGGCCTCCTCCAGCCAGAACATCGAGGATGGGAAGCGCTTCCTGGAGCAGAACAAGAGCGCTGAGGGTGTGCAGGTCACCGAGAGCGGTCTGCAGTACAAGGTCCTCCAGGAAGGTACCGGGGCCAAGCCCCGTCTGGTGGACACCGTCACCACCCACTACCGCGGCACCCTGCTGAACGGCAAGGAGTTCGACAGCTCCTACCGTCGCGGTGAGCCCGCCTCCTTCCCCGTGGGCGGCGTGATCCCCGGCTGGACGGAAGCGCTTCAGCTCATGAGCGTCGGCTCCAAGTGGCAGCTCTTCGTCCCCTCCGACCTGGCTTACGGTCCCCGTGGTGCCGGCCAGGACATCGAGCCCCACAGCACCCTGATCTTCGAAGTGGAACTGCTGGGCATCCAGTAGGGGCTCTCAGCCCTTCCAATCCCGCGGGATCCCAAGCGCCCGGATCGCCCGAAAGGCCGGTCCGGGCGCTTGGTCTGTAATGGGGTTCGGGTAGGGGATACTGATGACATGTCCTCGACCTGCCGCCCCATTGCGCACCGGGCCTCGCTCCTCCATCTCCTGGGTGACCCCGCTTCGCCGGGAGCGGTGGCGTTCTGGGAGGACGGGCTGCTTTGGGTGGAGGAGGGCCGGATCAAGGCGGTGGGGCCCGCCCGGGAGCTGCTGCCGCTGCCGGAGAGCGTGGAGCTGCGGGAGCACCCGCACCACCTCATCATCCCGGGGCTCATCGACGCCCATGTGCACTACCCCCAGACGGGCATGATCGCCTCCCACGGCGAGCAGTTGCTCGACTGGCTCAATACCTACACCTTTCCCACGGAAGCAGCCTTCGGCGACCCGGTCCATGCCCGCAGGGTGGCCGAGACCTTCCTGGACGAGCTGCTGCGGAACGGCACCACCACGGCGGCAGTCTTCTGCACGGTGCACCCGGAGTCCGTGGATGCCTTCTTCAGGGCAGCCCAGGCCCGGGGGCTCTGCATGGCGGCTGGGAAGGTCCTGATGGACCGCCACGCCCCGGAGGGCCTCCTGGATACGGCGGGGCAGGGGGAGGAGGAGTCCCGCCAGCTCATGGAACGCTGGCGTGGGGTGGACCGCCTCCGCTACGCCATCACCCCCCGCTTCGCGCCGACCTCCACCGTGGAGCAGCTGGCCTCCGCCGGGCGCCTGCTGCGGGAGGAGCCGGGATGCCTCATGCAGACCCATCTCTCCGAGAACCTCGGGGAGATGGCCTGGGTGCGGGCGCTCTTCCCGGAGGCCCTGGACTACCTGGATGTCTACGACCGGGCCGGGCTCCTGGGCGAGCGAAGCCTTCTCGCCCACGGCATCCACCTGGGGGACCGGGAGCTGGACCGTCTGGCGGAGACGGGCGCCAGCATCGTCCACTGCCCCAGCTCCAACCTCTTCCTGGGCTCGGGTCTCATGGACTGGCCCCGGCTGCGCGCCCATGGCGTCCGGGTGGCTCTGGGGACGGATGTGGGGGCGGGCACCAGCTTCTCCCTCCTGCGGACCATGGGGGAGGCCTACAAGGTCCAGCAGCTCCGGGGCCACAGCCTGGACCCCTTCCAGTCTTTCCATGCGGCAACCCTCGGCGCGGCTGAGGCTCTGGGCCTGGCTCACCGCCTGGGCAACCTCCAGCCCGGCAAGGATGCGGACTTTGTGCTGCTCGACCTGGAGGCCACACCGCTCTTGGCTTTCCGGCGGAGGAGCTGCCGGGGGGGGCGGGAGTTGCTCTTCCTGTTGCAGACCCTCGGCGATGATCGCCTGGTCCAGGAGACCTACGCGTTGGGCGCGTGCCGCTTCCAGCGCTCGGGGGAATGCCGGGGGCGTGCCCGGGCCTCCGATGGAGACCGTGGCTGAAACCGTAGGAGCCCCTCCAGTCTCTGACAGGGGCAGGCCCCAGCATGGGGCCCGCGTCCGGGCACGGGACTGTCTGAGGCGGTCGGTGTGCGCTGCACACCTCAGTGCCGTCCGGACCATTGATTGGACAGGCGCATTGCTCCATTGGCCTAGCAGGATGCACGTTCCGCCCCTGGATAGAGGACAGGCCCGTCGGGCCAGCCGCCCGACTGCTAGACCGGCCAGCCGCCCGACTGCTAGACTGGCCACCGCACGGATCCCGCTGGGGCCGAGGACCCGTGTGGAGGCGTCGCCTGGTGCGGGGAGGGTTCACACTATGCCTCTTCGTCTGTTGCCCCTGAAAAGGGTTGTCTATGCTCACACGCTTCCTCCGCAACGGTCTCCGGTGCATCCGGAAGCGGCGGGACAGGGTGAGGCGCCGCTTGGGTCTGGCGCTCTTTGATCGCCCTCTGCGCCAGAGGGGCCACCCAGAAGTGCCGGAGACTTGGCTCTTCATCCGATGGGATGGCAAGCTCGGGGACGCCTTCGTCACCTCCTGGATCTACGCAGAGATCAAGCGGCACCATCCCAAGGCGAGGGTTGAGGTGCTCACCACGCCCGAGGCGGCTTGGCTCTTCAGGCAGACTCCCGGCGTGGACAGGGTCCATCTCTGCGGCAGGCGGCCCAGCTACGCGGCTCTGGCAGCTTTGGCACGGAGCCTGGGAAGGGTTGAGGTCCTGGTCCACTTCGTACGGGAATTCAAGATGAGGGATCTCTTCTTCATCGAGAGGTTGGGGCCTGCCCATGTGGCCTCCCTGGATGACTGCCCCAGGTGTGTGGACCTGAAGATGGGTGCCCGGACCGCCCACCGGCACATGGTGGACAAGTACGCCGACCTGCTTCATCTGCTGGGGATCGAGGTGGGCAGGATCCATTATTCGATTCCCTCCAGCGAGCCCCAGGCCAAGGCCCTCGACCGGATATGGCCCTCGGGCCCGGTGATCGCCCTCAATCCCTGGGGGGCCGGGAGGGCCCGCAGGATGACGGATGAGAGTCTTTCCCGACTGTTGGAGGCGGTTCATGCGGGCATCCCCCAGGCCCGGATCTGTCTCCTCTTTGCCCCCGACCGGACGGCGGAGGCCCTGGCCCAGTGCAAGGGGCGTCCTTGGGCCTTCTGCTTCCGCCAAAGCCGCCACATCCTGGACGTGGCCTCCCAGATCCGCCGCTCCCGTGCGGTCATCAGTGTGGACACCTCCACGGTCCACCTGGCGGTGGGTCTGGACAAGCCCCTCTTCGGGCTCTATAACCCCGACCCGGTGACCTGGACTGACTGGGCGCCCCGCCATGCCCAGGCCGAAGTGGTCTTCTCCCTGGAACCCCACCCCTACGACATCAATTCGCTGCCCTGGGACACCCTCCCTGCCCTCCTGCAGGGTTGGTGGGCACACAAGGTCCTCCGCCCGGAGGGATGGGCATGCTGATTCCCCTTCGGACGACCCCTCTCCGGAAGGCTGTCACCCGCTTCCTCTGTCGCGGACTGGTCCCCCTCCTCCCCAGGTCGGGATCTGACGCACAGAGCATCCTGGTGATCTCCACTGATGGGCTGGGGGATGCCTTCCTGAGACTTGGTCTGGTGCATGCCCTTGCCCAGCGGCATGGGGCCGGGCAGGTCAAGATCCTCACCCGGGCCTCGGCCGCCCCGCTCTACCGTGCGATGGGGCTGGAGACCCTCCTCTACCGGGATCGATGCTGCACCAGCCCCATCCATCGCCTGAGGCTCCTGGGCCGTCTCCGGCACCTCGGGATCCGGCAGATCCATGTCCTGAACTTCATCTGTGACGAGGACCTGCACCAGTTCTTTCCGGAGGTGGCGCGTATCGGCTTCAGCCACCGCCATGAACCCGGGCGAGACCGGTTCCTCACCCGGGTGATCCCCCCTGGTGACTACGTGGGGGACGCTCTGGCTGCCTATGGTCAGGCCACGGGCCTTTCCGGGGCCGATATGGACAACCGTCAGCTCCTGCCGGGGACCGGGTCCCATCCGAGCGGGCGGACGATCCTGCTCGCGGTGGGGGCGTCCAATCGTAACCGCATGATGCGCCTGGAGAACCTGGCTGGGATCCTCCGGCACCTGCTCGACCGCCTGCCTGAGGCGCACTTCGTGATGGTGGGCCATGGCCCCCGGGAGACGGACTATGCCCGGGGACTCCAGCAGCGGTTACCAGGGAATCGCCTGGAGAGCCGGGTCGGCCAACTGGGGCTTGAGGATCTGATCCAGCAGGTCCAGGGTGCCGCTCTGGTCATAGGTTTCGATTCTTCTGTCTACAACCTGGCCTTCACCCTCAGGAAGCCGACTCTGTGCCTGGCGGGGGACAACGAGCTGGTCCTGCACCGTCGGCCCTGGGTGAAACCCGTCCTGGGAGACGGGCTGCCTTACGGCGCAGACGACGGCCTGGGCTGTGACCGGCTCAATTCAGTCAGGCCCGACCAAGTCCTGGAGGCGGTGCTCACCCTCCTTCCCTGGGGGGAGAGTGAGCGCCGCTTCCGGGATCTGGATGTGGAAGCTCAGTCGATCCACTCGTAGAGGATCTTGTCGTTCCCGCAGGTCTGTCCGCAGGAGCAGCCTGACTTGGTGGAGCCGCAGGCGCCCGTGAGCAGAGTGCGGGTCAGGCGCCCCTTGTGGATCCAGGGCTCCAGCATGCCCTCCATGGCGCTGGGGTCGGTGCGGAAGCGGTAGGCCAGGTCTGCCAGGGTGGCCTGGTGGCGCTCCTTGAGGTAGTTCTTGATTTCACCGAGGATCATGGATGCTCCTCTCAGGACCGGGGGCGGCCCAGGGCCAGGGGTGCCATGCGTTCCGCTTTCTGCCCCAGGTGGCGCAGGGTGGCGATGACGGCGGCCAGGAGGACCAGGGTGAAGACGATCCAGGACGTGGTCCCGGCGGGGTGCTGGCCGAAGGTGGCTGCCTGGTAGAACACCGTGGAGCCCAGGTAGGCGAGGCCAGTGGTCCAGGCTCCCACGAAGAGGGTCCAGCGCAGGTTGGTCTCCCGGTAGACTGCGGCGATGGCGGCCGCGCAGGGGAAGTAGAGCAGGATGAACATCAGGTAGGCGAAGGCTCCGGCCTTGCCATCGAAGAGGGCCACCATGGCGCCGAAGGTACTGGCGTCGACCTTCTGCTCCTCGGCTGCGGTCTGGGTATTGCTCACATCCCCCACCGAGATGCCCAGGGGATCCGTAAGCTTGCCGCCCAGCTCCTTGAGCTTCTCGGGGATGGTGGCGAAGGCGCCGGCCAGGGCGTGGCCAAGGTGGAAGCCTTCCTCGGGCTTTTCGGCCTCCACCGCAGTTCCGCCCTCGGGCTTCATCTGGGTGTAGGCGGAGTTGAGGGTGCCCACCACGGCCTCCTTGGCGAAGATGCCGGTGAAGATGCCGACGGTGGCGGGCCAGTTCTCCTCTTTGATGCCCAGGGGCTTGAAGATGGGGGTGATGGAGCGGCCGACGGCGCTCAGGACGGACTTGCCGTTCTGCTCATTGCCGAAGGAGCCGTCGGGACCCATTGAATTAAAGAATGAGAGGATCATCACCAGGGGCACCAGGAGTTTGCCGGCCCGGAAGAGGAAGGCCTTGAGGCGGTCCCAGGCGTGGACCAGGATGCCCCGGGGGCTGGGGATGTGGTAGGGGGGCAGCTCCATGACGAAGGGGGTGATCTCGCCCTTGAGCAGGGTGTTCTTGAGAACCAGGCCGGTGAAGACGGCGAAGGCGATGCCCAGGAGGTAGAGCCCGAAGACGATGTTCTGGCCGCTGGCGGGGAAGAAGGCCGCAGCGAAGAGAGCGTAGACCGGCAGGCGGGCGCCGCAGGACATGAAGGGGATCATGGCGATGGAGAGGGTGCGGTCCCTCTGGTTCTCCAGGGTCCGAGTGGCCATGGTGGCGGGGACGTTGCAGCCGAAGCCCACCAGGAGGGGCACGAAGGCCTTGCCGGGCAGGCCCAGGAGGCGCATGAAGCGGTCCATGACGAAGGCGGCGCGGGCCATGTAGCCCGAGTCCTCCAGGATGCAGAGGCAGAGGAACATGAAGCCGATGGGAGGGATGAAGGTGGCCATGGTCTGGACGCCCCCGCCCAGGCCCTTGGCCAGGAGGGTGGTAAGCCACTCGGGGCTGCCCATGAGGCCCAGCAGGTGCCCGAAGCCGTCTACGAAGATCGCCCCGGCGAACTGGTCGAAGAAGTCGATGAAGGCGCCACCGAGGTTGATGGTGATCATGAACATCAGGTACATGGCCACCAGGAAGATGGGAATGCCCCAGATGCGGCTGAGCACCACCTTGTCGATGCGGTCCGAGGTGGTCTGCTCCAGGCGGCCCTCCCGCTTCACGGTGGCGGCCACGAGGGCGCCAATGGCCTCATAGCGGCTGTCGGCCATCAGGATGTCCGCTTCCTCTCCCATGGATGCCTCGATGGCGGCAAGCTGGGCCTCCGCCAGGATGAGCGACTCGGGGCCTACCAGGGCGCGGAGGGTGGGATCAGACTCCAGGAGCTTCAGGGCTCCCCAGCGGGGCTCCATGCGGGCAGTCTTCAGGGCGGGCTCGATGGCGGGGAGCAGGGTTGCGACCGCCTCTTGAATGGCCACGGGGTAGTCCACCAGGTTGGTGCCCGGGCGGCGCAGGGGGGCGGCCATCGCGATGGCGTCCCGGAGCGCCGCCAAGCCATCCTGCCTGGCCGCCACCAGGGGGATGACAGGGCAGCCCAGGCGCGCCTCCAGGGCGGGCACATCAATGGATACCTGATTCTGCTTGGCCAGGTCCATCATGTTGAGGGCCACCACCATGGGGACCCGCATCTCCAGGAGCTGGACTGTCAGGTAGAGGTTCCGCTCCAGATTGGAGGCATCCAGGATGTTCACCACCAGGTCGGCATCGCCGGAGAGGAGGTAGTCCCGGGAGACCTTTTCATCCAGGGAGGCGGCGGAGAGGGAGTAGATGCCCGGGAGGTCCACCACCTCCACCGGGAGGCCCTTGTGATCGTATTCCCCGGACTTCCGGTCCACCGTGACGCCGGGCCAGTTGCCCACCCGCTGACGGGTGCCGGTCAGGGCATTGAAGAGCGTGGTCTTGCCGCAGTTGGGGTTGCCCGCCAGGGCGATGGTGCACTCACTCATGGATTCCTCCCGTCTCGACCAGCAGGGCCGAGGCCTCTTGACGCCGCAGGGTCAGGTTGAAGCCCCGCACCTGGAGCTCCACCGGATCCCCCATGGGCGCGATCCGCGAGATCCTGAATTCGGTACCACGGGTCAGACCCATGGCCATGAGCCGCTCCCGGTACCCGGCGCTGCCCTTTTCGTAGCCAGCCACCGTTCCGGTGTCGCCGACCTGCATGTCCCTGAGGCTTGTCTTCATCACATGTTTCCTTTCACCGGGATGACCTGGATCTTCTGGGCCATGCCTCCCCCCAGGAAGAGGCGGGTGCTGCCGCTGGCCACCAGTACCCGGCCGTCCTGACCGTTGTTGAGGATTTGGAGCTCCGTCCCGGGCTGGAGGCCCATGCCGGCCATCCGGTTCTGGAAGGTGCTGCCGCCCTGGAGGGCGACGATGCGGACCCTGTCGCCCTCTTGGGAGAGCCGCAGGGGGAAGCCCCCCTTTGCCGGTTCTTCGGAAGGGATGGGCGGGGAGGAGGGGCTGGAGAGGAACTGGACGGGTACCGGTAGGGAGAGCGCGTTTGCCATGGGGCCTCTGGGTGGGGCGTCTGATTGGTCGGAATCGAGACTCATTCTCAATAAACCATCGCGCCCGCCCCATGGCAAGCAAAAAGGCAAGCGGCCCCGCAGGGGGGCCGGAGGGGGGCAAAGAGGTGGCCCGCGGGCCGGGGGTTAGTCCTGGGGTTCCTGGGAGAGATCCTGATCCAGTTCGTGGATCAGGGCCTTCATCTTGGTCTTGATCATGGTGACCTGGGATTCCTGCAGGTCATCGGGATCGGCCTCCAGGCCTGCCTCCAGGATGTCCACGGCCTCGCTCTCGCGGTGGAGGGCGGCCAGGGCGGTCCCGAGCTGGAAGTGGTTGATGAGGGTCGGCTCGTTTTTCAGGACGGGGCCGATGAGATCCACCACATCCCTGGGCAGCTTGAGATCGAGGAGGTACTGTCCCAGCAGGGTGCGGGCCCGGGCCTCCTGGCCTGGCAGGGGATTGGCCTGGAGGCGGCGCACCTCCTTGAGGTCGTCCTGGGTGAGATCGCCCGCCATCAACCTGCAGGCCTGACGGATGATGGCCGCCTCCCAGGCGCCGCTGCTCTTGGGGTGGGCCTGGAGGTAGTGCTCCAGGGTCTCCAGGATCTGTGCGTCTGCGTTCTGTTCCATGTAGTAGTCCAGGACGAGGCGGAGGGCCTGGAAGCAGAGGCGGGGATGGTGGTCCGAGGCGGCGAAGGCCATGGCCTTCGACAGGGTGCCCTTGGGGTTCTTGAGGAAGGCGATCTGGAGCTCCAGCAGTTCCGCCCGTTGGGTTCTCTCCTTGCGCATGACCCGCTTGAGGGCGGTGCTGGCCTCGGCGGGAGACTCTTCGCGGATGAGCACCTCCACCTCGTCCAGGGCCATGCGGGAGGCGGCGCTCCCACCCCGGGCGGAGCGGAGCTGGGCGGGGTCCTCGGCGTCCAGGAGGAGCAGGAGCTCGTGGTCGCCAGGATTCTGGCGCAGGAGCTCCTCCAGGATGGCAAAGGCCTTGGCCCGTTCGCCTGCGATCAGGTAGCCCTCGGCCAGGAGCTCCCGGACGAAGAGCTCACCGGGCAGGAAGGCCGAGGCCTCCTTGAGCAGGGGGATGGCCTTGGCGGAGTCCCCCCGGGCCAGGAGCACCTCTCCCATGAGGCTGAGGGTGTGTCCGTCCCGTTGGAGGTTGAGGGCATCCGTGGCCGCCTCCAGGGCCCCCTGCAGATCCTCCTCATCCAGGAGGATCTCGCAGAGCTGGATGCGGGGCTCGGCCTCGTCGGGACGCAGCTCCGCGGCCCTGTGGAGGGCCTCGATGGCCTGGTCGGCCCGGGAGAGGTCATCCCTCAGGAGCTTGGCCAGGAGCATCCAGGCCTCGAAATGCCGCGGGCTCAGTTGGACCACCTTCCGGACCAGGCTCTCCGCTTCATCGAAGTCCTGGGCCACCTCCTTGAGCGCGGCGACCGTGAAGAGCAGCTCGTAATTCTTGGGGTCCAGGCTGAGGGCCTGGGCCAGTCGATTGGCGGCTTCAGGCAGGTTGGCCATGTCCAGGAGGGCCGAGGTCTCCAGGAGGGCCCGCCGCAGCTGGCTCATGGACTTGGACTTGGCGATGGGCAGGATGCGGGCGCGGTAGCGGGTGAAGAGTTCCCGGGCGCCGATGAGCTGGAGGTTCTCCTCCACCAGGCCCTCCCAGCGGGTGGAGAAGGCCTGGCCGTCCAGCTGCCCTTTCTGCTCCATCTCCTGCACCAGGGACATGAGGCCATTGCGGAGCATGACCTCCGAGCGCTCCAGCTTGCCCAGCTGGTCCGAGATGGCCTCCAGATAGGTCTCGATGCGGCGCAGGTTCTCCTCAAGCCCCGTGATCCGCTCGAGCAGGTGCTCGTCAAGGTCGTCGTCGGGTTCGTTGTCGACATCATCGTCCCAGGCCTGGTCGCCCGCCACGATGAGCAGGCGTGTCCCGCACTTGCGGCAGGTCTCCCGGTCGCCGGGGTTCCAGGTGAAGCAGTTCTGGCAGTAGGTTCCGGGGGTATCTGTGGCCATGGTCCCAGGATATCGCCATTCGGCGAGTGGGAGGCAGAGAGCAGGCGGGTGCCCTATCCTGGACTCATGGGCAACGGGGAGAAGCGAGAGGAAGCCATGGCGCAGGTGGGCAAGGCCTATCAGGTGCACATGCAGGGGCGTCTGCGGGAGGCCATCACCCTCTATACCGAGTCCATCGGGATCCTTCCCACGCCCGAGGCCTACACCTACCGGGGCTGGGCCAAGTCCGGGCTCCAGGACTACGGGGGGGCCATCGAGGATTGCCAGCAGGCCATCGATCTGGATCCCGAGTTCGGCAACCCCTACAACGACATCGGGGCGTACTACCTGGAGATAGGCTCGCCCGAGGATGCCGTGCCCTGGCTCCGGATGGCCCTGAAGGCACGGCGCTACGAAAATTACTGTTTCCCCCACTACAACCTGGGCCGGATCCTGGAGGGCCAGGGGCGGCTGGAGGAAGCCCTGGTCGAATACCGGCAGGCCTGTGGCGAAAATCCTGCCTACGCCGCGGCAGCCAAGGCCGTCGACCGCGTCCAGGCCAAGCTCACCCTTTCCCGAGAGGAGGCCCCATGACCCACCTGGTCATCGCCCACAGTCCTGACTCCGACGATGCGTACATGATGGCGCCCCTGGCCCTGGGCTGGATGCAGAGAGATCCAGATCTGGAGGGGCTCAGCTTCGAGTTCGTCCGCAAGGACATCGAGACCCTCAATGCCGAGGCTCTTGAGGGACGCTACGATGTCACCGCCATCAGCTTCGGTGCCTATCCGGAGCTGATGGGCGGCTACGAGCTGCTCACGGCGGGCAGCAGCATCCAGGAGGGGACCGGGCCGCTCCTGGTGACTCACCAGCCCATGAGTCCGGAACAACTGGACAACACGGTGGTGGCCATTCCCGGTAAGCGCACCAGTGCCTACCTGAGCCTGCGCAAGTGGCGGCCCGGGCTGGAGGTGGCCCTGGTCTCCTTCGACCGGATCATGGAGGAGGTTGCGGCGGGGAATTACGACGCCGGGCTCCTGATCCACGAGAGCCAGCTCATGTACCAGGACCACGGGCTCCACCTCCTGGTGGACCTGGGGTCCTGGTGGAAGGAGAGCTACGACCTGCCCCTACCCATGGGGGGCAATGCCATCCGGAAACAGCTGCCGCAGGAACTCAAGCTCGGCTTCGCTAGGGTCATGCGCAAGAGCGTGGCCATGGCCCGGCAGAGGCACTGGGAGAGCGTGGACTACGCCCAGGGCTTCGGCCGGGGTATGGACCGCGACATGGTGGGCCGCTATGTGAATGCCTGGGTGAATGACTTCACCGAGGATCCCGGTGAGCGGGGGCGGAAGGCGGTGAGCCTGCTGCTGGGGCTGGACCCGGTCTGGATTCAGGGTTGATCAGCGTCCCTCGCTGCGGTCTCCATCGCCGGGGCGTTCCTGATCACCCCGATCCCCGGGACCCCGGTCCCGATCACCGGAGCGCTCCTGCCGGTCCCGGCTGCGGCCACCACCGCCCCCCCCGGGGCCATCCATGGGGATGAGGCAGCCAAGGCTGCCGGCCAGGAGTGCGAGGCCACAGGTGGCCAGGAGCAGGGTACGCAGGCTGTTTCGCTTCATGGGAGCTCCAATCGGGTCCCTCCCTCAGGGGATCCGACCCTAGGATGAGCCTCGGGGCGGACAGGTTGGGATCCCAGGGGCAAGTGCCTGAAGCCATCGCTGAATGGGGCCGGAGATTCGCCCAGCTGCCCTCGACATGGACTGGAGGCCGCTGTCGTGCGGGTATGATGGGTCCAGACCCCCTCACAGGACATCTCCATGCGCGGCAAGATCCTGCCTGCCTTCCGGACCCTTGAGTTCGGGATTGTCGTATTCCTCGTCTATGGCCTCCAGGGGGGGCTATGGCTCCTCAGGAGCCTGGGGCATCCCCTTCCGGTCCCGGTATTCCTGGAACCGGTCCACCTTCAGCGCACGCTGGCCTGGGAGCTGGGCCTGATGGTCGTCCTGGGGCTCTTCCTCTACCGCCAGGGCTGGCGGCCCGGGGATGTCCATCTGCGGATCTCAGCCAGGGACACCTGGCTGGGCTGCAGCCTCATGGTGGGAAGTTGCGTCCTCTATTTCGCCTTCTATCTGGCTGTCTGCGGTGTCAAGGGGATGGAATTCATGGGTTTCGTGGTGATGCCGGGGCCGCTGGGGCTGGGGCGGGCCCTGTTGCTGGTGCTGGTGCACCCCCTCTTCGAAGAGTGGATCACCCTGGGCTATGTGACGCGGGTGTTGGCCTCCCAGGGGGCTGGGGTGGCCATCGGCACGAGTGTCTTCCTCCGCCTCTTCGTCCACCTGGGGCAGGGGCCCATGGCGGTGGCCTCCCTGCTGCCCATGGGGCTCCTCTATGCGGTCTGCTATTGGCGGATGAGGCGTCTCTGGCCTTTCCTGGTCGCCCATGCCCTCCTGGAGGCGGTACCCCTCCTCGCCATCGGTTGAGGGGTTCAGAGCTCCCGGGTGGCCTCGATGGGGAAAGGGACTTTCCGTCTCTGGCCCTGACGAGCCACGTCAAGGATGACGGTGGAGCCGATGGGGGCTTCGTAGAGGCGATCCAGGAAGCGCCCCCAGTCCGGGGTGGGCTTGCCGTCCACCGCAAGGATCACATCCCCCAGCTGGTAACCCCGGGGGCCCCGGCTGAGCCCCTTGAGTCCTGCCTGGGCCGCTGCGCCTCCCGGGGCCACCTTGAGGATCACAACGCCCTCCTCCACCCCGAACTGGCGGGCATAGGCCCCTGGCAGGGCCGAGAACCCAGGCTCCGGCTGGGGGATCTGGCCATGGGCGATGAGTTGGGGGACGACGCGGTTCACGATGTCCACCGGGACGGCGAAGCCGATGCCGGCGCTGCTGCCGCTGGTGCTCTGGATGGCGGTGTTGACCCCCACCAGCCGGCCCGCACTGTCCAAGAGCGGCCCCCCGGAGTTGCCGGGGTTGATGGCGGCATCCGTCTGGATCACCCCCATGATGTGCCGTCGGGCGGGGCTTTCGATCTCTCGCCCCAGGGCCGAGATGATGCCGGTGGTCAGGGTCTGGTCCAGGCCGAAGGGATTGCCGATGGCCAGGACGCTCTGACCCACCTGGAGGTCACCGGAGCTGCCAATGGGGATGGGCCGGAGCCCCGCCGGGATCCGGTCGAGCTTGAGGACGGCCAGGTCCTTCTCGGGGGCGGCGCCCACCACTTTGGCCCGGTGGGTCTCCTGGTTGGCGAAGGTCACCTCGAACTCCTGGGCTCCTTGAACGACATGGAAATTGGTGACGATGTGCCCGGCCTCGTCCCAGACGAAGCCCGAGCCAGTCCCCGTGGCCACTGCCTGCACATCGAAGGAGAAGAAGTCCCGCTGGTAGGCGATGGAGGTGATGTAGACCACCGAGGGGCGGGCCACCTTGAAGAGTTCCACCAGGCTCTGCTCCTGCCCGCCGAGGGGGCCGCGTGGGGTCACCGGGCGGGGGCTCCCCGTGGCGGAGTGCAGGGCGTCCCCACCGCACCAGCCGGCGAAGACGCCAGCCACCAGCAGGGCTGAGATTCCGAAGGTCCGACCGAGCTTCATGCCATGCCTCCCCACCCCATTCTGACGCCACGGCCAGCGGAGCTGAACCGATCCTGCATGTTTGTCGTCCGGCGGGTCGTGTGCGGGGACGCTTCGTGCCTTAAACTGCGGAGATCCATAGGATGCGGGGGGAGGCCGGAAATGGGCGTGCTGGGCAGGCGGGCGGTCTTGGCTGGACTGGCGGTGGCGGGGCTCCTGGCTTGCCAGGAGGAGAAGCCCTTCACCCTGGATGACAACTCCCTGGGGGTCCGGGCGGTCTTCCCGGCCGAAGCCCGCATGGCCAAGTACTCTGAGGACACCCCCTTCGGCCGGGTGGACTGGTTCAGCTACACCTGTTCCCCAGGCAACAAGCTGGACTTTGCCAGCCGGGTGGAGGTGGGCAATCTTCCCCCCGGTACCCAAGGGGGGACGACCCCTGACGAGGTTCTGGCCACTTATAACCACTGGTTGGGTCAGCGCCTGAAGGGTTACAGCCAGAATCGGCTCCCGGCGGTCCCGGGGCCTGGCTTCCGCTATCACGCCACCCTGGGCGACGGAGGCACGGTGGACGGGATCGTGGTGGTCCGGCGGGGACGCCTCCACCATGCCCAGATCACCTCAGGCAAGCCTGGGGATCCCAGGGTGAAGGCCTTCCTGGACAGCTTCTCGGTGAAGTAGGACAGCAGGCGGAGAAGAGCGCTAAGCTGTCTGGACGTGGTGGTAGTGATGTGGAAGTCCGGCGTCCTGGGGGCGTGTCTTTTCTGGTCGGGTCTCCTGGACGCAAGAAGCGCCCCGGGGCTTTCCTATCGTCTCAGGCTCCACTTCCGTGGGTCTCCCCAGGCCATCGTCGGGCGCTTCCGACTCGTCCCGACCCCGGCACTGCGGACCCGGAACCGGGTGCATCCCCCGCGCTTCGGTGGGTGGCGCCTTGAGTCCCGCAATGCGTCCCTGTCCGGTGGGGTGCTGGCGCGGGTCGAGCGCATGCTCTACCTGTCCGGTCCGGCTCCTGGCCTGAAGCGGCGGGGGGCTGTGATCCGCTATGGCCGCCGTCTCTGTCCCGTCTGGGACCTGCCGACTCGCGCCGAGGAGGGCGTCTACGCCTACCTGGTGGAGGTGGAGCCCGGCGTACTGGCTCTCTCCTACCTGAGCGGGCGCTTTTCGGGGGGCGATCTCCAGGCCGTGGAACTGCAACTGGAAGGTGTGGATCTGCCGCGCAGGATCGCGCCCGCCGAGGATGGCGCGGTGCTCCTGCGGACCCTGCCCCGGATGGCTGATGCTCCGGTGGAGCCCTCGGATGGCGGGGAGCTTGTGGAGCTGATGCCCTGAGCGCATTCCCCCTGACGCGCTGCTCTTACCAGCCCTCCGCGGCCTTGCGGATCAGATCCCAGGTAAGGTCAACCCGTGGATTGGCCTTGAGAGAAGGCTTGCGCACCAGACACATCCGCGAGGTGGGCGGATCTTCCGGCTCGTGGAGCAGGACCAGCTCACCCCGTTCCAGGGATGCCTCGCAGAGGTAGTCTGGCAGCACGGTGACCCCCAGGCCCCCCACCGCCGCCGAGAGTGCGGCCCGCAGATCGTTGACCACCAGGGTGGGCTCGGGGGGCTCCCGGTCGAAGACGGTCTGGAAGTACCGCGTGAGGGGGTGGCACTCCTCGTCGCAGGCCAGGAGGGGGACCCCCTCCAGGGCATTGGCCCCCTCCTCGGCCACGGCACCGGGCCGGACCCGCTGGGCCCACTTGGGTGCCCCCACCAGGATGAGGGTCTCCGTGAAGATGGGCTCCCACTTCAGGCCGTACTTGCTGGCCTTGGTGTGGCTGATCATCAGGTCCAGGGTGCCGCTCTTGAGGGCCTGGAGCTGCTCCTCGTAGGGGCCGATGCGCACGTGGAGCTGGATGCCCGCCTGCCAGATGGTGCACTGGCTCAGGGTGGGGAGGACCTTCGCCCCCAGGAGGCTCGCCGGTCCCCCCAGGTGCAGGGGCCCCGCCAGATGCTCGGTGCCCGCCCGGGCGGCCTCCACTGTGGCCACCATGGCGTCCAGGTGTTCGCCCAGGTTCTGGGCCAGGGCATGGGCCACGGGGGTGGGGGCCATGCCCCGGGGCAGGCGCTTGAAGAGGGGGCGCCCCAGCTGGGATTCCAGGGCCTTCAGGTGCCCGGAGAGGGTGGGCTGGGTGAAGCCCAGCTGCTTGGCCGCCGCAGAGAGCGTCCCGGCGCGGTAGATGCCCAGAAAGCTGCGCAGAAGGTCGAGATCTGCCATAAGAATCCTTATACCTACCCCCCGATCATACGATTGGACGCCCTTGTCCGGGGAGCGGAAAGTGGTCATCAGAGGAGAGCGCAGACGCTCCCTCGAGGACAGGAGAAACGATGTCCCATCAGACCTTCCGGGCCGCGGTGCTGGCGGCCGGGCTTGCCGCAGCCGCCCAGGCCGCCGCGCCCCATCATGCCATCCTGCTGGCGGTGACCAGCCATGACCGCATGGGCAGCACCGCCGATGTCACCGGTGCCTACCTCTCTGAGGTCACCCACGCCTACTACGTCTTCCTGAAGGCCGGCTACCGGGTGGACTTCGTGAGTCCCAAGGGCGGGCACGTGCCCCTGGACGGCCTCAAGGATGCCGATCCCGACAACAAGGCCTTTCTGGCGGATGCCGAGGCTCAGCGGCACCTCCACGCCAGCCTCAAGGCCAGCGAGGTCAAGCCCGGCGCCTACGACGCCATCTACTTTGCCGGGGGCCACGGGGTCATGTGGGACTTCCCGGACGACGCAGCCCTCCAGGGCCTCACCCGGGCCATCTACGAGCAGGGGGGCGTCGTGGGTGCCGTCTGCCATGGTCCTGCCGCCCTGGTGAACGTCAAGCTCAGTGATGGCCGCTATCTGGTGGCGGGCCGCAAGGTGGCCGGCTTCACCAACGCCGAGGAGACCCGGGTGGGCCGCAGCGCCGTCGTGCCCTTCCTGCTGGAGAGCCGCCTGCGGGAGCGGGGTGCCCAGGTGAGCACCGCGCCCCTCTTCCAGCCCCACGTCGAGGTGAGCGGTCGCCTCGTCACCGGCCAGAACCCCGCCTCCGCCCGGGGTGTGGCCACGGAACTCGTGAACACCCTCAGAACCCATCCCTTTCCCCATCAGGAGAAGACCATGAACGCCATTGTCTGGCCCGAGGCCTACCTGCCCGGCACCACCGACAACTACTGCTCCAACGAGATCATCGTGAAGGGCCTCAGTGCCGCTCAGATCTGGGCCCAGCTCAACGACACCACCCTCTGGCCCAGCTACTACAGCAACGCCTCGGACATCCGCTTCCACGACGGCAGCGGTCCCAAGCTGAGCCTGGGCGCCCGCTTCCGCTTCACCACCTTCGGCTTCCTGGTGGAGGGTGAGGTCACCGAGTACGTGCCCCCCGTCGCGGGTCACCCTGCACGGGTGGCCTGGCATGGCTGGGTGGAGGGGGATGCCCAGCACCGTCTGGATGTCCACCACGCCTGGCTCTTCGAGGACCTGGAGGGGGGCCGCGTCCGCATCCTGACCCAGGAGAGCCAGACCGGCAAGCCTGCCCAGGACCTGGCCACCGCCAAGCCCAATCCCATGATCAACGCCCACCAGGAGTGGATCGAAGGACTCGCCCGCGCCGCCAAGGCCGCCAAGTAAGGAGGGCATCATGGCCCACGTCGCCTTCCTCGGCCTGGGAGCCATGGGCTCCCGCATGGCCGCCAACCTGCTCAAGGCCGGTCACTCCCTGAGCGTCTGGAATCGCACCCCCGCTGCCGCCCAGCCCCTGGTGGCCGCCGGAGCCAGCCAGGCCTCCAGCCCCCGGGAGGCCGCCCAGGGTGCCGCCTTCGTCTTCGCCATGGTGCGGGATGATGAGGCCAGCCGCGAGGTCTGGCTGGACCCCACCACCGGCGCCTTCGCGGGTCTGGCCCCCGGGGCCCTGGCCATCGACAGCTCCACCCTTTCCCTCGATGGCGTCCGGGCCCTGGGGGATGAGGCCTCCAGCCGCGCCATCGCCTTCCTGGAGGCCCCGGTCTCCGGGACCCTTCCCCAGGCGGAGACCGGCACCCTCATCTACCTGGTGGGGGGCGAGGTGCCCCACTTCCAGCAGGCGGAGCCTGTGCTCAAGGCCATGGGCGCCCTGGTGCACCACGTGGGGCCCCTGGGCAATGGCGCCCTGGCCAAGCTCTGCACCAACACCCTGCTGGCCACCCAGGCCACCCTCGTGGCGGAGCTGGTGGGCACCCTGAACCGGGTGGGGGCCGATGCCGCCCGCATCCTGGAGGTGGTGGCCACCACCTCCGTGTGGAGCCCCATCGCCGGGCGCCACGCCGGGGCCATGCTGGCCGGGAACTTCACGCCTATGTTCCCCGTGGACCTCATCGAGAAGGACCTGCGCTACACCCTGGCCGCCGCCGGTTCCCCGGAGAAGGCTCCCACCATTGCGGCCTCCCGACAGGTCTTCCGGGCCGCCATGGAGCAGGGCCTGGGCTCCTTGAACCACACCGCTGTGGTGAAGCTCTTCGACGCCTAGGG
This sequence comes from uncultured Holophaga sp., assembly GCF_963677305.1. GTDB lineage: Bacteria > Acidobacteriota > Holophagae > Holophagales > Holophagaceae > Holophaga. The sequence goes on from NZ_OY781925.1 coordinate 1,223,947, forward strand.
CCGGAAGCATGGATGTCCTGGCCCACTTCTCGCCCCCGGACCTCGAGCCCTTTGTGGAGCGTGTGTGGACCTGGTGCTGGACCAGGGCTTCTGGGGCCAGTCCCACTTTCACCGGACCTTCCGGGAGCGCCTGGATAGCAAGTGCCTCTTTGACAACGACATCTTCAATGATGTCTTCGCCTGGATGGTGGAAGCGGATGCCATCATCCTGGGTTCCCCCACCTACTTTGCGGACGTGACCCCTGAGATCAAGGCCCTCATGGACCGTGCCGGCTTCGTGGCCATGTCCAACGGCGGGCTCCTGGCGGGCAAGATCGGGGTGGGCGTGGTGGCCGTGCGCCGGGGCGGGGCCACCCACGTCCTGGACTCCATGACCCACCTCTTCCAGATTAGCCAGATGGTCTTGCCCGGAGCCACCTCCTGGAACATGGGTTACGGCCTCATGCCCGGGGAGGTGGAGGGCGATGCCGAGGGCCTGGCGAACATGCGCCACCTGGGCAAGGCCACCGCCTGGCTGGGCCGGGCCTTCCAGGCCTCCGGCGAGGCCTACCCCAAGCACCTGGAGGCCTGCCCCGTCTGATCCCCCGGTCTTGATAGCAGTCGTGCTTCAAGTCCTGGATGAGTGCGCTCATGGGCAGCCTCCTGGAACAAAGGGTGCTCGGGGTTGCCGTTACCTGCCTTGATGGCCATCAAAGACGGCTTTCTTCCGCCGCCCTGGTGCGCAGGGATATGCTGATCTCCTTCAGACAGGAGTTTTCCGATGGCCGATATCGCATTCCTCGGACTGGGGGCCATGGGTTCCCGCATGGCCGTCAACCTGCTCAAGGCCGGCCACGTCGTGACGGTGTGGAACCGCAGCCCCGCTGCCACGGCCCCCCTGGCCGAGGCCGGGGCCAAGGTGGCCGCCTCCCCCCGCGAGGCCGCCGCCGGGGCCGACTTCGTCATCGCCATGGTGCGGGATGATGAGGCCTCCCGCTGGGTCTGGCAGGACCCCGCCAAGGGCGCCTTTGCGGGCATGGACCCCGGGGCCGTGGCCATCGACAGCTCCACCATCTCGGTGGCCTGGGCCAAGGCACTGGGTGAGGACGCCAAGCGCCGGGGCATCCCCTTCCTGGAGGCGCCGGTCTCCGGCAGTCGTCCCCAGGCCGAGGGCGCCCTGCTCATCTTCCTGGCGGGTGGTGAGGCCGCTGTCTTCGCCCAGGCTGAACCGGTGCTGAAGGCCATGGGCTCGGTGCTCCACCATGTGGGGCCGCTGGGGCAGGGGGCCCTGCTCAAGCTGGCCACCAACACCCTCATGGGCATCGAGACCACTGCTCTCGCGGAACTCCTGGGGATGCTCAAGCGCGGTGGTGTGGATCTGGGCAAGGCCGTGGAGGTGCTTTCCACCACGGCCGTCTGGAGCGGGATCCTGACCCGCAACGCCAAGTCCATGCTGGAGGGCACCTTCGCTCCGGTATTCCCAGTGGATCTCCTGGAGAAGGACATGCGCTACACCCTGGAGGCCGCCGGTGAGGAGGCCGCCCCCACCATCGCCGCCTCCCGCGGGGTCTTCCGGGAGGCCATGGACGCCGGCATGGCCGGGGACAACCACACCGCCGTGGCGAGACTGTTCTCCTGAGTCCGGATGGCGGAAAAGTTGTCCGCCGATGAAGGGAATGGACGCCGGACTGGTGTCCGACCCACCAGGGGTGCTTGGGGGCAGGTCCAGAGGAGGGTTCAGCCCCTGGACGCGCTGGCGCGTCTCAGGGCTCAACCCTCCTCTGAACGCGGTCGGCTTGCCGACCGCCCCCGCGGCGCGGGGCGGCCCCAGTCACCCCGCGCCGCACCCTCACCCTTTTTTATCGGCGTTCATTGGCGTCCATCGGCGGATACTTGTTTTGATTGATGTTGTTATCTGGAAGGAACAATCATGAAGGCTCTCGCCATCAACGGCAGTCCCCGCAAGGGTGGAAATACCGAGACCCTGCTGAACGCCGTCCTCAAACCCCTCGCCGAAGCAGGCTGGGAGACGGAACTGATCCAGATCGGGGGCCGCGAGCTCCCCGGCTGCAAGGCCTGCTTCAAGTGCATGGAACGCCGGGACCGCAGGTGCATCTTTGGCAAGGATATCTTCAATGATGTCTTTGCAAAGATGGTGGAGGCTGATGCCATCATCCTGGGTTCGCCCACCTACTTCGCCGATGTCACCCCCGAGATCAAGGCCCTCATGGACCGCTCGGGCTTTGTGCACATGGCCAACGGTGGTCTCCTGGCCGGCAAGGTCGGAGCCGGGGTGGTGGCGGTGCGCCGGGGCGGAGCCACTCATGTCCTGGACACCATGACCCACCTCTTCCAGATCTGCCAGATGGTGATTCCCGGCTCCACCTACTGGAACATGGGCTACGGTCTCCAGCCCGGAGAGGTGGGCGGCGACGTCGAGGGCATGGCCAACATGGCCCACCTCGGTCGGGCCATCGACTGGCTGGGGCGGGCCATCCAGTCCGGCGGCGTACCCTATCCCCGGCGGACTGAGGGCTGCGAGGGCTGAGCCCGCCACCCGGGCAGGCCTCCTGGGGGCCGGGTCGGTTATCCTGGAGGCTGGGGGAATCATGGCTTTCAAAGACGAGTGCGGCGTATTCGGCATCTGGCCCCATCCAGAGGCGTCGCGCCAGACCTACCTGGGGCTCTACGCCCTGCAGCATCGCGGCCAGGAGGCGGCTGGCATCTGCTCCCGGAACGGGCGTGAGCTCATCCTCCACAAAGCCCAGGGCCATGTGGCCGATGTCTTCAGCCAACCCGTCCTGGATCGGCTCGCGGGGGATGCGGCCATCGGCCACACCCGATACTCCACCACCGGGGGCAACGTCGCCTCCGCCGCCCACCCCTTCCTGGTGCAGGGGCGCTTCGGGCAGGTGGCCCTCTGCCACAACGGCAACCTGACCAATACCGAGGTGCTCCGCCGCCGTCTCATTGAGCAGGGGCAGGTGTTCTCCAGTCCTTCGGACTCCGAAGTGATCCTGGCTCTCATCAACCGGGCCTGTGCCGCCACCCTGGAGGATGCCGTCGTGGAGGCCCTGCGTCAGGTGGAGGGGGCCTTCTCCCTGCTGATCCTGAGCGAGGATCAGATTCTGGCCGCCCGGGACCCCCACGGCTTCCGTCCCCTCAGCCTGGCCCGTCTCGGCGAGGCGGTGGTCTTCAGCAGCGAGAGCTGCGCCTTCGATCTGGTGGGCGCCGAGTATGACCGGGAGATCCAGCCCGGTGAGCTCTTCATTGTGGATGCCCAGGGCGAGCGTTCCAGGACCCCCGTCAGCGGCGTGAGGCCCAAGCCGTGCGTTTTCGAGCACGTCTACTTCGCCCGGCCCGACTCCTACGTCTTCAGTCGCTCGGTGATGCAGACCCGCCGCGAGATGGGCCGCCTCCTGGCCCAGCGCTACCCTGATCCCGTGGATCTGGTGGTGCCCGTGCCCGACTCCGGCGTGAGCGCCGCTCTGGGCTACGCTGAGGCCTGTGGCGCCCCCTTCGACTTCGGCCTTATCCGCAACCACTATGTCGGTCGCACCTTCATCGAGCCCAAGCAGAGCATCCGCTCTTTCGGCGTCAAGGTGAAGCTCAATCCCGTGCGGGAGCTCCTCAAGGGCAAGCGGGTGGCTCTTGTGGATGACAGCATCGTGCGCGGTACCACCAGCCGGAAGATCGTCCAGATGGTGAAGGAGGCTGGCGCCACCGAGGTCCACCTGCGCATCTCCAGTCCGCCCACGACCTATAGCTGCTTTTATGGCATCGACACCCCCAGTCGCGAGCACCTCATCGCCGCCACCCACACCGTGGAGGAGATCCGTGAGTATCTGGGGGCCGACTCCCTGGGCTATCTGACGGCAGAGGATCTGCAGAAGGCCATGACCGATCCCGGTGGCGAGGGCTTCTGCTACGCCTGTTTCAATGGGCAGTACCCGGTCCTGCCGAAGGCCTGAACCATGAGCCCCTCCTCCGCGGGTCCCGCTGGGGCACTGCAGTCGAGGTTCGAGGATGGCCTGCGCTTCCTGGCAACCGCCACCGCCCTCCAGGCGGGGCGGAGTCCGGCGGCGGCCATCACAGTGGCCTGTGACGCCCTGAAGTGCTTCCTGCTGATCCTGGAGGCCGGGGCAGAGCGTAGCCTGCCTGACCCTGAGGGGGAGGTGGCCCACCTCCGGAACCAGTGCCAGGCCCTGCTCTGCACCCGCCAGAATCCCGCAGAAGTCCTGGAGCACGCCCTGGAGGCGGCCCGCCTGGCCCGGGATCAGGCCGCCCGGCTCCTTCCGAGGCTTCTGTGAGACTGGCCGTTCTGGGCCCCACCGCCTCCGGCAAGTCGGCCTTGGCCGTGGAACTGGCCCTGCGCCTGGGTGCTGTCATCGTGAACGGCGATCCCTTCCAGGCCTACCGGGGCCTGGCCATCGGCACGGGGCAGCCCGGGGCGGAGGACAGGGAGAGGGTGCCCCACCTGGGTTATGGCGTCCTGGAGCTGGGAGAGCTGCTCCACCCCCACAGTTTCGGAGAGCGGGTGCAGGGCTGGTTGGCACAGGCACCGCGGGCCATCCTGGTCACGGGCTCGGGTCTCTACCTGCGGGGCATCTGGGGGCAGCTCAGCGATCTCCCCGAGGTTCCCCAAGGGCTGGTTCAACGGGTGCGCGCCTGGCTCGAGCGGCTCGGTCCCGAGGCTCTGCACCGCTATCTCGCGGCCGTGGATCCCCAGCGGGCTGCCCAACTGCACCCCCGGGACCGCTCCCGGATCCAGCGGGCCCTGGCGCTGCATCTGGCCACGGGCCAACGGCCCTCCGGCCTTCTGGATGGTGTGAACAAGGGGATCCCTGAGGGCTGGCAGGCCCTGGTGGTCCTGCCGGAGCGGGCTGCCCTGCGCGCCAGGATCGACCGCCGAGTGCGGGCCATGGCCCGCACGGGTTGGGGCGCCGAGGTCGAGGACTTGCTGGGACAGGGGCTTGAGGCCGAGCTGCGGCGTCTGAACCCCCTGGGTTACCTGGACTGGTTGGAGGGGGGTGATCCGGAGGATATCCAGACCCGGATCATCCAGAAGACCCAGGCCTACGCCAAGCGCCAGACCACCTTCTTCCGCAATCAGTGGCCTGGGCTCCCGGCCTGGGATCCGGACCGGGAAGGCGTGGAGGAGGCCCTGGCGGCCCTTCGTGCCTGAAGCCTAGCGCCCGAAGCGGAAGACAGCGTTGACGGCCAGCCAGGTGATGTTGCTGTAGCCGAAGTCGGCCTTGTCCACCGACACGGTGTTCAGGTGGGCTTCCAGGCTGAAGTTGCGGTTCAGGTGGACACCCCCCCCGATGCGGGCGCCCAGTCGGCCCCCCTCGGTGACATCGGAGTCCGCATAGTTCGAGTACTCAGCCTGTCCGCGGACATGGTTGAGATTCACACCTGCCAGGAAGTAGCCCCCTCGCCGGGGGGAGACGGCGTTGTAGATGAAGTCCCCGCCCATCTGCAGGACGGTGAAGTTGTTCTGGCGGGTGCCGTCATAGTAGCCCCCGGTGTAGATGTCCTGCTCCTCGCTCACGAAGTTGTTGGCCGTGAGGTGGAGGCGGATCTGGCTGTGGCGGTCCAGGTCGAAGTCCAGGTGACCGCCGATCTGGACGCCGAGACCGTTGTTGGCGCCCAGGTAGTCGCCATTGGTGTCCCGGGTGCTGGCGAAGTCGCCCGTGGGGGCACTGAAGCCCACTGTGAAGCCGGGGGTGGGGCCCGAGTCCTGGGCGGAGAGAGCCGTTCCGATGACGAGGGGGAGGGCCAGGAGAAGCTTGCGCATGGGTACACCTCTGATACGTGAGGAGGGAATCATATCCCAGAGCCTTGGACGCCGCATCCCCCCTGAAGGTTTAATCATTTTTGGATGATCGCTTCCTTCAGGTCCTCGATGCGCTTGCGGGTCTCCTGCATCAAGGCGTCCCGGGTGGGGAAATCGCCAGGACGCAGGGGCTCCCCGAAGCGGACGTCATAAAGGCCGGGGGTGGGGGTCAGGGAGCCTGCGGGCAGGATGTGGAAGCCGCCCACGGTGGCAAGGGGCACGATGGGGACCCCAGCATCCATGGCCAGACTGAAGCCGCCCTTCTTGAAAGGGCTGAGCCGGCCATCCCGGGTGCGGGTGCCTTCGGGGAAGATGAGCACGTTCTTGCCGCCCCGGATCTGGGCCACGGCTTCCTTCAGGCTGCGGACAGACTTCTCGCGGTTGCCCCGGTCCAGGAAGATAGTGCCCCCGGCCCAGGCTGCCCAGCCCACCAGAGGCATCCACTTGACCTCCTTTTTGGCCATGTAGACCGCCGGGACGGGGATGGCGGCGATGAGGAAGGGGGGATCCAGGTGGCTCTCGTGGCTGGACATGAAGATGACCGGTTGCTTCCCGCTGCGGATGTCCTCAGGGAGCTGCTCCCAGCCCGCCACGCTCCACTTGACGCCGCAGAGGGGGAAGAGCTGCTTGACCCAGAGGGGCGCCACCGTGAAGAAGGCCCGCTTGGGGCCCAGGAAGGGCGCCGCCAGGAGCACCCCGATGGCGGTGAGCCCTACGCTGACCAGCCCCCAGACCATGAGGAACAGCTTCCAGACCGGATTCCGATACAAGCTCGACACAAGACCTCCACCCTCCATTGAAGCCCATTTCGGGTGGCAGGCGAAGGGTGTGTACCCATCCCTGGAGATGTCTGGGCCCAGGTGCTTCTCCCTCCGCTTCCTCCCTACCCGGCCATGGTCCGTATGACGGGGTGCTGTGGGTCGCCCGCAGGTCAGGCTGGCGAGGGCTTCCTTCCCCCATGCACCCCGTGGTTGCGGTGAATCCTTCGGGAGCGCCAGCGGCCCGACTATCCTGTCCCTGGGGGAGGTGCCATGCGCACAGAACGGGATTTCCTGGGGGAGCGGACGCTGGGGGAGGGCTGCCGCTACGGCATCCACACGGTCCGTGCCCTGGAGAACTTCCCCCTGCTGGGGCGTCCGGTCCACGCTGAGCTCCTGAAGGCATACGGGGCGGTGAAGCTGGCTGCCCTCCGAGTGAATGCTGGCTTGGGGCGCCTGCCCGGGGAACTCGTGCCCGCCCTGGAGCGTGCCTGCCGGGAGCTGATGTCGGGGGAGCTGCTGGGGGACCTCCCGGTGGACGCCCTCCAGGGCGGGGCCGGGACCAGCACCAACATGGCTGTCAACGAAGTCCTGGCCAACCGGGCTCTCGAGCTGCTGGGGCGGCCCCATGGGGATTACGCCACGGTGTCGCCTTTGGACCATGTGAACCTGCACCAGAGCACCAACGACACCTTCCCCACGGCCCTGCGCATCGCGGCCATCCGGGGCCTGCGGGAGCTGGAGCGCCAGGTCCTCACCCTCCAGGAGGCCTTCCAGGTCAAGGAGAAGGCCTTCGCCCACATCGTGAAGGTGGGGCGCACCGAGCTGCAGGATGCGGTGCTGCTCACCCTCGGCAGGGAGATGGGGGCCTACGCGGAGGCCCTGAGCCGGGATCGCTGGCGCCTGGCCAAGTGCGAGGAGCGCCTGCGGGTGGTGAACCTGGGGGGCACGGCCATCGGCACCGGGCTGGCGGCGCCCCGGCAGTACATCTTCAAGGTCGTGGAGGAGCTGAGGGACATCACGGGCCTGGGCCTCGCCCGGGCCGAGAACCTGGTGGAGGCCACCCAGAACGCGGATGTCTTCGTGGAGGTCTCGGGGCTCCTGAAGGCCCTGGCCACCACCCTGATGAAGCTCTGCGGAGACCTGCGGCTCCTCTCCAGTGGACCTGAGGCGGGCCTCGGCGAGCTGCGCCTGCCGCCCCGCCAGGCAGGCAGCTCCATCATGCCCGGCAAGGTCAATCCAGTGATCTCCGAGGCGGTGACCCAGGGGGCCCTCATGGCCATCGCCCACGACCAGGCCCTCAGCTTCGCCATCTCCTTGGGGAGCCTGGAGCTTCAGCCCTTCCTGCCCCTGGTGGCCCACAGCCTGCTGGAGGGCCTGGACCTGCTGGCGAGGGGCTGTGAGATCCTGCGTCGGCACTGCATCGAGGGTCTGGAAGCGGACGAGGCCCGCTGCCGGGCCCAGGTGGAGAACGGCACTGCCGCCGCCACGGCCCTGCTGCCTCTCCTGGGTTACGAGACCCTCTGCGCCCTGGTGGGCCGAGCCCAGCTCGCCGGTTTCAGTGTGCGGGAGCAGGGCGTGGCTGAGGGCCTCTTTACGGAGGAGCAGTTCCGGGAACTCACCGGTCCCGAGGCCGTGGGGCGGCTGGGGAGCCCGATGTGAACGCATGGGTCCTCTTCGACTGGGGGAACACCCTCATGCGGGAGCTTCCGGGGATGCGGGGGCCCATGAAGGTCTGGCCCCGGGTGGAGGCCGTCCCGGGCGCCCGGAAGGCCCTTCACGGACTCCATGGCCGTATCGGATTGGCCATCGCCACCCAGGCGGAGGACAGCGGCGAGCAGGACATCCGGGAGGCCCTGACCCGGGTGGATCTGGATCCCTTCATCAGGAAGATCTTTTGCTCCAGAGATCTAGGGCTCCGCAAGGACTCGCCGGACTTCTACCGGCGGATCCTGGAGCAGCTCAAGGTGTCTGCTGAACGCGTGGTGATGGTGGGGGACAACCTCAGGGATGACGTCGAGGCGGCCCGGGCTGCTGGGCTCCGGGGCGTCTGGTTCAACGAGCGAACCTCCGAGGAGCGCACCGGAGAGCACATGGCCACCCTCCACCACCTGGATCACCTCCAGGGCTTGCTGGTGGCCTGGGGGTTGGTGAAGCGGGGGTGATCCTTCACGAGTGTGGTGAGCTGCTGCAATATTAATAATTAAACTATGTTCTGGCCCCCCCCAGTTGGCAGTGCCCCCGGGGGGGCGGCGGAAAAGTACAGGTCGCGTGCTTTTCCGCGAAAAGGGCCATGCCCCGCTGGAAGCGCGGTGGCCCGCCATGGAGATGGTCCCTATTATATTCGGGGTCACCAAACTTGTAGGCGTCCAAGGTCTATCTTTTCAAATAGATGCAGATCTTTTTTTCACTGTTGTCCGAGTCGATGTACAGCTTTACCAGCACATCCTTGCCTGCGTTCATGTACCAGTAGCTCTCGCTGGTGTCGCCCACGACTGAGAAGGCCCCACTCACCAGCTGGAAAGCTGCCGTAGAGGTGTAGGTTCCGGTGCTGCTGGCTTCATCGGATACAGTGGCGCTTCCGTCGCTGCCCACCACCATGGTGAGGACATGGTAGCCCTGGTGGCTGGCGTCCGTGTCCAGCAGACCGGTCTTCAACCCCATCATCCGCCAGGTGCCGGCAAGGTCGGAGAGGCTGTAGGTGTCCGCCTGTTTGAGGTTGACCTGGATCTCCTGGGTGCTGTCTTCATCCCAAACCGCCACCAGAAGATCCTTGCTGGCTCCCAGATACCAGTACTCGGCGCTCTCCTCTGTTGAGACCATGCCGGTGCTGCTGTCTAGGGTCATGGTGCCGCTGCCGCTGAATGCCCCATCGGTACCCGCGGTGACGTTGTAGGTCATGCTCCCCGTGCTGGTGATCCCGATTTGGTGGATGTTCCAGCCATAGCTGTCCGCGTTATTGGTGCCCTGGGAGGGGCTCATGAAGCTGACCCCCTTCCAGGTCCCTTCAAGGTCGCCGGTACTGTAGGAGCTGCCCTGCTTGGGAAGAATGACCAGATTGTGGCCGTAGGGCGGAGGCAGAAAGAGGGCCATGGCGCTCTGGCTCTGGTTCATCACCCAGTAACCCGCGCTGGCCTCGAGGTTGCCGTCGCTGTCAACGCTGAAGCCGTCGGCTTCCGCCATGGTGATGTTGCCTGCGATCCGGGTGCCGTCCGAGAAGGAGGTGCTGCCGTCCTCCACGGTGAAGGAGCCGAAGCCATAGCCGAATGCGCCACTCCCATCGGTGGCCGGAGTGGCCATGGCCGCGCTATACCAAGTCCCGGCCAGGGCGGTGCTCAGCATATGGGTTTCGGCAGTGGAGGCGTCTACCAGGCTGCTGGCGCCTGCTGCGCTCACCAGGGTGGCGACCTTGCTGTCGAAGCTGCTGCTGGCGAAGTCGTCTGCAGTCAGGCTCAAACTGGCCGCTGCCGTTTTCACCGCCGTGGGAATGGTGATGGTGCCATCGCTGTCGTCATCGAGGGTTTGCAGGAGTCTTGCGAGATTGACCGAGGCTGTGTCCGTCAGGCTGGTCGCACCGAAGATCGTGTAAGGCGTGATGAGGCTGCTCCCCGCGACATTGGGCAGGGTGATGCCCCCCAGGCTGAAGGTGACCGTATTACCCACCTCATAAGTGAAGCTGCCGGAAGCAGCGGTGGTGCCTGACTGGCTGCCGGACACGTAGGTCAGCCCTTCCACGGGGGCGTCAGAGAAGATCCCCGTGGCGGTGGACACGGTGGTTGTCGTGTCCGTGCTGGTGGACTGGGTGCTGTTTCCCCCGCCCCCACAGGCGAGGACAATCATCAGGTTCAGGGTGGACAGGCCGAAGGCCAGGGCTTTCATGGGAACCCTCCATGGGTGCAGTCCAGCGGTGCTCGTGTGCCGTCGGACGATGGGTGATGGGGTGAGGTTGGGGAATGCCGACCACGGGTCGGATGGACCACGTTAATCTCTTCCGTGCGGGTTCATCCATAGGGGAGATCCCCTATGGCGCTTGGCTGCCCTGGGGGAGGGATGGAGAGGATCAGCTATGAGGTCTCGCTGCACCCCATCGCCGCTCTGTTCGTTTCCAGTGGGCTCCCCCGGGGGGCCTGCCGTGGGCTTCTGGCGGGTCTCCCGGTCACAGAGGAGCTGCTCTTCACAGACGGCACCACGGTGCATTGGGATCACTTCACTGAGATCCTGGATCGACTGGAAGTGGCCCTCGGCGGGCCCCAGGGCATGGAATCCACAGCCTATTTCCTGGTGAAGAACTCCCCCGGCCTGAACCTCATGGCCAGTTCCTTCATGACCCTTCGCCACCTGTTCCTGGACATGGCTCCCAGAATCTCCAGGTCCCTCTATCCCCCCATCGGTACCCAGGTGGTCGACCTGGGGAAGGGGCGGATCCTGGCCCGGCACATCATTCCCGCTCCACTGCGGGCCAGCCGGGCGGTCATGACGGGGACCGTGGGCATCTACCGCGCCTACCCCTGGCTTCTGGGGCAGCCCGATGCCCAGGTGGAGGCTGAGCTCAGTGACCGGGAACTCAGGGCGGTCATCACCCTTCCCGAGGGAGGGCGGATCGTTGACCACCTGGAGTGCTTTTTCCGGCGCTTCCGGTCTGCGTCCGAGGAGGCTCAGGGTCAGCCCTCTGATGTCAATGCCAGGGTCATCATGGATGGCCTTCGCAACTGGAGGGCCTATCTGGAGCAGCACTTCGAGGCTTGCACCGATCCGGAGGAGGCAGAGCGTGCCGCCGCCCTCCTGATCCGGGACAACTTCATGGGCCGTCTCCTGGAACTCAAATTCCTGGAGAGGGATTGGAGCTGTCGTCCTGTGCTGCCTGGGGAAGGGTTGTCCTCGGACGCTCCGGTCCGGGTGGTCCCCTTGAAAGGGGCGGGGCGAGTCCTGGGGACCCTATGCATCGAGGGGCAGATCCACGAAGGGGATCCCGCCTTCGCCGACTTCCTGTCGGAGCTGGGGCGCTGCCTTGTCAGGCTTCTGCCGAGGCGTGGCACCTCGACTCTTCCCGATGGGATCCGAGAGTTGTTGACCGCCCGGGAGCGGGAGATCCTGAGGCACCTGTTGCAGGGGCTCAGCAACAAGGAGATCGCCTCCCTGGTGGGCACCAGCCCCAAGACCGTGGAACACCAAGTGGGCGCCATCCTGTCGAAGGGCGGCTTCTCGAGCCGGGCGACGCTTCTGGCTGCCGTCTTCCAGGGCGGGAGTGGTCTGCAGCACTGAGCCTGGCGGGCTCCTGGGCTATCCTCAAGGAGCCCACGGAGCCCTGCCATGCAATCCACTCCCAAGTCCCTCCGCCTGCACATCGGCCTCTTCGGTCGGCGCAACATGGGCAAGTCCTCCCTGTTGAACGCCATCACCCGCCAGAACGTCTCCATCGTCTCGTCCTTTGCGGGCACCACCACGGACCCCGTGGAGAAACCCATGGAGCTCCTGCCCCTGGGGCCGGTGCTCTTCGTGGACACCGCCGGGGTGGATGACGAGGGGGCCTTGGGTGAATTGCGCATCGAGCGCACCCGTGCGGTCTTCGACCGGGTGGATCTGGGGCTCATTGTGTCCGCGGCGGGGGCCTGGGGCCCCTTCGAGGAGGGGATGCTGGAGGCCCTCCAGAGCCGGAAGGTGCCTGTCCTGGTGGTCCTCAACAAGGCCGATCTGGGGGTTCCCACCCCGGCGGAGCTGCAGGCCCTCGAAGCCCGGGGAGTGAAGGTGGTGAGCGCATCCGCCACCACCGGCCTGGGCCTGGGAGAGGTGCGGGAGGGGCTGCTGCGCCTGGCCCCGGCGGACTTCTTCGACAACCGGCGTCTGGTGGCGGACTTGGTGCCCCCGGGGGAGATCGCGGTGCTGGTGGTGCCCGTGGACAAGGAGGCCCCCAAGGGGCGTCTGATCCTGCCACAGGTCATGACCATCCGGGATCTCCTGGATGGCGAGTCCATGGCCCTGGTCTGCCAGGAGCGGGAGCTGCATCGCGCCCTGGGGCGACTGAAGACTCCCCCCGCCCTGGTGGTGACGGACTCCCAGGCCTTCCTCAAGGTGGCGGCGGATGTGCCCAGAGATGTGCCCATGACCTCCTTCAGCATCCTCATGAGCCGCTTCCAGGGGGACCTGGCGGAGCAGGCCCGGGGCGCCCGGGCCATTGAACATCTGAAGGGGGGGGATCGCATCCTGGTGGCAGAGACCTGCGCCCACCATCCCGTGAGCGACGACATCGGGCGGGTCAAGATCCCCAGATGGCTCACCCAGTATGTGGGGGCCAAGCTCGAGTTCGAGCACACCCAGGGCCGGGACTTCCCGGCGGACCTGAGCCCCTACAGGCTCATCATCCACTGCGGCAACTGCACCGGGAACCGCCGGGAGATGATGAGCCGCCTCCACCGGGCCCGGGAAGCGGGGGTCCCCATGACCAACTACGGCCTGACCATCGCCTACTCCCTGGGCATCTTCGAGCGGGCCCTGGGACCCTTTGCCGAGGTGGGGCCATGACCCTCGAGACGGTCCTGGAGAACGCCCACATCTCAGTCTGGTACGACTCGGAGTCGGGAATCGTCCGTCACCGGATCCACCGGCACACCAGCGGTGCGATCCTGCGCGAGGCCACGGAGGCCGGGATCGAGCTGCTGAGGAGGCATGGGGCCTGCAAGTGGCTCTCGGATGACCGCAACAACGGCCCTCTGGCGCCGGAGGACCTCGCCTGGGCCCATGAGGTGTTCGGCCCCAGAGCTGTGGCGGCCGGTTGGCGCTTCTGGGCTCTGGTCACGCCGGAGCGGGCTGTGGCCCACATGAACATGCGGAAGTTCCAGGACACGTTCGCGCGGCTCGGGGTGGCAGTCCGGACCTTCAGCGATCCAGAGGAGGCTGCGGAGTGGCTCCGGCGGTGCTGAGCTCTGTCAGGTAGAGCCGCAGGTCGAACTCCAACTGGGCATAGTCCGGCTCCATGTGGCGACAGAGCTGGTAGAAGGACTTGGTGTGCCCCTTCTCCTTGAGGTGGGCCAGTTCGTGGACCACCACCATGCGCAGGAAAGGCTCCGGGGCGTCCCGGAAGAGCGGTGCGATGCGGATGTGGGCCGTAGACTTCAGGCGGGTGCCCTGGACCCGGGTGGTCTGGGTCTGGAGCCCCAGGGCCTGGTGGGTGAGGCTGATGGTGGGGTCGAAGCTGGCCCCGGCCAGGGGTGGGGCGTTCTCCATGAATTGCTGTTTAATGGCTTGGGCATAGGCATTGAGGGTCCGGTCGCTCTGGATACCGTGGCGGGCCTCTCCATAGATGCGCCGTAGCCGCTCACCCAGGGTGCCCTGGATGAGAAGCTGTCGGACCTGCTCCAGGAGGTGCTCCGGATAGCCCTGGAGGAAGGGGAGATCGCTCACGCCTGAAGGAAACCCAGGATCTCGTCTGAGGTGGCCACCCGCCCCTGGACCTTGAGCTTTCCGTCGATGGCCAGGGCTGGGGTGCCCAGGATCCCCCGGGAGGCGATGGCGGCGAAGTCCTGGATCTTGACGACCTCGTGCTCACCGCCCGATCGGGCGATGGCCTCCCTGGCGTTTTTGACGACGTTCTCGCACTTGGCACAGCCGGAGCCGAAGACTTCGATGAGCATGGGAATACTCCTAGAGTATGGCGTTGAAGAGATAGCCCACCACCAGAATGCCCAGGGCGACCACGCCCAGGAAGGTGGCGATGAGCCGGGGGCGCATGACCTTGCGGAGGATCATGCTCTCGGGGAGGGAGAGGCCGATGACGGCCATCATGAAGGCCAGGGTGGAGCCCAGGGCGGCGCCCTTGCCCATGAGGGCCTCCACCACGGGGAGGATGGAGGCGGCGTTGGCATAGAGGGGCACCCCCACCAGGACCGCCAGGGGCACGCTGTACCAGTTGCGGCGCCCCAGGAGGGAGGCCATGAAGCCTTCGGGCACGAAGCCGTGGATCAGGGCGCCCACGGCGATGCCCGCGAGGATGTAGGGCCAGACCTTGCCCACGATGTCCCTTACCCCCTGGAGGGCCTGGAAGAGGCGGGTGTCGAAGCTCGGTCGCTCCTCCGCTCCCGACTCGCCGAGCGGGGTCTGGGCGATCTCCCGCACCCAGCCCTCCAGGTGGTGCTCCATGCGCAGCCTGCCCAGGACCAGGCCGGAGACGAAGGCCACCAGGAGTCCCGTCCCGGCGTAGAGGAGGGCGATTTTCCAGCCGAACATGGCCAGGAGCATGCCCAGGGCCACCTCGTTCACCATGGGGGCCGCCACCAGGAAGCTGAAGGTCACCCCCAGGGGCACTCCCGCCCGCAGGAAGCCGATGAAGAGGGGCACGGCGGAGCAGGAACAGAAGGGGGTGATGACCCCCAGAAGAGAGGCCAAGGCCTGGCCCACGCCGCTTCGGCGTCCGGCCAGCAGGGACCGGACCCGCTCGGGGCGGACATAGGTCTGGAGGAAGGTCACCACGAAGACCACCAGGGTCAGGAGGAGGGTGACCTTGGGGAGGTCGTAGGCGAAGAAGGCGACGGACTCGCCAAGACGGGTACCGGGCTGGAGCCCCAGGGCCCGGAAGGCCACCCACTGGGCGAAGGGGTGGCTGAGGGCGTAGAGCACTCCCCAGAGGGGCAGGGCGCCCAGGATCCAGAAACGCTTAGGGAGAGTGAACCGGCCTTCAGCCACGGTCCACCCCGTTTGCGGTGCAGGCCAGGGGCAGGGCCAGTTTTCGGATCTCGAGGCCCCGGGTCCGGTCCTCCTGGATCTCGGGCAGGGCCTCCAGGGCCACCAGGAGTGAGGGGAGCAAGGCAGGCGCCTCGGCTGGGGGTGGAACGGAGATGAAGACCCAGCGACCGGATTTCCGCTCCTGCAACAGGCCGGTGCCCCGGAGTTCGCGCACCGCTTCCGAGACCGAGGATTGGGGCTGCCGGAGGATCTCCGCCAGCTGGCAGACGCAGTACTCGGCATCCGCCGCGAGGCCCAAAACCCGCAGACGCAGGGGGTGTCCCGCCGCCTTCAGGCATGCCACCAGTGCTTTGAGATCCCCGGTCATGAAGCCTCCGGGGAGGAGTCTAACAGGATTCTGATCGATAAATCGGAAAAATCCGAAATATCATGGCAGGCGGGTTTCCAGGTACCAGCCATGGTCTTCAAAGCGGGTGCCAAGGGGTTCCGACAGACGCTTCATCCGGTCCAGGATCACCCGGGCCCGGGCATCGGAAACCAGGGACGGGACGCCGAAGTCCGGCCCCTCGTCAGCGATGGCCACGGGGATGAGTTGGAGCCTGCGCAGCTTCCCCTGGTTGAGGACAAGGCGAGCCACCACCGCCTCCATGACCTCCGGGGAGTCCCGGCGGTCCCAGACTGAGACATTGGCCTGGCGGGGCATCTCAGGATCCCGCTGGTGGGTGAGGTCCACCGGGATGCGTTCCGGGGTGCGGTACTGGTAGATGAAGTTGCCCAGGCTGTAGAGGATGGGCCGCCCCTGGTGGAGCTCCAGGCCCCGCAGGACATGGGGGCCGCTGCCCAGAACCATGTCGGCGCCGGCCTCGATGGCGCGCCGGAACATGATCTCGTCGTTGGCTGGGGTCACTTCCTGGATGCCGAATGCGCGGTTGTGGCTGACGTCATGGTTGTGGAGGGCCACGACGACCAGGTGCCCTCTGCGCTTGGCCTGGAGGATGCGGTCCTCCATGGCCAGGATGTCCTCCTCCTGGACCCCTTCCACGGCCTCCACCCGGCTGCCCGAGGCCACCAGGATGGTGGCGGGGTTCAGGGTGGCCACGGAGGGGCCGGCTGCATTGCGGCTTCTGAAACGCTGGGACCAGAAGCGCATGAGCGAGAGCAGGGCCACCTTCTGCTTCTGACCCTGCACACTCTGGATCCCCGGCTCCTCCGCAGCCTCCAGGGTCATTCCGGCTCCGGCATGGGTGATCCGGCACTGCTCCAGGGTGTCCAGGCAGTCCTGGAGGCCCTTGCCCCCGAAGTCGAAGGTGTGGTTGTTGGCCATCCCCAGGAGGTTGAAGCCCAGGGCGGCCAGCTCCCAGCCCAGTTTCCGGTCTGCCCGGAAGTTGTAGAAGGTGCCCAGCTCCTCCGGGTGGTCGTTGAGGGAGCACTCCAGGTTGCCGTAGCAGAGGTCCGCCTCCTGGAGGAGCCGGTAGAGCTGGCGATGCGCCGGGTCCCGGTGGCCACTGATGGGGGCGTTCAGGATGAGGTCGCCCACGGCCGTGACCACCAAGTCCCCGGGCTCCTCCTTCAGGAGGCTCGAGATCCGACCCTGCCAGTCCACCGCGGGGCTCTGCTCCGGGGGATGGATTCTCCGTGCATAGACCGAGAGGGCGCCGTTCCAGTCCGTCTCTGGAGTCCCCTTCAGGGTGGAGGGACCTCCTGCGACCAGGGATAGCCCGAGAAGGAGGAAGGAGGCGAAGTGACGCATGGCGATCTCCGGAGTGTAAAAAATTTTACATACGAGGGCGTCGATGAACAAAATCTTGTCTTCATTTCCCACAAAAAGGCCCCGACATTGGTCGGGGCCTTTTTGTGGTTCTTCACGGAACACCGGGGAAGGCAGCTCTGATCTTGAGAAAGAAGTAGGCGTCGTCGCGGAAGCCATAGGCCATGCGCTTGATGACCTTGATGCGGTTGTTGATCCCCTCTAGAAGGCTGGTATGGAGCGGCCATCGGCAGTGGGAGAGGATGCCATCGAGCCGTGCCGCGAGATTCTGGGCGAACCGGACCAATGGCGCCAGGTTGCTTGACTTGGCGCGTTCCAACCAATCATTCCAGGCCCGGCGAGCCCAGCCCTCGCGTCGGTAGCGCCAGAGTTCCTTGAGGTCGTCCTTGAGCACATAGGCCGTCATCAGAGCCTGATTGGCGTCCAGCAACTCCTTGAGGCGCACCCTGGCCTCACCCTCCAGATTCCTGGGGTTCCTTAGCAGCAGCCACTTGGCGCTCTTCACCACCTTGCGGGCCGACTTGTCTCCCCTCAACCGGTTGGCCTCGTCAACCCGGACCCGATCAATCACCTCGTGGCCATAGCGTTGCACCACATGGAAGAGGTCATAGACGATCTCCGCTTTGGGGCAGTGCTTCCGGACCTCCAGCTCGAAGGCTGCGGACATATCCATACCTACCGCCTTGATTTGGGCGCAGCCCCTCTTCCCAAGCAGTTCAAAGAAAGGGCGGATGTCTGCACGGCCTCGCCCTTGCCCTACCCAGAGGACCCGCTTTCTGGCGGCATCCAGCACCACCGTGGCATATCGGTGTCCTTTGCGAAGGGCGAACTCATCCATGAGCAGTGTTTCGGCTCCCCGCAGTTCTGGGGGCCCCAGTTCCCGGTCCAGGTGGGCTTTGTCGATGGCCTTGACGGTGTCCCAGTGCAGGTGAAAATGCTCGGCAACCTGCTTGATGGGCAGGACTTTGCACATCCTGGCCACCGATTCGGCCAGCCGATTGGTGACCCGGGCTCGGGGCTCCAGCCAGTTCAGGGACTCCACCTTGGGTCCACACCTCGGACAGTCCAGTCGAAACCGCCAGACCAGCAGGTGGACTTCGTATTCAAAGATCGGGAGGTCCCTTACCCAGCGCTGGGTCGCATCGTGGATTCGATCCACATGATGGCCACAGCCGCTGCATCGTCGAGGTCGTTCATTACCAAGGAGTTCAATCCATACCTCGGCACGAGGCCCCTTTCGTCCGGCCTCGTACACGCCGATCAATCCGGCCTTGTATCCTTCCCACCCGCCCATCTGGGCCATAAGCTCGTTCATAGGCAGCAGTGCCTCCCGGGTCTGGTGTTGTCGCAAACCCAGGATCCCAGGAGTCTCTGCTGCCTACCTCATTTCCCCGCCATTCCGGGAAGAACCCTTTTTGTGGGAACCTACTGCCTGGGAATGACGTAGGTCTTGGTCAGCCACCCGGCGACCTTCTGCCCGTCCCGCTCTGCCGGACGGTAGGAGGAGGAGAGCGCGGAGTCTCGCACAGCCTCGTCGATGCCGGAACCGGGAATGCCGTTGGCCACGAGGACCTTCTGGGCGCGACCCATGGAGTCCACGTAGATCTTGACCGTCACCGTGCGCTCCCGGTCCAGGTACTTCCGGGCGGAGGAACTCACACGGATGGGAGCCTGGGAGATCATCTGGCAGTCGCTGGAGACTGTCTGGCGGGGGCGGGCGGGGAAGCTGTAGGTCCGGGTCACCCAACCGGGTACCGACTTGCCATCGTGAGTGGCTGCCTGGTAGGTGGAGGCCAGGGCGGCGGCGGTGGCGGACTCGTCGAATCCATAGTTGCCTGGGACGCCGCTCACCACCAGGGTCTTCTGGGGACGCCCCATGCTGTCAACGTAGACCTTCAGGGTGACGGATCGCTCCAGGCTGCTTCCATCGCTGTGGAGGGCGGCTTCCGGATAGCGGGCGGGCGCGGCGTTCTGCACCCTTGCCGGGGTCTGTTCCACGGGGGCTCTGGATTGGACGGGTGCCTTGGTGTTGGCGATCCGGCTCCGGAGTTCCTGGGCCGCTTTGCGGTCCTGCTCCGCCTTGAGGAGCTGCTTGCGGGTCTCCTCCAGCTGCTGTTGCAGCTGGGCCTGCTCATCGGCCCGCTTTTCCTCGCGCAGCTTCTTCTCCAGTGACTCCTGGCGAGCCAGGGCATCCCGTTTCGCGGCATCAGCCTTGGCGGCAGCCTCGCTGGCGGCCTCCAGCGCCTTGAGCTTGGTCTCCAGCTCAGCGTTCTTCTGGTGGTTCTGCCAGGTGTTGAAGCCGAAGAGTCCAAGGACGATGAGAACCGCGACAACGCCGGTCACCACCCACTTCCCGGAGCCGGAGCCACCGGAGGGGGCGGGGGCAGCCAGGGCATTGGCCGTCGTGGGCAGGAAGGCCGAGAAGTCGGCGCTGCGGTCCTCCTTCATGGAGAGCTGGTCCTGCTCGTTCTCCTCCCGGAAGAGGGTGTGCATGAAAAAGGCCATGTTGAAGGTGGTGGGGCTGTAGTCCCCGTCGTAGAGCACCCGTTCCAGGGAGGCCGTGAGCTCCTCGGCACTCTCGAAGGATGGCCCGAGCAGCAGGTGTCCCAGGAACTCCCGGATCTCCGCGGGGACGGGGGCCTCCTCCTGGGCGGCCTTCAGGGTGGCGGAGGCCAGAGCCGCCTGGAGCCCCTCGCCGGAGGGACAGGGCTCCAGGGTGATGAGCTCGTAGAAGATGGCGCCCAGGGCGAAGAGATCAGCATGGAAGGGGCTGAGGGGACGCTGGGGCTGGTAGGGGCGCAGGGCGGCGGAGAGCTTAGGGCAGCGTTCCAGCAGGCCGGTGACGGCAGGGGTGGCCGGGCCGTCCACGATCTGGGTGGCCCCCTCAAAGCTGATCCAGATGCTGCTCGGGTTCAGCATGCCGTGGTGGACGCCCCTGGCATGCATCTGGAGGAGCGCCTGGCAGACGCCCTGGATGACCGAGAGCGCATGGTCGATGCCGAGGGGGATCTGCTCCTGCCGGGTCTTGTCGAGTACCTGGGCCAGGGTGCGCCCGGGGAGGTAGTCCCATGCCAGGGCTCCCGGAGAGGAGACGTACCCGTTGCCCAGACCACGGGCTCCGTTGAGCGTGCCGATGGTCCACTGCATGTCCTCGGCGTGCTGCTCTATGCCAGCGGCCTTCAGCTCATCAGAGAAGACCCTGATGAGATAATTCTGATCGACGGAGTTCCCGGACAGGGTGAGGCCTCTGTGGATCCCCCCCAGGGGATCCGAGGAAAGCTCCCTGGCTAGCAGGTAGTTACCTAGGCGGGTATAGGCCATCCGAATTCTCCATGGGTTCGCAACTGGAAAGATAGCTCCAATTCATTAAAAATCCTAGTCGGCAGCTCCCTGCTGCTGGGGTGAAATCTCCGGAGAAATCCAGAGTTCGCCCACGGCCCGCCAAGCCAGGATCCACAGGCTCGCCGTGCCATGCACGCCTTCGGAGAAAGAGAGCTGGAGCTGGGCGAAGGGGAGGCTCAACTGGTCCCACTTGGTGGTGCGCTGCCGTGTCGATTCATCGAACTGGGTCAGCAGCAGGGCGTGCCGCTGGAATTTGATCCTGGCGGCTTCGAGCAGGAATGCGCGGGGATCGATGGGACCCTTCACGGCCCAGTCGGGTTGGGTGGTGACCACCATGTAGCGGGCCTGCTGGTCGGCATAGCCCTCGAAGTCCTCCCGGAGAGGAGTCACGCCCCTGGAAGCGGACGGGTCGGTGAGCAACTGGATCATGTGCGCCAGCACCCCGAGTTCCTTGACGATGGTCTCTGGGTGGCGCTTGTTCTCGCTGTAGCTGAGGATCCTCTGGAACTGGTCCTCCACTTCCTCGACCGTGGGGACCTGGTCGTTGGGGATGCCTCTGGCTCCCTCCAGGAGGGCGTAGGGGTGCTGCACCATGAACTGCTGCATGCCCTTGGGCGCAAGTCCCAGGGCCATGCGGGTCTCGAATTCATGGAATGCCGGGCTCCACGCTGCCAAGGGAACGGTCAGGGGCAGGATCCAGCAGATTTTTTTCAATGCATGTATCATGATGAACCCCTGTTGGGATGGTACCAGTATGCTCTCCCGGGAAGGAATCTGGCACAGAATCAGCAGTTCCCGCCTCTGGCCCCTGGCCTGGGCCCTGGTACCGGCCTGCGCCCTGCCCTGGGTCCTGCCGGAGGACTGGAGTGGGGTCCTGCCCCTTTGGAGCCAAGTGGCTGGGTGGCTGCTCATGGGATGCTGCCTCCTGCTTGCCCACTACCGCCTGGGGAGAGGGCCTGCCCTGGCGGTCCTGGTGGGCTGGCTGACCCTCCTGGGGATGGCCCGGGAGGCGCGCCGGGAGGCAGCCCTGCCTCAGGGGCTGGTGGAGGTGGTGGGCGCCCTGGATGAGCCCTGGCTCCTGCAGGGGGAGCGGCGCACCGGCCACCTGACTGTGGCGGAGCCCTCCTGGTTGGCGGGCGTGGGGCTCCCCCTCAGTCTGCCCCGGGAGGGGGTGGATCCCCCGGAGCCAGGGGCCACGGTGCGCTTCAGAGGGGAGTGGGTCCGGGTCGAACCGGCACCCGCCTTTCTGGGAGAGCGCCCCCTCTGGCGGGCCCGCAGCTCGGGGCGCGCCCGCCGGGTCCACCTCCGCTCGGCCCTTCTCATGGAGGTGCTGGCTGCACCCCGACCTCCCCCTCTGCTGCGTTTCCGGCTTCTGATCCAACGACGCTTTGAGGCCCTCGGGCTGCCCCCCGCAGCTCGGGACCTCTGGGGAGCCCTGGCCCTTGGGCTCCCGCCTGCCCGGGACGAGGTGTTCTCGGCCTTCTCGGAGAGCGGGACCATCCACACCCTGGTGGTGTCGGGACTCCAGGTGACCCTGGTGATGGTATTGGCCCTCTGGATCTGGGGGCGTCTGCTGGGACGGGGAGGCCCATGGGCGGCAGCGCTGTCAGGGGTGCTCTATGCCCTGGTGGTGGGCCTCTCCGCTCCCGTCTGGAGGGGGCTGCTGATGGGCCTGGCCTGGATTCTCGGGCGCCAGACCGGGTGGAAGCTCTCTCCGGTCCTGACCCTGCACGGGGCTCTCCTGGCTTGGCTCCTCACCCACCCTTCCGCCGGGAGTGACCCTGGCTTCCTGCTCTCCTGGTGGGCCCTCCTGTCCCTGCTCTGGGGTGCAGAGCCTCTGGCAGGGCTCTTTTCTCCTCTCCTGGGACGCCTGGCCATGCCCCTGACGGGGGTGCTGGCGCCCTGGCTGGCCACCCTCCCCCTTCTGGCCCTCTTCCACGGCTGCATCCCCCTCTACGGCGTGGTGGCCAACATCCTGATCCTCCCGCTCGTGGTGCTCCTGACGCCTCTCTGCCTGGGACTCCTGGTCCTGCCGGTTCCCAGGCTGGTCCCGGCGGTGGCCGCTGTGCTGGGTTGGACAGGGGAGCATCTTGTGCCGTGCTTCGCCCGAGTGGTGCCCGTGGCGACGGGGCACCTCTGGCCCTGGCTCCTCCTCTGCCTGGGCTGGATCCTGCTGGCCCACCGCCAGGCCACCCTGCGCCGGACACGGGCCCTGGCGGTCGGACTCGCCGGAGGGACCCTTGGGCTCCTCGCTTTGGGTGGTACGGGCCGGGCGCCCCGGTGCTTGAGCCTGGAGAGTGTGGAGGTGGGCCAGGGGGATGCCCTCATCCTGAGGGTTCCGGGGGGTGGGGCGACGGTGGTCGACACCGGGGGGAGTCCCTGGAGCGCCCGGCGTCTGGTGCGGGTACTGAGCCGCCGGGGGGTACGGGAGCCGGTGCATCTGCTCCTGACCCATCCCCATGGGGACCACGCGGGCGGAGCCTCCACCCTGATGCGCCTCTGGCCCATGGCCTCCCTCAGGGGAAGTGCCCTGGGTCATCCGGAGCCCTGGTCGTCCTATCTGCCGGAACTGCCGCACGCCTTCGGTCTGCTCCGCGGGGCCAAATGGAAGCGAGGTGAAGCCGACTTCTCGGTGCGCTGGCCCCCCTGTCCCCTGGTGGTCCCGGATGCCAACATGATGAGCGCGGTCCTACGGGTGCGCTGGCGCGACCGGGAGCTCTGGCTCATGGGGGATGCCCTGGCCATCCAGGAGGGGGATCTCCTGGACCTGGGAGATCCCGGAGAGGCGCAGCGCCACCGACTGCTCAAGCCTGGGCATCACGGTGGGGCAGGGGCCTCCAGCCCTCGCTGGGTTGCAGCCCTCGGTCCCGAGCTCGCCCTGGTGACGGCAGGGCGCCGGAATCCCTTCGGGCATCCCGACCGGGAGGCCCTGGACCACCTGGCCGCCGTGGGCTGCCAAGTCATGGTGACCGGGGCGCACCGTGGCTTCCGGATCGAGGCCCTGCCGGGAGGGTGGCAGGTGGAGGGCGGGGATGGCACCCGGGCCTGGGTCAGCCTTCGGCCTTCTCCAGGCCCCTCTCCCAGGTCCGCAGGAAGTTCTGCCCCCAGATCTTCTCAAGATCCGTAGGGGGGACGCCGCGGCGGAGGAGCTCCCTGCTGATGGCGGGCAGACCCGCGGCATCGGGGCAGTCCGAGAGTCCGCCGCCTCCGTCGAAGTCCGAGCCGATGCCCACATGCTCCGCCCCGACCAGATCCAGGGCATGGCAGATGTGGTCCGCAAGGTCGCTGACGGTGGCCTCCCCATCCCCCGCGCCTTCCCGCAGAAAGGGCCCGTAGGCGCAGATCTGGATCACCCCGCCGCTGGCGGCGAGCTCCCGGATGAGCTCATCAGGGAGATTGCGGCGGTGGGCGCAAAGGGCTTTGCAGCTGCTGTGGCTGGCGATGACGGGAGCGGTGGAGCAGGCCAGGGCCTCCCGGACGGTCCGCTCGGAGGCGTGGCTGATGTCCACCAGAATGCCCAGGCGGTTCAGGCTGCGCACCAGATCACGGCCCACCGGGCTGAGCCCCCGTTCAGGCTCCAGGTTGCTCCCGCAGGCCCAGTTGGCACCTTGGTGGCAGAGGGTGACGTAGGCCAGACCATGGACGGCCAGACGGTCCAGATCCTCCATGGCGGATCCCAGGGGGTAGCTGTTCTCCAGGCAGGCCACCAGGGCCCGCCTCCCTTCCCGGAAGAGGGTCAGGACCTCCGCCGGTGTGCGGGCCCGTCCGCAGTGCCCGGGGGTGCGCTCTGCGAGGTCATCCAGCAGGCCGTACATGGCTTCGGCCCGGGCCAGAGCCACCAACCTGGCCTCCTCCGTGAGCGGGCCCTGGGGCAGGAAAGCGGTGAAGCAGGCGCTCCAGAGTCCACCTCGGGCCATCCGGGGCAGGTCCAGGCAACAGTGACCAGACTGGTCCTCCAACAGGTCCAGGCCCAGGTCCAAGGCCTTTTCCAGCGTGTCCACATGGGAGTCCAGGGTGAAGAGGGAGGGAGGCATCCCTCCAGTGTGCCCCGAGGTCCTGCCCCGGCGGCTATGAGATACTGACGCTTTGCCTTTTCCGACCCCAGAAGGACCTCATGGCCCGAAGCAGAAGCATCACCCTCCAGCACCGCATCGAATTCGCGCTTTTCCGGGGTGCCCTGGCGGTGATGCGGGCCCTCACCTGGCGGGCTGCCTTCCGGGTGGGCGCCGGCCTGGGCAGGCTCTTCTGGCTGCTGGACCCCCACCACCGGCGCATCGTCCGCGCCAACCTGCGCTCCACCGACATGGAGCTGACCGAGGGGGAGATCCGGCAGCTCACCCGGCAGTGCTTTGCCAACTTCGGCTCCATGCTCTTCTCCACCCTGCGCATGCTCACCTTGAGTCCGGAGGCCATCCGGCGGCTGGTCCGCATCGAGGGGCTGGAACACTTTGATGCGGCCCTGGCAGAGGGAAAGGGCGCCATCGGCCTGACGGGGCACTTCGGCCACTGGGAGCTGATGGCCCTGGCCCTGAGCATGGAGGGTAGGACCCTGGCCGTGATCGGCCGTGAGCTGGACAATCCCCTGTTGGAGCCCTTTCTGCGTGAGCTGCGGGGGCGCTTCGGCAACACGGTCCTGGCCAAGGACGGAGCGGTGCGGGAGTCTCTCAAGGCCCTCAAGCGCAATCAGGTCGTGGGCTTCCTTCTGGATCAGGACGCGGGTCGCAATGGCGTCTTCGCCCGCTTCTTCGGGCGCTGGGCCTCGACCTTCCCCACGGCCGGGATGCTGGCCACCCGCTATGACCTCCCGGTGCTGCCCATCTTCAACCGCGTCCACGCAGACGGCACCCTCACCGTCCACATCAGGGCTCCCTTCCACGCTCCGAAGAGCGGTGACCCCGAGGCGGACACCCTCCAGGCCACCCGCCTGATGACCCGCTGCATCGAGGACGAAGTGCGGCAGGATCCCGCTTGGTGGTTCTGGATGCATCGGCGCTTCAAGACGGCTCCACAGGATGCATAGGCCAGACTTCCCTCATGCGCCGGAAGCCGAAGGATACGGATCGCCACTGAGCCTGCACCTCCTCATGGGACTGTTCCCAGCAGCAGTCATCGCTGACGCGGGTTTCCCCACTTTCTCCTGAGGCGAAGTGCCTCACGTTTGATGCGGATCCACCGCTGGTGCAAGGCATCCCTGAGGTGCCCCCTCAGGGTTGCCAGGTCAGGGGTGAAGATGGGGGTGTTGTAGGCGACAGTCCCCGCTTTTCTTTGCGTCTTCTCCACGAAAAGCGCCAGCTGATCCCAGAAGATCTCATAACCCTTGAGGTAGTTCTCGATCCCCGCGGGAAGGGTCTGCTTGGCCTTTTCCAGCTCTTCCGGGCTTGTTCCCCAGGCGTAGCCTTCCTTGCCGACCTCCTTGTTGCCGATCCAGCGGTCGAAGTGCTCGTTGGGGATGAGGACAGCAGGACATCCACAGAGCACGGCCTCAGTGGAGAGGGCCGTATTCTCATAGGCGTAGAACACTTCTGCACGCCGGAGCATGTCCGCGATCTGCCCTGGTGTGGGGGAGCCCGGGCCGTTCCGGGTGATCTCCCGGCTGGTCGCAGTGATGGGGAGGCGCTTGCCCTTGTATTTGGATGCGTAGAAGCAGCTGCCCTCCCGGGGCTGATCCTCCACAGGGGGGTGGAAGATCCGGGTGTCGATGGTGGGCATGTAGAGTACTTGGTCCGGATGTCCCGCTGCCTCCGCCAGCTCGCTGGAATAGCCGAAAACCAGCTCCTCCGGTGCGTAGGAAGTGTCACCTCCGAGCAGTCCTGGGAAATTCAGCACCCAGCGGGCCACCACCGGGGCCTTGAGGGGATTGCCGGAGACGGTCTCGGGGTAGACGACGATCGGAGTGATCCCGCGGGCGGCGTGGTAGCGGGCGACCTCGTGGGTGAGGAGGGGGGTTCTCAGCTCGGGATGGGTCCAGCCCGGTTTGGATGGATGGGGGAGAGGCGTGATGTAGGCCTCCTGTCCGATCCGGTTCAGGCCGTGGCATAGGAGGTGCAGAGCCCTGATGCCTGCCGAGGTGGTGGTGAATCGGCGGGCAGAGATGTAGTAGGGGTGGGTGGGCTGGCTGGAGGGATAGATCAGCTTGGGGGCGTACCGCTGCCAGATGTCCGCCACGAGGGGAGAGGCTGTACTCATGCGGGCTCACCCCCGAGGTACCAGCTGATGGTGTTCTGGAGATGGGTCGGGAAATCCCCTGAGGGAGCCCATCCTAGCTCCCGATGGACTTTGGACGCATCGATGGCGTAGCGCCGGTCATGCCCAGCCCGATCCTGGACAAAGGTCAGCAGCCTGCGGCTCGTCCCTTCGGCTCTTTCCAAGTGCTGATCCACCAGATCACAGAGCAGGTGGAGCAAATCGAGGTTCTTCCACTCATTGTTGCCGCCGATGCAGTAGGTCTCGCCGGGCCTGCCTTGGGCGATCACGGTCTCAAGGGCGGCGCAGTGGTCCTCCACGTAGAGCCAGTCCCGCACGTTCTGGCCGTCACCATAGACCGGAATGGGCTCCCCGGCCGCCATGCGGCTGATGGCCAGAGGGATCAGCTTCTCTCTGTGCTGGCGGGGGCCGAAGTTGTTCGAGCAGTTGGTGGTCAGGGTCGGCAGGCCGTAGGTGTGGTGGTAGGCCCGCACCAGGTGGTCGCTCCCGGCCTTGCTGGCGCTGTAGGGGCTGTTGGGGGCGTAGGCCATCTCCTCGTGGAACTTCCCGTCTGCCCCCAAGGAACCGTAAACCTCGTCAGTGGAGACATGGAGGAATCGGCATCCCGGGTCTCCCGCCCAGGCCTCCCGGGAGGCATCCAGCAGAGCGAAGGTCCCCACCACATTGGTCTCGATGAAGGCCCCGGGGCCGGTGATGCTGTTGTCCACATGGCTCTCGGCGGCGAAGTGGACGAGCTTGCGGACCTGGTGGCGCTCCAGGAGGTGCAGCACCAGTTCCCCGTTCCGGATGTCACCCCTGACCAGTTCCACCCGATCAAGCCCTTCGAGGTGCTCCGGGTCTGCCGCATAGGTCAGCTTGTCCAGTACCAGGATCCGGTCCTCAGGGTGGTTCCGGTGCCAGCGGTGCACGAAGTTGGAGCCGATGAACCCGGCGCCGCCCGTCACGAGAATGGTTTCAGCCATGTTCAGTCCTGTCCTTTTCGCATATCCGCGATGACCTCGGCCAGCGCCTCCTGCCAATCGGGCATGAGGTCTGTTCCCAGATCCCTGCGATGGTGCCCGTCCAGCACGGAATAGGCTGGGCGTCTGGCCGGGGTGGGGTATTCGGTGGTGCTGCAGGGGCTCAGGTCCGCCTGAATGCCGCTCTGGCGGAAGATCTCAACGGCAAAGCCGTGCCAGGTCGTCTCCCCGCTGCAGGTGGCGTGGACCAGCCCCTGCCAGCCCTCCTCGGCGGCCACCCTGAGCTGCCGGGCCAGTGCGCGACAGGTGGTGGGAGTGCCTTTCTGATCGTCCACCACCCGGAGGCTTCGACCCTGGGCGGCGGCGTTGAGCATGGTGAGGAAGAAGTTCTTCCCCCAGGCATCATAGAGCCAAGCGGTGCGGGCGATGAGGTGCCTGCCCGCCCGCGCGGCGTTCTGCTCCCCCAGGAGCTTGGATCGGCCATAGGTTGAGACGGGATGCGTGGGGTCGCTCTCCCGGTAGGGCCGGATCCCGGTGCCATCGAAGACGTAGTCCGTGCTGACCTGGATGAGCAGGGCCCCGCTCTCATCCGCGGCCTCAGCGAGCCAGCCCACGGCCTCGCCGTTGATGAGGGTGGCCAGGGCCTCCTCCGACTCGCAGCGGTCCACCTGGGTGAAGGCGGCGGCGTTGAGGATCACCTGGGGGCGGGTGCTGAGGATGGCTGAGTGCACGGAGGCGCGGTCGGCAAGATTGAAGGCGGACTCCTCAGGGCAGAGCAGCTCGTGTCCGACCCAGGTCTCCCGGATGGCCCGGGCCAGCTGGCCGGCTCCCCCGGCGATGAGAACCCGCATCAGAGGTGCACCCGCCGTGCCAGCTCGTCCTTCACAAAGGGGTTCTCCGGATCTGCCTCATGGCGGATCTCATCCACCGGCGACTTCTTGCCCTCGCCTGCGAAGAGCTGGTTGGGGGCGTTGAAGACCCAACCTGGCTCGTGGCTGATGCAGCGGTAGCAGTGGACCACGCCCTTGGGCACGATCACCGATCCGGGGTTGTTGATCCCCATCATCAGTTCCATGCGGTTGCCGTAGCTGGGACTCTGGGGGCGGTTGTCCCAGAGAGTCACCTTGAAGTCGCCAGGACCCACCCAGGCGAAGAGATCCGCCTGATCTGCATGCTCGTGGGGGCCGCGCAGGACCCCGGGCAGGGTGATGCTGATGTAGGCCATGGTGGGATGGAATTCCCGGGCCACCTCGTCGTGCCGGAAGAGCTCCGCCAGCCAGCCGCGCTCATCCGTGAACTTCCGGATCGGTGTGACCACCACGCCTTCGATGTTGCCTTTCCTGATCTCCACTGCTCCTCCCGACTGCTACTTGGAAAAGGGGGCTGGCAGGCTTCCGGCCAGTTCGTTGGCGTGCGCGAGGCTGGGGAAGGTTCCCGCATCGGTCCACCAGCCCTTGAAGGTCCCGAAGCTCATCTGGCCTTGCCCGATGTAGACGTTGTTTACATCCGTGATCTCGAGTTCGCCTCGTCCCGAGGGTTTGATGGTTCGGATGATGTTGAAGACCTCCGCATCGTAGAAGTAGATCCCCGTGACGGCCAGATCCGATTTGGGAGCCCTGGGCTTCTCCTCGATGGAGGCGATGCGATCCCCGGCCAGCTCCGCCACGCCGTAGCGCTGGGGGTCGTGGACAGCCTTGAGCAGGATGCGGGCGCCCTTGCCCTGGTGTTTGAATGCAGCCACCTCGACCGCAAGGTCATCCTGGAAGACGTTGTCCCCCAGGATGACGCACACCGGCGAGCCGCCCGCGAAGTTCTCGGCAAGGCCCAGGGCCTGGGCGATGCCGCCTGCCTCGTCCTGGACCTTGTAAGTGAACCGGCAGCCGAAGTCCTTGCCGCTGCCCAGGAGGGCCACCACATCCCCCATGTGTTCGGTGCCGGTGACGATGAGTATTTCTTTGATACCCGCCTGTTTCAGCTTCCAGACCGGGTGCCAGATCATGGGGACCTGGCCGACGGGGAGGAGATGCTTGTTGGTGACCTTGGTCAGGGGGAAGAGTCGGGATCCCGTGCCTCCCGCAAGAATCACCCCTTTCATAATCGACTCCTTCTGGTCACTGGAGTTGTTATTCTCCGTCATGGCATACCGTATAGGCAAGATCGCGGGCGGAGCGTACCGGAGGGCTGGATGAATGGGGTTCTGCAGGTGAGTGCAGTGCTGCCCAACTACAATGGGGCGGGCTTGCTGCAGGAAAATCTACCTTCGGTACTGGAGGCCCTTAGAGCCTGGGGTGGAAGCTGGGAGCTGATTGTGGTGGATGATGCCAGCACTGACGGCAGTGTGGAACTGTTGCGGCAAGTGTTCCCGGAGGTCCGGGTGGTGGTCAACGAATGCAATCTGGGGTTTCCGGGGACCTGCAACCGTGGCTTTTCCCTTGCCGAGGCCCCCATCGTTCTCTGCATCAACACGGATGTCCGTGTGGACCCGGAGGCCATCGCGCCGCTTCTTGCGCCCTTCGAGGACGGGGATGTCTTTGCGGTGGTTCCCAACGTGCTGGTGGAGCGGGAAGGGATCAACCAAGGGGTATTGACCAGCGGCTTCCGGAAGGGTTTCGTGAAGGCCCGTTTCTGGAAGCTGGGAAACCCTTCCGCCAGGCGGGAGATCATCTACGCGGTTGGAGCCTGCGTGGCCTATCGGGCGGATCGGTTGAGGGTGCTGGGAGGGTATTCGGAGCTCTACGCCCCCTATCTCTTCGAGGACTTCGATCTCTCCTACCGGGCCTGGAAGCGGGGCTGGTCGAGCGTCTATGAGCCCGCCTCCACGGTGCACCACTTCTCCAATGGCACCCTTTCCAGGGAGAAGAAGCGCAAACGGAGGATCATCTATTTCCGAAACCGTTTCATCTTCCATTGGAGCAACCTGACTGACCCGGATCTGGTCCTGGCCAACCTCTTCCACACGGCTCTGCGGCTGGCTCTGAGTTGGCTCTGGCTGGATACGGCCTACTATGCTTCGTTCTGGAGTGCCTTCAGGGGATTGGGCGCCATCCGCAGGCTGAGGGGCACCGCGAGGGCCCATCTGCGTCTAAGCGACAGGGAGGTTCTGCGCCGGACCGGGGATGCCCATTAGCTTCCTGTAGATCTCCAGGTAGCGTTCTGCGATCCGGGCCGGGGTGAATCCCGGCAGTCGCTGGGCTGCCGCCTCCACAAGCCTTCCAGCGGTTTCGGGGTGGTCTGCCAGTTCGCGGATGGCGGCAGCCAGTTCTTCAGCGCTCCCAGGCGTGACCAGAAGACCGTTGACACCCGAATCGATCAGGTCCGGGATTCCGCCTGCACGGCTGGCGATCACGGGCACCCGGGCTTCCATGGCTTCCAGGATGCTCGAGCCCAGACCTTCGCTCAGGGAGGGGAACACCAGAAGGCTGAGGGCGCCCAGGTAGTTCCCGATGCCTGTCTTGTGGCCCATGAAGGTGATGTTGCCAAGGTCCGAGGCCTCTGCTTCCAGTTCCTGGCGCAGGGGGCCATCTCCCAGGACGAGGAAATGGAGGTTGGGGTGGGAATCCCTTAGGAGGCGGGCGGCTTGCAGGGTTACCCGGTGCCCTTTGTGGGGAATCAGCTTTGCAATCTGGCCTACGAGGAGCTTCCCCGGCCAAGTGTTCCGGATGGCAGCCACCTCGCCGGGGTCGATGGGGAAGCCCGAAAAGCTATCGGGCACGACTTCCGTCGGGATGGGGCCCACGCCATGCTGGACCACCCGCTCGATTGCATGGCTTACGCAAATGATTTTGGCGGCGCTCTGGTAGGCAGCCCTGGTCGCCCTGGACTGGCCCAGTGGGTTGTCCACCCGGCGGGTGATGATGAAGGGGGTACGGCGGAGGGTATGTTCCAGAGTGGCCCAGTAGACACTCCGGCCGCAGTGCCCGTGCAGCAGGTCCGCTCCGGTCGCCGTGGCGTGCCCCAGAAGGAAGTGCCCGACCGCTTTGCACAGGACAGGGAGGGGACGCACGCGCGCGTGGAGAAGTCCGCCTTTGCGGCAGATGAGGGTCTGGGTCACCCCCAGTCGATCCAGCTCCCGGATGAGATTGAGTGTCTGCTGCTCCCCGCCGGAAAAGCCCTTGGCCAAGTTGATGTGGCAGATATGCAAGGGTTTCCTCCGGGATCAGGCCGGGCGCCTGGGCGCGGA
The DNA here is from genome assembly GCF_963677305.1 of uncultured Holophaga sp. Lineage (GTDB taxonomy): Bacteria > Acidobacteriota > Holophagae > Holophagales > Holophagaceae > Holophaga. The sequence goes on from NZ_OY781925.1 coordinate 1,255,649, forward strand.
ATGGAGCCAGAGTCCGACGTACTTGGCAAAGGTGTACTCGGCCGAGAGACAGGACAGAACCCATCCGGCCCGGCCATCCAGGAAGCCTGCCTTGAGGACATACATCCGGAAGAAAGTGAAGGCTGAGCGGAGGGCCGCCTGGAAGAGGCTGCTCCGCTTCCCGCGCCTGGCACGCTCCTCAGCCCAGGCGGCGGTGTACTTGGCCGACTTCACCAAGTAGTGCTCCAGGGTGTCGTAGGAGTAGTGGAGCAGGTCCCCCTTGAGCCTCTTCACCGCCGTGCCCGGCTTCAGCTCCACACTCTCGTGGACCAGGGCCTCGTTGAAACGGGTCAGGGCAGTGGGATAGAGGCGGAGGCAGGGATCCGGGTACCAGCCGCAGTGGCGGATGTAGCGGCCGAAAGCCCATGTGAGGCGGGGGAAGGCGTAGACTGTATCCGCTTGGGGGGAAGCCAGGGCCGCCTGGATGCTGGCCTTCAGCTTGGGGCTGATGCGTTCGTCTGCATCCAGCCAGAGGCACCAGTCGGTGGTGACCTGTTCCTGGGCCTTCTGTCGCTGACGGCCAAAGCCCTGCCAGTCAGTGTCCCGGATGAAGCGGGCGCCGAAATCCGCTGCAATGGCTTCGGTGCGGTCGGTGCTGCCGGAGTCATAGACCAGGATCTCGTCCACCCAGCCCTGCACGGTCTCCAGGCAGGCGGCGAGGTGCTTCTCCTCGTTCTTGACGATCAGGATGGCGGTGACGGTCATCCCAGGGCGTTCCAGTCGGTGGTCTCGTACTTGGTGCCGCTGCTGTAGTCCGTATCGATTTGCGCGAGCTGGAGCCTGCCGGAGTAGTCTTCGTTGACGCCATGCCAGCGGGTGTAGTGCTCCAGGACCCAGAGGCCGCCCTCCCGGGTGTTGGTGCCGCTCCAGCCCACGCCCCCGAAGGGCATGTGGGCCTCGGCGCCGATGGTGGAGTTGTTGATGGAGGACATGCCGGCCTGGATCCCCCGCTTGAAGCGGTCGATGTGCTGGCGGTTCTCGGTGTAAAGGGCGCTGGAGAGGCCGTAGGGCGTGCCATTGGCCAAGCTCAGGGCGTGGTCGAAATCCTCTGCGATGCAGAGATTGACCGTGGGGCCGAAGACCTCCTGCTGGAAGAGCTGCATCTCGGGAGTGACGCCTTCCCAGACGCAGGGTTGCATGTAGGCGCCATGGCCGATTTCGCCCAGCACCCGCTCATCCCGGTTTTCGGCGTTCCAGTGGGCACCGCCCGTCAACAGGGTCGCCCCCTCCTTCATACCCATCTCCCAGTGCTCCTCGAAGCGTTTGGCGAAGCGGGCGTTGATCATGGGCCCGTAGAAGACCTCCTGGTCGGTGGGGTTCCCGATGCTCAGCTTCGAGACCGCTTCCAGAAGCCGGGCCTTGAAGGGCTCGGCGATGTCCTTGTGGAGGATGAGGTTGCCCAGGGAGGTGCAGCGCTGTCCGGCGGTGGCGAAGGCGCTGGTGAGTGCCCCCTCCAGGGCCAGGTCCAGATCTGCGTCGGGCATGACGATCATGGGGTTCTTGCCGCCGAGCTCAAGGCTGCAGGAGACCAGATTGCGCCCGCAGGCCTCCGAGATGCTGCGCCCCATGGCGGTGGAACCGGTGAAGCTCACCTTCTGGAAGAAGCCCTTGTCGATGCCCGCCATGAAGCCCTTGCCGCAGGCCCCGTGACCCCTGCCGTTCACCGTGTTCACGACCCCGGCGGGGAGCCCGGCGTCCATCATGGCCCGGACAAAGAGGTAGGCGATGGTGGGGGCCTTCTCCGAGGGTTTCCAGACCACGGTGTTGCCGCAGAGGATGGCGGGGATGATCTTCCAGCTGGGCACCGCCAGGGGGAAGTTGCTGGAGGCCAGCACCCCCACGACGCCCAGGGGACGCCGGTAGGTGGAGAGACTCTTGGAGGGCATTTCGGAGGGGATGGTCTGGCCATGCAGGCGCCGCCCCTCGCTGTGGAAGTAGTGGCAGGTGTCGATGGCCTCCTGGACCTCGCCCAGGGCCTCCCGCATGGGCTTGCCGATCTCGCGGACGATGATGCGGGCCAGCTTCTCCTTCTGGGCGCTCAGGACCTCCCCGATCCGCTGGATGTAGGCACCGCGCACCGGGGCGGGGACCTCCTTCCAGGTCTTGAAGGCTTCGGCGGCGGCCTTGGCTGCCCGGGCCACGTCCCGTTCGCTGCACTCCGGGAAGATGCCGACGATGTCGCGGCGATCGGCGGAGGAGCGGGCGTCGAAGGAGGGCAGGTCCCCCTCCAGCTCCCGACCACCCACCCAGTTGAAGCCGATCAGGGTCTTCCCCACATGGGCCATCTTGGGAATGTTGGGCTTCACATACATGAGGGCTCCGGGGTCAGGACTACTCAGGATATCGGAAGTGCAGGGCTGTGGCGTGTTTTCGGGGCCGTCGGAGCCTCCATGGAGGGCATCGTCCCGATTCGGCCTCGCTTGAATCCCCGACAGGCCCACCTTTCCCTCAGGGAGGGGCCCATGGAGCGCTTCGATCTGGTGGTGGTGGGGGCGGGCATCGGAGGGGGATCACTGGTCTTCAACCTCCTGGATCGGGGTTTCCGCGGCCGGATCCTGGTGGTGGACCGGGAGGATTCCGTGGGTGCCGGATGCACCGGCAGGAGTGCCGGGGGCTTCCGGAACCTCTGGACCACCCCGGTCAACCAGCGGCTCTGCACCCAAAGTGCGGCCATCCTGAGGGACTTCAAGGAGGCCATGGGCTGCGGCATCGGCTTCAACCCCAGCGGCTACCTCTTCACCTACGGATCGGAGTCCTGGCAGCGGGTCCCTGAGGCCGCCGCCATCTGGCGGGAGAATGGCGTGCGCTTTGAGCTCCTGGACCCCCAGGGCATCCAGGAGCGGATCCCCGGCATCCGCTGCGAAGTGGAGGAGGTGGACCCGGAGGTCCGGGAGATCCTGGGCCTCCAGCCCCTGGTGGGAGGCGTCTTCGGTCCGGACTGTGGAAGCTTCGATCCCTCCCAGGCTGCCCAGGGCTACTTCGACCGTGCCCTGGACCGCTTCTCCCTGAAGCCTGAGCTGCGCCTCCGGACCGAGGTGGAGAGCCTGGTTTTCGGCTCAGGCGGAAGGATCGAGGGGCTGAGGCTGGGACCCCGGGATGAGTTTGTCGCAGCGGGGGCCATCGCCCTCTGCACAGGCCCCTGGACCAACGAGCTGCTGAGGCGCTCGGGCTGTCCAGCCGAAGAGTTGCTGCCCCTCATCAGCCAGAAGCGGATGCTCTTCGTGACGGCCTTCCCCGATGCTGACCCCCGCTGGCGGACCATCCCCCTGACCATTGTCGACCAGGGCATCTACTTCAAGGCCGAGGGGGAGAACCTCCTGCTGGGCAGGGCGGGGAAGGATACCCCGGACAGCCTGGACACCAGCTTCGAGCCTGATTACTACCTCGAGGAGGTCAATCTCCTCCTCCAGGAACGCATCCCGGCTGTGGCCAACTGCCGTCTGAAATCCGGGTGGGCGGGGCTCTATGACACCTGCACCGCGGATCACAACGCCATCCTGGGCTGGCACGATCCCCATCCGGGGCTGTTGCTGCAGGTGGGCTACAGCGGCCACGGGGCCATGGAGTGCCCTGCCGCTGGGATATGTCTGGCGGAGCTTTTCATGGACGGACAGAGTCGGACCCATGACATCACGCCCCGTTTCCGCGAGGGGGCGCTGGTCCGGGAGAGGATTGTCATCTAGACGCTCAAGGTTGCGTCCGCTGCGCGGGTAGAGGTTGGTGAGGCCGTGCTCCTTCTGACACTCGTGGACCAGGGCGATCTTCCCTTGAAGTTCCATGTCTGGCCTCCTGAATCGCCTGAGGGGGCCAGACATCCAATAACAGGACATCGATATCCTCTAATGATGAGGTCCTGCAAGGCGCGGCGACGCCCTCCATCGGGCCCTCCACCTTTGGCCGGGGTTCCCTGCGTTACCATGGTGCTTCCACGGAGTCGCCTTGTCGGAAAGCCTTCCTCTAGCCACCATCATCGTCAGCTACGTCGCGGTGCTCTTCGCCCTGAGCGTCCATGAGGCGGCCCACGCCTCGGCCTCCTACCTTCTGGGGGATGATACGGCCCGGCGGATGGGCCGGATGACCTTGAGCCCCGTGGCCCATATGGACCTGGTGGGGACTGTGATCATGCCCCTGATTGGGGCCTTCACCGGGTTCAACGTCCTGGGTTGGGCCAAGCCGGTGCCGGTGGACCCCTCCCGGCTCACCCGCCGCTTCCGGGCCCGGGTGGGCTACGCCATGGTGGCCGCCGCCGGACCCGTCTCGAACCTCCTCCAGTCGCTGCTCTTCCTGGTGGTGCTCTGCCTGTCCATCCGTTTCGCCTTCCCGGACTTCTGGGGGTGGGATCTGCTCCAGGCGGCGATGTTCTCCTCGGTGGAGAGGCTGCTCAGAGTTCCCCAGCTCTCCGTCGGGCAGGTGCTCCTCATGACGCTCCTGGGGCGTCTGGTGGTCATCAACATCGGACTCGCCATCTTCAACCTGATCCCCTTCGGTCCCCTCGATGGGGCGGGCATTCTCCGGGGCTTCCTGCCCTTCCGATGGCTCCCCGCCTTTGACCGCTGGCAGCCGAAGATCACCATCATCCTGCTGGTCCTCTTTCTGGTCGGGGCCTTCAACTATGTCTTCGGGTTGATCTTCGCCCTGGCCAATCTCTTCTTCATTCACCCCCTCGCCCGTCTCATTCTCGGAGTCTGATCCATGCAGCGTGTGCTTTCCGGCGTCCAGCCCTCCGGTTCCCTCCACCTCGGCAACCTGGTGGGGGCCATCGAGAACTATGTGAAGCTCCAGGAGGACTACCAGACCTTCTACATGATCGCGGACTGGCACGCCCTGACCTCCAAGTTCGACCAGTCCGCGGGCATTGTCCCCGCCAGCCTGGAGGTCACCGCCACCTTCCTGGCGGCGGGGCTGGATCCCTCCCGTGCGGCCATCTTCATGCAGTCCCTGGTCAAGGAGCATGCAGAGCTGCATCTGCTCTTCTCGATGATGACCCCCCTCTCCTGGCTGGAGCGGGTGCCCACCTACAAGGAGAAGTTGCAGAACTCCGTGGCGGACCTGGGCAGCTACGGCTTCATGGGCTACCCCCTGCTGCAGGCGGCGGATATCGTCATCTACAAGGCCCACAAGGTGCCCGTGGGCGAGGATCAGCTCTTCCACCTGGAGCTCTGCCGCGAGGTGGTGCGGCGCTTCCACTTCCTCTATGAGACCGAGGTCTTCCCCGAACCTCAGGCGGTGCTCACCCAGGCGGCCAAGGTACCTGGCCTGGATGGCCGCAAGATGTCCAAGACATACGAGAACTGCATCTACCTGCGGGATACCCCTGAGGTCATCCTCCAGAAGTGCACCCGTCAGATGGCCTCGGACACCGCCCGAGTCCGGAAGAGCGATCCCGGCAACCCCGAGGCCTGCAATGTCTTCACCTTCCACAAGCTTTTCAGCACCCCGGAGACCTGTGCCGAGATCGATATCGAATGCCGCCGAGCCGGCATCGGGTGCTTCGACTGCAAGAAGCGCCTGGCCGAGCTTGTCATCGCCCGCGTGGAGCCGGTGCGCCAGAAGATCGAAGCCCACCTCGCCAACCCCGATGGCCTGAAGGACATCCTCCGGGACGGCAGCGCCCGGGCCCGCAGCGTGGCCCAGGAGACCATGGTCGAGGTGCGCGATGCCATGAAGATGCCCGCCTTCTGACCCTCTCCGCGTATTTTTGCTTGCCTTTCCGTGACCGTGTGGTAACCTGGATTCTGCTCTGATTGGTTCCTTAGCTCAGTTGGTTAGAGCATCTGACTCTTAATCAGAGGGTCCCCGGTTCGAGCCCGGGAGGAACCACCAGCACTAAGCCCCGCAACCGCAAGGTTTCGGGGCTTTCTTCTTGTGGGTTGGTGAGGCTTGCCCCTGGGGCTTGGGTACGCCGTCAGGGAAAGCCACAAGGCGATAGCAACCCCCAGTGCCGACCTCTTCGACATCGTGTCGAGGTTTTTGCGCTCACCCTCCTGGTGGCGGAACTGGTACCAGTGCTCCAGGAAGGCTGCCCGGGTCGGATGACTCGGCGGGTCTGCGATCTCTTGCATTGAGGCTTGATGAACCATTCTGTACGATGGATGCACTCCCCGAGGTCACCCATGCGTATTCTCTCCGTTGCCCTCCTTCCGCTGCTGCTCGTCTGCCCCTTCCTCTCTGCCGCATCGGAGGCGGCGGCTCCAGCGGTGGCGGAGCAGCCGACGGAGCTCCTGGCCCAGCCCGCGGTGATCGGTGCCGAGACCGCTCTTCGCTGGAAGGGCCTGCTCCCCCTGGTCAGTCTCCCTGAGGCCCGGCGGCGGCTCTTCCCAGGCCAGCACATCACCATCGCCCTGCTTGCCCAGGGCAGAGACCGGGACCAGCTGCTCGCCGGGCTCAGCTGCGACCTTCTGCTGGACTATGACGGGGCAGTGCAGGCCTTCCAGGGGCTCAAGCCAGCCCAGGTCCGCCGCCTGAAGGCCGATGGGGCTGACTACACCCGCTTTGTCATGAAGGAGGTGAAGGCAGATGCGAAGCTGATGGACTTGGCCATCTCTGAGCAGAGCATCGCCCTCTTCGAGCTCGACTGGGCGGTGCCGCCCCAGGCCCAGGACGGAGTGCTGCGGGTGGCAGGGACCGCCAGATTTGCCAGTGGTCAGACGGTGGCTCTGAGGGGGGGCTCAGTGGAGGTGTGGTCTGCGGCCAAGGTGGCGAGTCTGGGGCGCTTCCCCGACGCCAAAGCCGCCGGGGCCTGGATGATGGGCTACTATCGTCACCCTGAACCCGGGCGCACCCTTCACGCCATCCGGGCCTTCAGTGAGACACCGGACCAGGACCGGGTCAACGTGGTGGCCTTTCTGGTGACCCTGCTGCAAACGGACCCCGAGGCGATCCGGAGTGTGCTGGAGGGGCTTGACCGGGAAGCCCCCCAGGTCCGCCAGAGGGCTCTCCTCCTCCTCTCCGAGGCGGGGGTGGATGTGGCACCCCGTCTGGCCAGCCTCCCAGCGGAGGAGCAGCTGCGCTTCCGTCAGGTGCGTGGGGCGGTGCCGCATCTCTCCGACCCCTTCGACCTGAACCCGGATCCCGCCTTCCCCCGCAGGATCCCCGAGCACCTGGACATGCTCTGGAGTCGTTTCCTGGCCACGGGCGATCCGGCGCCGGTGCAGGCCATTGTGCGCCTCCTGGCCTGGAGGGACGACTGGAAGACCTATGAGAAGCGCCGGGATGAGTTCCAGAAGACCGGGCGCCAAGTCGGCTCCCCGGATGCCGCCATGCTCCGGGCGATGGCTTACAGCAGTGCCGGATGGTCCCTGGGCTCCTTCTACCGCAGCCACCCCCTGGTGGCGGACTACGTGGATGCCTGGGAGCAGGATCCAGGAGTGCCTGCGGTCATCCGGGAGGAGTTGGCCGGACTGATCACCAACCCCGCTTTTGAGCACCCCTGACCCGCCCCCTGCCATGCTCTGGGGGGGGGATGTCATGAGCTGGGAGTGCCCCAACGAACATCAGGGACGCTGTGCGCGGGTCGGGGGTGCCTACTGCAGGCCCGGCATGAAGGGCTGTGTCCTGGCCGGAAGGATCGGATTCCCGGAGGGCGAGCCGCCTGAGCCGGTCTGGCCCTCCGATGTCCCTCCGCCGGAGACCTAAGGGTTTCCGAGGAACTTCACCGTCAGGGTGCCCGCCAGGATCTGTTCCGGGTGATTGAGGATCTGATGGCGGAAGTACTCTCCCAGGGTCGCCAGGTCCGGTTCAAGCTGGAGCTGGAGGCTCCCGAGGGTCTCGTGCAGGGCAGGGATGTCCCCCGCAGCGGCCTCGATTCCGAAGACGGCGGTGCCCTCTGGGCGGGTGCGGAAGTCGGTCACCCAGGCTCCGGCCCTGTCGATGGCCTCCCGGATCCCCGGCAGGACCGCGAAGCGGTCCGCGGTGGTGGTGGCCTGGCAGTGAAACTGGTGGAGCATGGGCTTCGCCTTCCCTGGATCGGAGCCCCAGTGTCCCGCATTTGGCGCCCTGTCTGCACATAGAGGGGCCAGAGAACATCCAATCCCAGGAGGGCTGACTGGGGCTGAAACTGGTCATATCAATCGGATTCAATTGAGATGTAAATATTGAATTAAAACCTGTGTTATTAGCATTTTGCTCTGCTATTCTGCCCTCTCCGACGGGAGATTCCCGGGGATGCCTTTTGGGGTGTCCTGCTGGGGCTTTGCCGCGGGTCGGCCTGTTTCAACCGTATGTCCAGGGGAGCCGAATCCATGAAAGCCAGTGATCTGATGGTCAAGTGCCTCGAGAACGAGGGTGTGAAGTACGTCTTCGGTGTGCCCGGTGAGGAGAATCTCGACTTCCTGGAATCACTCCGGAGTTCCAGCATCCAGTTGGTGCTCACCCGCCATGAACAGAGTGCGGGCTTCATGGCGGCCACCATCGGCCGCCTCACGGGCGTCCCTGGGGTCTGTCTCTCCACCCTTGGCCCCGGCGCGACCAACCTGGTGACCGCCGCCGCCTATGCCCAGTTGGGCGCCATGCCCATGTGCATGATCACCGGACAGAAGCCCATCCACTCCAGCAAGCAGGGGCACTTCCAGATCATCGACACCGTCGGGATGATGAAGCCCCTCACCAAGCACACCAAGCAGGCCGTCCGGGGAGGGCGCATCCCCTCCATCGTCCGCGAGTCCTTTGCCATCGCCAGCGATGAGCGCCCGGGGGCCGTCCACATCGAGCTGCCCGAGGATGTGGCCTTCGAGGACACCACGGCCCAGCCCTTCCCGGTCCACCCGGTCCGCCGTCCCGATCCCAACGAGAAGGCCATCGCCCAGGCCGCCGAGTGGATCGAGCAGGCCCACTCCCCTCTGATTCTGGTGGGGGCCGGGGCCAATCGGAAGGCCGTCTCCAAGACCTTGAAGCCTTTCGTGGAGAAGACCGGCATCCCCTTCTTCTCCACTCAGATGGGCAAGGGCGTGTTGCCCGAGGACCACCCCCTCTGCCTGGGCACAGCGGCCCTCTCGGACCGGGACTACCTGCACTGCGCCATCGAGCGGGCTGACCTGATCCTGAACATCGGCCACGATGTGGTGGAGAAGCCTCCCTTCTTCATGAAGCCTGAGGGGACCCGCGTCATCCACATCAACTTCAAGGCCGCCCATGTGGACGACATCTACTTCCCCCAGCTGGAGGTGGTCGGGGATCTCTCCAATGCCGTCTGGCAGCTGCATGAGCGGGTGCGTGTCTCCCCACGGTGGGATTTCGCCTACTTCATGAAGGTCAAGGCCCATGTGGACGCCAAGATCGCCGAGCGGGCCGACTCCAACAGCTTCCCGGTCCTGCCCCAGCGGCTGGTGGCCGATGTCCGCAGCTCCATGGGACCCTGCGACATCGTGGCCCTGGACAACGGGATGTACAAGATCTGGTTCGCCCGGAACTACCGTGCGTGGAAGCCCAACACCCTCCTGCTGGACAACGCCCTGGCCACCATGGGCGCCGGACTGCCCTCCGCCATGGCCGCCAAGATGGTCTATCCCGAGAAGAAGGTTCTGGCGGTCTGTGGTGACGGCGGCTTCATGATGAACAGTCAGGAGCTGGAGACGGCGGTCCGCCTCGGCCTGGACTTGGTCGTGCTCATCCTCAACAGCAACGGCTACGGCATGATCCAGTGGAAGCAGGCTGGCCAGGAACTGCCGAACTGGGGCCTGGACTTCGGGAACCCCGACTTCGTGAAGTATGCCGAGGCCTACGGGGCCCACGGCCACCGCATCGAGCGCACCGAGGATCTCCGGTCCACCCTGGTGGAGTGCCTCAACGCCAAGGGGGTGCATGTCATCGAAGTCCCCGTGGACTACAGTGAGAACGCCCGGGTCCTGACCCAGGAACTCGGCCAGAAGTCCTGCATCATTTAGGAGTCCAGATGTCCAAGTCAGTGGAAACCCACCCCATCTGGGTCTGCGGCCAGGCCGTGACCACCGAGCGGGTCCTGGAGGTCCTGAGCCCCTACTCCGGTGCTGTGGTCTACCGCACCTGCCTGGGCGGCGAGGCGGAGTATGAGGCGGCGGTCCGTGGGGCCCAGGCTGTGCGCCAGGAGATGCAGGATCTCCCCGTGTTCAAGCGTCATGGGATCCTGATGCAGATCTCGGAGGCCATCGATACCCATCGTGAGACCTTTGCCACCATCATGGCCCGGGAGTCGGGCAAGCCCTACAAGGTGGCCCTGGCCGAGGTGCAGCGCGCCGCCCTCACCTTCCAGGTGAGCGCCGAAGAGGCCCGCCGCCTGCCCGGTGAGGTGATGAGCCTGGACTGGACGCCCGGCGGTGCCAAGAAGGAAGCCATCATCAAGTACTTCCCCGTGGGGATCGTGGCGGGCATCTCGCCCTTCAACTTCCCGCTGAACCTGGTGGCCCACAAGGTGGCACCCGCCATCGCGGCCGGCTGCCCCATCATCCTCAAGCCCGCTTCCAAGACCCCCGTCTCCGCCCTCTTCCTGGCCTCCCTCATCGCCCGGACCGAGCTGCCCAAGGGCGCCCTCTCGGTATTGCCCATGGATCGGGAGACCGGCAACCGCCTTGTGACCGACGAGTGCTTCGGCCTGCTCAGCTTCACTGGCTCGCCCGAGGTGGGCTGGGAGATGAAGAAACACTGCGGCAAGAAGAAAGTGGTCCTGGAGTTGGGTGGCAATGCCGGCGTCATCATCGACCAGGATGCCGACATGGAGCGGGCCGCAGCCCGAGCCGTCGTGGGGGCCTTCGGCAACACCGGCCAGAGCTGCATCCACACCCAGCGCATCCTGGTCCATGAGGCCCTCTTCGCAGCCTTCACCCGGCGTTTCGTGGAGCTGGCCTCCCTCCTCAAGGTCGGAGACCCCGAGGATCCGGAAGTGGACCTTTCGGCCGTCATCGATGAGAAGAATGCTCTGCGGCTGGAGGCCTGGATCCAGGAGGCCAAGGGTGACGGCGCCCAGGTGCTCCTGGGCGGACAGCGGCAGGGCAATGTGATCAGTCCGACCGTGCTCACCGGAACCAGGCCCAGCTCCAAGGTGTGCGCCCTCGAGACCTTCGGCCCCACGGTGGCCATCGAGCCCTTCTCGGACTTCCGGGCGGCCATTGATGCCATCAACGACTCCCCCTTTGGCCTCCAGGCCGGGGTCTTCACCTTCGACACCCGGAAGGTGCAGTACGCCTTCGAGCACCTGCATGTGGGCGGGGTCACCATCAATGAGGTGCCGACCTTCAGGGCCGAGCAGATGCCCTACGGCGGAGTGAAAGACTCGGGCATCGGTCGCGAGGGCCCCAAATACGCCATCCTCGACATGCTGGAGCCCCGGGTCCTGCTGCTGGACCACGACGGGAGCTTTTGAAGAGAGGCTCTGGGTCTGACCATTCATGGTCAGTGGGTGGATAGAAAATGGGGGGCCCCCGAAGGAGCCCCCTCCACCCAACCACTCCCAGACCGGACGATTCCGATAAGAGAGCCCGCCGTTACCCAGGGGAGGGACACGGCCTTGCACTCATTCCAGTGCGGTGAACCAGGGCTGGGTTCCAGGGGGTCGGAAAAGTTTTTAAATTAATAGTTAATTTTACATTCGGCGCTTCCGGTGTATGCTGAAGGCCGCTCATCCGGAGGTGAACATGAGCCGACTCTCCCTGCCCCTTGCCGCCCTGATCTGCCTGGCCCCCGCCGCAGCCCAGGCTGGCGTTGATGTCCGCATTGATATCGGGCTCCCGCTTGCTCCCCGTCTCGTTGTCGTCGAACCCGGTGTCCAGGTGGTGGAAGGCTTTCAGGATGAAGTCTTCTTCTATGGTGGCTGGTACTGGTGCCGTCGTTCCGACGGCTGGTACCGTGCGCGCCGCCCGCGGGACCGCTTCGCCTTCATCCCCCCCCGCCGTGTCCCCCGCTCCCTCTTCCGTCAGCCCGAGGGCCGCTACCGCAACTGGCATGGCCCCCAGGGACGCCCTGCCGAGGTTCACCAGCGCAACGAGATGAGGCGTGAGGAGCGCCGCGATATGCGCCAGGAGAACCGTCACGACAACCGGCAGGATCGTCGGGAAGATCGTCGTGAAGATCGTCGTGAAGATCGTGGGGATCACGGGCAGAAACACTAGGAATTTTTCGGTAAATTTTACGAGCAGGCCCTTTCCTGGCGGGACTTGGTCCCGCCAGCGGTCATAATGGGACCGGAGAGGTTACATGCCTGCACACACGGACGTCTTGGCGGTCATTCTCGGTGGTGGAAGGGGGACGCGACTGCACCCCCTGACCGGCATGCGGTCCAAGCCTGCCGTGCCCATCGCCGGCAAGTACCGGCTCATCGACATCCCCATCAGCAACTGCATCAACTCGGGGATCTTCAAGGTCCATGTGTTGACCCAGTTCAACTCGGTGAGCCTGCACCGCCACATCACCAGCACCTACAAGTTCGACGCCTTCCACACGGGCTTCGTGGAGGTACTGGCCGCGGAACAAACCCCCACCAGCGAGACCTGGTACCAGGGCACCGCCGATGCCATCCGCAAGCAGCTCTTCGAGATCCAGGCGGCGCGGGTGGACCATGTCCTGGTGCTGGCCGGTGACCATCTCTACCGCATGAACTACGCCAGGATGCTCGCGCAGCATGTGGCCTCCGACGCTGACATCACCGTTGCCCTGCAGCCCATCCGTCGCGAGGACGCCCCCCGCTTCGGCCTCCTGAAGCGCCGGGAGGACGGCCGGGTGGTGGACTTCGTCGAGAAGCCCAAGGACCCCGTCGTCCAGGAGACGATGAAGTGCCGGGACGACGAGGAGCGCCCCTTCCTGGGCTCCATGGGGATCTACGTCTTCAAGATCGGTGCCCTGGTGGACTTGCTCCTGGAGCACCCCGATTACGATGATTTCGGCAAGGATGTGATCCCCCACGCCATCCGCCACCGCCCAGTGCAGGGCTTCGACTTCGACGGGTACTGGGAGGACATCGGCACCATCCGCTCCTTCTACGACACCAACCTGGAACTCACCCAGCCCAACCCCCCCTTCAGCTTCTACGACGCCAAGGCCCCCATCTACACCCACTCCCGCTTCCTGCCTGGCTCCATGGTCCGGAACAGCCGCATCGACCGGGCCCTCATCACCGAGGGTTGCGTCCTCGAAGACGCCGAGATCATCCACTCCATCATCGGCCTGCGCAGCCTGGTGGGTGCAGGGTCCCTGGTGAAGGACACCATCCTGATGGGCGCGGACTACTACGACACCCGCCCCCATGACATCGGCATGGGGATTGGAAAGAACTGTCACATCGAGGGTGCCATCCTGGACAAGAACGTCCGGGTCGGGGACGGCTCACGTATCATGCCCTTCCCGCGGGGCATGGATCTGGATCATGGCAGCTTCGTGGTCCAGGACGGTATCGTCGTCATTCCCAAGGGCACCATCCTGCCCCCCGGCACCTACATCGGACCTCAGGTATGACCGAAGGACCCCTCACCGTCCGGGCCTTCCTGGAGGAGGTCAAGCGGTGTGTGGAGCACCCCTTCACCGGCGTCTCGGTCGAGGGGGAGGTGGCCAATTCCCGGAATTCCGGGAGGCACTGGTATTTCACCCTCCGGGAGGAGGGGGCCTCGGTGCCGTGTGCCGTCTGGGCCAGTCAGCAGCGCAGCATCGGAGCCGCTCCCCGGGATGGCGAGCGCATCGTCGTGCAGGGCAGCCTCAACCTGTACGTCGCCGGAGGCAGCCTCACCCTGGTGGTGAGCCGGATCCGGCGCGCCGGCCTGGGGGATCTGCAGGCCCGGCTCCGGGAGCTGGAGGCCGAGCTCCGCAGACGGGGGCTCTTCGATCGTCCCCGGCGGCCCCTCCCGCGCTTCCCCAAGCGCATAGGCGTGGTGGCGGCCCTGGGGGGGGCCGCCCTCCGGGACATCCTGGAGGTCACCCGTCGCCGCGCCCCGGGGATTGACCTGCTCATCGCCCCGGCAGCCGCCCAGGGGGAGCGCTCGGTGCCCGAGAACCTCATGGCCCTCCAGGAGATCCAGGACCCCTTCTGGGACTGCGACCTGATCCTCCTCGCCCGGGGGGGCGGGAGTCTCGAGGACCTCTGGGGCTACAACGACCCGGCCTTGGTGGAGGCGGTGGCCAGCTGTCGGGTTCCGGTCATCACCGGGGTGGGGCACGAGATTGACACCACCCTGGTGGACCTGGCCGCCGACAGGCGTGCGGCCACCCCCAGCCAGGCGGCTGAGCTGGCCACCCCTGACCGGCGGCAGCTGGCCAGTGAGCTGGCCCGCCGGACCGAGGCGCTGCACGCCCGGCTGGCCTGGCGTCTCCAGGGCTTCGAGTCCACCCTGAATCTCATGGTGGACCGGGGCCTGTTGCGCTGCGACCCTGCCGGAACTGTCCGGGCCCGCCTGGAGACCCTGGGGCGCCGCCTGGAGGAGGCCCAGCCCCTGAGGCGCCTTGACCGCGCGGCCCACCGCTGGTCCCTGCTCAGGCAGAGGCTGGGCCACGCCGCAGGCCGCGCAGCAGGCGAGGGAGAAGGCCCCCGCCGGGCGGAGGCCAGCCACAGGCTTCAGGTGGCGGCAGAGCGGCAGCTTGCCCAGCTCCGGGAACGCTTATCCATCCTCTCGGCCCGTCTTCAGGGCCTGGATCCCACCCGGCCTCTGCAGCGGGGTTTTGTAATGGTCCGGGGAGGCGATGGCCAACCTGTCAAGAGCGCCGGTCTCCTGCCCCCCCAGGCTGTTGCGACCCTGGTCTGGGCCGATGGCGAGCGACAGGCTGTGCTGGACTGAGCCCGGATTCTGCAATTGAGTCATCTGAGGCCTGGGCAAGGCCCGGAGTAAAGCCCAGGCGGCTGACACTCATCGGGAGCCGTTTGGTACCCAAGACGAACTGGGCTCTGAGTTTCCTGTGCGCCTGGATCGCGAGTTCATCATCGCCTGTAGCCTGCAGTCATCCTCTTCATCTTGGCTGAATAAAGTGCGTTTCAAGCCTGGATGAAGGGGATGGCCCTGCGCCGGGAGTCAATGCAGAATCCGGGCTGAGGTGGGTGGCTCTGCCATGACATCGCATGGGGTTCACAGGGGGCGCAGCGACCAGGTGATCCCCCGGCTCAGCTGACGACGCGGTTGCGACCCCGGCGCTTGGCTTCGTACATATTGAGGTCGGCCTGCCGGGTGAGGTCCTCGATGCGGGAGATCTCACTCGGCCAGGCGGTGGCCACACCCAGACTGATGGTCACGTGTCCGGCCACAGGCGAGAAGCTGTGGGGCATCCGCAGACCTTCGACGGCTCTCCGGATCGCCCCCGCCACTTGACGGGCGCCCTCCAGGTCCGTCTCCGGCAGGATGCAGACGAACTCCTCCCCTCCATAGCGGGCGGCCAGGTCCCCAGGACGGTGGAGGCTGTCGGCCATGGCCCGGGCCACCTGGCGCAGGCAGTCATCTCCCATCAGGTGTCCGTAGCCATCGTTGAAGCACTTGAAGTAGTCCACATCCCCCATGACCAGGGACAGGGGGTTCCCCGAGCGGCCGCAGCGGAGCCACTCCTGCTGAAGCTGTTCGTCATACCGGCGGCGGTTGGCGATCCCTGTGAGTCCGTCCAGCAGGGTCAGGGCCTTGAGGTGCTCCCGGCTCCGCTTGAGCTCGAGGTGGTGTCTGACCCGGGCCGCAAGCACGGGCGGGCTGATGGGCTTGATGATGAAGTCCGAGGCACCCCCCGCCAGGGCCAGGGCCTCGTCCGTATCCCCGCTCAAGGCAGTGAGGAAGAGCACGGGGATCTCCTTCGTGGCCGGGTCCTCCTTGAGGGCTCGGCAGACCTCGAAGCCGTTCAGGCCCGGCATGATCACGTCGAGCAGGATCAGGTCCGGCGTGGCCTCCCGGGCGAGCCTCAGGGCTTCGATCCCATCGGAGGCCAGGATGACTTCATGCTCGCGGACGAGGATGGTGCGGATCAGGTGCCGGATGGTCCTGGAGTCGTCGGCAGCCAGGATGGTGCATCGCTCCGAGCTGGGTTTGGGTGGCTGGAGGTTCCTGTTCAGCGCATCGACTGATGTCTCGTGGCGGAGGGCGGGGCTGTTGTCCGGCAGGGTCAGGATGAGGGACGCAGTGCCGCCCGGGCTGTGTTCGATGGCGAAGCCTCCTCCGAGGCAGTTCTCGGCGAGGAGGCGGGCCGAGGCGAGGAAGGGGCAGGACTGGAGCCCGGCTCCCGGGTCCTGGAAGCGGAGGTGGAAGTGGCGCAGCTTGCCGCTCCGCTCCATCCAGAGGCGCAGGGGGGAGCCCTCCGGGGCCAGGGCCTCCGCCGACTTCACCATGAAGATGAGGGCTGAGGAGAGGACGCTGGGATCGGTGAGGAAGGGATGGCTGGGTTCGATATGGATGTCCAGACGGCGCTGGCGGGCGAGCTCCTGGTGGAGGAAGGCCGAGCGGACCTCGTCCAGGATCTCGGCAGAGACCACCATGCGCCGCTCCTCGACCAGCAGCCCCGCCTCGGCCAGATGGACCAGTCTGCGCAGGAAGACTTCATTGTTCTGGCGCTGGGTGAGGTCCATGAGCTGGCTTGCCTGCATGCGGTCGGCAGAGGTGCCGTCCGAACCCAGTTCCCTGGAGAGATCGGCCAGGGATGCCAGGAGTTCCCGCGTCACCGGATGCCCGGCGCAGGTGCTCGGCAGGTGCTGCTCCGCGGCTGCGGAGGCGGGTGCGTCGGGCTGGTGGGCGGGGTCGGGTGTCAGGCTCACGGAGAGGGCTCGGGAAGGGCAGGGGTCCAAGGGTCCATTTTTACCCAGAATGGGTCCTTGGATGGCTTCCATTTGCGGGCCCCCGGTTATTGGCAGAGCGGATATCGCTGCCCGCCGATCGTCAGCTGGCCTTCCCTGGCTGGAGACCGTGGGACGGCCCCTCTGCGGAGTCACGGCGGACCTCAGAAAAGGGGAGGGTGCTGGGCCTCGGGGCGGGGTCTGGGGAAGGCGCGGCCAGGGCGGTCGGGGGGGGGAAGGGGACGCTGCTGCTGGGGCAGCTCCCGGTGGAAGGCCTCCCGCACCTGCTCCGCATAGTCCGGCGACAGGATGTGCTCCCAACCCCGCTCCTCCAGCAAGGCCCGGAAGGGATCCCGGTCCAGCAGCCGCAGGCGGCCCACCCAGGCGCTGCTGGCACCGCAGGCTGCGGCCCTTCGGGCGAAGATCGCCGGGTTGTCCACCGGCAGGAGAGGGCTCACCGCCACGCCCACCCGGATCCCGCCCCGGGCAAGCCGCTCCATGGTGGACCAGCGGGTGGGGATGGCCGGTGCCCTCGGCTCGGCCACCTGGCGCACCGTGTCGTCGTCCGTGGGGATGGAGAGGCCCACCGAGAGCCTGGGACCGAAGTCCCGCAGCAGTTCCAGATCCTGAAGCACCAGCGCCGAGCGGGTGTGGAGGACCACCTTGGGGCTTCCCAGCTCCAGAAGGATCTTCAGGCAGGCTCGGGTCAGACGGAACTCCCGCTCCAGGGGCTGGTAGGGATCCGTGGCGGTGGAGAGGAAGATCGAGGCACCCCGGAGGCGATGACGCTGGGCCCAGAGGAGTTCAGGGGCGTTGGTCTTGGGGGCGATCCAGCGGCCCCAGTCCTCCCGTGGATGGAAGGGGTCGGGGTAGCCCCGGACATAGCAGTAGCGGCAACCGTGGGAGCAGCCGCGGTAGGGGCTCAGGGCGAAGCCGAAGCCCAGGCGCTCGTCCCGCTGGGGCCTGAGGATGCTGCGGGCCTCCCCGGGCTCCACCAGGCACTCCCCGAAGAGGAGGGGGGCTTGCGGCTCGGTATCAAAGAGGCTGGCCATGGGTTGATATTCGTCAAAAATTCGCCAGACTGCAACCAGAAAGTGCTGTGTCATGCTGGGGCCACAGGGGGGGGCGTGCCCAGGGCGTGTGGACTGACAGGCAACCGTTTCCTCCAGGTGCTCCTCGGCTGTTATGCCGTGGTCTGGCTGTGGGGTGCCTGGAGACCCCTGTATCCGGCCAACTGGCTGCTGGAGAACTGGCTGGTCTTCGCCTTTCTCGCGGCTCTCCTGGTCACCGCCCGCCGTTTCCGTTTTTCGGACCGGTCCTACGCCCTCTTCGTGGTCTTCCTCGTCCTCCATGTCCTGGGGGCCCACTACGCCTACGCGAATGTTCCGCTCGGAGACTGGATCAAGGTGCTGTTCCATCTCGAGCGGAACCCCTTCGACCGGATGGTGGCCTTCTCCTTCGGGCTCCTCCTGGCCTATCCGGTGCAGGAGGTCTTTGTGCGCCAGGTCGGGGTCCGGGGGGGATGGAGCTACTACCTTCCCGTTGAGATGGTGCTGGCCTGTGCGGCCGTATACGAGATCATCGAGGCGGTGACTGCCCAGCTTTCGGGCCCGGATCTGGGTTCGGTCTACCTGGGGGCCCAGGGGGATGTCTGGGATGCGCAGATGGACATGGCCATGGCCACCCTCGGGGCCATCCTGGCCATGCTGGTGGTCTGGGGGGTGAGACGCTGGCAGCGCCTCAGATGACCCAGTCGGCCGGAGGGTTCTGGATGAAATCCTCGGCCTGGCGGTTGCGGTACTGCAGTTCGGGGTTCTTGGTGCTGACTCGGGTGTGGCTGGGTACGGACTGGGTGATGAAGACATTGCTGGCGATCACGGCACCCTGTCCGATGACGGTCTCTCCGCCGAGGATGGAGGCCCCGGAGTAGACCGTCACATCGTCCTGCAGGGTGGGGTGGCGCTTGACACCCTTGAGTCCCTGGCCGCCACGGGTGGAGAGGGCTCCCAGGGTCACCCCCTGGTAGAGCTTGACGTGGCGCCCGATGATCGTGGTCTCCCCGATGACCACGCCGGTCCCGTGGTCGATGAAGAAATACTCCCCCAGGGCGGCACCGGGGTGGATGTCGATGCCTGTCAGGGTGTGGGCGTACTCGGTCATGATCCGGGGGATCAGGGGCACCTCGAGCAGCTGCAGTTCGTGGGCGATGCGCTGGATCGTGGTGGCCAGCAGTCCCGGATAGGAGAAGATGATCTCATCGGTGTCCCCGGCGGCGGGGTCCCCTTCGAAGGCCGCCTGCACATCGGTGGCCAGGATGGCCCGGAGGCGGGGCAGGGTGGCCAGGAAGGTGCGGACCAGCTCCCGGGCCCGGTCATTGACGTGGGCCACTGGTACCCCATGGCGGACCGAGCGGTGGATCAGGGCCAGCCGGATCTGGGTGAAGAGCTTCTCGCTGATGGAGGCCATCAGCTCCCTCACATGACCCTCCAGGGTGCAGGACTCCAGGTTCTGCTTGCCGAAGTACCCCGGGTACATCAGCTCGCGGAGCTGCTTGAGGATCTCGATCACCACCGCCCGGTCCGGCAGACTGCAGGAGTCGACGTGGCGCGTGGCGGCTTCCTCGGTATAGCTCCCCACCAGGGCACCCACCAGGTTCTCGAAGCTGCAGTCGCTCATGGGATCTCCGCATTGGCCGCCGGCAGGGACCGTTCCAGCAGTCTACCCCCTTCAGATGCTGTAGTTCAGCAGGGGTGCCTCCACCTTGGCCAGCTGGCGCTCCAGGAGGACGGCCAGGGTGGTGTCCCCGAAGACCCGGTTCATGGCCTCACTGGCCTCCTGCCAGAGGTCCCCCAGAGCGCAGGTTTCCGGGTGGCCGCAGCAGCCCGAGCCCCCCGGACAATCCATCAGGGTGAGGGGGCCCTCAAGAGCCTCCAGGATCTCCTGCACGGTGACCCGGGAGGGGGAGCGGGCCAGGGAATAGCCCCCCCGGGCCCCACGGACCGCCTGGACCAGGCCCGCCTTCCGCAGAGGCACCATCAGCTGCTCCATGTAGGTGCCCGGCAGCTTCTCCCGCTCGGCGATGTCCTTGAGGAAGAGGGAGCCCCGGCCATGCTCCCGCGCCAGCGCCAGCATGGCGCGCATGCCATAGACGGATCGAGTGGAGAGCTTCATGGGTGACCTCCCCCATGAACTATAATGCTAATTCCTGATCGGAATAGTTGTGAATTTGATGGGCAGGATGCTTGTGTCCGCAATCACCCGATCAGAGAGGCCCGCTCCCTATAGACTTGCCCTTTGCGGCCAGGGCCGCACCGCAGAGGAGGCCCCATGGCCCACCAGACCTTCCAGGAACTCATGGCTGAATTCAAGGGCAAGCTCGCCGCCAACCCTGAACGGGTGAGGGAGTCCGGCCTCCAGGGCGTCATGCAGTTCGACTTCCGCGAGGATGGTCAGGGCCAGTTCCATGTGGTCTTCGACCAGGGACAGGCCGCCCTGCTGGAGGGTGGGCACCCCGCGCCCACCTTCACGGTCATCACCGCCCATGCGGTCTTCGATGCCATGCATGCCGGGGAGCTCACCCACGACCAGGTGGCCCAATCCGGCAAGCTCAAGGCCGTGGGAACCGAAAGCTTCGGTCAGGGTTTTGGCAAGCTTATGAAGAGCTTGTAACTCTGCTCGGCTCTGGAGGTCCCCAGATCCGTCAGCCCCAGGCTGCTTCCGTGGAGATGGGGGCCGAAGATCCCGGTGCCGAGGACCCTGTCCCTACCCGCGAAGGCCAGCGCCCCTCCCGGGGTGAACTCCAGTCCGACGCTCAGGGCACCCACGGAGGTGATGCCCAGAGCATCCCGGTTGGCGCCCAGGAAGCCTGACCAGGCGGCTCCGGTCACCAGGGTGACGGGGTGCGCCGGGTTCCCCCGGGTCAGGTGCCAGTTGAACAGGGTGCCGTCCAGGTGGGGACCCAGCTGGGTGGCGGCTCCCGTGTAGTCGGTCCGGTTGTCCAGGCGGGCCACCCCCCTTCGATCCAACCCTCCGCCCACCAGCGGGGGGTGAGGTCCCGACGGAGCCCGAGCCGTCCAGCCAGGGCGCAGGTGCTCCATACCGCATGGGCGGAAGCCCCTGGCTCGCCCAGATGGGCCGACATCCTCAGGTAACCGGCCCTGAATCCACCCCGTAGCGTCCAGCCCGGTGCCCCTCCGCCCAGCGTCCAGGTGAAGGGCAGGCGCATCAACTGGATGGTTTTGGGGTACCCGCCGTCCTCCACGTGGTCGGTGGCTGAGCTCAGATCCGAAGTGGAGGGCAGGCTCATCAGCTGGGCGTAGCCGGCTACCAGGTGTGCCCCTCAGGCCCCGCTCGGGCTGAGTGCCGCGGTCTTCTCGAGGAAGGCCCTGTAGAGCTTGTCGTCTTCGGCGATGTGGCTCACCAGCCAGTTCTTCAGGAACTTGAGCAGGTCAATGCTGACGAGGTTGTTGCCGGCATTGCACTTGGTCGTGAGCTCATCAATCTTGCCCACGAAGGTGGCATGCAGCTCCTTCAGGATGCCGCCGACCACCTCGCGGCCCCGCTGTTCGGTCATGGCGGCATGCAGGCGGTTGACCAGATCGAAGAGGCCCTTGTGGTCTCGGTCCACAAAGTCGATTCCGATCAGAAGCTTTGGATCCCAGCTGACAAACGCCATGGCCCCTCTCCCAGGGAATGATTTGAGATATCAAGGTTGAGCCTGGGAAATAGCCTGTCAAGTATTCAAGTTTGCTATTGAATTTCGCGTTCGCCATGAGGTGGTCGGGCAGATCTTGCCATCCGGGCGTGGATCCGGATCCAAGATCCCGCTCGGTATCTGAAGGTGCTCAAGCGCAACACCCGGTCTCAGGCGAGAAAGCGGATCATGCGCTCCCGGTCTGGCGAGGAGAGCACACCCTTCTCCGTGATCAGGGCCGTGACCAGCTCAGCGGGTGTCACGTCGAAGGCGGGATTGCGGACCGAGACCCCCTCGGGGGCCCACTGGCAGTCGCGGAAGCCGGTGACCTCCTCCCGGGCCCGCTCTTCGATGGGGATGGCGGTGCCCTCTGGGATGCCCATGTCAATGGTGGAGAGGGGGCAGGCCACATAGAAGGGGATGCCGTGACGCCTGGCCAGGACCGCCACCATGTAGGTGCCGATCTTGTTGGCCACGTCACCATTGGCCGCCACTCGGTCGGTGCCGACGATGACGGCGTCGATTTCGCCCTGGCTCATGAGGTGGCCGGCCATGTTGTCGGTGATGAGGGTGACGGGGATGCCCTCCTGGACCATCTCCCAGGCGGTGAGGCGGGCCCCCTGCAGGAAGGGGCGGGTCTCATCGGCGATGACGGAGATCCGCTTGCCGGCCTCCACCGCCGAGCGGATGACCCCCAGGGCGGTGCCGTGTCCAGCGGTGGCCAGGGCCCCGGCGTTGCAGTGGGTGAGCACCCGGGCTCCATCAGGCAGGAGTGCGGCCCCGTGAGCCCCCATGGCCCGGTTGATGCGGATGTCCTCGGCCAGGACCTCGTGGGCTTCGGCCATCAGGCCCTCGGCCTGGGCCGGGACGGGCAGGGCGCTCAGGGTCTCCCAGACCCGCCGCATGCGCTTCAGGGCCCAGAAGAGATTCACGGCCGTGGGGCGGCTGGCGGCCAGGATCCTGAAGGCCTCCTCCAGGGCCTCCCGGAAGGCCCCGGGTGCAGCCGTCCGCTGGCGGTGGGCCTCCAGGGCGATGCCGTAGGCGGCGGCGCAGCCGATGGCCGGGGCGCCCCGGACCACCATGCTGCGGATGCCCTCTGCGACCGAGGCGGCATCGTCATAGGGCAGGTACTCGAAGCGCAGCGGCAGGATCCGCTGATCGATCATCTCCAGCCGCTGGTCCTGCCAGCGGAGGGTTTCCACGCTGTGCTGGGCCATGCTCAGTCCCCTTCGAATTCACAGAGGGCATGGACCTTGTAGCCCTGTTCCTCCAGACGGCGGCGTCCGCCGAGGTCCGGCAGGTCGATGACGAAGGCGCACTCCACCACTTCTGCTCCCATGCTGGCGATAAGCTTGCAGGCGGCTTCGGCGGTGCCGCCGGTGGCGATGAGGTCGTCCACCAGCAGCACCCGCTCGCCCCGGGCGATGGCGTCGGTGTGCATCTCCACCCGGTCGGTGCCGTACTCCAGTTCGTAGTCGTGGCCTACGGTCTCGGCAGGGAGCTTGCCCTTCTTGCGGACCGGGACGAAGCCCACCCCGAGCTGGCAGGCCACCGCGGCGCCGATGATGAAGCCCCGGCTCTCGATGGCGGCCACCTTGTCGATCTTCTGGCCGGTGTAGCGCTCCACCAGCTCGTGAATGGTGATGCGGAAGCCCACCGGGTCCTTGAGGAGGGTCGTGATGTCCCGGAACATGACGCCGGGCTTGGGGTAGTGGGGTACGGTGCGGATGCGGGACTTGATGGGCATATCGGGAACCTAGGAGTGGAGGAGGCGGGCAGCCACGGCATCGAGCTTGCGGACCAGCTCGGGATCGCGCTTCTCGGGGGCGGTCATGAGGGCGTTGTCCAGGGCCCGACGGCAGGCACAGCCCTGTGCGGCGGCATCCCCGGCGATCCGGGAGGCGCTCTGTCTGACCAGGGTGCGGGCATTCCCGGCGTTGGCCACCAGGACCTTGACGATGGCCTCCACCGTCACGCTGTCGTGGTCCGGGTGCCAGCAGTCATAGTCCGTGACCATGGCCACGGTGGCATAGCAGATCTCGGCCTCCCGGGCGAGCTTGGCCTCGGGCAGGTTGGTCATGCCGATCACCTGGGCCCCCCAGCTGCGGTAGAGCCGGGATTCGGCCAGGGTGGAGAACTGGGGCCCCTCCATGGCCACATAGGTCCCGCCCCGGGCGACCTTCAGGCCCGCCTCGCGGGCAGCGGCCTCCAGGTGGTCCCCCAGGCGGGGGCAGACGGGATGGGCGAAGCCCACATGGGCCACACAGCCGTTCCCGAAGAAGCTCTTCTCCCGGGCGAAGGTTCGGTCGATGAACTGGTCCACGATGACGAAGGTCCCGGGGGGCAGGTCCTCCTGGAGGGAGCCCACGGCGCTCACGGAGATGAGGTCGGTGACCCCCGCGCGCTTCATGGCGTCGATATTGGCCCGGTAGTTGATGCCCGTGGGAGAGAGACGGTGCCCCCGTCCGTGCCGGGGCAGGAAGACCATGGATTGGCCCTGCAGGGTGCCGAAGAGCAGCTCGTCCGAAGCCTCCCCCCAGGGCGACTCCACCCGGACCCAGCGCCGGTCCTCGAGCCCGTCGATGTCATAGACCCCACTTCCCCCGATGACACCGATGACCGGTGTCCGATCTCCTGCCTGCATGCCACAGCTCCCTGGATTGAAAAATCATTCCATACCGGGAGGCCGGAGGCCATGCGGAAAGCGTAAAAGCTGATGTGTCCGCCAATGAACTCCGATGCACGCCGATGAAACATGGGTGGTACGGCTCGGGGTGTCTGGGGACGCCCCGCGGAGCGGGGGCGGACGGCGCGCCGTCCGCGTTCGGGGAGGGGTGCTGCCCTGAGACGCGCTGGCGCGTCCATGGGCCGAACCCCTCCCAGAACCAGTCCCCAGGCACTCCTGGTGGGTCGAGCACTATCGGCGTCCATCCCCTTCATCGGCGGATGACTGACTTTTCTCTGGGTGGCAGGGATGTGTCTACGGTGAGGCATCCCAGCCTTCGGCGGCGCGGAAGCTGTGGTAGCGGTCATTGCCGAGGATGAGGTGGTCGGCCAGGGGGACGCCCAGGGAGTCCCCGGCCGAGCGGAGGCGGCGGGTGAGGAGGGTGTCCTCCTGGCTGGGTGTGGGGTCGCCGGAGGGGTGGTTGTGGAAGGCCAGGGCGCTGGTGGCGCCGTAGCGCAGGGCCTCCCGGAAGAATTCCCGGGGGCTCACCAGGGTCCCCGTGGCCGTGCCCATGCTCATGATCCGCTCCGCCAGCAGCTCCCCCTTGGCGTTGAGGGCGAGCAGTCCGAAGCGCTCCTCGCCGAGCCCCTGGCAGCGGGGCAGGAGATACTCCCCAGCCGCCCGGGGGCTGGTGATTCGGGGCCGGGCACCCCCCCGGCGCAGACGGCGGCAAAGCTCCTGAGCCGCCCAGAGCTGGCAGGCCCTCGCTCGGCCGATGCCCGGCAAGGCTATCCAGTCCTGCAGCCCCTGGCAGAGGAGGCCGGAGAGACCACCGGTGCTGCTCAGGATCTCCTGGGCCAGCTCCGTGGCACTCCGGCCCTGGCGCCCCGTGCCCCAGAGCAGGGCCAGGAGTTCGGCATCGCCCAGCTCGTGACCCTGCCCGGCCAGCAGGCGCTCCCTCGGGCGGAGCTCTGGCGAGAGCTCGGACATCTTCATGTCAGCTCCTCGTCCAGGATCCGCGGGTCGCGATCCAGCGCCACATCTGCAGCTGACCTTGCCCGCTGAGGCGCATGCAGAGGGCGTCCCTTCCGTCGCTGAGAAACCAGGCGGAGGCCGTAGCCGTATGGCGCGGGGTGACCGTGATGCGGGCGTGGGCTTCGCCGGTCTGGGTGGCCTTGACGGTGGGGTCCATGCCTGGCGGCATGGGGATCCCCGCCGGCAGGCCCCAGCGTACCCCCTGGGGCAGCTGGAGGGGGATGATGTCCTGGGCCTTCGGGCTGCCCAGGGCCACCGTCACATTCCTCCCGCTGGCCCGGGCGCGGAGGAAGGCCTCCTGCAGACTCCCCCGCAGCTCCACCTGGAAGCCCGATAGGGCCAGTCCCCGCCCCAAGTCGAGGGCGCTCATGCCTGCCAGGCTGAGCATCCCCATGATCCCCAGGGTGAGGGAGCTCTCCATGAGGGTGAAGCCGCTGGCGCTGCCGCATCTCATGGCTTCCCGGCGGCTGCCGGGCCCCCGACGCTCAGGTGGGGTCTGAGCTTGGCGAAGGACTTCTCGCCGATGCCCTTCACGTTCATCAGCTCCTCCGGGCGCTTGAAGGCCCCGTGTTGTTTGCGGTAGGCCACGATGCGCTCGGCGGTCTTCGCGCCGATCTTGGGGAGCTGCATCAACTCCGTGACGGTGGCGGTGTTGAGATTGACGGGTCCCCTGGGGGCCCGGTCGGCTGCAGACAGGGGCAGCAGGCAGAGGGTGAGCAGGGCTGTTCGAAGGCAACGGAACATGGATCCTCCTTGAGGGGTTCCCTCGGAGGGGTCAAGTCGTGTGCCAGAGGTCAAGTGTCAGTTATTGATTATTTTATCAAATATGCTCGATTCTGACTCTGTAAACTCAGATTTACACGGTGGCCTCCCGCTCTTCCAACCCGTGCCGTTTCATGACGATGAGGCTGCTTTTTGCCGCCATGGCTCGAATTCGGCCCGGACAGCATCCAATTCAGCGGGTCAGGCCTCTTCTCCGGGACCCCGTCCCCGGCGATGATGGTTCAAGGCATCCAGGTGAATGAATGATCAAGAAGGTCCCCAAGCAAGCGCTGAAGCTGGGCATGTACATCCACGACCTCAACTGTGGCTGGATGGACCACAACTTCTTCCGGAGCCGCTTCATGCTCCGCAGGGAGGAGGATCTCCAGAAGATCCTGGGGAGCGGCATCACCGAGGTCTACATCGATACGGTCAAGGGGATTGACGCCGAGGGGCTCTCCGAGTCGGAGGTGGCCCACCAGATCCATGACGCCATGGACGGCATCGCCCAGGCCGCCGCACTGCTGCCCCAGAGCACCTCCCATCGGGAGGAACTGGAGGTGGCCAAGGCCATCCATGGCGAGGCCAACAAAGTCATCCAGTCGGTGCTGGCCGATGTCCGCCTGGGCAAGCAGATCCAGGTGGAGCGCATGGAGCCGGTGGTGGAGCAGGTCACCGAGTCCATCCTACGCAACCAGGGCACCCTGGTGAGCCTCTGCCGTATCAAGGAGGGTGACACCTATACCTTCCAGCACTCCGTCAGCGTCTGCACCCTGCTGGTCACCTTCTGCCGCTACATGGGCATGGACCGTGAGCAGATCAAGCTGGCGGGCATGGGCGGCATGCTCCACGACATCGGCAAGATGAGGGTGCCGGATCATGTTCTCAACAAGCCCGGCAAGCTCACGGATGACGAGTTCGTCACCATGAAGTCCCACGTGACCCTGGGTCTCGAGGTCCTGCAGCAGACCCCCGGCATCACCCCCACGGTCTTCGAGGTCACGGGCCAGCACCACGAGAAGTTCAAGGGGGCGGGCTACCCCCTGGGGCTCCAGGGCGACGAGATCAGCCTCATCGGCCGCATGTCAGCCATCGTGGACGTCTACGACGCCATCACCTCCAACCGCTGCTACCACCGCGGCATGGAGCCCGGCATCGCCCTCAGCAAGCTCTTCGAGTGGGGTGAGAACCACTTCGACCCCACCCTGGTTCAGCACTTCATCCAGGCCCTGGGCATCTACCCTGTGGGCACCCTGGTGCGCCTGGACAGCGAGCGCTTGGCGGTGGTGGTCCAGCAGAGTGAAGGGGGCCTCCTCTACCCCGTGGTCCGGGTCATCTACGACATCCGGCGCAGCCGGGTCATCTCCCCCTACGACCTGGACCTCTCCCGCCCCGAAGCCGGCGGCGACAGCATCACGGGCAACGAGGCCCCCGAGACCTGGAAGCTCGACCCCTTCAAGTTCCTCACCCTGCCCGAGGTGCGGTAGGCGATCCGGGCACGGACGAGGGGGCTCACCGTGGGCCCCACCGCTCTGTCTCCGGACGCAAAAAAACCCGGGTCTCCCCGGGTTCCAACTGGTTGGCGCGAGTGGTCTCGAACCACCGACCCCCACCGTGTCAAGGTGGTGCTCTACCCCTGAGCTACGCGCCATCAGAAAATCCATTCTACCACGCCTCGGTCGGATGTCGAGTGCAAATCACGGGTAGGGTTTGCTCAGGCTTCGCAGGGAAGGTGTTTCGGGATGAGGGACTACCTCACATGTGGTGGATCTTGCCCTGGGCTACCTGTCCGCTCTGCAGGCCCCGCCCCGCCCTGAATTCTGTGGTAGAGGCCCTGGTTGTCAGTCTGAAAAAAATGAAATAGCCACAGATGCGCACAGATGGACACAGATCGGCCCCACTCGACAGGGCACCTGGGGGCAGGTTCAGAGGGGGAGGGTCAGGCCAGGGCACGCCTGCGTGTCCCTGGCTGCCCCTCCCCCTCTGAACGCGGACGGCTCGCCGTCCGCCCCCGCTTTGCGGGGCGGCCCCAGGCGCCCGACCCACTGCCGGGCTGATCCTGCTTTTCATCCGTGTCTATCTGTGCTCATCCGTGGCCCATGGCTTTTCATGCCGTTGTGGTTCTCTTGGCTGGCTCTGATGGGACGACCTCTTCAGCCGAGGACCACCCGCCTGTATTCAAGCCTGGGATGGCCGAAGTTCATGAGCAGGCAGACCTCCAGTCCTGTGGCCTTCAGATAGTGGATGCACTGCGCCAGGTGGATATCTTCCAGCGCCCTGACGGCCTTGAGCTCCACCAGCACACATCCCGCCACCAGCAGATCCGCGGCGAACTCGCCCACGAGAGACCCCTCATGGCGGACCTCGATCCCATGCTGCTGCACCACGGGCAGACCCGACTTTCCCAGTTCGAGAGCCAGGGCGTTCTCGTAGACCTTCTCCAGGAATCCGGACCCGAGCGTGTTCGAGACCTTGAAGGCTGCCCCGATGATGGCTCCCGTGATGGACTCCAGCTTGGCCATGGATGCTTCCTTGGAAGGGGAGTTCAGGATAGCTGAAGTTGATAAAAAGAATATAGCCACGGATGCGCACAGATGAGCACGGATCAGCTCCGTTCAGTGGGGCACCTGGGGGCAGGTTCAGAGGGGGAGGGTCAGACCAGGACACGCTCGCGTGTCCCTGGCTGCCCCTCCCCCTCTGGACGCGGACGGCTCGCCGTCCGCCCCAGCTTCGCGGGGCGGCCCCAGGCGCCCGACCCTCCGCCGGGGCGATCCTGCTCTTTTATCCGTGCTTATCTGTGCCCATCCGTGGCCAACTTCTTTTATTCCACAGTCACACTCTTGGCCAGGTTCCGTGGCTGATCCACATCGCAGCCCCGCAGCACGGCGATGTGATAGGCCAGCAGCTGCAGCGGCACTGAGTAGAGGATCGGCGCCAGCCAGGGGTGCACCTCAGGCATCTCCAGCACATCCTCGGCCACCCCGGCCAGACCCGTGTCCCCCTCCGTCACCAGTGCCAGAATCCGCCCTTCCCGGGCCGCGGCCTCCTGCAGGTTCGACAGCGTCTTCTCCCGGTGCTCATCCCGGGGCATCACCGCCACGATGGGCAGGTGCTGATCTATCAGGGCGATGGGGCCGTGCTTCATCTCGCCTGCCGGGTAACCCTCGGCGTGAATATAGCTGATCTCCTTGAGCTTCAAGGCGCCTTCCAGGGCGATGGGGTAGAGCGGTCCTCGGGCCAGGTAGAGGAAGTCCCGGGCCTCCTGCCAGCGCTGGGCCCACTTCACCAGGGTCTTCTCCTGGCCCGCAGTCCGCTCCAGAAGGGCCGGCAGGTGACGCAGCCCCTGGATCAGGGTGGCCTTGGTCTCAGGCTTCAGGGTCCCCCGGGCCTCTCCCAGGCGGATGGCCAGGAGCAGCAGCACGGTGAGCTGGGTGGTGAAGGCCTTGGTGGAGGCCACCCCGATCTCCGGCCCCGCATGGGTGAGCAGGGTGGCCTCGGCGGTGCGGGTGGCTGTCGATCCCTGCACATTGCAGATGGCCAGGGTGCGGGCACCCCTCGCAGCGGCCTCCTTCAGCGCAGCCAGGGTGTCGGCGGTTTCACCGCTCTGGCTGATACCGATGGCCAGCGTCCCCGGCTCCACCACGGGTTCCCGGTAGCGGTACTCGCTGCCGTAATCCACCTCGGTGCCGAGTCGGGCAAGGTGCTCAATATAGAACTGCCCCACCAGCCCTGCGTGGCGGCTGGTGCCGCAGGCCAGGATGACGACCTTCCGGAAGCTCCGGAGCTCCTCATCCGAGTAGGGCAGGTCCAGGGGCATAGGCTCCTCGGGGCTCACGGGCAGGCGGTCCAACAGGGTGTTGGAGATGGCCAGGGGCTGCTCGAAGATCTCTTTCTGCATGAAGTGCTTGTAGCGGCCCTTCTCGGCACTGACAGGATCGAAGGGCACCGTCTGGATCTCCCGCGTCACCGGGGAGCCGTCCAGGCGGAAGACCCGGGCCCCCTGGGGGGTCAGCTCGGCCAGGTCGCCATCCTCCAGGTAGATCACCCGGCGGGTGTGGCGGAGCAGGGGCACCACATCAGAGGCCAGGAAGGTTTCCCCCTCCCCGATGCCGATGATGAGGGGGGGGCCACTGCGGGCCACCATGATGCGCCCGGTGTCCTCCGCCTGCATGCAGGCCAGGGCATAGATGCCCCGCACCCGCCCCAGGGCCTCCCGGAAGGCGGTGGCGAAGTCCCGGCCTTCACTCAGGAGCTGGGAGACCAGCACCGGGAAGCACTCGGTGTCCGTCTCGGTGACAAAGCTGTGCCCCGCAGCGGACAGCTCGGCCCGCAGCTCCAGGTAGTTCTCGAAGATCCCGTTGTGGACCGCCACCACCTTGCCATCCCGGCTGCGATGCGGGTGGGCGTTCTCCTCCGTGGGCCTCCCGTGGGTCGCCCAGCGCGTGTGCCCGATCCCCACCGGTGTCGCATCCGAGAAGTCCAGCTTCGCCTGCAGGTTTACCAGCTTCCCCGAGGCCCGCGTCACCCGGAAGGTGCCGTCCCCCGGTGCCAGCGCGATGCCCGCACTGTCATAGCCCCGGTATTCCAGGCTTCGCAGTCCATCCACCAGGATGGAGGCTGCACTCTGATGACCGATGTAACCGACGATGCCGCACATGGAAACCTCATTTGTTCTGGATGGGGGAAGGGGTGAACTGAATGCCCGTTTCTGTTCTATGAAGCGCGAATCGAAAATCGCTTTGGTTTATCATTAATGATTATATTATATATCGAACTTTGGTGAGTCCGCTCAGTTCTCTACCATAGGAGGGGATGCTTCGGGAGAGCGATAGGGTGGAAAACACCTCAGGCGAGGTTCAGAAGCTGTGATCGCCGAGTGTTGGAAGAAAACCGCTCAAATGCTTGTCTGGGGGTTTCCTTCCTGGAAGACTGAGCTTGTTCGGTGATTCCCAGGACCAGGTGGGGTGGAACATAGTGGTAGACTGCGCGGGAAGGTGCCTGTGAGGTGGGTTTCAATATTTGGGTTTGGTCAAAAATCGATGATCATCCTTGCTGTAGTAGTCCTTTTTGCGGTCGCCCTCTCCTGGGCGATGATTCGGGTCGCACGCAGGGTTGGGCTCCTGGATCACCCGGCAGGGCGCAAGCAGCACGTGAAACCGACGCCCCTCTGTGGTGGTCTGGTCCTGTGGGTGATGCTCATCGCCCTGAGTGGCTTGGGACTGCTCTCCTTGGGGCTGGGAACCTGGGATTGGGTCGCGCTTTGTCTGATGGCCCTCATGGGCTTTCTGGATGACCTGCTCGGTTTGAGGGCCCGCATCAAGGCTCTGGTCGGTCTCGGGGTGGCCCTGATCCTGGCAGTGGTTCATGGGGCCCATCTTCTCCCGCTCGGCGGCTCATTTCCGCTTTTCGGTCTGGACCTCCCCAATCACTGGGCCATTACCCTCCCGCTCCTGACCCTCTGGTTCTGGTTCCTGCCCAATGCCATCAACCTCATGGATGGCGTCAACGGTCTGGTGATCGGCTTCAGCCTCCTGGTCCTCTGGTTCCTGGGGGCCCCCTTGCCGCTCCTGGGAGCGCTCTTTGTGCTCCTGCTCTTCAACTACCCCAGAGCCCATCTCTTCCTTGGGGACTGCGGCGCCTTGCTGCTGGGGACCCTCATGGCGATCCTCACGGTCAAGGCGAGGCTGCCCCAGGACCCCAACGGGTTCTTTGTGTTGTTCATTTATCCCATGGTCGATGTGAGTCTGGTGGTGTTCTCCCGCTTGAGGCGAAGGCAGGCCCTGGGGGTTGGGGATCGGAGTCATTTGCACCATCAAGTGTTGGACCTCCTCCGGGGGCGGACCTGGCTGGTTACCCCCCTGCTACTTGCGGTGAGCTTCGGTCTGCGGGGCCTCCTAGAGATAGGTGTTGGCGACATTGCGCTCCGAGGGATCGGAGCCGGGTTGTTCCTGGCTTTCGCCTTGTGCGTTGCTGTTCGACGGGAGGGGATGCAACAGGGGGCCGTCACCCTGGACGCTCCTCAAGGTGGACACCAGCATGGAAGCTCCTCGTTTTGAGTCTGGTAAGTAGCGTTAAGTGACAATAGGGTTTTTATTGAAAAGTATTGTTGGCGACAGATGGATTTTGTTTGATTTGAGGTCTCAAACGGAGGCGGTATTGGCCGATCTTTGGGTGGATGAATGAAGATACTTTGTGCGATGGGCACCCGCCCGGAAGTGATAAAAATGGCACCGGTAGTAAGGGCTTTGAGGCGGGCAGGCTTCGAAGCACCTGTACTGGTAACGGCACAGCACCGGGATCTCTTGGACCAGATGCTGAAGGTTATGGAGCTGGAGAGTGATTGGGATCTCGACGCCATGCGTCCATCCCAACGCCTTGCTGACCTCACGGGAATCCTGGTGCCAGGGGTCTTTGATCTGCTGGCTGCTAGTAGACCCGATGTGGTGTTGGCTCAGGGAGATACGACAACGGTTTTTTGCGTGGCCCTGGCGGCCTTCTATGCGCGGATCCCTTTCGGGCATGTGGAGGCTGGTCTTCGCAGTGGGAATCTGAATTCCCCTTTCCCTGAAGAGGCGAACCGGAAACTGGCCGGTGTATTGGCAAACTGGCATTTCGCCCCGACTGAACAGGCACGGGAAGCCCTGCTCGCGGAATCAGTGTCGCCCGATAAAATTCATGTGGTAGGGAATACGGTGATCGATTCCCTGCTGTCGATAGCCGGAAGAGAGAATCTCCCCTGGCCTCAAGGTGTTCCCATGCTAGGTTCCGGAGAACGTCTGGTACTCCTGACTCTCCATCGACGCGAGAACTTCGGGGAGCCCATTGAGCGGATCCTGAAAGCAGTCAGGGAGTTTGCGATTGCCACGGGAGGAGTGCGGGTCGTTTATCCTGTCCATCCCAACCCCAATGTCCAGGGGCCTGCCCACCGTATCCTCGGGGGAATCCCGAATGTGCATCTGGTGGATCCCCTGGACTACCCAACACTGGTCGGCCTGATGCGCTCAGCCTACCTGGTGTTGACTGATAGTGGCGGTATCCAGGAGGAGGCTCCAGCGCTCGGGAAGCCGGTTCTGGTATTCCGGGAAGTCACGGAGAGGCCTGAGGCAGTTGCGGCAGGGGGAGTGACCTTGGTAGGCTCCGATCCGGAAGACTTCAGGATGGAAGCGGCTCGCCTTTTTAGCGATTCATCGTTTTATCGTACGATGGCTAAGCCTAGATTTCCTTATGGTAAGGGTGATTCAGGAGAGCGTATAGCATCTATTTTTTGCAATGGGTGTTATCCGGGATAAAATGATCTGAAGTGGAGGAATTGCTATTGGGTGTAGGTGTCATTGTATAATTTATAAATATTATTGTAATAGCGCGAGATATTTGCTTGCAATATTGTCCCATTGATAATGTTCGCGAACTCGATGAACTGCAGTCGCTTTGATGATATTTTGTTCCTCGAATGATTGGTGTTCAATCGTATTGATTAGTTCTGGGATGTCATCCGGTGATTTAAAATAAAACCCAGTATCGGATAAAACTTCGCGGTTGAAAGCATTGTCGTGTGCTATAACAATGCTCCCACAACCCATGGCTTCAAGCAGTGTTGGATTTGTACCGCCGACAGAGTGGCCGTGGAAATAGGCCAATGCATGTGCTCTGAGAGGCTGAAGTTTTTTCTTTTCAAAAATGGTGCCCAAGAATCGGATTTTATCCGACTCAAAAGCCGTTAATTTCTTGACGTATGAGGATGGTGCCTTGTGGTTTCCTAGAATTACCAGGGGGAGAGTGCTCCCAGAATCGATGTAGCCCTTCACGATTTCGAGGATGTGGTTTTCAGGCTCAAGGCGGCAAACAATCAGAAAGTAGCGCCCAGGGGCAAGTCCCAGTTCTTGAACGGCTGTTGGGGGCGGCGGCGGGGCGATGACTTCAGATCCGTATGCGATTACATCGCAAGGGGGGATTGCTCGATGTCGGCTGAGTAGATGCTGACGGATACTTTCTGCATCGGCGATGACCCGGTGGGGAAGGCGTACTGCCAAGTATTCCATGGCTCTGAAATAGAGCTTGGCAAGGCGACTCCATTTTGCGCGCTTCCACTCAATGCCATCCACGTTGAGCCAGACATGTGTGCCGTAGAATCTTGGAATAAGGCAGCCAAAGGCAGCGCCGTAGCCAAGCATATAGACAACCTTAAAGTTCCTCCTGGCTGCCCAGAAACAGCGGAGATCGAAAAGGATGGTTGTCAATGGACCACATGCTAATAGAGGGATGAACTGAAGGGTCACATTTTTATATAGGATCTGATCTTGGGTCTTGCGGCTTTCGCAGAAGACGGTGACTTTAACGCCTGCGCTCGCCAATCTGGTCGAAAGCTCCTCGGCGAATGTCTCGAAGCCCCCATATCTCGCAGGGATGCCTCGAGTGCCGAGGATGGCGATGTCGCTTTTGGGTGGGGTTGAATTCATTTATAAGTCCCGTGCTCTGTCGTGTGGGTAACGGCCATGGCTATTTCAGGTGAGTTGGGATTCTAAGAACGTGATCATAGGCAGCCAGGGTGGCCATGGCAGCCTTCTCCCATGTGTAGTCAGTCCGAACCCGGTTGCGCAGATCTGTTTGAGTGGGTTCGGACAGGGCATGCTGAATGGCTTCCCTGATGGATTGGACAGAATTTGGGTCGCAATAGGTGGCTTGATCTCGGAAATAGTCTTGAGTATCTCCTTTGCTGGTGATGACGATATTGCACCCCATCGCAGCCGCCTCAAGTGAAGACAGGCCGGGCGTTTCCATCCAGCTGACTAAGCAGTGGGTTTTTGCTGCTTTGTAATACTCGGGGAGGAGTTCATGATCGATCTGGCCTAGAAATTCGACATTGCTTCCCGCTTCTTCTTTAACTTGTTCGAAATATTTCAAATGGTTCGGTGCGGGCTGACCGATGATGACTAATTGTGCATCCAGGCCGCGCATGGCCCTTACTAACTGCAGTTGGCATTTACGGCCTTCAATGCGTCCTACCGATAGGATGCAACCTGTGTAGGGTTTGATGGACTGGGACACAACAACCCTGTCATA
Source organism: uncultured Holophaga sp. (assembly GCF_963677305.1). Lineage (GTDB taxonomy): Bacteria > Acidobacteriota > Holophagae > Holophagales > Holophagaceae > Holophaga. The sequence goes on from NZ_OY781925.1 coordinate 1,290,590, forward strand.
GTCAAATCTATCAATGTCAACTGCATTTGGAACGACGATCCCTGGGATGGCCGACGCCGCCGGGAAATCCATTCGAACCCTTGTCAACTCGGATTCTGAATTTGGAAGCAGGATGTCCGTAAGCGAAATGATTTTTTCTTGGAGAGGGCGATATCCCTTGGTGACTATCTGGTAAGTACCGGGGTTGATCTCGTGATTTATTACAGCCCTTGCTGCGATTTTGAGATATTCGAAGGTGCTGTGGGGGAGGGCTCTCGCGATTGCTCCGGCTAGGCCTCCACGGGCCATGCGATCAAACTCGACATAAGGGCCATATATAGTTGACAGGGCGACAGGTTTCCCGGCCTTTTTGGCTCGACTGGCTTGCAGGAAGACCTCTTGGGGTCTCATGAGGTTGAAGAGATGTACCAGATCGTAACCTCTGAAATCCGAGTGCAGATCGGTGGAAATATCGACCTGTACACCGAGGCAGCGCAGCGCTCCTGCCGTCTTAAGGATCTGGGTGGTATCACCGCCTGGTACGGAAAATAAAGTGGTTCTAGACAAGAATAATATGCGCATCGTAGGTTTAGCATTCCTTGGGGGTTAATGGCGCTTGGATAATGAACGGTATGCCTGGAGGATCGTGGCTGATTTCTGATCCCAGCTGTATTTCCCGATGGCTTTATCCCGTGTGTGACGAGGATCTGTCTCATCTCCAATGGCGCTTTGTATGGTTGACGCCAAGCTCTGGACAGCATCTTCCCTAGTGGGGCCATTCAATGCCAGATGGATACCATTCAGGCTTGATTGGGCCAAGGCCAGTTCGCTGCTTTCGCCTTCGAAACCGACGACTGGAAGTCCACAGGTCAACGCTTCGACCCAGGCAAGGCCAGCCGATTCAGAGGATGGAAAGAGGAAGAGACTGCCCGAGGAATAGATGCCGACAAGCTCATCTCGCGATACTGGCGGAGTGAATTGGACCCTCCCTGTTAACCCAAGCGCTGCAACAAGGGCTTTGAGTCGTGGTTCTGCGGGGCCGCGTCCGTAGATTGCGAAGGTAAAAGTTGGGGGTAATCGGTCCAACGCTTCAATGGCCAGATCCAGCCCCTTGATCCAGTCCAGTCGCCCTGCATAGATGAGGCGGTGGTTTCCGGAATCTGCTCGAACCAGTTTATCCGGATTGAATGTTTGTCCTTCTTCGACTCCAAGTTGGCTCATCTGGATACTCTTGGTCCCTTCCTTCAGGTGAAGGCGCCTGATCACCCATGGGCCCCCGGCGAGGATGAGGGAGGCGGTCCGTTTGGACCAGAGAAGGAAAGGGTCAGTATTCCAGCAAATCCACCTTACTAGAAAGGTCGTGGTATGTAGGATGGAGGCACGCTTGGGCCAGAATTGGCGCCTCCACCTCGGGCTCAGTTCATTATGGTTGATCGGGCCCCAAATAACCGGAATGCCCAGAAGCCACGCCAAGGAAGGGAAGTTGTCATTGTGGAAATTTAACAAATGAACCAAGTGTATGCTGGAAAGGCAACGCCTGCGTTTTATGAAGGCCAACGGCCAAAACAAGTGCCAAAGGTAGGCGTAAGGCCGATAGAACCTTGCCCCGGCTTTCCACCAACTCGCCCATCGGGGAAGGTCGTAGCCAATGACTTTCACATCGGGGCAGGCTTCCCGGAACCCGGGACACCCCAGGAGGCGATTCCGGTTGTTCCGTCGGGTTACCAGGAGAATGCGGTAATCACGGGATAAGCGTCGTAGAAGATTGAGGGCTACGTAGCCCTCGCTGGATTCCCCCATGCTCACGTCGTAGGCCGAAAGTAGTATCCGTGGCTTGGCGCTTCGCGTGCTCGCATGTGCGGTCATTTTCTATCCTGGGCTGCCATGCGATCCAGAGTCCACTTTTCGAGTTGGCGCAAGATACCGGCGGTTACGCTTGATTGCGGTGCCCCTCCGTCGAGGGTTCTCCCATCCAGGATTGAAAACATTCTGCGGTACCGTTCTCGCAGTTCTTTGGCTTTCTCGAGCTCCAGCTCTCTCTTCCGTGCCAGAGCGAGTTGAGGGTCGACATCCAGGAAGAGGAGCAGGCCTCTTGGAGCGCAAAAAGTCAGTAATCGAGTAGGGAGGGGGTAGTCCGGAATTCTGGACCGGGTCAAGTCCGCGGCAAAGTCCACAAAGCTGCGATCCATGACCAACACCTTTCCTCTCATTCTGCCCAGGGCAAGCCAAATCCGGGCCACAAGAAAGGCCAGAAGATAGTAGGCGAGTCTCAGTCCTCCATTGAGGGGGGAACTGACGGGTGCTTCCGAGTACGGTTTGGTGTAATTGGCTTCCGTTGCGTGGCGGCGGAACAATTGGTGGGGTAAGGGGATCCAAGACGGCAGGAGATGGATTTCTCTGGGCGCGCCAGCTCCGGAACGTTCCAGGAGTTCCAGGATCCGTGTCATTTGGGTGCTTTTCCCGGACCCGTCGAAACCGCTTAAGCCCAAGACCATGCCAGCCCCAGTGCCAATGCCCGACTTGAATCGGAGATGAGCACAGATGGCTTTGAAAGCCCATGGGAAGGCGCTTGCGGGGCTGCTCGCGCCGCTGGAGGCTGCCCGGAGCCGCCATTTGGAAAAGGTGCTCATTCCGCCCTGGGCGATACTACTGGGCGACAGCGGCAAGCCTAGCTGCTTGAGAATGGTCAGGAGTTTTTCAGGTTCGGCTCCTGCTGCAACTCGAAGCTTGTCTCTTTCGCTGAGTTTGCCTGAAGTCAGCGTTTTCTGGAGGAAGGTGACTGCTGCGGCAAGCTCTTCGACGGAGGCATGGCAGGTCTGGGTGTCCTCTAGGTGATCGAAAAGGCGCTTGGAGACAGTCCCCTTCCCGATTCCGTACCATTCAAGCCCTGAGAAGAAATCCACTTTGACTGCTTGATCTGCCTCAAGCGAAGGGGGGATGAGGAGGAGTTGGGCCAAGTAGTGGATATTCCGGAAGCTCACTGTATACCAATGGGCGTTTTGAGCGGCCGCGGCAAGGAGCCGGCAAGCTTCGATGGCCCTCCCTTTGGGGACAAGCACGTCAAGATCCCCCTCACTTCTCGCGGCGGGGTCAAGGCCCCGGAGGAATAGCATGGGCATCTGGCCCCGGAGGGCAGAGTGGATGAGTTCGGCAACCTCCAGCTTCACGAGAGCCGCCGGGATAGGATCGTATCGTATTCAGCGAGGAGCCTTTTTGCGGCTGTGCTCCAATTCAACTGCTCTTCGATCAAAAGCCTTCCGTTCCGGCTCCGGGTCGACCAAGTCTCTCTTTGACGCAAGGCGGTGCGAAGACCGTGCTCCAAGCCGAAAGCCGTCGGTTCGCACATGAAGAATGTGCCATTATTGTAGAAATAACTAGCTTTAGATGTGCGAGTGATCAGGAGCGGCGTGCCGAGCGCCAGAACTTCCATTGCGGCGATGGAAAAGGCATCGCAAAGGGATGGGTGGACAAACAGATCGAGAGATTGAATGAAATCGGTCTTCTCGCTTCCGAAACGTGGGCCGCTAAGCGCCACCCCGCAGTGGGCGTAACTCTGGACCAGAGAACGGCCATAGTTCGAATCGGGGCCCGCAATCTTAAGATGCAGATTGTCTCCAGCATTGACCCTGGAAAAGGCTTGGCAGAGAGCCTCCAGGTTCTTTTCCTGGGAAAGGCGACCCAGGTACCCAAGGGTGAGGCTCGTGGGTACCTGGGGGGGGCGTGGGGTTGGTCGCGGGAAATCCTCAAGATCGATTCCGTTCGGGACGCAAAACACGTAACGGGGGTTTGCAGCGGCCATCAATGCGGTTCCTTCTTCTTCTGTAAGCAGATGAATGCCGCCAGCCCTTTCCAGGTGAGTGCGTTGGAGTGCGAGGTGGAAAAGGTACTTCTTCCATCTTCCGCCCCTCTCTGGGGCAAGCCCGTCGTGCATGGTGATCACATAGGGGCGTCCGGATCTTTCGCACATCCTTCCGACCAGGAGGTTCCAGGGTGCGAACACGCCGTGGAGGTGGACGATATCGGCCCACTGAATTCCGTTGGCAAGGGCTGCGTGTAGTGCGCTGGACCACTTTGAATAGGCTTCGACGGAGAATCCATCGCGTTGGATGGATTCTCCTTCCAATCCTACCGTTTCAGCTTTGCCAATGACCCGTATCTCGGCTCCTTGGCGGGCGCAGTATTTAGCCAAGCCAGCAATGACCTGGTTTACGCCATTTGCGCGTTCCTTGTTTGCTTTCCCAAGGATAAAATGCAGAATTTTCATGCTTGTTTTCTTGATAAACGATCTAGTAGTGGGAAGTCAAGTGGGGATGTTGTATTTTGATTGGAATAGCGCAATGAGGCTGCTATCCCAAATATAATCCAATATTCGGGTGCATTAAGCGACCCATTGATTTGTCCAGTTATTAAAATATTTAATAATGCAAACAAAACGCCTTCGTGCATTCTTGATGTATTGTTTATTATTTCTTTCTTTAGGCATCGATGCAGTGTTGTAATTGGGGTAATTATGTATCCTAAATAGGCTAGCCCTCCGAAAATGCCCCCATAACTTAAGGCTGTGATGATTTCGGCGCCGCCAGCTTGGATTTCCGTGTCTCCTAAGAGGAATCGAATTTGGCCCCAACCATTACCTATTACGATTGTTTTAATGCTGGTGGTGAATCCTTTCCAGAGTATGGCCATTGAAACCAGTCTTAGGCTACTTGAACCGCCTTCGATAATTTCATTTGAGTCGAAAAAGAAGGTTAGTTTATGGGCAATATAATCGCTATAATATGAAGCGATGCTTAATAATATTAATACGCATATGACTGCAGTCATTATGATTGCCAGCAATCTGGGAGTGGCGTTCTTAAGTCTACCGGTGTATTTATACCATATAGCAATAAGTGCCAGTGTTATGATGAGGCCGTAAATGGCAGAACGCGTAAAGCTAGATAAAATGCCCATCACGATGCAAATGAATATTGTTAAGACGGTACGCCGTTTTGGATAGGTCAATAAAGATGGCAGATACAGAAATAGAACGATATTTAAATATTTTGCAAATGTATTAGCCTCAGTTCTAAATCCTGAGGCAAAACCATCAACAATTTGACGGTCCTGTGATTCTGATAACCCAATGGCTATGCCGATTGAACGGTATATAATGATTTGAAAGATGCCAAAAAAGGTTCCTATGATCGCAATCAGTAAAAATATTTTCAGTATACTTTTTAGTCGAATTTTGTCATTGATAATTGCTAGCCCAACGGAAAAAGCGACTGCTATGTTTAGCAATAGCAAGGTAAGGCTTTTTAATGCCTCTTGAGGAGAGTCGGCGAAAGCTGCTGCGACAATGTTGATGACTGTAAAAATGAATAATGCTATTGTGGTTCCGGAATGCAGTAGCTTGGGAAGTGCTTTGATATTTAGAATTATTATCAATGGTGCCAATAAGTGGTAGATACGGATATGCCCACCCAGGATTTCAATATAGAAAAATTCTGTTGTCAGAAGAATTGCAATGAATATTTTGTATATTGCGTTTTCTCCGGATCGCAATTCCATGCTCCAATGTAGCTGTTAACTATTGTATGACTTTGAGTGTCTAAAAGAATAGAAATAGGTTTTAAATTTATATAGCGCAAACGCGGCGATGCATAGGGCTATAACGAATCTTATTGATATGTTTGCGCCTGGCAGGCATTGAATGGCGGTGGTCATCCCAATTATTATGAGAGCCTGAATGGCGGGTCCTTTCAAGGTGGCTTTGAAAAGCCCTGCCAGACCGAAAAGTAAAAATGCTTCGATGGCACAACGCAGTGACCAGACGACCGCTACTCCGCGGAGACCTGCCAGAATGCTTGCCCCCCAGGCTGCCACGGCGAAGACAGGAAGTTCGAGCGCGTGGATCTTGGCGACGATGTCAGGGCGCCCTCTTGCTTGTAGGAAGAAGTAGGGCACATGGGCCAATGAATTGAACCAGATCCCGATGAGCAGGATCTCGCCGATTGGGGCGGAGTAGTGAGAGATGTTTGGTCCAATCCAGAAATCCAGGAATGGGCGCAGCGCCAAGGTGCAAACGATGACAAGAGCCGTCATCGCAACCGATAGGAATTGAATGGAGCTAGTCGCCATTGATTGAGCTTCTTCGGGCGAGCTGGAGGAGAACCGCGGGAAGAGTGCTCTGGCCATGGCTCCGGGGACCACCCGCAACTTCCCCACCAATTGGGTTGGGACAATGTAGTGAGTTACCGCTGCCACCCCCAAAGTGGCTCCGATGATGAATCGGTCCAGGGTTTCCAATAATGGCCCAGCCGCAGCGGTGACCGCGACCCATCCGCCGTATTTGAACTGTTCCATGGCGCGTTCGCGGCATGGGGCGGGGTGACCTGTGAGAGGCACGTATCGGCAGCAAGCTGCGAAGAAAAGCAGATTCATGGAGGCCCTTGTTACAACCGCTGCGGGAATGACAATCGCCAAGCTGGACCCAAGCCTTGAGGCAACCAGGAGGGGGACTAGCTGGAAAAGGGCGCTGGTGATGATCTGCAGGACGTTGAGTTCAAGGAAGCGGTTGCGTCCTTCAAGAGCCCCGTTGAGGACTGAACTGATGAGGGCGAGTGGCAGGGTTGCGGCCATCCAGGGCAATGCCGCACGCACTTCAAGGCGGAAGGCGTTGGTCGTGTGCAGGAAATGGGCGAGAAGGATGTTGCCAAGGATCCACATGAGGGCAGCACCAAGGAGGCCCATGGCCGCGTTGATGCTCAGTGCGGTCCAGAGAATTTCCGAACGGACGGATGGGGGGGCCTTTTCGGCCTGCGCGATCTGGTTGGAGGTGGCTTTGCCCAGGCCCATCTCCAGAAAAGCAAAATAGCCCAGGGCGAGCCAAACAAGGGAAAGCACTCCAAAACGGGCATCCCCCAGGATTCTGATATAGAGGGGCACTGTGACGAGCATTACCGCCATGGGGATCAAGGCCCCACAGAGATTGACAACGGTATTGCGCCGGATGCTCATTGATGATCCCCGGCTGGGAGGCGCAAAAGGATATCCAGCATTTTGGCCCCCTCGACTTCCCCGTCCCAAGTGAGGGATTGGTTCGTGTGGAGAGCGTTCCGCTCGATCTGTCGCAGATGGAGGGTCAGAAGGTAAATGATTGCCAAGTCCTTTGGATCAGCCTGCGGGGTGGTCTTTCGGATGATGGGGGGAAGGACCGCAAAAAGATGATTGAGTCTTTTGCTCGCAGGCTGCCTGCGCATCGGCGTGGTGTTAAGCAGAAAGTGAATCAGGTCATTGCTCAGCGGTAGGCCTTCTTCGGCATACTCCCAGTCGTAAACATAGGGGTGTCCATCAACGAGCAGCATATTCCATGGCGTGAAATCCCCATGGGTTAATCCTGATGGGTAATCGTCCCAAGGGCTATTCTGGAGAACTGAGATGGCCTGGTTCAGTCTGCTTCTCCATTGGGGGGGCACATGACTGTGGATGTGGGCGAGCCTCTGGTTGAACTGAGAGATGAGGTTCTCTTTGCCGGTTCGGCTGTCGGAGGCGGTTCTCGATGCAAGTTCGTGCAGGAAAGCTGTATGCCGAGCGCCCAGGCGCAGGGCGGGGCGGCATCGGCGGTCAGGGGCATCTGTCAACAGCACGGAAAGGGTTTCTTCTTGGTGGCGGAACAGAACTCTGGGAATCAGGGCCGTGGTGAGCTTCATGTCGTGAAGTCGTGCAAGCGTTGCGGCTTCATGCTCGAGAAGGGCTGCGACATGAGGGTTGCGGGTGACCTTGGCGAACCCCAACCATCCGCCCGTCGGATCCATGATCTGAACGGTTACTTTCCTGTGAGGGGTATCGGTACCCGTGAAGAAGGCATACTTCGCTGCCCTCGGCAGGAAGCAGGTGCTGAACAGCGGGTCTCCTCTCATATAGACCAAGTGAGAACACCAAAGCCGTGCCATGCCAATCCTGCTCAAGACCTTCAAGGCTGTCACCGCAAGCCTTGCTGTCCGTTGGGTTGGGCGGATCAGGTGGAGGCTGCTGATCGTCAATCTGGCGTCTTCGAGTGGGATCAGCCACCAGCGGAGGGTGGAGCGTGCCTGGATGATGCCGTATGGGCGCGCCCCATCCACTGGCTCCAGCGAAACCTGCATGCCCAAGGCTTCGATATCCAGGATCGCTTCCCTAAAAACCGAGTGACTGGCTGCAGGGTGAGGTTGCACGCCTCGCCTGTGTTGAAGACCTGGGCCCAGGGTTGTTCTGGACTGTTTAGGTTGGGTCATTTTCTGGAAGCCCGGTAATCGAATCCGGCTTAGTGGTTGAGCTGGTTATTAAATTATTTATTAGAGTCCAATTCTCGAGTATCCAGGTGAAAAAGGATCCCAGAAGGAAGAGTGCAAGGACAATCAATGCACGATGCGGCCCACTCTTTTCCTGAGGAAGATTCCCATGATCGAGGACGTTCAGGACGGCCGTATCGTTCTTTTCTTCCAGGAGAGCTTGCTCGAGCGTGGTCGCTAGTGTAGTGGCGATCTGAGTGCGGAGGCTCAGTTCATCCTCTAGACGCTTCCCCTTCAATCGGATTGCAGGATCCGGACAGGACTGATAATTCCGGTTGCTGTTGAGAAAAAGGTGAAAGGAGTCCTCGGCCTTCTGCGCTTCAGCCCGTGCCTCTTCAAGGCGTTTCTGGGCAAAGTCGGCTTTATTTCTGCCCCGAGCTTCGCTCTGTTGAACCACGAAACTATCCAGGAGGCGCACCATCTCCTGGGCAATTTGCTGAGATAGTGCTGGGGATGACGTTTCAACAGAGATGGTAAGAAGCTTGGATTTAATATCTTTGGTTGTTTTAACGTATTTGGTCATCATCAGGATACCCTGGTCAATATTCCGGGCTCCCATGTAGTGTTGAAGTGTTTCTTGATGGAACTGCAAATGCCCAAATCGCCAAGTTCTATCATTGAATTCATAAGTTTTTAGCAGAAGCTGCTCCCCCAACCAGCGACTTCGTAAAATGTCTAAGTAATTGGAATCGTCGTCTGTCTGTCCTGGGACACTGACCCCAGCTGACGCCGCAGCTGCAGCAATCAAGCCCATTGCGCTGGTTCCGCGTCCATCACTGGGGAGGATTCGTGCCACGGACGTATAACGGTTCGGCATGAGCAAAGTCAGACAAGCGGCGATTACTCCTATGGAAAAACCGATTGTTAATGGTTTTTTTGCGGATCGCAGCATTCCCCTCGGTGTCATGTTGGCTACCTCCTGATTGCGTTTATCAGGATCGCCAACGGCGTCAACGCCGTCAGATTCTCCTGCCAGGTGACATCCCGTCGGATCTTCTGGGGGATGAGCAGGGCGTCGCCGGGTTCGACTTTGCGCCAGCTGACCCAGGAGTCCTGGATGCGGCCATCGGCTTTGAGGAGGCGGATGTTCCAGGTGTCGGCGTTGCGGGTGGTGCCTCCGGCGAGCTGGAGGAGGTCGCCCGCCGACATGCCGGGTGTGACCTTGTAGTAGGCGAAGGGTGTTGCGGCCTCGCCCAGGACCATGGCGGCGTCGGTCTGCCGGGGGATGACGACCATGTCGCCATCCAGCATCTCCACGTTCTGGGTGGGGTCTTTCTGGAGGGCCTTCTCAAAATTGACCACCAGCCGGTTCAAGGGGTCGCTGTTGAGCCCGTGGAGGACGGGGGTCCGGAAGAGGGTCGGCTCCCCAGTTTTTCCCAGGGCGCTTGTGGAGTTGCTGACATAGAGCTTGGTTTCGTTCAGCCTCTCCAGGATCTGCGTGAGCCCAAGGGTGCGGGCCTGGGTCTCGGCGGCATGCTCGGCCATGGCATCGGCATCCCCAGGCTCAATAGGGGGATAGACCATGGGGGCCTGGGGCTGAACGGAGCCCGGAAGGGCGGTTCCGGGGACGGTGGCCGTTTGGCCGGCTTGTCCAGGGAGGGTGGGGGTGGCGCCGTTCGCAGATAAGGATGCGGGCGTGCCCGGGAGGGCGGTGTTTGAAGGGTCTGTCGGGGGGGCCGTGGTGGCCGTGGTCAAGGGATTTGCGTTCAGGGGGCGGATGAAGATGCCGCTCCTGGGCATGGCGAGGGGTGTCAGGCCCCCCGCGCGGGTTACCAGATCCGAGAGGGTGAAGTGTTCAGAGTCGATGACATAGGAGCCAGGGCGGGCCACCTGCCCCAGGATCTGAACGGTGCGGTGGACCCTGAACTGGGGCTTGGTGTAGAGGGTCACCTGATCGTCGGCCTGAAGCAGAGGATTCAGGGCATCATCCTTCAGGGGCAGGGGGCTGGACGCTTCGGTGCTGACCAGCTTGCTCAAGTCCAGCTGATGCACTTCACTCACCTTGCCATCCGTGTAGCGGGCGAGTTCTGCATAGAATCGGTTGGCTTCCAGCTTGGGGATGCCGCCCTTGAAGACCAGATCCGAGACCCGCATGCCCTCCGCCAGGGGGAAGGTGCCTGGATGGGTCAGGGGACCGGAGATGGTCACCGTCTGGGGAAGGCGCATGTTCTCGACCCTGAAGAGCTCGATGCGGTCCCGGTCTTCAAGCAGGAGGTTGTGGGCTGGGTCCCCTGCCAGGGCCTTGCTGACATCGAAGGCGAGGAAGTGGGTGGAGCCATCCTCCCGGGTGCGGAGGATCTCGCCGCGGGCCTGGTAGGTGTCGGGCAGCACCTGGCGATCCCGCTTGAGGAGATCGCCTACGCGCAAGCCTTCCATCCGCCCGAAGGTGCCTGTGACCCTGGCCCAGCCCGTGAGGGATACGGCATGGGTCAGGCGGTCGCGGCGGCGGTAGGCCGTGAGGATGTCCCCCCGCTTCAGTTCCGTGCGGGAGAGCTGGGTGGCGGTGATGTCCTGGACTGTGGTGAGGCCCTCCGCACTCTGGCGCTTCAGAGATAGAAGGTCGGGGTAGGCATCCGGTGTCAGGCCACCGGCGTACCGCAGGGCGTCCTGGGCGCTCTCGCCGGGCAGGAGCTCGAACTGGAGTTGGGTAGGCTTCAGCGGTTTGAGGGAGGAGGCGGCACCATCGGTCCCCTTGCCTTGAACAGGACCGGCTTGAGCAGGACTGGCTTGAACAGGAACAGCCTGGGCAGGCAGGGGCAGCAGGGCCTGGATCCGGGCGAAGGGGCCTACCAGGCTGACTTGGTTGAAGGCCAGGGGCACGAAGAGGGTGTCACCGTTCTGCAGGGAGAAGTTCATGTTGCCCAATCCCTCGGCCCGCAGGGGGTAGAGGTCCAGGACATGGATGACCTTGCCGCCCCGCATGACGCGGATCTGGCGGAAGGATCCGGATGCGGTGGGGCCGCCTGAGAGTCCCAGGACGTTGACCAGGCTGCTGAGGCTGGGGACCAGGTAGCTGCCGGGCTTGTAGACCTCACCCATGACGAAGACCCGCACCTCCCGGAGCTTGAGCACCGAGACGTCCACCTGGGTGTTGGAGAAGTTCTGCTGCACGAGCCCCTGGATGCGGTGCTTGGCCTTGGCCAGGTTCAGGCCCGCCACCTTGACTGAGCCCACCTTGGGGATGACCACCTCGCCCCGGCCATCCACCTGGACGGGCAGGCTGAAGGTGGCGCTGCCGTAGGCGTTCAGGTTGACCTGGTCCCCCACCCCCAGGACGTAGTCCTCGGCGATGCCCCCTTCGGTGCCGGTGGTGCTGCGCTGACGCAGTTCGAAGAGGTCGGCGGCAAAGCGGGGCGGGGCGTTCTCCCGGGTCTTGAGCTCCTGGATCTCCTTCTCAAGGCGGTCTTCCTCGGCCTGTTCCCGCTGGAACTGAAGTGTGTCCATGGCCGGGCTGGCGGTAGGGGTCTGCGGGGTGGTATCGGTGGCCCCGGGGGTGACTGAGCCCTGGCCTGCTGCGGATTTCAGGCCCTGGATGAGGGCGGCGGCATCCTGGGCCCCCAGGGAGGCCACCAGGAGAAGGGGGATGGATTTCCGCAGATGGGGCATGCTCGACTCGAAGAAATGCAAACGCGGGTTGCAGGAATGCTTGGCCGTGCGAATGATCGCTCTCAGGGTAGCCGCTGTTTCCGCTTAGTGTCGATCCCGTCCGGGGCTGCTGAGTAGGCCAGCCCCCGCTACGCTGGTCATTGGTCCCGGAGGTCCCTGTGCTCGATGTCGTCATTGCCGGTGGTGGCCCCGCCGGGGGTCACCTGGCCCGTCTGCTGGCGGGGCGGGGGCGCCGGGTGCTTCTGGCTGAAGCCATCCCCCACTGGCAGCACAATGCCTTCAGCAGTGCGGGTCTGCCCATCGAGGCCCTGGAGCGCTGGGACATCCCGCGGCACCTGGCCAAGGCCTGGTGGAGGGGCCTGGAGGTGATCTCCAGCCATGAACACGGGCTCTGGATGGGGCCGGAGCCCCGGGGGGCGGTGCTGGACTTCGGAGAGCTGCGGGCGCACCTGGCTGGAGAGGCCCGGGCCCGGGGTGCGGAGCTGCGTCTGGGGACCCGCCTTGTGGGCTGGGATGCCCTGCCGGAGGGGGGCTGTCGGGTGCGGCTGGCCTGTGGCGGCCAGGTCGAAGAGATCCTGACCCGGGTGCTGGTGGACGCCACCGGTCCGGCGCGGGCGGCCTTCGGCATGAGGAAGGGGGTGCCCAGCCTCTATGGGGTGGGATTGGAGTATCTGGTGGAGGTGGAGCAGCCCCTTTGGGAGCGCTTCGGGGACCGCCTGGCCTTCTACATGGGGCAGGACTGGGCCCCCGGGGGCTATGGCTGGGTCTTCCCCATGGCGCCAGGGCGGCTGAAGGTCGGCGCCGGGGTTTTCTCCATCGGCCGGGGCAAGGGGGATCCCGCCCTCCGGCCCATGATCCAGAAGATCCTGGACCGGGAGTTCGGGGCGGGCTTCAGGCTGGTGGAGACCCACGGGGGGTTGCTGCGCTACACCCGGGGGATGGCGGACACCTATGCCCATGGCCCGGTGCTGGCCATCGGGGATGCGGTGAGCACGGTCAATGTGCTGGGGGGCGAGGGGATCCGCTTCGCCATGGAGGGGGCGGAGATCGCGCTGCCCTTCGTAGAGGCGGCGCTGGAGGGCGGAGCGCCGGGCTTTCCGGGATACGAGGCGGCCCTGAAGAGGCGCTTCCTCAAGTCCTGGAAGCAGTGCGAGGCCCTGGCCATCCGGAAATACCTGGAGGAGGGGGCGCGCTTCGACCGGGTGGTGGCCATCCTCAAGCGCTATGAGCTGGAGCTGCTCATGGAGATCCTCTTCCACTACCGATTCACCCATGCTCTGCTGGCCATGGGGCCGAGGTATCTGCTGGGCAAGCTGTGGCGGATGGTGCGGGGCCGTTGAGGGTAAAAGCCTTCCTGATGATCGACAAATTTCAGCTTGGTACGCGGCTGTGTCGGCACGGGAAACCCTCCAAAAGCCCTGCTGGCCACGGATCAGCTCCGTTCAGCGGGGCACCTGGGGGCAGGTTCAGAGGGGGAGGGTCAGGCCAGGGCACGCCTGCGTGCCCCTGGCTGCACCTCCCCCTCTGAACGCGGACGGCTCGCCGACCGCCCCCGCTTTGCGGGGCGGCCCCAGGCGCCCGACCCACGGTCGGGCTGATCCTGCTTTTCATCCGTGCCTATCTGTGCGCATCCGTGGCCCATGGCTTTTCATGCCGTTGTGGTTCTCTTGGCTGGCTCCGATGCGAACTCCCCCACCAGAGTGCCCTCATCGCGAACCTCGATCCCGTGCTGCCGGAATACAGACAGTCCGGATATGGACAGCTCAAGAGCCAGGGCGTTCTCGTAGATCGTCTCCAGAAAGCCAAGGCCCAGGGTGTTCGAGACCTTGAAGGCCGCACCGATGATGGCTCCCGTAACGGACTTCAGCTTGGCCATGGATGCTCCCCCAGAAAGGGCATCCCAAATAGCTGAAATTGATAAAAAAAATATAGCCACGGATGCGCACGGATGAACGCGGATCAGCTCCGTTCAGCGGGGCACCTGGGGGCAGGTTCAGAGGGGGTGGGTCAGGCCAGGGCACGCCTGCGTGCCCCTGGCTGCCCCTCCCCCCTGAACGCGGACGGCTCGCCGTCCGCCCCCGCTTTGCGGGGCGGCCCCAGGCGCCCGACCCACGGTCAGGCTGATCCTGCTTTTCATCCGTGCCTATCTGTGCACATCCGTGGCCCCTTCTTTTTATGGCCAAACAATTGGATGGAGCTGGTGGGCACGGACCGGTGCCAGGCCGCAGGGATCATCTGCGGGTTGACCGCACGGGGATCCGAGTGCGGTAGACGGCGCCGAGTTCGATCAGGGGGCTGCTGAGGGCGCTCTGGGTGGCGATGCAGCGGCCCACCTGGGCCCGCAGACCCCAGCCCCCGCACAGGTCCTGCTCCAGGCCCACCGAGGGCTGCCAGAGGAAGCCGCCTCCGGTGGCCAGGCCTCCGCCGCCCCCGGCACCCACCAGGACCTGGGCCTGGAGGCGGGGGCCGAGCTCCCAGAAGGGGGCTGAGCTGAGGCCGAGGCCCAGGAGTCCGGCGGCGTAGGAACCGGAGCGGCCCCCAACGGCCGCATTGCCCTGGCCGAGGAGATAGAGGGGGCCCCCCAGCTCGTGTAGGACTTGCAGGCTTGCCAGCTGGACGGGGGGGGCGCTGCCATCTTTACGCTGGGGGGCGCTGAGCCCCTGGGCGGCGAGCTCGATGCCCCAGCGGCTCCAGTCGGTGCCCCCGGAGAGATCGGCCGGGGTCCCTCCGGGCGAGAGCACCTCGAAGCGGCGGCCGAGCTGGACCTGGAGGACGGTCCCCCGGAAGCTGCCCCCGGGGGAGGCGATGCGGCCCAGCCCCAGGCCCGCCTGGAGGCCGCTCCGGGTCCGCCCCTCCAGCCCCAGCAGGGCCTTCCAAGTGAGGCCTCCACCCACCTCCACCGCCCCCCCCCCGGCGGGACCGAGGCCCAGGCGTCCGGTCAGGGCCAGGCGTCCGTCCTGGCTCAGGGGCAGGGAGGCGCCCAGGCCCCCGAAGACATCCATGTAGCCTGCGGTCCCGCCCCGGGCGGAGCCCGAGAGATCCACGAAGGCGAAGCTGTGCTCTCCCAGCCCGAGCCGGGCCTCCAGCCCCGCCAGGTCCAGGGTGCGCCGGTCCCGGGAGCCTGCGCCGTAGCGCTGGGCGCTGGCCAGCAGGGTGATGGGACGCCAGCCCAGGGAGGGCCAGAGCTCGGGTGGGGTGTCCGCGCCCGCCAAGCGGAAGGGCAGGGTGGCGCTGAAGGTGGCCTGGGTGGAGGCCAGACTGCCCTGGGGGCACTGCACCCGGGCGAGGCCCACGCCCATGCGGCCCCAGGGTGCCTGCCAGGTGGCCTCCAGGTGCCCCCGGAGGGTCAGGCCGCTGCCCACCCCCGCCTTCTGGATCCCGCCTCCGCCCATCCAGAGTCCGGCGTCGAGGCCCAGGTGCCGGGTGAGGGGAAGGCGCCAGCCCCCGGAGGCCCCCAGGAGGATGAAGCCGCCATAGTCGCCCCGGACGGCTCCCCAGCCGCCCAGCCCGGCATAGGCCCCCGAGTCCCAACTGCGCTGCACCTGGAGGCCGACCATGCCCATGGCGCCGCCCTGCGGCAGGTGCCAGGACTCCAGGGACAGCCTGCTCTCGAAGGTGGGGAGCGGGGAGGCCTGGGGGAGGGGCTGGAGAGCCAGGGGCAGGATGAAGGCGAGGGTGGGGAGCATGAGCTATCAACATACGCAATACGGCGGCGTCGGGCCAACGTAAAGCGGTGCCGGAGTCTGGTCCACGGGTCCAAGTGATCCGTGGAGGCCGCGTTGAGTGGATTCACCGCTTCCCGGTCCGCCCCAGCCCAGCGCGGCCTTACCCCTTGCGTGGATGCGCTCCCGGGGGTGGGGCCGCCCTCGGGGCAAGCCCGGCGGATCACCAGGGACTGTTGGCTCTTGATAAGAGGTTTGGTTTCGCCACGCTGAGGCCCTGTCTTGTGTTCTCGAGACAGACGGCTATCCTGAACCAGCCTGAATCCAGCCGATTCTCATGGGGGATGCCGTTGTTGCACCGTCGTTTCACCTCCTTTCTGATGTTGGCACTCTGCCTGTTCTTCCCGGTCCTGGCTTCGGCCCAGCACCCTGGGAGGGACAGCGGCGAGTACCTGATCCTCAGTGCCCATTACGGCACCGAGCGGCAGTATATGGATGTTGTCCAGCGCCTGCGAGAGCTGGCCCGGCAGGACCGGAGGTTCCAGGTCCGCAATGAGTTGTTCGGGGCGGACCCCGCCTTGAATGTGGTGAAGAGCCTGCGCATCCTCGCACGTGACCCCATGGGGAGGGAGCGGGTCTTTGAATATCGCGAAGGCAGCTGGGTGGATGGAAGCCAGTTCCTGGGTTGGGACCGGGGGGATTGGGGGCCCGAAGCTGACCGCGGCCGCAGGGGGGATGAGGGTGAGTTCGTCATTCTGACCGCCCAGTATGGGACGGCCCCGCGGCATGTCGATGTCACGGAGCGTCTGAGGGAGCTCGCCCGTGCGGATCGCCCCTTCCGGGCTGATAACCGGAGTTTCGGGGTGGACCCTCACCGCGGGCGGGTCAAGACCCTGCGGATTTTTGCCCGGGGTCCCAACGGCAAGGAGCGGATGTTCGAATTCCGCGAAGGCAGTCTGGTGGACGGCTCCATGTTCCGCGGCTGGCGGCGCGGTGATTGGGGCCACGGTAAGGACCGTTGGAGTGGTCGCTGGGATGGCGAAGAGCGGGGGCGCTGACCCTGCAGGTGACGGTGGATCCCCTCCCCGGACGGCATTCTGCAGAACCGTTCGGGGGCTTGCATGGTGCCCTATCAGGGGACGGGGTCGTGGCCGCCCTTGCAGAAGGGGTTGCAGCGCAGGACCCGCCAGCTGGTGAGAGCGGTGCCCTTGAGGGTGCCGTAGCGGCGGATCGCCTCCAGCCCGTACTGGCTGCAAGTCGGTGTGAAGCGGCAGCGCGAGGGCAGCACGGGGCTCAGGGTCAGCTGGTAGACCCGGATGGCCCCCCGCAGCACCCAGGCCGTGGGCTGCGCGTTGACCGGCAGGAAGGCCTCGGCCACAAGATAAACGGCAAGCCCCAGAGCCCAGTACATACGCCTACTTCGCCGCATCCCGCTCTGCCTTGAGCTTGCGGGCCTCTTCCAGGAAGGCCGAGAGGATGTCCGCCTCCATCACCTTCCGCAGCAGCTCCCCCTTCCGGTAAATCAGGCCCTGTCCGTTGCCCCCGGCCACCCCGAGATCCGCCTCCCGGGCCTCACCGGGGCCGTTGACCACACAGCCCATCACCGCATAGGTGATTCCGGTGTCCCCGATCTCCCGCAGCCCTGTCTCGATCTCCCGGGCGAGGCGGTGCTGGTCCACCTGCAGGCGCCCGCAGCCGGGACAGCTCACCAGGCGGAAGCCCCCCTGGCGGAGGTTGAGGCTGCGCAGGAGCTCATGGCCCACCTGGCACTCCTCACTGCCGGGCCCCGTGAGGGAGACCCGGATGGTGTCACCGATGCCCTCGGCCAGGAGGATCCCCATGCCCGCCGCACTGCGGATGGTGCCTCCCCAGGGGGTCCCCGCCTCGGTGATCCCCAGGTGGAGCGGGCAGTCCACCTGCTCGGCCAGCAGGCGGTAGGCCTGGACCGTCCGTACCACATCGCTGGCCTTGAGGCTGATCTTGGTGTGGGTGAAGCCCTCCCGGTCCAGCAGTTCCAGATGGTGCAGGGCGCTGGCGACCATTGCCTCGGCGGTGGGGTGGCCAAACTTCTCCAGCAGCTCCTTCTCCAGGCTCCCTGCATTGACCCCGATGCGGATGGGGATGCCCTTGGCGCCGGCCTTGTCCACCACGGCCTTCACCCGCTCCTGCCCGCCGATGTTGCCGGGGTTGATGCGCAGGCAGGCCGCGCCGCCGTCGGCGGCCTTGAGGGCCAGGCGGTAGTCGAAGTGGATGTCCGCCACCACGGGGATGGGGCTGCGGGCACAGATCTCGCCGAAGGCCTGGGCGGCCTCCTCCGTGGGGACCGTGACCCGGACGATCTCGCAGCCCGCCGCCGTGTATTCGTAGATCTGGGCGACGGTGGCCTCCACATCCCGGGTGTCCGTCTTGGTCATGCTCTGGACCGAGATGGGGGCACCCCCCCCCACCGGCACATTCCCCACCATGATCCGGCGGGTCTTCCGACGGGGGCTCAGGGGGCTGGGAAGGGACTGGGACATGGGTGCCTCGCGAGGCTCCAGGATAGCAACTCGGCTGCGCCAGGTCCGGGAAGCGGGAACCCTCACGCGGGGGAAAGGCAAATCAGCCGGGGGTGAAGAGCGGAAAAGCCTCAAGCCCGCCGATGAGACCGCGACTCACCAAGGGGTGCCTGGGGCAGCCCCAGACACCCCGAACCGCAACCTCCCCGGCTTTTATCCTGTTCATCCTGTGCATCGGCGGACAAAAGAGCTTTTCCACCCCAGTCCCCCGGCGAGGGGCAGGCTCACTTGTGGGGATTCCGGCTGCTCTGCACCAGGTCCAGGATCTGCCCCTGGGCGTAGGGTTTGGTGATGTAGGTGTTGAGGTTCTGGATCTGGCGGAGGATGCCGGTTGTCTCCTCCAGGCAGTCGTGGAGCTGCCCCAGCTGTTCCCGGGTGGGTGAGGCCTCCTGGCGCAGGAGCTTCTCAAGCATGAGCTGGGCCTTGGTCAGCGGCTGGGCCAGCTCGTGGGCCGTCCCCCCGGCCACCTCCAGCAGCGCCCGGTGGCGTTCCCCGGCCAGCGCGGCCTGATCCTGGCGCGAGAGGCGCACCAGCATCCGCAACTTGGCCAGGAGCTCCGGCAGGGCGTAGGGCTTCACCAGGTAGTCGATGCCCCCCGCCTCGATGCCCTCGGTGATCCAGTCTGTCCCGATGCGGACTGCACTGAGGAAGATGAGGGGGGTCCGGGCATTGAGGGGATGGGCGCGGATGCGGCGACAGGCCTCGATGCCGTCCACCACCGGCATGCTCACATCCATGAGGATCCCCTCGAAGGCCGTGTCTGCGCAGATGGCGATGGCCTCCTCCGCGCTGCTGCAGGTCGTCAGCGCAAAGGGATAGCGCTTGAGCTCCATGGTGATGACCTTCAGGTTCCCAGGAAGGTCATCCACCACGAGGATCCGTCCTGGATTGTCGGGGGTGGGGGTATATTCGTTGCCCATTCGTGCCTCTATGGTCCTCACTCTAACCGACATGAGGGGAGCCAATGCGCGCAAAAGTTGGCGTTGGAGCCTTGTCCAGGGCATAAGACAAGCGCCCCCGCGGGGAGGGGCGCTCAAAGGGAAGGGATCAGGAGCTAGCGCTTCAGGTTCAGGGTCTCCTGGAGCAGTTCGTCGGTGGTGGTGACCACGCGGCTGTTGGCCTGGTAGCCGCGCTGGTTGACGATGAGCTGGGTGAACTGGGAGGCCACGTCCACGTTGGAGAGCTCGAGCTGGGAGCCCAGCACCTGGCCCCGACCGGCCTGGTTGGCTACGCCGATGGCGGGGGTGCCGCTGGCGAGGGTCTCGGCCCAGGTGTTGTTGCCCACCTTGCTGAGGCCCTCCTGGTTGTTGAAGCTGGCGAGGGAGACCTGGGCCAGGGCCAGGGTCTGGCCGTTGGTGAAGGCGCCGATGATCTTGCCGTTCTGGTCCACGGTCACGGAAGTGATGTTGCCGCCGCCCATGCCGTCCTGGGTGGTGGTGGTGACGGCGGAATCCGTGGCGTAACTGGTGATGTCGCTGGCCGGGGTCCAGGAGATGGTGGAGGCGGCGGCGCCATCGGACCAGCCGGTGATGCCGATGGAGAGGCTGCCCGTGGGGCTGGTCATCTGGCCGGCGCTGTTGAACTGCAGGGTGGTGGTGGCGGGGGTGACCACTGCAGAGCTGTCATCCGTGGCGAGTCCCAGGGTCCACTGCCCAGTGGTGGCGGTCTTGGTGTAGGTGGCCGTCAGGTTGTGGGAGGCGCCCAGGCTGTCATAGATGGTGATGGGGGCCACGAAGGTGTCGCCAGAGGCGGCCGAGGCGTCCAGGTTCGTGGTCATGGTGATGGCGGTGGTGGCGATGGGCTGGCTGTTGGCCCCCAGGTTGATCTTGATGGGGGTCAGGGCGCCGGAGGTGTTGATGGAACCGGCGGTGGCGTTCCAGCCCAGCACGTTATTGCCGCTGGGGTCGATGAGGTTGCCGCTCTTGTCCAGGCTGAAGTTGCCCGCCCGGGAGTAGACCCGCGCCCCGGAGGGGGTCTGCAGCATGAAGAAGCCGGTGCCGGAGAGCCCCATGTCCGTGGTGTTGCTGGTGGACTGGAAGGACCCCTGGCCGAAGTCCTGATTGATGCTGGCCAGCTGGGAGCCCAGGCCGATCTGGATGGGGTTGCCGTTGCCGGAGGTGCCGTTCCCCAGGGCGGAGGCGTTGAACATGTCCTGGAAGGTGCTGCTGGAGCCCTTGAACCCGATGGTGTTGAGGTTGGCCAGGTTGTTGCCGATCACCGTGAGGGCGTTGGCGTTGGTGGACAAGCCCGAGAGGCTCGCATAGAAGGAAGAGTAGAGACTCATGGTGACCTCCGGTCAGGCGTAGATCTGGGTGACACTGCTGAGGGGGATCTGCCGGCCACCCGCTACGATGTAGGCGGTGTCGCCGTTGAAGAGCACGGAATCGACCTTCGCCCGGGTGGCCAGGGTGTTGGTGACCGAGTTGCCGGTGGCGTCCATGGCGCTGACGGAGGCGGTATAGGTGCCCTCCGCCAGGGCGTTGCCGTTGGCATCGCGACCGTTCCAGTCGATGGAGTGGGAGCCGGCGCCCAGGTTGCCCTTGTTGAGGATGGCCACCGTGGCGCCGTTGGCGTCCTTGATGGTGACGGTGACATTGGCCTGGCCCTCCAGGTCAAGGCGCATGGTGGCGCTGCCGCCGGTGAGTTCGAACTGGGGTGAGGTGGTCTCCACGGTCTTCCCCACGAGCCCCACGGTCTCCGTCTGCAGGAGAGCCTGGTTCTGGGCCTGGATGGCCTTGAGGGTACTGTTGGTGTTCTGGGCCTGTTCCAGGGAGGAGAAGGAAGTCATCTGCTCGACCATCTGGTTGGGGTCCTGGGACTGGGTCGGGTCCTGGTTCTTCAGCTGGGCCACCAGCAGCATCAGGAAGGCATCCTTGTCGAGATCCTTCTTGATGGTTTTGTCGGTGCTGGAGGTCGAGCTGGTGGAGGATGTGGCGGAGGTGGTGAGGCCGGTGTCCATGGGAATCTCCGGGATTGGATGAACAGGGATCGTGCCAATCAGGCGAAGACCTCGACACGGCGGCTGCCGAGCTGGACGGCGGGGCGGGTGTCGGGGACTTCAGGGGTGATATCGCTGGGCTTGTCCGTAGAGGATGGGAAGGTCGAGGCCTGACCGGCGGGCTGGTCCATGGGGCGGTAGGGGGAGCCCTGGCCCTGGTGGAGGTCAAAGCTGCCCAGTGAGAGCCCCTGCTGGCGGAGGGAGCTCTCCAACTGCTCCCGATGGGTGTTCAGGAGGGGGATGGTGGCGGGCTCGGTGGCCCAGACCTTGGCGTGGACCTGATTGCCCTCGACCTTGAGCTGGATCTGGAGCTTGCCCAGGGACTCCGGCCTGAGCTGAAGCTCGGCGGTGTTCTCCTGGTTGCGGACCATCCACTTCACCGTGCCCTCCATCTGCTGCATGGGGACCGAGGGGCGCAACTGGGTCTCGGGCTGGGTGGCGGTGGAGGGCAGGGACCTCTGGGTGCCCTCGGGATTGCCGAGGCTCATGGCCTGGGGCGAGGGAGTGCCGGCTGCAGGACCTTCGATGGGGCCGAGCTGGCTGTGTACCTCCCGGCCGGTACCCCCTTCACTCTCCCGCCCCGCACCCAGGGCCAGGGCGCTGCTGCCCAGGAAGGTGGCCGGTGCCGCTGCAGGGGAGGCCGTCTGAACCCCGGCGGCGGGGCTCGGGGCCTGGGCGTTCTTGGCCTCCTGGATGCTCTGCAGGACGCGGGGGACTTCCATGGTGGGGGCTGGACGGCTGAGCAGCTCGGTGAGGGCCGGCTTGGGGGCTGGCGCCTTCAGGCCCAGGAGGGCCTCGGCGGTCTGGATGCTGGGGCCGTCCTGGGTCGATTTTGCCTTGGACTCGCTGCGGAGGGGCTGGGTCTCGCCCGTCCCCGCCTGTGCCGTGAGCTCGGAAGCGGGGCGGGGAGGCTCCTGGAGACTTTTCGGGGCGGAGACGCTGGGGGGCTCGGAGGGCTGGGCGCTCTGGAGGGGCAGGGCCGGCGCCGAGGGGGTGGGGATCGCCTCGGTGGGCACTTTCTTGCCACTGGGCTTGGGGTCACCGTCGGGGGGCAGGGGCTGCAGGGGGATCTGGGGGGCTGCGGGGCTGGGGCTGGCCGCTGCGGGAGGCACCGCGGTGCCGGTCTTGGTCTCGCCGGAGTCCGCGACCGTCGCCTCCTGGGGCTTTCCCGACGTGGTGGGCCGGGGAAGCGTGCGCTCCGCGTGGGCCGCCAAGGCCGTGGCCAGAACGCTGGCGAGGGCGGCCGCGGCATCCGCTGCAGGCACTTGGCTGGGGGCGGCAGCCGCGGGCTGGTCCGGGGGGGTGGGCTCCGCAGGGTCGCTGCTTGTCGTTTCTGAGTCCTCGACCTTCTCCTGCCCCTCTTTCGGGGGAAGGGCCGCCAGAGGGGGCAGCTGGGCGGGGAGCGGCGTCAGTACCGGTAGGGTCTGGGTTGGGGTTTTCACCCCTTTTGCGATCTTGGGGGACTTGGGCTGAGGGTCCTCGGCTACGGCAGGGGTCTGCCCCTCGTCCTCCTCCTCTCCGGGACGGGAG
Source organism: uncultured Holophaga sp. (assembly GCF_963677305.1). Taxonomy (GTDB): domain Bacteria; phylum Acidobacteriota; class Holophagae; order Holophagales; family Holophagaceae; genus Holophaga. The sequence continues at coordinate 1,313,238 of NZ_OY781925.1, forward strand.
GGCTTGGCGGGACCTCCGCTCGCCTCAGGGGTCCCGCTCTCCTTGGCAGACTGGGGCCGATCCGCCCTGGGGGGGGGCTTCAGAGCCGGGCTCCGGGTCCCGTCTGCAGGGTCGGGGGAGTCGGCTGGCTGGGACTGGGGCTGCGGCTGGGACTGATCCCGGCTCTGCACCAGGTCTGAGAGCATCGCGGGAAAGCCTGTCGAGTCGGAGGGGGCTGACGCAGCTGCACCCGCCTCCCGGGCGGGTGCCGAATCGAGCCTGACGGATGGGATCATGGCTGCCTCCCTGGGGCCAGGGAGGGCATGGCTCATGCCGGAAACATTGGGTCATTCCTGCCTGGATGCCTCAGCTCTTGGCCGGGGGTACCTGCCTGCTCTTGGCGACACGTTCCATGAGCCGGCCCGCCAGGGGGGCGTCCAGCAGGGCGACCTGGTCCATGAGCTTGGCGGCCTTCTTGGGGGTCATGGCCCCGATGAGCCCGGTGGTGAGATCGATGTTGATGGCGGCCATCTCCTTGATGGACTTGGCGCCAGCTGCGGGGTCCATGGCTTCGGTGGTCCGCACCAGCTGGGGATCGACGGGGGGGCGGAGCTTGAGGTCCTCCAGGCGGGCGAGGCCCTCCTTGAGGGTCTTCTCGCGGTTCTCCAGGTCTGTCCGGTCCTTGTCCAGGGTGCCTTGCAGGGTGCTGAGGCGCTGCTGCAGCTCGGCCAGCTCGGCCTCCTTCTTGACGAGGTCCTTCTCCTTCTCCTGGAGCTTTTCGGCCAGCTCGGGAATCTTGACGCCCTCGGGGGCTTTGCCCTTGCTCTCCTGGGCGGAGAGCCAGAGCACACCGAGGCTTAGGGCGATGGGGGCGACGATCCAGGGTACGGGTCGAAGGTTCATGGGGCGACCTCCGTGAGGCTGATGGACTGCAGGGACTGGTTGAAGCGGGCGCGGAGCACGGCCATCTCATCGGCTTCGCGGATCTCCTGGTGGAGGGTCTCCAGGGCGTGGGCTTCCTGGCGGCGCTCCCGGAGGCGCACCAGGGTCAGATGGGCCTGGTGCGCGCGGGTGAGTCCGGCGCGGGCCTCGGCCACCCTGGCCTGGGCCTCCTGGCGCTCCTCTCCGGCCCGGTGGATCCGGCTCTCCAGGACCACCAGGTAGCGCTCCACGGCCTTCCAGAAGTCGAGATCCACCACTTGGCCGGGCTGGCTGACGCGGATGGAGGCGGTGCGGTCGTGCTCGGCGTGCAGGTCGGCGATGCGGCGCTCGATGGCTCTCAGGGCCGCGAGTTCGCGGGCCAGGCCACGCTGGGCTTCCTCCTCCAGGGATTTCCGGAGCTTGAGGAGGCTCTGCAGACGGAAGCGGAAGCGGGCGGCCATGTCAGGGCTTCAAGAATGGGGCCATGTCGATGCCGAAGATCTGGCCCATGGCGAGGAGGGTCTGGCGGAAGGGGCTGTCCTCGGCCACGGCCTGGCGGAGGAAGGCCTGGATGGCCGGCTGGAACTGGATGGCCTGGTCGATCTGGGGGCTGGAGCCCTTGTTGTAGGCGCCGATCTGGATGAGGTCCTCGGCGTCGGCGTAGGTGGCCATGAGATCCCGGAGCTTGGCGGAGAGCTGCTTCTGCTCGGGGAGCGCCAGGGGGCTGAAGAGTCGGGAGATGCTGCCCAGCACGTCGATGGCGGGGTAGTGGTTCTTGGAGGCCAGCTTGCGGGAGAGGATGATGTGCCCATCCAGGATGCCGCGCACGGCGTCGGCGATGGGCTCGTTCATGTCGTCGCCTTCCACCAGCACCGTGTAGATGCCGGTGATGGAGCCCTGGCCTTCAAAGTTGCCGGCCCGCTCCATGAGGCGGGGCAGGAGGGTGAACACTGAGGGCGTGTAGCCCCGGCTGGAGGGCGGTTCGCCAGCGGAGAGGCCCACCTCGCGCTGGGCCATGGCGAAGCGGGTGACGCTGTCCATCATGATGAGGACATCCTTGCCCTGCCGCATGAAATACTCGGCCACGGCGGTGCCGGAGAGGGCGCAGCGCAGGCGCAGGAGAGGAGCCTGGTCGCTGGTGGCCACCACGACGACACTGCGTTTGAGGCCTTCGGGCCCCAGGTCGTTCTCGATGAACTCCTTCAGCTCGCGCCCGCGCTCGCCCACCAGGATGATGATGTTGACATCGGCGCTGGTCTTGCGGGCGATCATGCCCAGCAGGGTGGACTTGCCCACCCCGGAACCGGCGAAGATCCCCACGCGCTGGCCCTTGCCCAGGGTGAGCAGGCCGTCGATGGCGCGGACACCGGTGGAGAGGACCTCCTTGATGATCCGGCGCTTCATGGGGTTGGGGGGGAGTCCGTGGATGGGGATGTGGCCTTCGGGCTGGATCTCGGGACCCCCGTCCAGGGGGCGGCCAAGGGGATCGATCACCCGGCCCAGGAGGGCTGCGGAGGTGGGGAGCTGGGGCTGATGGCCCAGGGCCTCGACCAGGAGTCCCGGGCGGATGCCGTCGGCATTCTCCACGGGCATCAGGAGTACCTGGCGATCGTTGAAGCCCACCACCTCGGCGCTCACGGAGCGCCCGCCACCCATGTGGATCAGCACCTGCTCGCCCAGGGAGGCCTCGGGGCCGCGGGATTCCACCAGGAGTCCCACGACCTTCGAGACCCGGCCCAGGGTGTCTCCGGGCGGGAGCTGGCGGATCTGGGGCACCAGGCCGGTGTAGTCCATCAGTCGGTGTCCTCCTCGCGGCTGCGCTCCACCAGCTCCAGCAGGCGCTGGCGGCGGCGCTCGAGGGTGGCGTCCAGGACGCCGTCGGCGGACTCGAGGCGCAGGCTCCCCCGGCTGAGGCTGGGGTCCTCCATGAGCCTGATGCCCGGGTTCTCCAGCTCCCAGGTGGGGAGCAGCTCCAGATCCTTGGGGTGGAGGAAGGCCTGCATGGCGGTCTGACCCTCGCCGGTGCCGGGGAAGGGATGGGTGGCCAGGAGGGTCTGGAGCAGGGGCATGACGGAGTGAGGTGAGCGCTCGATCTGTTGGGCGGCCAGATACTCGGCCATGGCCATGGCCATGGCGAGGATCTCGTCCCGGCTGGCATGGCGCAGGAGGCTCAGGGTGGAGGCCAGCTCCCTGAGGTGGGTGTCGAAACGGGCCATGTAGCCCTTGTACTGGCTCTCGCCGAAGGTGCGACCTTCGGCCTGGCCGGCAGCGAAGCCCTCCTCGTAGGCCTTCTGGGCGATCTCCTGGGCCTGCTGCTCGGCGGCCTGAAGCTTCTCGTGGATGATGTGGTCCACGGAAACGAGGCGCTTGGCATCCTCCTCGGGGCTGCTGAGACTCCGTCCGATGGGCTCTTCGTCATCAGGCTCCCAGGCATCGGGTTCCGGGATGAAGCTGGCGGCGAAGTAGGGGAAGCCTTCGATCTGCCTGCCTGCGGCCTGTTCCGCCGTGATGATGCGGCCGTTACGAGACATAGTCCTCGCCTCCGCCACCGCCGACGCTGATCAGGCCCTCCTCCTCCAGCTGCCGGACGATCTCCACGACCTCGTGCTGGGCCTTCTCCACGTCCTTGAGCTTGATGGGTCCCATGAACTCCATCTCCTCCTTCATCATCTCCACGGCGCGGCTGGACATGTTGCGGAAGAACTGGTTGCGGAGTTCCTCGCTGGTGCCCTTGAGGGCGATGGTGAGGATCTTCTTGTCGGCGCGCTTGAGGATCTCGGCGATGCCCAGGTCATCGATCAGCAGGATGTCGTCGAAGACGAACATGAGGTCCCGGATGCTGGCGGCCAGCTGGGGGTTCTCGTTCTCGATCTTCTCCAGCACCACCCGGCCGGTGGAGCGGTCCATGCGGTTGAAGAGCTCGGCCACGGCCCGGACACCGCCGTAGGCCTCGGTGGCGAAGGAGCCCAGGGACTCAAGCTTCTGTTCCAGGATCAGGGAGATGCGCCTCACCACCTCGGGGCTGATCTCCTGGAGGTTGGCCATGCGCATGGCGACATCGGCCCGGAGGCTCTCCGGGAGGCTGACGATGAGTTCCCCGGCCTGGGTGGCGTTGAGGTGGGCGAGGATGAGGGCGATGGTCTGGGGGTGCTCGCTCTGGATGAACTTGGAGAGCTGCTGGGGGTTGGCCCGTTCGATGCTGGAGAAACCCGCGGAGCTCTCCAGGGCCTTGGTCAGGCGATCGATGATCTTCCGGGCGGCTTCGGGGCCCACGGACTTGATGAGGAGCTTCTTGGCATACTCAAGGCCGCCCTGGGTGATGTAGGCCTTGGCCAGGGTCATGGTGTGGAATTCCTCCAGCACCTCGTCGGCGACCTCGGGCTGGATGTGCTTGGTGAGGGCGATTTCCTTGGAGATGGACTGGATCTCGTCCTCTTCAAGGTATTTGAAGATATTGGCGGCGCTCTCGTCCCCCAGGGCCACCATCAGGATCGCGGCCTTCTGGGTCCCGCTCAACTTGGACATGCTACCTCCCGGTGTCTTCGATCATCCAGGAGCGGACAAGGGAGGCGACGGTTTCGGCATCGCCGCCGGTCGTCTCCTGCAGACGCTTCTTGATGAGCTGGCGGCGCTGGGCCTCCGGGGCCGAGGAGGCGCCTTCGGCGTTCAGCTCGGCCTCGATCTCGGCGGCGAGCTCATCCTGGCTCTTGGTGTGGGTGACTCTGCGGGTGCCGGACACGGTAGCTCCCTCCTCGCCCTCCTCTCCGGCCTGGACCTTGAGGGGCATGGGCCGGTTGATGGCGGATGACAGTTTCTTGAGCATGGGGAAGATCACCATGAAGAAGACGATCGCCCCAAAGATGATCCACCCCAGGGTGGGGGCCAGCTGCCAGGCGAGGTCGATCCAGCGCTGGCGGGCCACGGCAGCCTCCTCCTTGGGGTTCTCCATGGAGGCGAAGGGGATGTTCTCGACAGTCAGCTGGTCGCCCCGCTGGTCCTGGATGCCGACGGCGGCGGCCACCTGGTCCCGGATCTTCTTGAGCTCCTCGGGGCTGCGGGGTGTGACCTTCTCGACGGGATCGCCCTTCTTGGGCTTCTCCCAGGTGGAGGCGTTGTCCACGATCACCGCCAGGGAGACCCGCTTGATGGTGCCCGGAGCCTGGTCGACGCTTCGCAGGGTCTTGCTGATCTCGTAATTGGTGGTGGTCTCCTTGCGCTCGGTGTTCTCCAGCACTCCGGCGCGGCCACCGCCCCCGGTGGCCGGGGCGACGTTGGAGGCGGTGCCGGGGACACCGGCTCCGCCTTCGGTCTTGGTGATCTTCTCTTCCTTCTGGTTGACGGACCGCTCCACCTGCTCCTGCGGGTTGTAGCGTTCCTCATTGATCTTGACCTTGTCGAAGTCGAGGTCCACATGGGCGGTGGCCCGGACCTTGCCCAGGCCCACCACGGGCTCCAGGAGCTGGGTGACCTGCTGCACGAGGTGGGCCTCCTCCTCCCGGGCGACCTTCTTCTGGGAGTCCGAGGCTCCGACGGCGGGATCCTGCCCTGAGCGGCTCAGCACCCGGCTGTACTGGTCGATGACCACCACGTTCTCGGCCTTGAGGCCCTCGACGCTCCCTGCCACCAGGTTGACGATGGCCATGGTGTTGTCCTCGGGGAGCAGGCGACCGCCTTTGAGCTTGAGGAGGACGGAGGCCTTGGCCTCCTCCTTCTCGGTGACGAAGGGGCTGTCTGAGCCGGGGGTGATGTGGACCACGGCGTCCTGGACCTGGTCCAGGCTCCGGATGGTCTTGGCGAGGTCCGCCTCCATGGCCCGGCGCAGCATCACCTTCTGGGTGAAGTCGGTGGTGGTGAGGCTGGGGGACTCCAGCTTCTCGAAGCCCAGCTTGTCGCCGCTGAGGATGCCGTCGCCGGCGAACTTGAGCTTGAGCTCACCCACTCGTTTAGAGGGGACGTAGATGGTCCGCTGGTCGGAGCTCAGGTCGTAGGGGATGTTCTGTTTCTTCAGGCTCTCGACGATGCTGTTGGCATCCCCGGGGGCGAGGTTGGAGGCCAGGATGTCCATCCTGTCGTGGCTTGCCCACACACCGAAGCCCGCCAGGGCCAGGACGAAGGTCAGGACGAGGATCCCGACCACGACCTTCTGGGTGCTGGTCATGCTCTGGAGGGTGCGCTGGATCTGTGAGGTCAGATTGTTTTCGCCGGCCATGGGATCCTTTCGATGGCCGGGCGCCTAGGTCACATCTGCGTTCGCATGACTTCCCGGTAGGCGTCGATCAGTTTGGACCGAACGGCCATCATCATCTGGAAGCTGACATCGGCTTTCTGGACCGCCAGAATCGCCGTGTGCATGTCAGTCGACTCTCCCGTCATCAAGTTCCGTGCCTCTTGGTCGGCGGTGTGCTGGGCGTCGTTCACTTCCTGAAGGGCCTGCTTGAGAATATCGCCGAAATCCGTGCCCTGGGCTGCGGAGCTGCCCTGGGCCTGCCCGGCCCCGGTCTCGGAGAGGGGCTGGAGGGGAGGCAGCTGGCTGAGGCTCTTGAGGGGATCCATGGGGCGACTCGAAAGATCTCGGTTTCAGGATGGGGCAGGGGCGGGACGGACGCCAGTCAGAAATCCGTCACTGGACGCGGAGGAGGTCCTGGGCGGAGAGGAGCATGGCCCGGGAGGCCTTGAGGACGGCCACGTTCGCCTCATAGGAACGGCTGGCCTCGGTGAGGTTAACCATCTCCTCCACGGGATTGACGTTGGGGTAGAGCACGATGCCCTCGGCATTGGCGTCGGGATGGCCGGGTTCATATTTTTCGGTGAAGGGCTCCTGGGAGGGGACGACCTGGCCAATGCCCACGCCGCTCAACTCCATGCCGGAGGCGTCGGTGCCCATGGGCTGCAGCTGGAAGGTGACCTCCTTGCGGCGGTAGGGGCCCCCTTCGGGGGTGCGGGTGGTCTCGGCGTTGGCCACGTTGGCGGCGATGAGCTGGACCCGGAGGCGCTGGGCGCTCATACCCGAGGCGGCGATGTCGTAGATCTGGAAGAAGCTCATCACTTGGCTCCGTCTTTGATGGCCTGGAGCAGGCGCCTGAGCTCGGTCTGGGCGAAGTTGGAGCCCAGGACGTAATTGGCCTGCGTCTTGGTGAGGAGCATGGATTCCCGGTCGAGGTTGACGTCGTTGCCGTCATTGCGCTCGTAGTTGGGGCGCAGGGGGTCTCGGGTGGGAGGCAGATTCCCGGTGGAGCTCTGGGCGACCATGTGGCCGGGTTGGGTCATGGCCATGGGCAAAGTGTTCCCATTGGCTGCGCCCATCTGCTCCTTGAGGGCGTCCTCGAAGGAGAAGTCCCGGGTGTGGTAGCCGGGGGTGTCGATGTTGGCCATGTTGGAGGCGATAAGCTCCATGCGCCGGGTGGCCAGCGTCATGCTGCGATCCATGGTCTGGAGCATGGGGTTGGAAGAGATGAGGTCGAACATGGCACCCTGCACATTCCGCCGGGATCCGGCGGGGCTGGGCTCCTGGTTGCAGGGTTCATGCCTGGAATGCGGGGCAGAGGCCGGGGGCTGTCCTCTAAACCGCTGCCTGCCGGGCCCGAAGACCTTTCCAGGTTCCGGCCGGATTGGTAGACTTCCGGCAAGCCGTTCGAGGTGAAGCCATGAAGATCACGCAACGCACGCATGGGGACATCCTGATCCTCTGCCCCGAGGGGAAGATCACCCTGGGGGATGGGGACCAGGAGCTGGGGGAGGCCGTCCGCGGTGCGCTGGAGGAGGGGGCCCGGAAGCTCGTGCTCAACCTGGAGAAGGTCAGCTACCTGGACTCCTCGGGTGTGGGAGAGCTGGTGGGTTGCTACACCTCGGTCAAGGGACGGGATGGGGTGCTGCGCATCTGCGGCATGAACGCCCGCATCCTGGGACTCATCACCATGACCAGCCTGCACTCGGTGTTCGATGTGACCGACACCGAGGCTGAAGCCGTCGCCGGGTTCTGATCTCGGTCCATATGGGGGGGCTCGGGAACTCCTTCCTCCTGGTCGCTGCACTGGGGCCCGCCCTCACGGCGGCAGCGCCCCCCGTCCCCGGGGGGCCGCCGCGTCTTCAGATCACCGGGGGCTCACAGGATGATGAAAGCTTTGCCCGTTTGGCGGCGGGTCTCCCCGCCGATCGGGAAGCGGAGCCCGAGGAGCTGGAGAGGGCCCTGGCCGCCATCCGGGCGACGGATCGTTTCCGCACGGTGACCGGGGAGCTCTGGGAGGGGGTCTGTCGGGTCCGTCTGGAGCCCTGGCCTGCGCTGGAGAGCTGGACCTGGACTGGGGACTGTCCAAAGGCCCTGCGGAAGAGGCTGATCCCGGAGCTCCGGGAGGGGATCCGTCCTGGAGAGGTCCGGCTGGAGGGGTGGCGCAGCCGTGGAGAGGCCTTCCTCAGGTCCTCGGGCTATCCCCAGGCCCGACTGAGCCTGGTCCGGGAGGAGGGGGGCAGGCATCTGGTGATCCGGGTGGAGCCCGGGGCCCCCGCACGCATCCGGGAGATCCGGATCACAGGCTCCCATCCGGCCTATTCCGAGGGGAAGCTCCTCAAGCTCATGGGGCTGAAGGCAGGGAGCTCCCTCTGGCGGGAGGACACCGAACGGCAGCTCCGGAGCCGACTCCGGACCCGCTTCCTCAAGGACCGGCGCTATGAGTGGAAGGTGACCGTCACCTACGAAGCGGCCACTGGGCTGCTCAGCATCCCGGTGGATCCTGGCCCCCTGGTCCGGGTCCACATCCAGGGGTCGGGGCTCGGGTGGAGCCGGCCCAAGGACCTTCTCCCCCTCACCCGCGCCGAGTCTTACAGCCCTGAGCTCCTTGCCGAGGGCGAGCGGCGGATCCTCCGCCTCCTCCGGGCCCGGGGCTACCTGGACGCCCAGGTCACCAGCAGCCAGGGGGCTGATCCCGGGCACCCGGGGGACCTGCGGGTCGACTACCGGCTCCAGAGCGGGCCCCGCTACCGCCTGCGGGGGCTGCGCTTCGAGAACCAAGAGGGGAGCGTGCCTCCCGATCTGAAGGGTTCCCTGAGCACGCCGAGGCGCTGGTACCTCTTCGGTGAGCCGCTCCTGACGCCGGACCTGATCGGCGGGCTGGAGGATCAGATCAAGGGCTACTACAGCCTCCGCGGGTATCCGGACTTCCGTCTCCGCCGCCCGCCCATGGAATCCGAGGGGGACCAGGCGACCCTGGTCTTCCAGCTCCGAGAGGGCAGGCCCAGGGCGATCCGTCGTCTGGAGCTCCACCTGGGGGCCGCCTGGTCTGCAGCGGCACTCCGGCTGGCCGAGAGCCTGACGGCCAGCTTCGCCGATCAGCCCATGCCTGTGAAGGGCGGGGCAGCGGGAGAGCGTCTCTACCGGAGCGACCGCTCTCAGCTGGCCAAGGTGACGGCCGTGCTGAGGCCGATTCCCGGCGTGCCCCCGGCCTACGCGCTCGACTTCAGCACCCCGGTGCCCCTGGTGAAGCGGGATCTGGCTCAGGTTCTCTATCTGCTCCACCAGGAGCTGATCTCCCTGGGGGTCCAGCGCCCCCAGGAGAAGCTCAGCGTCAGTGAAGGTGAGGACGGAGCGGTGGTCCGCATCGATCTCCCTGACCAGCCCACGGAGAAGGTGCAGCGCCTGGTGGTGCGGGGGGCGGATCGGACCCGGGCCCGGGCCTTCCTCCGCGAGTCGCGTCTGGCTCCGGGGGCTCCCCTCGACCCCGAGCGCCTGGTCGGCACCCAGGCGGGCGTGGCCAACCTGGGGGCTTTCAATCATGTGGAGCTCCACAGCCTGTCGGACTCGCCCGGGGCGGGGGAGGGCTGGAAGCCCGGTGATCTGGCCATGGATGTGTCGGAGCGCTCCCCCTGGGTGGTCACCAACGCCTTCAGCTACGACCGGGCGCAGGGCTACCAGATCGGCACCGGCATCCAGCGCCTCAATGTGGGGGGGATGGGACGCACCCTCGATCTGGGGTTGCGGGCAGGGGACGGGACCCTCAACAGTCCCTGGCTCCGGAAGGTCTTTCCCACGGGGGACTCCCCCCGCTCGGTGGACATGTACAGCCTGGCCTACACCGATCCCTGGTTCGCCCCCTGGTCCTGGCTGCCCGACCGGGCCCGGCTGCGGGACGAGGGGGCCTACATCCTTGAGCGCAAGGATGCGTACGAGATCCGGAGGCAGCGTGTCCTGAACGGCATCGAATGGCATGTGGGCGACCACCTGCTCTTCCAGGCTGGCCACCGCTTCGAGCAGGTGCGGGTGCGGCTCCGCCCGGAGATCGACGCCCCTTCCGTCTCCGACGAACTCCTCAACCAGATCACCCACAGCCCCAGCCACTCCATCATCTCGGCCCCCTACCTGCAGGTGGTTCGGGACACCCGGGACAACCCCTTTGATCCCACCCGTGGCACCTACTCCCTGGGGCGGATCGAGCTGGCGACCCAGTTTCTGGGCACCAGTCCCAACAGCAGCTTCATCAAGCTGGACCTGAGGCACCAGTGGACCTGGTCCGTAGGAGAGCGCGCCAGCGCGGGGGTGCTCATGCTGGGGCTCCGGGTCGGCATGGCCCGGCCCACGGCCAGCAGCGCCGAGGACCTGCCCCTCTCCGAGCGCTTCTTCGGGGGCGGGCCCTTCTCCCAGCGGGGGGTGGAGCCCGATGAGCTGGGGCCGGTGACCAATGTGGACATGCTCACAGCCAACGGGTCCACCGTGACCAAGCTCGTGGCCCTGGGCGGGCAGGGACTGGTGGTTGCCAATGGGGAGTACCGCTTCCCTGTCCTCCGACCCACCCTCTGGGGCGAGGTGTTCGTGGACTCCGGGCAGGTCTATTCCCGCCTGAGCGACAAGCACCACGATCCCCTCCGGACCTCGGTGGGGATCGGGACCATCCTCAAGGTCGGCTTCCCCATCAAGATCGAGTACGCCGTCGATGTGAAGCGTCTCCTGGGGCGGCCCCGCTCCCAGGAGGAGATTGAAACCCAGCTGAAGAACCTGCTGATCTCGGCCGGGTTCCAGTTCTGACCCGGAGGGTTCCGTGAAGGACTTCTTCAAGTCCCTGTTCGCCTCCCTGATCGCCCAGGCCATCTTCCTGGGGATCGGGCTGCTCATCCTTTTCGGCTTGGTGGCCCTGGTGGGTGCCTCAGCCAGCAAGCCCCAGGTCCCCTCCGGGGCGGTGCTGGTCTTCAATCTCTCCACCAATATCCCCGATGCCCCCCGGGAGGACTCCCCCGGCCAGCTCATCCAGAAGGCCCTGGAGGACCGGGGGGATGGGGACACACCCCTGGCCTCCCTCATTTCGGCCCTGGACCGGGCAGCCGGGGATGACAACATCCGGGCGCTCTACCTGACAGGCAATCTCCAGCCCGTGGCATACGGGGCGGGCTCGGCGGCTCTGACCGAGCTCCGGGAGGCCCTCCAGCGTTTCAAGCGCTCCGGCAAGCCGGTGATCGCCTACAACCAGACCTGGACGAAGAAGGAATACTACCTCTGCGCCGGTGCTGGAACCCTCTACTGCAACCCCTTCGGTGAGGTGGAGATGACCGGCCCCCGGATGGACATGGTCTTCCTGGCCGGGGCCCTGAAGAAATACGGCGTGGATGTGCAGGTCACCCGGGTGGGTAAGTACAAGAGTGCTGTGGAGCCCCTGATCCTGGAGAAGATGAGCGAGCCGAACCGGGAGCAGTACCAGAAGCTGCTTGATGATCTCTGGACGGACTGGAAGACCGTGGTGGCCAAGGACCGGAAGCTGGCCCCGGTCGATCTCCAGAAGTTGGCCGACGAGAAGGGTGCCCTTCTGGCAGACGAGGCTCTCAAGGCCGGCCTGGTGGACAAGGTGGCCCCCTACGACGAGGTGCTGGACCGCCTCAAGGAGATCACGGGCAAGGGGGCCGGGGACCAGGACTTCCCCCAGATCGGGATGGCCGCCTACGCGAAGCTGCCTCACCGTTCAGGCGGGCGCCACCTGGTCGGTGTCATCTATGCCGAAGGCGATATCGTCGGGGGCGAAGGACAGGAGAACCAGGTGGGCGGCGAGCGGCTCAGCCGCGAGCTCCGTCGCCTCCGCCTGGATCCCGCCATCAAGGCCATCGTCCTGCGGGTGAACAGCCCCGGGGGAAGTGCCGATGCCAGCGACCTGATCCAGCGGGAGGTCATCCTGGCCCGGAAGGTCAAGCCCGTGGTCATCTCCATGGGGACGGTGGCAGCCTCGGGGGGCTACTGGATCAGTACCTACGGTGACCGGATCTTTGCCGAGCCCACCACCCTCACGGGCTCCATCGGGGTCTTCGGTATCCTGCCCAACATCCGCAAGCTGGCCAACGAGCACGGCGTCACCTTCGACAGCGTCCAGACTGCGAAGTTCGCCATGCCCACCCTCTTCCGGGGGGCCAGTCCCGAGGAGCTGGCCCGGATCCAGACCCTGGTGGATCACATCTACGACCAGTTCCTGGACAAGGTGGCCGAGGGTCGCCACCTGAGGCGTGAGCAGGTCCAGGAGATCGCTCAGGGCCGGGTCTGGTCTGGGCGGGAGGCCCTGAAGCTCGGGCTGGTGGATGAGCTGGGGGGCCTGGAGGATGCGGTGATGTGGGCGGCGAAGAAGGCCAATCTGGGCAGCGACTACCGGGTTGCGGAGCCCGATGCCCCCCTCACCGCCGCCGAAAAGCTGATGAAGCTGGTGAATGGCGGGGGGCGGAAGCCCCTGGCCCGGGGCCCGGTCCAGGAGCTCAAGCTCCAGCTGGAGCAGCAGCTCCAGACCCTCCAGTCCCTGAATGATCCTCGCGGGATCTATGTCAGACTTCCCCTGGATGTGACCTGCCACTGACGAGGCGGCCCGTCGGAGTCCCAGACCGACCCGCCGGAGGCCTCCGGCGGGCCTCTTGTGGGAAGCCCCGATGAAATACCGCTCCGAGATCCTGATGCTGATTGTCCTGATGGGGCTGGCGGGGGTGCTCTTCACCCTCCGCTGGGCCCTCTTCCCGGGTTCAGAGCTCCACAGTGAGATGTGGCGCTTCCTGCTGGGGGATGTGGCCTTCCTCTTCCTCCAGGTGGCCATCGTCACCCTCTGTCTGGACCGCCTGATGCGCTACCGGGAACGTCAGGCCATGATGCGCAAGCTCAACATGGTGATCGGGGCTTTCTTCTCGGAGGTGGGCACCGAGCTGCTGCGCGCCCTGGCGGTGGCGGACCGGCAGGTGGCGGAGCTCCGGAGCAGTCTCGTCCCCCGCGGGGCATGGAAGGCGGCCGACTATGCGGCGGCCCGGCAGTGCCTGGCGGCCCATCCTGTGGAGATGGACCTGGGCTCCTGTGACCTGGAGGCCCTGAAGACGCGTCTGGTGGGGGAGAAGCGCTTCCTGCTGGGACTGCTGGGCAACCAGGCCCTCCTGGAGCACGCGGCCTTCACCGAGCTCCTCTGGGCGGTGACCCATCTCGGTGAGGAGCTGGAGGTCCGGCGCAGCCTGGACAGCCTGCCACTCAGCGATGCCGCCCACCTGGCCAATGACGCCAAGCGAGCCTATACCCAGCTGTGCGCTCTGTGGCTGGACTACGTCCGGCACCTCCAGACGGACTATCCATTCCTCTTCTCCCTGGCCACCCGGCTCGATCCCTTCGATCCGCAGGCCGACGCCGCGGTCTACTGACGCGGGCGCTCGCCGAAGAGGTCCGTGCCGATCCGAACCTGGTCGCTGCCAGCCCGGATGGCCTCTTCCAGGTCATCGCTCATGCCCATGGAGAGCCTCAGGCGGTAGCCCAGGCGCTGCTGCCAAGCCTCCCTGAGACGAGCCATCTCGCTGAAGGACTCCGGGTGATCGGGGGGGGGGATGGCCATGAAACCCTGAAGGGGGAGGCGGGGATCATGCCCCAGGGCCTCCAGGAGTGCGGGCAGATCCTGTTCCGCACAGCCCCCCAGTTTGGTGCTCTCGCCCCAGAGGTCCACCTGGATCCAGAGCTCTCTGCGAAGATTCAGCTCGGCGGCGAGGTGCCGGAGTCGTAGGGCGAGCTCGGGCCGGTCCAGCGTCATGATGGCCGAGAAGTGGGTGAGGGCCTGCTTGGCCTTGTTCCGCTGGAGGGGGCCGATGAGGACGAAGGAGGCCCGGGGCAGGGCCTGGGCCTTGGCCATGCCCTCCTGCACGTAGTTCTCCCCGAAGGTGGTGAAGCCCAGATCCAGGGCCTCCTGCACCGACTCGACGGGGTGGAACTTGGAGACCGGAAGCAGCTCGACCTCTCCAGGGGCGCGTCCCGATGCTTCGCAGGCCCGGCCGATCCGGGTCCGCAGGCGCTCGGCCCGCAGCGACAAGGAGCTCATGGACGTGGCGACTGTACCAGGTAGCGCTGGCAGTACTCACAGGAGATGAGGCCCGTCTCCCGGAGCTGGTGGAGGAGCATGGAGCGGATCTTGGTGCGGCAGCCGGAGCAGGTGCTGCCATCCACGGTGACCAGGGCCTTGCCCTGGCGCTGCTGGAGGATGCGGTTGAAGCGGCTCAGCTCGGAGGTGCCAAGGGCATGCTCGAGCTCAGTCCTCCTGGCTGTGAGGCGCTGCTCGGCCACCACCTGGTTCTCATGCTCGGCAAGGAAGGCCTGGCGCAGGGTTTCGAACTCCCCTTGGAGTTCGGCTTCCCTGGACTCCAGATCGGCAACCTCGGCCTTGATGGCCGTGATCCGGTCATCGGCCTCCTTGAGGGGGCGGGCCACGGCAGTTCGCTCACGCTCACGGGCGTCCAGGTCCCGCATGGCTGCGGTGTACTGGATCTTCTGCTTGGCGGACTTGAGGGTCGCCCGGGCAGAGTCCTCCAGGGATTGGGCTGCGGCAAGCTGTCTGCCCAGCTCCCGGCTCTTGCCCTCCAGGGGCTCCAGGGCCTTGGCCAAGTCAGCCAGACGCTTCCGAACGGACTTGAGCTCGGTGTCCAGTGCCGCGAGGTCTGGCGGGAACGCGCTCAGATCCCGATGGATGACAGCCAGGTTGTCATGGACCGACTGGAGTTCTTGCAGGACGGGAAGAACACTCATGCTCAAAGGGTAGCGCCATCGGGAGGGGGTGGCGCGGAATTTCGATCCTCCATGGAAATATTGGGCTTCCATCTTTAGACCGCCATTTTCTGTGAAGATTATGTGAATGATGTGAACTAAGGTTTTGTCGTCAAATAGGACTTTCTGCTTGACACCTCCGAGGGGCGCGCTACATTAGCACTCGCACCGTCTGAGTGCCAACACCCCGCACTGGGGTTCTCTCATGGAGGATTTCATGAACATCACCCCCCTCTACGATCGCGTGGTTCTGAAGCGCGTTGAGCCCGTGGAAGTGGTCAAGGGCGGCATCATCATCCCCGATACCGCCAAGGAGAAGCCCATGGAGGCTGAGATCGTGGCTGTCGGCGAGGGCAAGTACGATGACAACGGCAAGCGCATGCCTCTCACCGTCAAGGCCGGTGACAAGGTCCTGATCGGCAAGTACAGCGGCACTGAGATCAAGATGGATGGTGTGGACTACGTGATCGTTCGCGAGGACGAGATCCTGGCCATCGTCAAGTAAGTCAAATCAATAACTTCTCTGGAGAATCAAATGGCTGCCAAGTCCATTGTCTATGCTGAAGATGCCCGCCAGGCGATCCTGCGCGGTGTGAACAAGCTGGCCGACGCCGTCCAGGTAACCCTGGGCCCCAAGGGCCGCAACGTCCTGATCGAGAAGAAGTTCGGCTCCCCCCTCCTCACCAAGGACGGCGTCACCGTCGCCAAGGAGATCGAGCTCAAGGAGAAGCACGAGAACATGGGCGCGCAGCTCGTCCGTGAAGTCGCCTCCAAGACCTCTGACATCGCCGGTGACGGCACCACCACCGCCACCGTGCTGGCCCGCGCCATCTACAAAGAGGGCATCAAGGCCATCGTGAGCGGCGCCAACACCATGGACATCAAGAAGGGCATCGACCTGGCCGTCTCTGAGGTGGTCAGTGCCATCGATGAGATCAAGAAGCCCGTCGAGGGCAACGCCATCGCCCAGGTGGGCACCATCTCCGCCAACGGCGACGAGGAGATCGGCAAGATCATTGCCGAGGCCATGGGCAAGGTCGGCAAGGACGGCGTCATCACCGTCGAGGAGGCCAAGGGCCGCGAGACCGAGCTGAACGTGGTCGAGGGCATGCAGTTCGACCGTGGCTACCTCAGCCCCTACTTTGTGACCAACCCCGACCAGATGAAGGTGGAGCTCGAGAACGCCCTCATCCTGGTCTATGAGAAGAAGATCTCCAACATGCGCGACCTCCTGCCCCTCCTGGAGCAGGTCGTCAACAGCCGCCGCCCCCTCCTGATCATCGCCGAGGACGTGGACGGCGAGGCCCTGGCCACCCTGGTGGTCAACAAGATC
Source organism: uncultured Holophaga sp. (assembly GCF_963677305.1). Lineage (GTDB taxonomy): Bacteria > Acidobacteriota > Holophagae > Holophagales > Holophagaceae > Holophaga. The sequence goes on from NZ_OY781925.1 coordinate 1,329,482, forward strand.
CGCGGCACCCTGAACATCGCCGCCGTGAAGGCTCCCGGCTTCGGTGATCGCCGGAAGGCCATGCTCGAGGACATCGCCATCCTGACCGGTGGCAAGGCCATCACCGAGGATCTGGGTCTCAAGCTCGAGAACCTGACCGTCGAGGATCTGGGCAGTGCCAAGAAGATCGTCATCGACAAGGAGAACACCACCATCGTCGAGGGCGCCGGCGCCACCGAGGCCATCCAGGGCCGCGTGAAGCAGATCCGCAGCCAGGTGGAGCAGAGCACCTCCGACTACGACCGCGAGAAGCTCCAGGAGCGCCTGGCCAAGCTGGTGGGCGGTGTGGCCGTCATCAAGGTCGGTGCCGCTTCCGAGACCGAGATGAAGGAGAAGAAGGCTCGCGTGGAAGACGCCATGCACGCCACCAAGGCCGCCGTTGAGGATGGCATCGTGGCTGGCGGCGGCGTCGCCCTGCTGCGCTCCCTCGCCAAGCTCGCCGCCCTGAAGGTCTGCGGCGATCAGGCCACCGGTGTGGCCATCGTCACCAAGGCCCTGGAGGAGCCCCTCCGCCAGATCGCCACCAACGCCGGTGTCGAGGGTTCCGTCATCGTGAACCGTGTCAAGGAGAACACCGGTAACTTCGGCTACAATGCCGCCACCGGCGAGTTCGGTGACATGGTGGGCTTCGGCGTGATCGACCCCGCCAAGGTGACCAAGTCCGCCCTGCGCAACGCCGCCTCCGTCGCCGCCATGATGCTCACCACCGAGGCCATCATCGCCGAGATCCCCGAGCCCAAGGCTGCCGCTCCCGCTGGCGCCCCCGGCATGGGCGGCATGCCCGGCATGGACGACATGTATTGATCCTTTCGCCCGCTGCGCGCGCGAAAAAGGGGGCCCGGACTTGTCCGGGCCCTTTCTGTTGTCCCCAGTCCGGGTGCAGACTGGGGACAACCTTGTCTCTGGAGGGGCCGTGAAGATTCTCGTCCTGTTGGGAAGTCCCCGTGCCAACGGCAACTCCGCCGCCATCGCCACCCGGTTGGCGGCTACCGCATCCGCCCGGGGTGCCGAGGTGCAGACCGTGGCCCTCAATGGGCTCAGCTACCGGGGCTGCCAGGCCTGCTACGCCTGCAAGGGCAGGTTGGACCGCTGCATCCTGGAGGATGAACTCACCCCGGTGCTCGCAGCGGTTGAATCCGCCGATGTCCTGGTCCTGGCGACCTCCGTCTACTTCGGAGAGGTGACGGCCCAGCTCAAGGGCTTCCTGGACCGCTGCTACAGCTTCCTGGCTCCGGGTTATCTGGCCGGGGGTGAGAAGGGCCGCCTGAAGGGCAAGCGCCTGGTCTTCATCCAGACCCAGGGCAATCCGGATCCCGCCTTCTTCGGGGAGATCTTCCCCCGCATCAGCCATTTCATGGCGTGGATGGGCTTCGGGGAGGCCCAGTGGATCCGCGCCTGCGGCCTCAGCCCGGCCCGGGGCGAATCGATCCCCGGGTCGGTGCTGGAGGAGGCCGATCAGGTGGCCTGCGGGCTGTTCTAGACGGATTCCATGAAGAGGGCCATGAGCCGGGCCTGCATGGCTTGGGTGACGGCCTGGCGGTCGTGACCGTTCCTGAGCCTTGCCCCCAGGCGCTTGCCGGCCATGGCCGCGGCCTGGAGGAGTTCGGGTTGCTTCTCCACGCAGGGGATCATGTCTTCGGTGATTCTGGCGCCCGGGCCGTAGATCATGAGCGGGATGCCCACCTTGCAAGTCTCCCCGTACCCGCAGGAGAAGCAGGAGGCCGTGCCCTGGCCGTCGACCTTGTCTACGGGCTCGATGAAGTTGTAGAGGAAGAACTGCTCCATGTCACCTACAACCGGCTTGCCAGAGGTGCCCCCCACGCCGATGGAGACAGCCAGCTTGCCCCATAGGGTGTCGCCCTCCCGATGGCGGAACTGGTACCAGCGCTCCAGGAAGGCGTGGGTGGCGGCATTCATCGTGGAGTAGAAGTTGGGGGCTCCGATGACATAGGCATCGGCATCCACGATGAGCTGACGCAGGGGGCTCATGTCATCGACAACCTTGCAGACATTGTCCCCGGCGCAGCCCAAGCAGGCCGTACAGCCCTGGATGCGTTTGTCCTTGAGGGAGATGAGCTCGTAGTCGCAGCCGGTGTTCTCCAGGACGGTGCGGACGAGCCGGTGGACGCCGGACTTCGAATCCTCCCGCTGGCTTCCGGAAATGCCGAGGATCTTCATGGGGACTCCTTGTAGGAATGCATCCAGCATAGGCTTCCCTGCTGGCTTCGCCTGTAACTGGGGCTACAAGACCCCTATCTTTCTCGCTCAGATGCGGGAGAGGACCAGACCCTGCCGGTCGCTCTTCAGCAGGCGCCTGGACTGGAGGCGCCCCATGGCGCGGGTCACGCTCACCCGGTGGGCCCCCACCAGGAGCCCGAGCTCCTCATGGGTCAGGTTGAAGGGCAGGCGGAGCTGGTTCCCCTCTGGTATCCCATGTTCGCGGGCCAGGAGTGTGAGGGTCCCGAGGAGGCGTTCTTCCAGACTCGCTGCGGTGGAGCTTTCCAGCAGGTCAGTGAGCCGTTCGATCCGCTCACTCATGTTCCGGAGGAGCTGGAGGCCGATGCCGGGATGGTCCAGGACCAGGGACTCGAAACCGCTGCGGGTGAAGCCGCAGGTCAGGCAGTCCTCCATGCACCAGGCCGATAGGGGATAGGTGCCGGCCTCGGTCAGGACGGTCTCGCCGACGAGGGACCCCGGTCCCCGGATCCCCAGAGGGACCTCTGTACCGTCTGGCTGCTGGCGGGTGAGCTTGATGAATCCGGCCTTCAGGAGAAACATCTCGGTGGCGGGCTCCCCTTGGCCGAAGAGGCGTGTCCCCAGGGGGCGCCGCCGACGGAGGGCCCGGTCGGCCAGGGCTCCGGCATCCTCCGGGCAGAGGCCCCGGAAGAGCCACAACCCACCCAGGCACTCCGGATGCAAGGGGCCGAATTCCTGTTGAAGGTCCTGGCAGGCACAGACAGACATGGCAGCTCCCCTGGGGACTCAGCATGAAAGCAGGAGCGCTCCAGGGGAAGTCCCCGCCGGTGCGGCACTCAGCACAGGAGGCCGATGGTGTCGCCCAGGTAGGTCTCGGCGAAGCGGGCACCCCGGGTGGAGGCCCCCCGGAAATCCGCTCCGGTGCAGTGGGAGGCCGTGAAGTTGGTGCCGTAGAGCGTGGCCGCCTGGAGGTTGGCCTGGGTGAGATCAGCTCCGGTCAGGTTGGCGCGGGTCAGTGTGGCCTTTTCCAGGTTGGCTTCTGCGAAAATCGCTTCCTTGCAGTCAGCCCCGGTCAGATCGGCCCGACGCAAGCGGGCTCCCCGGAAGTCCGCATGGATTAGCCGGGTCTCGATCATCTCCGCCTCATTGAGGGTGCAGCCCTGGAAGCTGGCTCCGCTCAGGTCATTGCCGGAGAGTCTGGTCCCGTCGAAGTGGCTCTTGTCAAAGCGCACATCCTGGAAGTCCAGGCCTCGGAGATCAAGGCCGGAGTAGTCCAGCTCCATCATGCTCCGCCCCTCCTTCAGGTAGATGATGAAGTCCTCCCGTGTCAGTTCAGCCATGGCCGTCCCTCCGGAGCATCTGCAGGCATCTCATCGGAAGGGGTGATGGTGGAGATGAACCTGAAGCCATCAGATCGGAAGAAGGGCCTTTTGGGATACCTGGGATGGGTGGGGGTGACCTTCCTGGCGGCGCTGGTGGGGAGCGTGGCTGCGGCAGGAGCTCCGGACTTCTACCGACAGCTCCGCCAGCCGGTCTGGGCCCCGCCAGGTTGGCTCTTTGGCCCCGTGTGGACGGCCCTCTACCTGCTCATGGGGCTCGGCGCGGGGCTCATCTGGACGCAGGGGGCAGGCAGACGCTGGCCTCTCAGGCTCTATCTCGCTCAACTGGTGTTGAACGCGGCCTGGACCTGGCTCTTCTTCTTCGGGCACCTGGGCGGGGCGGCCTTTGCCGAGATCCTGCTGCTGTGGCTGGTTCTGACCGGGACCCTGGTGGCTTTCTGGCGCAGCCGTCCCCTGGCGGGCTTCCTGCTGGTTCCCGGCCTGGTTTGGATTTCCTACGCCGCGGTACTGGCCTGGTCGGCCTGGCGCCTGAATCCGGGACTGTTGGGATAGCGATCACTCCCGGCTCGCCGCGGAGGCCGATTCCCCAATGCTTCGGTTCTCCGGGACCTGAAGAGGCAAACGCAGAAAAGCCTGGCCGGAACCAGGCTTGCCGATCTGCGATCCGACCATCAGGCCAGGGCGTTGACCTTGAGGGTCAGGCGGCTCTTGGCGCGGTTGGCGGCGTTCTTGTGCATGACGCCCTTGCGGCAGGCCTTGTCGACCACGCCCAGGGTGGTGGGCAGGAGGGTGACGGCCTGGGCCTTGTCGCCAGCGGCGATAGCAGCCAGGAATTTCTTGACGGTGGTCCTCAGAGCCGACCGGTTTGCGCGGTTGCGCAGACGGGCTTCGGCATCGTGACGGGCTTTCTTTGCAGCGGACTTGTGGTTGGCCATTCGTGACTCCTGCACTCCGGATCTGCGGAAGCGCGAATAGCCATGTTACCGCAAGGGGGATGCCCGTCAAGGCGAAACCTGGAGGCTGCCGCATTTCCCCCTTCAGGGACAATTGGCCCCTTCCCGAATCCCGGGCATTCCTTCATTCTAGTGGGAGGCTCCAGGCCTCCGGATGAAGGATGGTCATGGATCGGTTGAAGGAAACTTTCCGGATGACCCTGGCGGATGCGTTGCCGGGGCAGGACATCGTCCTGGAACGCCCCAAGACGGGTGACATGGGTGACCTCGCCTTCCCCTGCTTCCGGGTGGCCAAGGCCCTGGGGACCAACCCTGCCCAGCTGGCTAAGGACTTGGCCGGGAAGCTGAAGATGGAGGATGCCGAGCTGCTGGCCACCGGGCCCTACCTGAACCTGAAGCTCAAGCCCGAGGCCCGGGCTGTGCGGATGCTGGAGGGGCTCCTCGGGGAGGAGGCCTATGGCAGCGCACCGGCCCACGGAGAGACGGTGCTGGTGGAGTACAGCTCTCCCAACATTGCCAAGCTCTTCACCATTGGGCACCTGCGTTCCACCATGATCGGCCACACCCTGGCTCAGGTGAACCGCTACCTGGGCTGCCGGGTGGAAAGACTCAACCACCTGGGCGACTGGGGTACCCAGTTCGGCACCCTCCTGGCGGCCTACAAACGCTGGGCGGAGCAGGACAACCCCCAGCTGGACCAGGACTTCAGCTGGGCCGACGAGATCCCCGAGAAGCGCCGCTCCCCCCTCTATCGCCTTTTCCAGCTCTACGTCCGCTTCCATGCGGAGGAGGAGAAGGAGCCCACCATGCGCGACGAGGCCCGGGCCTGGTTCCGGCGCCTGGAGGAGGGTGATGCCGAGGCCCGGCGGCTCTGGTCCTGGTTCCGGGAGATCTCCCTGGTCACCTTCCAGCGCATCTATGACCGCCTCGGGGTGGGTTTCGATGCCATGAACGGCGAGGCCTTTTACGAGGACAAGCTGGGGGCTGCCGTGGAGGCGGTCCGACAGGCCGGCGTCCTGGAGGAGGGCGAAGGCGGCGCACAGATCGTCCGCCTGGAGGATGTGGGCATCCAGACCCCCTGCATGATGCTCAAGGGGGATGGGACGAGCATCTATGCCACCCGCGATGTCGCTGCCGGGCTTTACCGCCGGGACACCTACCACTTCGACCGCTGCCTCTATGTGGTGGGCGCTGAGCAGATCCTCCACTTTCAGCAGGTCTTCGCGGTCCTGGCCAAGGTGGATCCCTGGTACCAGGGTCGCCTCACCCATGCCCCCTTCGGCATGATCAACCTTCCGGATGGCAAGATGAGCACCCGCAAGGGCAATGTCATCTTCCTGGAGGATGTCCTGGACGAGGCCAAGGAGCGGGTACTCGCCATCATCCGGGAGAAGAACCCCGAGCTGCCTCTGGCGGACGAGGTGGCGGAGATGCTCGGCATGGGCGCTGTACTCTTCTTCAACGCCCTCAATGACCGAGTGAAGTCCATCACCTTCACCTGGGAGCGGGCGGTGGCCCTCGATGGCGACACCGGCCCCTACGTCCAGTACGCCCACGCCCGCATCATGAGCGTTCTCCGCAAGGCAGGCGGAGACTGGGCTGACCGGGCTCGTCCTTCTGTGCCGCTCACCCATGAGGTCGCGGCGGTGCCCTTTGCCGCCTGCTCCCTCCCGAATTCCCTGGAGGGACTGGAGGAGTCTGCCGCCCAGGCCCTTCTCTTCGAGCTGGCGGGTCTTCCCGATGCCATCCGCACTGCCCAGCGCGAACACATGGCCACTGCCATCGCCCGGCAACTTCTGGCCGTCTCCCGCGCCTTCAGCGCCTTCTACACCAACTGCCCCATCCTCTGGCCCGAGAACAGTGATGCCGTCCGGGCGTCGCGCCTGGCCCTCTGCGTTGCCACCGCCCGCGCCCTGCGCCAGGGCCTCTGGCTCATGGGCATCAAGGCTCCTGAGGAGATGTAGTTGTATTGCAGTTTTCATTTGAGGTATCCCATGGCTAAGTTTATTTTCGTTACCGGTGGTGTGCTCTCCTCCCTGGGCAAGGGCATCGCTGCAGCCTCCCTGGGGGCCCTGCTGGAGGCCCGCGGGCTGAAGGTCACCCTCATGAAGATGGATCCCTATCTCAACGTGGATCCCGGCACCATGAGCCCCTTCCAGCACGGCGAGGTCTTCGTCACCGATGACGGAGCCGAGACCGACCTGGATCTGGGGCATTACGAGCGCTTCACCAGCGTGCCCACCACCAAGAACCACACCATCACCACCGGTCGCATCTACAACACCGTGATCCAGAAGGAGCGGCGGGGGGACTACCTTGGCAAGACCGTCCAGGTGATCCCCCACATCACCGATGAGATCAAGGCCACCATGAAAAAGGTGGCGAAGGATGTGGATGTGGTGATCGTCGAGATCGGCGGCACCGTGGGCGACATCGAGAGCCAGCCCTTCCTGGAGGCCATCCGGCAGTTCAAGATCGAGTTGGGCCATGGCAATGCCATCAACATGCACCTGACCTACGTGCCCTACATCAAGGCCGCCGGTGAGCTGAAGTCCAAGCCCACCCAGCACAGCGTCAAGGAGTTGCGGGTTCTGGGCATCCAGCCCGAGGTGCTCCTCTGCCGGGCCGAGCAGGAGATCCCGCAGGGGCTCAAGGACAAGATCGCCCTTTTCTGCTCCGTGACCCCCGATGCCGTCTTCAGCTGCAAGGATGCCAGTACCATCTACGAGGTGCCCCTGAACCTGAACATCGAGGGTCTCGATGCCAAGGTGGCCAATCTTCTGAACCTCACCGACACCAAGCCCGACCTCAGCCCCTGGTTCGACCTGATCCACCGCATCCACAATCCGGAGCACCAGGTCCGCATCGCCATCGTGGGCAAGTATGTGGAGTTCAAGGAGAGTTATAAATCACTAATCGAATCCCTCCACCATGCCGGCTACGGGCTGGAGACCAAGGTGGAGCTCAAGTGGGTCGAGGGCGAGGAACTGGAGCATGTCGAGCCCTCCAGCCAGCTCAGCGACTGCGATGGCATCCTGGTGCCCGGTGGCTTTGGGGTCCGCGGCACCCAGGGCATGATCCGGGCCATCCGCTATGCGCGGGAGAACAGGATTCCCTTCTTCGGCATCTGCCTTGGCATGCAGATGGCCAGCGTGGAATACGCCCGCAGCGTGGCCGGTCTGGAGGGGGCGGACTCCACCGAGTTCGAGGACAATCCCAAGCACCGGGTCATCTTCAAACTCCGGGAACTGGTGGATGTGGAGGAGTTGGGCGGTACCATGCGCCTGGGGGCCTATCCCTGCGTTCTCAAGGGGGGCAGCCATGCCGCCCAGGCCTACGGTGCCCTGGAAATCAGTGAGCGCCATCGCCACCGCTATGAGTTCAACCAGGCGGAGTTCCGGCCCATCCTGGAGTCCAAGGGCCTGGCCTTCACCGGCACCAGCCCGGACGGTACCTTCGTGGAGATCGTGGAGATCCCTGAGCACCCCTACTTCCTGGCCTGCCAGTTCCACCCCGAGTTCAAGAGCCGTCCCCTGCACCCCCACCCGCTCTTCAGCTCCTTCGTGAAGGCCAGCCTCGATCACGGGAAGGCCTGAGGTCCCATGCGGACCCTGCTGCGCTTCCTCTTCGCGGCCGTGGGGCTCCTGGTGGCCTCGCGGCTTGTGCCGGGGATCCGGTACGGTGCCTTCACGGACCTCATCGCCGTGGCGGTCATTCTGGGGGCCTTCAATGCCACCCTGGGGGCCTTCATGAAGCAGGTGGCCTTCCTGCCGGTGGCCTGCAGCCTGGGCTGCTTCAGTCTGGTGATCAACGCCCTGGTGTTCATGATCGTGGGCTGGGCCGCGGGCCAGCTGGGGCTCCACTTCCGGGTGGTGGGCTTCTGGGCGGCCTTCTTCGGGGCCCTCGTGACCAGCGTCGTGGCGTCGGTGCTGGAGTGGATCCTCATCGGAAAGGCGCAGGGAACACCGCCCAGGCCGCCGGATGCCCCCCGGCGGATCAAGATCATCAACTGAAGGCAGGCACCGCCTAAAGCAAGCGGTCCAGCATCCTCTGGATCACCTTCGGGTCCGTGTGGCGATCGACCAGGGCAGGGCCCTCGGCCATGTGGGGGAGGTGGTCGTTCCACAGGGCCTTCTCCTGCCGATAGAGGATGCCCAGGGGGATGCGCAGGCCCCACTCCTGGGCCTTCTGGAGTGCAGCCTCATAGTTGGTGGGGTCGTAATCCCCCCCCAGACGGTAGACCCGGCTCTTGTACCAAGCGAAGGTGTTGATCTTGTTGAAGCTGACGCAAGGTTGGAGGATGTCCAGGAGGGCATAGCCCCGGTAGCGCATCGCCTCTCCCATGAGGAAGCGGAGCTGCTCCCGGTCTCCGGAGAAGCCTCGGGCCACAAAACCGGCCCCCAGGGCCAGAGCCACCAGGAGGGGATTCATCGGCTCGCTGGGAGAGCCAAGGGGCTGGGCATGGGTGGTGTGGCCTGTGGCGGAGGTGGGGGAGGCCTGCCCTTTGGTCAGCCCGTAGATCTGGTTGTCATGCACGAAGTGGGTGATGTCCACGTTGCGCCGGATGTTGTGGATGAAGTGGTTACCGCCCTCTCCATACGTATCCCCGTCTCCGGTGCTGACGATGACGGTGAGGGCTGGATTGACCATCTTGGCGGCCACGGCCGGGGGCAGGGCCCGTCCGTGCAGCCCATTGAATCCGTTGGTGTTGAGATACTGTGGGGTCTTGGCCGCCTGGCCGATGCCTCCGACCACCAGCACTTGGTGGGGTTGGAGCCGCTGGTCCTCCAGGGCTCCCCGGAGAGCCTCCAGGATGGCGAAATCGCCGCAGCCCGGGCACCAGGCGGTCTCGGTGGTCTTGAATGCTGTTTCGGCGCTTTCATGCATGGAGACCGACCTCCTTCTGGACGGCGTCGGCGATGTCCTGGGGTGTCAGCTGGCGCCCGTCGTATTTGAGGATGCTTCCCGTCACTCCCTGGCCGGTACTCTGCCGGATGAGGGCGGCCAACTGGCCGGTGGCGTTCTGCTCAACATTGAGGCGATGGAGAGCCCGCGGCATGTGTCTCTCCAGCTCGCCCACCGGGAGGGGCCAGATATCCCCGAAAACCAGGGCACTGGCCATGATTCCCCTGGAGGCCAGCAGGTCCAGGGCCTCCCTGACGGGACCGCAGAGGGAGCCCCAGGCCAGGAGCAGGATGTCGGCGGCTTCGCTCCCTAGAAAGAGGGGCTCCTCAAGGGCCGAGCGGATCCCCTCCGACTTCCGGAACCGTTTGTCCGCCATGGCCTTGCGGTCCTCGGCGGATTCGACGATGTGGCCCCACTCGTCGTGCTCATCGCTGTCCACGCACTGCACTTGGCCCGGATTCTTTCCCGGGATCAGACGGGGGGAGACCCCATCTGGGGTCAAGGCGTAGCGCCGGTAGGTGAAGGGTTCGAGGTTGGAGGCCTCTCCCAGGAAACGGGGCCCATCCGCCACCGTGAGGGGCAGGGGCGGGACCGTCCGCCGAGTGTCGGCCAGGTACTGATCCGAGAGCAGGATGACTGGGATCTGGAAGCGGTCAGCCAGGTCGAAGGCTCTCTGTGTCTGACGATAGGCATCCTCGACGTCCCGGACGGCGATGACCATGCGGGGGAACTCCCCCTGGGCAGCGTGGATGACGAACTGCAGATCCGCCTGCTCGGTACGGGTCGGCAGGCCTGTGGCTGGGCCGGGTCGCTGGACGTTGAGGACCACCAGGGGCAGCTCCAGGATGCCCGCGAGGCCCAGTGCCTCCACCTGCAGGCAGAAACCACCGCCGGAGGTGCCCGTCATGGCTCGCACCCCCGCAAAGGAGGCGCCGATGGCCATGTTGATGGCCGCGATCTCATCCTCAGCCTGTTCCACGATGATCCCGGCCTCGGCCATGTTGGCTGCAAGGAAGTCCATGACCGAGGTGGAAGGGGTCATGGGGTAGGCGGAGTAGAATCTGAGGCCCGCGGCCAAGGCCCCCAGGGCGATGGCTTCGTTGCCGTTGAGCTGATGCAGAGGATCCCCCTTCGGGGGGAGGAGGGGGTAGCGGGTCTCGACCATGGCGAATCCGGCCAAAGCCGCCCTGTAGTTCAGTTCAACGAGGGGTTCCGATCCGAAGTGCTCCTGCAGGATGTCCCGGAGCAGCGCCGGCTCCATCCCGAAGAGGCGGAGAAGGGCGCCCAGGGCGACGCTACCCGCCGCCTGGGCGCCTCCGAGCTCCCGGGCGACCTGCTGGAATGGGCGGGCGAGGGGCTCTGGGGTCTGCAGGGACAAGCTTGCATCCAGCAGGATGAACCCTCCGGGAACCAGACGCTCCCGGTGCAGGGCGACTGTATCGGCGTTCAGGGCCACCATGCCGGTGAGGGCGGGGCACGCGGCGTGGATGGGGGTGGGGCTGAAGCGGATCTGGGTGAAATTGTGCCCCCCTCGGACCCTGGACATGTAGTCGTGGGTGGTGTGGACATGGTAGCCGGCCCGTTTCAGCGCCCGTTCCAGGAGAACGCTGAGGGTCTCCATGCCCTGACCGGCAGATCCACCAATGAGAATATTATAATTCATGGGCTGGCCTCCGGCTCAAGGGCTTCGGCAACGCCGGACCGGGGGGGCGTGTACTCCGCTCCCCATGGGATGGGGGGATCCCTGTGGGGAGGGAGGCCGAGGTCCCGGGGGGAACGCAGACCCCACTCCTCCAGAGGATGAAGAAGGCCATGGCAGGCTCCGATCTGGCCAGGTCCGGCCCGAGGCCCGGACCCACGCCTTCTGATTCGATGCGGCTGAAGGCTTGGGGTGACCAGGATCGAAAAGAGCCCCGCGTTGGCGGGGCTCTCGTCTCTGGATCCGGGTGGGATCAGTCGGTGACCGCGAAGACCACCTTTTCGTTCCGGAATCGCTCCTTCGCCAGGATCCGGATCGTGGCCGACTGCTTGTCCCCGCTGATGCTCAGGGAGTAGTGCTTGTCCTTCTCCAGTGAGCCGGGGACCACGTTCACCTTGCCGATGCTCTTGAGGCCAAGGGCCGAGGCGCTGATGTGGATGGTGTCCTGGGTGCGGAGATCCATGGACTCGTTGAAGACGCTGTCGTTCCAGTTGCTGCCAGCCCGGTCCTTGGCGAAGATCGGGACCACGATGACACCCTCCTGCTCGAGCTTCTTGCGGTTGCCCACCACGTAGTGGACCGAGTTCAGCTTGGCCTTCATGGTCTCGTTGGTGGTGCTGAGGCTGGCCAGTTCCTGGACCATGCGCTCCTTCTCGGTGCGCAGGCCGGCGATATCCTCCTCCAGGGCCTTCTTGCGGGTGGCCAAGTCATCGACCTCGTCCTGGAGCTTCTCGTTCTGGGCCAGGGCGGTGTCGCGCTCGCCCTCGATCTTCTCGCGCTCACGGCGCTGGAGCTCACTGGGGGAGATGCCAGCCTTGCCCTGGGAGACCCAGGTGCCATAGACGCCGTTGGAGTAGAAGTGGTAGACCTCGAAGCCGGGGGCCAGCTTCTCCATGATGTTGACGCGGCTCACCAGCTTGCGGGCCTGGGCTTCGGAGAGTCCCTTCTTGCGGAGGAAGCGGACTGCCATGCTGTAGTGGTTGTCGCCCGCGCGGGCGACATCGGGGCGGGGCAGGATCTTCTTGAGGTTGGTGATCTTCTCGTTGAGGTCCTTGATCTCCTTGTCCTTGTCGAGGACTTCCTGGAGCAGGGCCTGATAGGAGCTGTTCTTCTCGTTCTTGATGCGCTCCTCCAGGGCCTTCTTCTGCTCCTCGGTGAGCTGCATGGTCTCGGGGTTGGGACGGATGTCGCTGGCACCGGCCTGCTGGAGCTTCTGGGTCTGGTCCTTGCCTTCGGCGGCGGCCTTCTGGTTGAGGGTGTCCAGCTCGGCGGCCTTCCGGCTCAGGGCCTGCATCTCCTTGTCCTCGGCGGAGCGGTTGCAGGCGGCGGTGAAGGCCAGGAGCAGAGCAGCGACAAGGCCAAGCCCGCCGCGGATCAGGGTTCTGAAAGTCATGGGAGGGCTCCCTGTCAAAAAATGAATACCGAATCGCCGGACCGGCGTCGGCCCATGTTAGCCTTGACCCCCTCTTCCTGCAAGCTGACAATGCCTGATGGGTGTCACGGGGTTGTGAGCCCAGTCCTGACGGGATTCCCCGTGGACGGAATCATGTGAACGGAGACAAGGGATGACCGAGACCGGCAGGCATTTGTTCACTTCGGAAAGCGTCACGGAAGGACACCCCGACAAAATCGCCGATCAGGTCTCCGATGCGGTGCTGGACGCCGCCCTGGGCGGGGATCCCACCAGCCGGGTGGCCTGCGAGACCCTGGTGACCACCGGTCTGATCCTGGTGGCTGGCGAGATCACCACCGACTGCTACATCGACATCCCCAAGATCGCCCGGGAGACCGTGCGGGAGATCGGCTATGACCACAGCGTCAAGGGCTTCGACTGCGATACCTGCAGCGTGATGGTCACGCTCGACCAGCAAAGCCCCGACATCGCCATGGGGGTCGACACCGGCGGGGCCGGCGATCAGGGCCTGATGTTCGGCTATGCCTGCGATGAGACCCCTGAGCTCATGCCAGCGCCCATCCACTATGCCCACGCCCTGACCCGTCAGCTGTCGGAAGTCCGGAAGAGCGGCCAGCTCCCCTGGCTGCGCCCTGACGGCAAGAGTCAGGTGACGGTGGAATACGACGGCGACCGGGTGGTCCGCATCCACACGGTGGTCATCTCCACCCAGCATGATGACCACATCACCAATGAGCACATCCGCGAGAGCGTGCTCCGGGAGGTGATCCAGGCGGCCCTCCCGGCCGAGCTCATGGACGCCCAGACCATCTACCATGTGAACCCTACCGGCCGCTTCGTCATCGGCGGCCCCATGGGCGACACCGGCCTGACCGGGCGCAAGATCATCGTCGATACCTATGGAGGCAGCGGTCACCACGGTGGAGGCGCCTTCTCCGGCAAGGATCCCAGCAAGGTGGACCGCTCCGCCGCCTACTTCGGTCGCTACATCGCCAAGAACGTGGTGGCTGCCGGGCTGGCCCGCAGGTGCGAGGTCCAGCTGGCCTACGCGATCGGTGTGGCTGAGCCCGTCTCCATCGCCGTGGACACCTTCGGGACTGGTCTGGTGGAAGAGGCTGCGATCGCCCGGGCCATCCGGGAGGTCTTCAACTGCACCCCCAAGGCCATGATCGAGACGCTGGAGCTGCGCCGCCCCATCTACAAGCCCACTGCCGCCTATGGTCACTTCGGCCGCGAGGGCTTCTCCTGGGAGCGCACCGACAGGGCCGAGGCCCTCAAGGCCGCGGCGAAGTAGAAGATCCCCCTCCAGACATACCCGCCGTGGCGGGTATGTCTGGTCGTAAAGACCTGGGGAAGAGAAGAAGGGGGGCTTTGACCCCCCTTCTTCGTGTCTTGGTATTTCTTTGTGGCCTCTCTTTCAGACCCTTGATCAGTACCCCATGGATGCTTTCGCTGCCTCGACGCCGGCCTTGAAGGCCTGTTCGTTGAGGGGGATGAGCTTGGCCTTGTCCTTGAGCATGTCCCTGAGGGCGCCCAGCAGGGTCTCCTCGGGGAAGAGCTGGGTGGCGGCCTGGAGGGCGCCGAGGGCCACGATGTTCTTCACCACCATCTTGCCCAGGCGGGCGGCGATGTCGGTGAAGGGGACACCGACCACACGGATGCTGGGGTCGGGGGCCTTGACACTCTTGGCCACGGCGCTGTCGTAGACGATCACGCCGCCGGGGCGCACGGTGTGTCCGAACTTGGCCAGGCTGGGGGCGTTGAAGGCCACCAGGATGTCCGGCTGGGGGCTGGCGGGGTTGTGCACCTCTTCCCGGGCCACGTGGACATCTGCGTAGCTGGTGCCGCCGCGGCTCTCAGGGCCGTAGGCCGGAATGTGGGTGCCGTCGAAGCCCTCGTTGATGGCGGCCTTGGCCAGGAGCATGGCGATGGTCTGGGCGCCGTCCCCGCCGGTCCCAGCCAGCTTGAGGCTGATGTCCGTGGGCTGGATGTGGGTGGGGAAGCCCTTGCAGTGGGTGGCGGGCTTCTCAGCGCTGGCACCCACGGCCTGGAGGAAGTCCTCGGGGCGGAAGCTGGGCTTGGGCAGCTCGAACCATGGCTCGGGGCAGGTGTCCTTGAGGACGCCCAGGGGGAAGATGGGGAGCATCTCCTCCTTCACCCACTGCATGGCCTTCTCGGGGCTGGTTTTGAGGTGGGTGGGGCACTCGGCCAGCACTTCGATGAAGGCGTAGCCGCGGCGCTCCTGCTGCAGCTGGAGAGCCTTCTTGATGGCTTTCTTGGTCTTCTTCCGCTCCGCGGGGCTGAAGAGGGCCACGCGCTCCACATAGGCCGGGCCATCCAGCTGGGCGATCATCTCGGCCATGCGGATGGGGGTGCCGTTGAAGCGGTCGCGCCCCTCGGGGCTGGTGGTGGTGGTCTGCCCCATGAGGGTGGTGGGGGCCATTTGGCCACCCGTCATGCCGTAGACCGCGTTGTTGATGAAGATGACGGTGATGGGAATGCCCAGCTGGGCCGTGGAGATGGTCTCCGCCAAGCCGATGGCGGCGAGATCGCCGTCACCCTGGTAGCAGACCACCATGGCGTCCGGGTTCGCCACCTTGTGCCCGATGGCGGTGGCGGGGGAGCGGCCATGGGCCGTGGAGGTGTTGCCGGTGTCCATGTAGAAGTAAAGGAAGGCGGCGCAGCCCACGGGGTTGATGGTGACGGTGTTGTCCTGGACGCCCAGTTCGGCAAGGGCCTCGGCGAGGTACTTGTGGGCGAGGCCGTGCCCGCAGCCGGCGCAGTAATGGGTGGAGTGCCCCTTCAGACCCTCCCCGGCATTGTGGCGTTCAAAGGTTCCATAGAATGCGTTGGACATCTCAGGCCCTCCCCGCCAGGTTCATCACATGGGCCACAATGTCCTTCTCCTGGGGCAGGACGCCTCCGTAGCGCTGGATATGGGTGATGGGGGGTGCGGCGATGCCTGCATGGCTGAGGGCGAGACGCATTTCGTCCTCAATCTGGCCGGGGCTGGCCTCGACGACCACGAGCTGCTTCACGCCGGGCAGGAGCTCCTTGAGCTGCTCGATGGGGAAGGGCCACATGGTGATGGGGCGGAAGAGCCCAGCCTTGATGCCCTGGTCCCGCAGTTTCTGGGTGGCGCCCTTGGCGGCGCGGGCAGGGGTGTTGCAGGCCACGACCAGGTACTCCGCGTCGGCCCCCTGGAAGGCCTCGGCCCGGGCCTCGACCTCCATGTCCTTGTATTTCTTGTTGAGGATGATGTTGCGCTCCTCCAGAACCGATTCCTCGAGGAAGACCGAGGTGTGGAGGTTGCGGCGGTGGTTCAGATCGCCGTAGACCGCCCAGGCGGGCAGTCCGGGCTCGATCATGGTGGCGGGGAGCTGGACCCGCCCGGTCATCTGGCCCAGATAGCCATCGGCCAGGACCATCACCGGGTTCCGGTATTTGAAGGAGAGCTCGAAGGCCAGGTAGGTGAGGTCCAGCATCTCCTGGGGAGTGCTGGGCATGAGGGTGATGGCGTGGGTGTTACCGTGTCCCAGACCCCGGCAGGCGAGCTTGATGTCGGCCTGCTCAGGGGCGATGTTTCCAAGCCCGGGGCCGCCGCGCATGATGTCCACGAAGACGCCGGGGAGTTCCGCACCGATCATGAAGGAGATGCCCTCCAGCATCAGGGAGAGGCCAGGGCTGGAGGTGAAGGTCAGGGAGGGGAGGCCCGCACCGCCGCATCCGTACATGTGGTAGACCGTGGCGACCTCGGAGACGGCCTGAAGATAGAATCCGCCCATCTTCGGCAGCAGCTTGGCCATCAGCTCAGCCCCCTCGGTGGAGGGGGTGATGGGGTAGCCGAAGACGTGGCGGCAGCCGGCCAGCAGGGCTCCCAGGGCCGCAGCGTAAGTGCCCTTGATCACCAGGGGTTCCACCGGAGGCACGGGGACCGTGCTCCCGGGAATGTCCACGGGCTCGGGGGCTGAGCTCTTGCGGGGCCCGAAGAGCTTCTCGGGATCCTGCAGCTCGAAGGCCTCACCGGCCTCCATGGCCCTCAGTCCGTAGGGCTCCGGGCAGGCCTCGATGCAGAGGCCGCAGCCGGTGCACTTCTCGAGGTCCAGTACCACCGGGACCATGCCGGTGAGGGGATTGATCTCCTGGGCAAAGGAGATGCAGCCCTTGACGCACACGTGTACGCAGCGGCCGCATCCCTTGCAGTAGTCCGGCACCAGGAAGGGCCTGGGTCTTGCCTTGGCTTGCGACATTCAGAGACTCCTCTTGGCCGGAGGCCGGTCCCGCGGGACAGCCTCAGGTGCCCAGCAGATCGCGGGCGAATAGAATGATGTCACAAGACCAGATTCCCTGGTTACTAATGGAAATATTAGATCTGTTCATGGGGTCGGGCGCCCCGGGGAGGCAGGACATCCATGATTCTGGGACTCGGTACCGACATCTGTCCGGCGGCACGTTGGAGCCGGCTCCTTGATCGCTACGGAAGGAAGGCCCTGGATCGGGTCATGGCTGCTCCTGAGGTGGATGCCCTTCTTGCGGGCAATACCCAGCGACTGCCTGAACGGGCTGCGGGTCGCTGGGCCCTCCGGGAGGCCTTCGGCAAGGCCCTGGGAAAGGGGCTCGATGGCTGGGAGTGGCGGGAGCTCCGCTATGAACAGGGACGGCTCTGGGCCGAGGGCTCCCTGGCGGACCTGCTTGCCTCGCGGGGAGTCCGGAGCCTGCACGGCAGCCTCTCCCATGATGGCGGAGTGGCCTTTGCGGTGGTTATCCTTGAGTCCTGAACCTTCGGCGATTAACGTCCCGCGGCATCTAGGCCGATCATGCTTGGGGGGATAACAGCATGGCCGCACTGACGACACAACAGATGTCACCCCAGGAATTCCTGTTGATGCGGGACTTCGTCTACGCCAGGTGCGGCATCTGGTTCAGCGAGTCCAAGCAGTATTTCCTGGAGAACCGCCTGAACCGGCGGATCGGCGAGCTCAACCTCAAGTCCTACAAGGCCTATCTGGACATTCTCCAGGGACCCCAGGGCAGGGACGAGATGCGGATGCTCTTCAATGAGATCACCACCAACGAGACGAGCTTCTGGCGGAACCCCCCCCAGATCGAGGCCTTCCAGCGGATCGTCCTGCCCGATGCCGTGGCCCTGGCCAAGGCACGCTCGGCCTCCAAGCTGAGGATCTGGTCAGCGGCCTGTTCCTCGGGTGAGGAGCCCTACACCCTGGCCATGATCTGCCAGGAGGCCAAGGACGGCTTGATGCGGGGCATGGGGGTGGAAATCGTCGCCACGGACATCAGCGAAAAGGTGCTCGCCCTGGCCAAGGAGGGTCAGTACGGCAGCTACACCCTCCGCAACCTCACCCCGGTGCAGATCAAGCAGCACTTCACCCAGAAGGGGGCCGACAGCTTCGAAGTGAAGCCCGAGCTCAAGCAGATGATCCAGTTCAAGAACTTCAACCTGGTGGACTACCCGGGCTACCGGAGCCTGGGCGCCTTTGATGTCATCTTCTGCCGCAACGTGCTGATCTACTTCGACGAACAGGTCAAGATCAAGGTGCTGAAGGGCTTCCACGAACAACTCCACCCCCGGAGCTATCTGATGGTGGGACACAGCGAGTCCATCCACTCCTTCAACGCTGGCTTCGAACTGATCCACTTCAGCAAGGCCATGGGCTATCGTAAACGCAGCTGACCATAGGATGCCCCATGCCGATCACCCCCCAGGAACTCATCGCGAACCTCGGTGACTTGCCGCCCCTCCCCCAGGTGGCCGCCCAGGTGCTCCGGCTGGCGGCGGACCCGGACGCCTCCATGGATGACCTTCAGAGGGTGATCTCCACGGATCAGGCTCTGACGGTGCAGATCCTCAAGATCTCGAACTCCGCCATGTTCGGCATGGTCCGGGAGGTCACGACCCTGACCCAGGCGATCATGACCCTGGGCTTCTCCACCATCAAGAGCGTGGTCATCGCCTCCAGCGCCAAGAACCTCTACAGTCGCGGCGCTGCCGGGCTCCAGGAGCGTCTCCTCTGGGAGCACGCCCTGGTCACCGCCCTGGCGGGACGGGCCTACGGGCGCTGCCTCCGCTTCCCCCGCTCGGAGGAGGTCTTCATCTCCGGCCTGCTGCATGACATCGGGAAGTCCGTGATGGCCATGAAGTTCCCCGAGCGGTATGTCGCCCTGGTCAAGACCGTCTACAACGAGCAGTGTGATGGCCTCCAGCTGGAACTGGACACCTTCGGCTTCGACCACACCATGGTGGGCGAAGCCCTCCTCCAGTCCTGGAACCTGGCCTCGACCCTGGGGGATGCCATCCGCTGGCACCATGATCCTGCCCATGCCCCGGTGGACAGCCGGACCCTCACCGCCCTGGTGGCCCTGGGGAACCAGATGGCCCTCGACCGGGGGACGGGGCTGGGCAAGCCCGAGACCCTCTCGGTAGCCACGGCCCAGGCCCTCGAGGCCCTCTGCCTCAGCCCGGAGGAGCTCGCCTCCCATACCGAAGCCGTCAGTGAACTCCTGGAAATGGACAAGGCCCTCATCAAAGGACTCTGATCATGCTCACAGCCGACCTTGTTGGACAGCGGGTGCAGTCATTGCCGAGCCTGCCGACCACCATTGTCGCGCTGGGGCAGGCTGTGGCCGATGACCGCTGCACTGTGGACCGCATCCTGGGAATCCTGGCCAAGGATCCCCCCATCTCCGCCTCCATGCTCCGCCTGGCCAACTCGGCCATGTTCCAGGGGGATCGCCCGGCCAGCGATCTCCGCACGGCGGTCCTCCGCCTGGGCTTCGACGCCATCCTGAACCTGGGCCGGACTGCGGCCATCATCCGCACCTTCCGAACGGCCAGATCCTTCGATCCGGTTCTGCTCTGGCAGCACTCCGTGGCCGTCGCCATGACCGCCCGGGGGATCTGCCGGATCCTCCGGAAGAACCACCTGGCCGAGACGGCCTTCCTGATGGGGTTGCTCCACGACATCGGCAAGATCGCTCTGGATCGCTGCTTCACCGATGAATACGCCCCCGTGGTGGCCGCCGTGAGGGAGGGAGAGGAGTGCGTGGTGGCCGAGGGGCGGATCCTGGGCCTGGACCACGCCCGGGTGGGGGCCCTGGTGGCCCTGCGCTGGAACTTCACCGAGTCCCAGGTGGAGGTCATCCGGGACCACCACCAGCCCGAAGCGGGTCAGTTCCTCCCCTGGCTGATCCACTTCAGCGATCTGATGGTGCGGACCCGGATGCCCAACGGACTCTTTGATGAGAGGATGGTTGTGTCGCTTGAGGCGCATCCCGCCTTCCACGAGGTCTTCGGTGCCCTGCCGGAGGAGCTCGATCTGGAGCGGCTGACCTTCGGCATTGATGACGAACTCGACCACGCCATCACCTTCGTGAAACTTGCATTCCAGGATTGAAACCTATGGATCCCATCCGTGTCCTGATCGTGGACGACAGTGCCTTCATGCGCAAAGCCATTGAGCGCATGCTCACCGCAGCGGAGGATATCCAAGTGGTGGGGACGGCGCGGGACGGCCTTGACGCTCTGGACAAGATCCGGGACCTCAAGCCTGACATCGTCACCCTCGATGTCGAGATGCCCCGCATGGACGGGCTGGCCTGCCTGAAGCGGATCATGGCCGAGTGCCCCCTACCGGTCCTCATGGTCTCCAGCCTCACCCAGGAGGGAGCCGCCGCCACTCTTGAGGCCCTGGCCTTCGGTGCCCTTGACTTCATCCCCAAAGAGAGCAGCCTGGCCTCCGCAGCCATGTTCCAGATCCAGCAGGATCTGCAGGAGAAGATCCGGAAGCTGGCCCGGAGCCCCAAGTTCCGCAAGGGGACCCGGCCCCTGACGGCTGCACCGGCTCCGCTTCCCCAGCGGCCCCTGGCCCCTCACCCCACAGCGCTGCCCCCGGTGCGCCCGGCCGCGGGTCCCGCGGGTGCCATCCCCCCCTCCCCGAGGGCGGAACTGCTGGTGATCGGTTGCTCCACCGGGGGCCCCAAGGCCCTCCAGGACCTCCTGCCCCTGCTGCCCAAAAACCTGCCGGTGCCCTGTCTCATCGTCCAGCACATGCCGGGGACCTTCACCAAGCCCTTCGCCGAACGCCTCAACTCCATCAGCCAGGTGGAGATCAAGGAGGCCGAGCACGGGGAGATCCTGCGTCCCGGCACTGTCTACATCGCCCATGGCGGTCTCCACATGCTCTACCGCCAGCAGGGGGGGCAGGCCAGCCTGGACCTGAGCCCGGAGCCTGCGGGCACCCTCCACCGCCCCAGCGTGGATGTCATGTTCCAGAGTGTTGCCGAGCAGGCCAAGGGCCAGGTTTTGGCCATGATCCTGACAGGGATGGGCTCCGATGGCGCCAAGGGCATGGAACTGCTCAAGGCCAGGGGTGCCCACACCATGGCGGAGGCCGAGGAGTCCTGTGTGGTCTACGGCATGCCCCGGGCGGCCTTCGAGCGCGGCTGCGTGGACCAGGTGGCGCCCCTCCAGGACATGGCAGGGATCCTCCGCAAGCACTTCCAGATCTGAATGGACGCCAATCCCCTGGCGGCTGCGCTCCAGACCCAGGTGGTGCGGGCGCTGCTGGCGCAACTGGAGGCTGGGGGCCGGCAGGGGCTCTCCGCCTTCCTGGGGCAGACCCTGGAGCTGCTCTTCCAGCAGGCGGATGCGGGGGGTGGGCTCCTGACCCTCCCGGGAGGGCAGCAGATTCCCGTCCCGGAGGAGCTGCCCTTCGCCAGCGGGACTCAGCTCCGGGTCCGGGTGCTCCCCGAAGCCGAGGGCACGGTCAGGCTCCAGATCCTGGAGGCCCGGCCCCCCGCCGCGCCTGCCATCCTCCAGCCCCTTCTGGCAGGTGAAGCCCATCCATTGCTGGCACGGATGGAGGCCGAGGAGCCCCAGCCCGAGCTGGAGGGGCTGGTCCGCCTCCTGAAGGGGGTCCTCGGCCAGGCGGCCGCAGCCAGTCCACTGCCTGTGCCCGAAGAGGTGCGGGCTGCGGTGGTGGCACTCCCCCCCGAGATGGCCAAGCTGTTGAGGCAGGCACTGGCGCTGCCCCGGGGACAGACCCTGGCGGAGGGGCTGAGCGTCTGGATGGCTGCTCCTCTGGAGGAGCCCCTTTCGTCCGGTGCCCCGACCCAGGCCGCAGTCGAGGTCCCGGGGGAGCCCGGGGACCCCCCCAGCACTGAACGCCTGCTCCAGGCCTTCGAGAGCCGGGTGGCCGAGGCCCCCCTCGCCCGGTCCGGGGATCGGGCCCTCCTGGGGGTCTGGTTCCGAGACCTGCTCACCCGGGCCGGGAGTGTGCCGTCCCAGGACAGCACCGTTCCCGCCTCTCCAAGCCCCGCCGCAGGGAGCCCCAGCCCCGCCAGTGATGCATCCATGCCCCTGGGCAAGGCCGTCCTGACGGAAGGGGTGCAGGAACTCTCCTCTGAGCTGGTCCTTCCTCTTCGGAGGGCCCTGGGGATTCCTCCCGCCCAGACCACCCTGCAGGGGCTCAGCGCCTGGATCAGCCGGGTCGGGGGCCAGGAGGGGGCGGCTTCCCCCCTGCCGGCTGCCCCGGCGCTGATGGAGGCCGGGACAGCTACGGCGGCGTCGTCGGTGGCCGGGCGTCCGGGCCCGCCTGCAGGGGTCCCGGACGAGGCTCCGGAAGGCCCCCGGGCCGAGGCCCTGGCCGCCCTGCTCCAGCGCTTCAGTGCCCTCTGCCGTACGTCCCCGGCCTTGAGTGCGGAGCAGAAGGACTTCGTGATCACCTGGTTCAGGGATCTGCTGGTCCGTGCGGAGAGCAGGTTCCAGGGGGCAGGCACTCCAGGGGAGACCCTGCGCCAGGTCCCCGGGGAGGTCCCGCTGAAGCCCGAAGGCCAGGTGGGGGCCTCCCTCCGCACGGCTCCTGCCGCCGCCAGGACGCTTGCTCCGGTGCTCCTGCCCCAGCATGGGGAGAGCGCCCAGTCCCTCCTGGAGAAGCCCGAGTTCTGGGGGCGCTGGATCCGGGAGGGGGCGGAGGCCCTGGCGGATCCCCGGACCTCTCCGAGGGAGGCCCCCTTCCATGCCCTCCAGGCCCGGGAGGGCACGGCCTACTTTGAGCTGCCGGCCCCCTGGCTGCCCCAGGGGGTAGTCCAGCTCTGGGTGGAGCAGGATCAGGGGAGCGGCCAGAACAGCGGGGATCCGGTCCGCCGGGTGCTCCTGGGCCTCAGCCTGTCCCGCCTGGGGGAGACCCGGCTGGGCCTTGAGCTTTCGGGAGGGGCTCTGTCGGCCCGGATCTGGACCGAGCATCCCGAGATGGTGGCGGGGCAGGAGGAGGCCTTGCGGAGTGAGCTTGAGGAGACCGGCTGCCGGGTGAGCCTCCGGGTCCTCTCCCTGCCCCAGGGCTCACCCAGCCTCCGGGCCCTCGTGGTCGGCGCCGGGTGGGAGGGGATGGGCTGAGATGCGTTGTCCTTCAGGGTGTCCCATCCGGTAGACCAGCAGGCAGGCGCCGGGCCGCCCAGGGAGGGGCAGGGTCTGCTCCGGGTGCAAGCCTGGTACGGGGAAGGAGTGGCTGAGGAGGAGCGTGCCGGGCCGCATCTCGGCGCAGGCCTTCCGCCCCAGCTCCGCCATGGGGGCGGGGGAGAGGAAGGCGAAGACCAGATCCGCCGAGGCCAGGTCCTCGCTCCAGAGGGAACCGAGGCGCATGCGGCAGTTCCGCCTCACTTTCCCCGTGCGGAGCCAGGCGACCAGCCAGACCAGAGGCGAGGCTTCGACCCCCCGGAACTGGGCCTCCGGACGTCGCTCGGCGAGAAATCGCAGGGGGCCGCCCAGTCCGGCGCCCAGATCCGTGAAGCGGGATGGGCCTTCTGCAGGGATGAAGTCCAGAAGGGCGGTCCAGGCGGCGCGGTTGGAGTTGTAGAGGGGGACCCGGGTGAAGAGTCCGCCTCCATAGATGAGCAGGATCAGGGCCATGAGGGAGGGGTAGACCCAGCCGGGGACCGGGTGTCCCATCTGCCACACCAGGGCGAGGGGCAGCAGGACCTGGAAGGCGCACCAGCCCGGCCCCAGGCCCCACCTCCTGCCGAGGGCAGCGGAACCCAGGGCCTGGACCAGCAGCCAGACGAGCCCCGAGGGGTGCAGGCGGTGGGGCAGGGCACGGTGGAGGGCCAGGAGGAAGATCAGGACCACCGCCTGGGCCACCAGGGCCCGGATGACCGGCGGGCTTCCGGGCCAGGCGAGCCGGGGACGTGGCATGGGCAGGGTCTCCAGCGTCTACTATAGACCCATGCCCCCTCTTTCCCCGCCCCCAGGGCCCACGGGCCGTTTCGCCCCCTCCCCGACCGGAGTCCTCCATATGGGCAACCTCCGCACGGCCCTGGCTTCCTGGCTGGGGGCCCGTGCTCAGGGGGGGCGTTGGCTCCTCAGGATGGAGGATGTGGACACCACCCGTTCCCGGCGGGAGCTGGGGGAGGCCCAGATCCGTGACCTGGCGAGGCTGGGACTGGAGAGCGATGGACACGTCCTGTGGCAGTCGGAGCGCAGCCCGGACTACGCCCAAGCCCTGGAATGCCTGGGGCGGCAGGGGCACCTCTATGCCTGCGGATGCAGCCGCAGGGACCTGGCCCGCATGGCCGGAGCCCCCCACGAGGCCGAGGGACTCAGGCCCTACCCCGGGAGCTGCCGGGAGCTGGGCCTGTCCGCGGGGCAGGCCAGGGCCCAGCGCTTCCGTCTGCCGGTTGGGGCGCTGGATTGGACGGACCTCCTTCTGGGGCCCCAGCGGGACGACCCGGCCCTTCTCACGGGGGACCCCCTCCTCTTCAGGAGGGACGGCTGTTTCGCCTACCATCTCGCCGTGGTGGTGGATGACGGAGCCCAGGGGGTGGACCAAGTGGTCCGGGGAGCCGACCTCCGGGCGGTCACCGCCACCCAGATCCGGCTTCAGCAGGCCCTGGGGATCCCGCGCCCCGCCTATGCCCACCTGGGGCTGGTCACGGCTCCGGGCGGGCACAGGCTGGGCAAGCGGGAGGGCGCCCTGGGGCTGGAGGCCCTGGCGGCCAGGGGCATCCCGGCCCCTGCCGTGCTGGGCTGGCTCGGATGGAGCCTGGGATGCCTGGCGCGGCCCGAGCCCTGCGCAGCCGGAGACCTGGTTCCCGCTTTCTCCTGGGAGCGGGTGCCCCTGGGACCGGTGGAGCTTCCTCTGGCTTGGCTGTGATGCAGGCGGCAAGCGGCAGCAGTCTCCTGAGCGCCTTCTTTCGCAAGGGGCTTAACGGGAATTTTGATCAGTGTCCGCTTTTCCATGTGTGGCATCCTATGTGCCTAGCTCACTCAGACACTTACAGGAGGTCCCCCGATGCGCGCACTGCGTCTCACCCTCGTCACCCTGGCCGGCTGTCTGGCCTTTTCCGTCGCCGCCCAGGCCAAGGCAACCTACCTCATTGCGGCCAAGAAAGTGGATGCCGGGGTCAAGAACTGCGCCTCCTGCCACACCAACGGCGTCAAGGCCAAGAAGGGCGACCCCCTGACGGAGCGCGGGAACTGGCTGGTGGCCCAGAAGGCCAAGAAGAAGGCCGCCGAAGTGGACCCTGCCTGGTTGAAGGACTATCCCAAGAAGGGGCAGTGAGCCCTGGCGGCGGATCCACAACTCGGAAGTGGAGGGGCCGTGGCGTGTGAGCCACGGCCTTTCCTGCGGAAGGGGGTTGTTCCCCGGGGAGGCTCTGTGAAAACGGGAATGGGCTTGCTGCTCCTGATGACGCTGCTCGCAGCCGGGTGTCGGCGTCGTGAGGAGAAATCCGCCGAAGCCCCGGCAGCCCTGCCGCCAGGGCATGAGGAGATGGTCAGCCGCAGGCCCTCCGTGATCCAGGTCCCCGAGGGCATCCGCGGGAAGTGGGACGGGGCCCGCTTCCGGGTGGTGGAGATCGCCTCGGGCAAAAGCCATGACTTCACTGCCTCCCTGGGGAAGGAGAGCCCGGTGCCCGGGACCTCCCTGGTGATCAGGCCTGAAGTCCTGCTGCCCCACTTCACCATGGGCGATGGGGTCATCACCTCCCGGGACGGGGACCTGGCCAACCCGGCGGCCAAGGTGAGCATCTTGGAGGGAGGCAAGCCCCTCTTCACGGGCTGGCTCTTCTCCCTCTATCCCGAGGCCCACCCCTTCGAACACCCGGTCTACCAGATGCGTCTGCTGGCCTTTGTGCCCGCCAAGGGGGCCCATTGAGCCGCAGGAAGACCCGGCCCCAGCCAGTGCCCTTCTCCTTCTGGCGCGCCCTCTGTTCCGTCCGTCTCACCCTGGGCCTGCTCCTGGTGATCGCAGCCGCTTCCGTCAGCGGCACCCTCATCCAGCAGAACCTGCCCCGGGAGGATTACTTCCGGGCCTGGCAGGACGGCACTGCCCGCTTCCTGCTCGGCTCGGGGCTCACCGATGTCTACCACTCCTGGTGGTTCATGGGGTTGCTGCTCCTGCTGGCCATCAATCTCATCGCCTGCTCCATCAACCGCCTGCCGGGCATCCTGGCTGCCTACAGGGGGCAGCCCGACCTTTCCCAGGAGCAGATGAAAGCCCAGCCCTTCCATCGCAGCTACGTCATGGGGAGCAGCCTGGAAGAGGCCCGGGCCGGGGCACGTCAGGCCCTCCTGGGCACCTTCCGGCAGGACGGGGGGGGGCAGTCTGTCCTCTACGCCAGTCGGGGGGCCTATGCCCGATGGGGCGTGATGGTGGTCCATGCCAGCCTCCTCGTGATCTTTCTGGGGGCCATCATCGGTGCCCTCTGGGGCTTCAAAGGCTACGTGAACATCGTGGAGGGCAGCTCCGCCAGGGCAATCCAGCTCCGGGGCGGTGGCGATGAGGGGGAGGGCAGCCGGGCCCTGCCCTTCGAACTCCATGTCGATTCCTTCAAGGTGTCCCACTACGACACCGGGCAGCCCAGCGACTTTGTGAGCCATGTGCGGGTGCTGGAGGGCGGGCGCACGGTCCGGGAGAAGGACCTGCGGGTCAACGATCCCCTGAACTATCGGGGCATCACCTTCTATCAGGCGAGCTATGGCCCCGCGCCCCAGGCCACCTTCCTCCTGCAGGACGGGAAGGGGGGACGGGTGACCCCGGTCTCCATGGGGCTGGGCGAGGTCCGGGAGCTGGAGGGCGGGCCTGCGCTGGCCTTCGATGGCTTTGACGAGGACTTCCGGGGGATGGGGCCGGCCTTCCAGTTGCGCATCCAGTCCCCAGGGCAGGAGGCCCGGCAGCTCCTGCTCTTCCAGCGCATGCCGGATTACGACCGTCAGCGGGGGGACCGCTGGCTCCTCCAGGTGGGGGACTTCCAGGTCAGGCAGTACACGGGACTCCAGGTGGCCCGGGATCCCGGGGTCCCCTGGGTCTGGACCGGCTGCGCCCTGATGATCCTGGGGATGATGGGGGCCTTTTTCAGCGCCCACCGCCAGGTCTGGGTCCGCTTCGAGGCGTGCCCGGAGGGGGTCCGATGCACCCTGGCCGGCAGCACCAGCCGCAACCGCTTGGCCTTCGAGCGGGAATTCCGTACCCTCCTGGAACGGATGGGTGCCCCTGAGGCGTCGAAGATCCGGGAGGACAGGGCATGAACAGCGTGATGGTCTTCAACATCTCCCTGGCGGTCTTCTGCCTGGCGGAGCTGACCTACCTGCTCTATCTCATGCGGCGGGCCGAAGGCCTTGGTCTGGCGGCCACGATCATCGCCTGGGTGGGCTTTGCGGTGGAGACCGTGGCCTTCCTCCTCAGGACCTTCGAGTTCATGCTGGCCCATCAGCGTCGCCTGCCTCTGACTAATCTGTATGAATCGCTTGTATTTTTTGCCTGGGCCGTGGCCCTCCTCTACCTTATCTACGAGCGGAAGTACAAGCTGCGGGGCCTGGGGGCCTTTGTCCTGCCTCTGACGATCCTGGCCCTGGCGGCCCCTTACTACATCCCGGGGGTCACCACCAGCATTCCGAAGCTGCCTCCGGCGCTCCAGAGCGCCTGGCTCGAGTGGCACGTGATGACCTGCTTCCTGGGCTACGGAGCCTTCGGGGTGGCTTCCGTACTGGCCCTCCTCTACCTGGTCAAGGCCCCCCGGGAGTGCCGGAGGGAGATGGGGGCGGTGATGCGCCTGCTCCCCTCCGCCGACATGCTGGATGAGGTCTGCTACCGGGCCATCCTCATCGGGGTGCCCCTGCTCACGGCGGGCATCGTACTCGGTGCCGTCTGGGCCAACCAGGCCTGGGGAACCTACTGGAGCTGGGATCCCAAGGAGACCTGGGCGCTCATTGTCTGGCTCGTCTACGCCGCCTACCTCCACGCTCGCATCACCCGGGGCTGGCGCGGCAAGAAGGCAGCCTACCTCGCCCTGTTGGGCTTTGCCGCTACCCTCTTCTGCTACCTCGGGGTCAACCTGCTGCTCTCAGGGCTCCACAGCTACGGCAGCGTCGGCTGAGGGGCCGTGGCAGGGGCAGCCTCTGCCCTCGGCCGCTTCCAGCATGTGTCGGAGGATCCCGCAGTCCCGGGAGCTGCCCTGGGTGTTGCAGGTGCCCCGGAGGGCCTGCAGTTGCAGCTCCAGCTGCTGGAGGGACTGGATCCGTTCGTGGATGCGGCGGATCTGGGCGTCGAGAACCTCATTCACCGCGCTGCAGGCCAGGTCCGGGTGGGTCTGGAAATGGCGCAGGATGCGGATGTCCTCCAGCCCGATGTCCAGGGAGCGGCAGTGCCGGATGAAGAGGAGCTGCACCACATGGTGCTCATCGTAGTTGCGATACCCGTTGGGATCACGCTCCGGGGCCTCCAGCAGCCCCAGGCGCTCGTAGTGGCGGATGGTCTCGATGTCGCATCCCCCCCGCTTGGCCAGCTCACCGCGCTTCATGGCAGGTTCCCCCTTGACCCTGTAATGGCTACAGGGCTGATCATTGTGGCATCAGGTGAAGGGGGAGGCAAGGATGGCGACACACGGGGGACAACAGGCGGTCCATGCCTCCGGGGGTTGCTGCCCTGGGTGCTGCCAGGGCCATGGCGTGGACCGGAGGGTGCTCTGGGAGCGGGTTGCCCTGGTGGCGGGAGGTCTGGCCGTGGTGCTGGCTCAGGGGCTGGCCTGGAGCGGGGCGCCCGGGCTCTGGTCCAGGCTGGCGGCGGGCATCTCCATCGCCCTGGTGGGACGCCCGATCCTGGAGGGAGGGTTGAAGTCCGCCCGCCAGGGGCGTCTGGGGATCCATGCCCTCATGAGCCTCGCCGTCCTCGGTGCCCTCCTGCTCGGAGACTGGGTTGAGGCTGCCATGCTGGTCTTCCTCTCCTCCCTGGGGGAGCTCATTGAGCGGGGTACCCTGGCCAGGGCCCGAAGGGCAGTGAAGCTGCTGGCGGAGGTGGCCCCGGACAGGACCGAGCTGAAGACCGGGGCTGGGTGGGCCAGCACTCCGGTAGCCTCGGTGGCGGTGGGCAGTCTCATCCGCATCCGGACAGGGGAGCGGGTGCCCCTGGATGCCCGTGTACAAGTGGGGCAGGGCTGCGTGGACCAGTCTCCAGTCACCGGCGAAGGACTGCCCGTGGAAAAGGGCCCGGGGGATCCCCTCTTCGCCGGAAGCCTTGTGGCAGATGGTGTCCTGGAGGCCGAGGTCACGGCGGTGGCGGGGGAGAGCACTCTGGTCCGCATCGCGGCGGCCATCCAGGAGGCCCAGAGCCACAAGGCCCCCATCGAGCGGGTCCTGGACCGCTTCGCCAAGGTCTATACCCCGGTGATCGTGGTTCTGGCCCTGGCGGTGATCCTCTTGGGCCCTCTGGTCTCTGGTGGCGCCTGGACCGTATGGGTCCACCGGGGCCTGGTCCTCCTGGTGGTCGGCTGCCCTTGTGCTCTGGTCGTTTCGACGCCAGTCACCCTGGTGGCTGCTCTCACGGTTGCGGCGAGGATGGGGATCCTGGTGAAGGGCGGGGCTGCCCTGGAGGCGGGCAGTCGCCTGAAGGGGGTGGCCCTGGACAAGACCGGCACCCTCACGGAGGGGCGCCTGGGTCTGGTGGAGATCCGTCCCTTCGGGAGCCTGTCCGACCCTGAGTCGCTCCGGGTGGCCGCCAGCTTGGCCGAGGGCTCCTCCCATCCGGTTTCCCGAGCCCTGGTCCGGGCCTGGGAAGCTGGGGGCGGCACGCTGCCTCCGGTGGAAGGCCTGCAGGTCCTGGCGGGTTTCGGGCTTCAGGGGCGGGTGGAGGGCCGGGACTGGTGGCTGGGCAGCGCGAGGCTCGCGGAGCTCCGCAGGGGGCGTGAACCCGGGTTGGGGGAGCAGGGCGGACTCACCCAGGTCTTCCTGGGCCACGGGCAGGAGCTGGAGGCCGGGTTCCTGCTGGCCGACAGCCTGCGTCCCGGGAGTGCAGCGGCTGTCCGGAAGCTCCGCAGCTTGGGACTCGAAACGGTCCTCCTCACCGGGGACCATCGGGGCGCAGCCGAGGAGATGGCCCGTCTGGCCGGGGTGTCCCGGGTGGAGGCGGAACTCCTGCCGGAGGGGAAGTCCGAGTCCGTGGCCCGCATGAGGGAGGCCCTGGGGCCGGTGGCCATGGTTGGGGACGGCATCAACGACGCGCCTGCCCTTGCCCGGGCTGACCTGGGGATCGCCATGGGGGCCGCGGGCACGGCCGTGGCCATGGAGACGGCGGATGTCGCGATCATGGACGACGAGCCCCGGCGCCTTGCCGACTTCGTGGAGCTGAGCCGTGGGGCGCTCCGGCTCGTCCACCAGAACTTCGCCCTGGCCCTGGGCATCAAGGGGGCCTTCGTGGTCCTGGCGGCCACGGGCCACGCCACCCTCTGGATGGCGGTATTCGCCGATACCGGGGCCTGCCTGGTGGTGGTCTTCAATGGCCTGAGGATGCTTTCCTTCAGACGAAGATCAGCGAGTAGATGATGAGCAGGATGGTGATGACCCCGATGCCCAGGGCCGTGAAGCCGAAGACCTTGTAGAGGCGGACCAGCCCCGGGGCCAGGGGCCTGGCCAGGTGCTGCTCCACGTGTCCTGCGGCCAGCAGCGCTTCGTACTCCGCCGGCTTGTCGAACTTCAGCTCGGCCAGGCTCATGCGACCGGTGAAGATGACGGTGTCCATGGGAAATTTTTCGGGCCTCAGGTGGGTGTTGAAGAAGTGGATGGTGAAGATGAAGCCGGTGGCCAGGAGAGCTTCATCACTGTGGATGATGGTGGCCACGTTGAGGAGCCAGCCGGGGAGGTAGCGGGTGCAGGCCACCGGGAAGGCCAGCATGAGCCCCGTGCCGCCGATGATCACCATGCCCCAGAAGACGGCGAAGTAGTCGAACTTCTCCCAGTAGGTGTAGCGGCCGTATTTGGGGCGGGGACCCAGGCCCAGGAACCACTTGGAGGTGGCCACGAGCTGCTGCAGGTCCCCAGGGCCCGGGATCATGGAGTTGGGTCCCAGGAGCAGGGCCTTCCAGGTGCCGTAGGTGCGCTTCTTGAGCAGGAAGAGATCCACGAGGTGGGCCAGGAATACCAGGCACATCACCCCTGCGGCGATGCGGTGGATGGTTCCGGCACTCTTGAAACCCCCCAGGCTGTGGGAGACCTGGGCGGCCCAGGCGGCTTTGGCGAACTTGAGGGTCATGCCCGTGATGGCGAGGCAGAGGAAGCTCACCACCATGCCGATGTGGAGCCATCGGTCCTTGAGGGTGAAGCGGACGTACTCCAGGTGCGGCTGCTGGCTACTCATGGCGATCCTCCTCCTTTCCCTCTGTCCTTTCCCCGCCGACCTTGGCCGCCTCTTCCTGACGGATCTCCCGGCGCAGCCTCAGGGCGCGGGGGAGCCAGAGGAGGGAGTGGATGCCGAAGAAGACGAAAACGCAGACCAGTAGGAGGGTCATGGCCCAGAAGGTGATGAAGAGGACCGGGTATTTCTTGTAGTCCCGGTGGTTGCCATGGGCGATGTACTGGACGAAGCCGGCATTGGCGCCGGGGTGGCACTTCCCGCAGGTGGCCACGAGCTGGGCGCGGTTCACCTGGGACTGGGGATCGGCGGGGGGCTTGATGCGGTGGGCTCCGTGGCAGTCGTAGCACTCGGCCGTGGCGGTGTAGCCCAGCCGGGTCACCTTGCCGTGGTAGGTGTCCGAGTAGGTCTCGGACTGCTCGGTGTGGCAGCCCCCACAGCGTCCCAGGAGACTGCGCCGGAAGGTATCACTCCTGGGCTTGATGATGCCGTGGTTGCCGTGGCACACCACGCAGTCCGGTGCCGGCCTGCCCTGGGACCTGGCCTGGGCGTGGATGCTGTCGGCGTAGGCCGCGGCCTCCTTGTCATGGCACATCCCGCAGTCCACGGGAGCCACAGGATTGCCCGGGTGGCCCGCCTCGGGGTCCACATCGATGTGGCAGCTCTGGCAGCCGCTGCTGCCATGGACGGATCCGGTGAAGTGGGAGGCGTCCACGAAGAGGGACTTTGTCTTCCCCTCCGGGCCCTGTTTGCTCAGCTCCCTGTCGCCATGGCAGGCCAGACAGGTCTGGTCATCCGCAGCCCGGAGGGAAGGTGGAGTCCCCAGCCCGCAGAGGGTGAGGAGGGCGAAGAGCAGCGGGCGCAACCTGGAAGCATCCATGGCTTCTCCGGCGGAGACGGAAACGTGCGGGCACCCATGCCTGGGGCTTTATGGAAGGAGAGAGGAAGCGACTCGATCATAGCAGCCAGGGTCCTGGCTTCTCCTTCGGGAATTTTCGGGACCGCTTGAGATGGGTCCGGAGATGGGACACCTCCAGTGGCAACCCGTTCCTCAGGATTCCGATCCGGCCCCTACTCGATCCGCAGCGCGGCCTTGAGCTTTGGCGTGGCCCCTCGGCTGGCCTCGAGCTCGGAACCACCGGCCATGCGCACCAGGACCCGGGCGCCGCCGCCGGTGGAGCGGATGCCGAGCACCGCTTCGGGGCGGATCAGGAGGTGGCGGTGGATCCTCAGGAGTCCTGCCTCCGGGAAGAAGGCCTCCACCTCGCCAAGGGTTTTCCACTTGGTGCGGAAGCGCTCCCCGGCGAAGGCCCAGACCACCTGGTCCTCGACCTCGAAGTAGGCCGTCCGGCTGAGCTCCATGAAGAGCACCCCCGTGCCTGCCACCACCGGGTAGCGGGTGTTGGGGGCGCCTCTGTCCCCCTCCTGCCCAAGACGGCCCAGGGCCCGGCGGATCTTGGCCAGGGACTTCACCAGGCGCTCGGTGGTGACGGGCTTCAGGAGGAAGTCCACCGCATCCAGGCTGAAGGCCTCCACGGCGTGCTCGGCGTAGGCCGTGACGAAGACCACGGGCAGCTCCGGGTCGATGGAGGCCCGCAGGTTGAGACCGTCCAGTCCCGGCATCTGGATGTCCAGGAAGAGGGCGTCCACCTCGGGGTCCGTGGCGAGCCACTCCTCCACCTCCAGGCCGTTGGCGAAGCTGGCTACCACCTCACAGCCGCAGTCCTGGAGCAGGCGCAGCAGGCGCCGCTGGTTCATGGGCTCGTCCTCGGCCACGGCAATGCGAAGGGCTGTGGTCATGAAGTCCACCTCCAAGCGAGAGAGAGCCGGGCGACGACCCAGTCGCCCTCCTGTGCGAGGGTGAAGCGGGGTGCATGGGCCGGCAGGAGGGTGAGGCGTTCCCGGAGGTTCCCAAGGCCCGTGCCCGCCGCGGCTCCGGCACGCAAGGCGGTGCCGGTGTTGGCGACTTCCAGGATGAGGCTGTCCTTTGTGCGGCTGAGGGTGATGCGGAGCTGGCCACCCGCGGGGGCGGTGGCGATCCCGTGCTTGATGGCGTTTTCCACCAGGGGCTGCAGGAGGAGGGGCGGCACTTCCACCGCATCCGCCCAGTCTGGCCAGACCCACTGGACCTGGAGGCGGTCCAGGAGACGGATGGCCTCGATGTCCAGGTAGCGCTTGAGCAGAGCCCGCTCCCGGCGCAGGGGCACCTGAAGGGCCGAACCGTGGCGGGTCAGCTCCCGGTACATCTCCACCAGGCCCACCAGGGCCTCTTCGGCGGCGTCCGGGTCCTCGTGGACCAGCTCCGTGATGCCCCCCAGGGTATTGAAGAGCACGTGGGGGTTGAGCTGGGCCTGCAGGGCCTGGGCCCGGGCCTGCTCCGCCAGGCTGCGGGCTTCCCGCTCGGCGGCCTCCGCCCCCTCCTTGTCCGCCAGGAACCAGCCCAGGATCAGGGCCATGGGATAGGTGAAGAAGAAGAGCCCCCACTCCGGACGCAGTTCGGCCTGCAGCCTGCCCAGGCCGAGGTGGATGACCTGGCGTTCCGGGCTGCCGAGATGGGCGGTGGACATCATCAGCCAGGTGAGCGCCAGGAGCCAGAGGGCATTCCAGGGAAGAGCCTGCAGCAGGCCCCTGAGGGGCGCTGCCTGCTTGCGGGCATCCCCGGTCCAGAGCCAGGGCAGGGGACCCAGGGCCACGATGAAGGTCACGAAGACGAAGGGGACCAGAAGCTCCAGGCCCAGAGAGAGTCCCTTGGGAAGGTTGGTCACCAGCCGCAGGGCCGCCCAGATCAGCCCATAGGCGCAGATGGCGCCCCAGGTGGAAGGGGTGCGGAACTTGTGGAGCGTGGAAGAGGGGAAGTCTCGGAGTCGCATGGCAGCTCTGGCCTGTTCAGAAATGGTAGTGAATACCCAGTCCTGCTGAAATGCTGTTTTGCCGGCGTACCAGGGGGCTTTCGGCGGCCTTGGGCATCAGGTGGGTGGCTGTGGTCATGCTCATCAGGTTCCAATGGTCGGTCAGCCGGTAGCCTGCCATCAACCCGAGGTCTGCCTGGCTGAGGCCGCCTGCGGGCTGGTAGAGGCGGTCCTCTCCGGCGCGGAGCCGGGTATCTCCACTGGCGATCAGGGATTGCCGGGCGGCTGCCTGGGTGCCATTCACGCCGAACTGATAGGCCATGCCCTTGCGGTTGGCAGCGCTGATCGAGGCCTGGAGACCCGTCATCCAACGGGGACCGAGGCGCAGGTGGAGGCCACTCCCGAGCTTGAAGCGGTCGCCCGACTCGGCGTGGAGCCCATGCCCACCGGACAGCGAGAACTCCACCGGCCCCAGGTGGCAACTCAGAGCCGTGCCGCCCCAGAGGTTGTCCCGCTGCTTGCCCATGCCCGCCAGGACATCGGCCTGGTTTTCCTTCCGCCCCTGGGCATAGCCCAGCCCCAGGTCCCAGGTGAAGGGGCCGTATTCCATCGCGCGGACGCCCACACCCAGTCCAAGGACTGCCGGATTGCTGCCGAGGAAGAGCCGGCGCTTGTAATCGGCTTTGAAAAAGGGAAGAACCTTCAGGCCGCTTTCATCAGAGCCTGGGACCTTCGGGCCCGAGGCTCCCAGCAGGCCCACACTCAGGTCCCAACCCCCCTGGGGTGGAGGCCCCTGGGGGGTGTCACCGGCCAAGGCCGGGAGGGCGAGGGCGAAGCAGAGTCGCTTCATGCCGCCTTCCAGCCGCCGCCCAGGGCCTTGTAGAGGCTCACCAGATTGGTCAGGAGCTTGGCATCGGACAGGCTCAGGCTGTTCTGGGCGCTCTGGAGCGTCGTCTGGGCGGTGAGGACATCGATGAAGTTGATGAGGCCGCGGCGGTAGCGCTCCTGGGCGAGCTCCAGGGCCTCCTGGCTGTACTTCACCGATTCGGCCAGGGTGGCATGACGGGTCTTTTCGGCGGCGTAGCTGGCCAGGGCGTTCTCCACATCCTCCAGGGCCGTGTGGTACGAGGCCTGGAAGGCAGCCAGGTCCTCCTGGTAGATGGCCTGGTCCTTGGCCACGGCGGCCTTGACGCTTCCCCGGTTGAAGATGGGCAGGCTGAGGCCGGGGACGATGGAGGCATACTTGCTGGAGGCTTTGGCGAAGCTGGCGCTGCTCAGGCTCTCCAGGCCCAGGCCCAGGGTGAGGTCGAACTTGGGATAAAGATCCGCCCTGGCAACGCCCACATCCGCCATGGCGGCGGCCAGGTTGCGTTCGGCCTTGCGGAGGTCGGGTCGCCGGGAGAGCAGCTCTGAGGGCAGGCCGGTGGTGATCACGCCCTCGATGGAGGGCAGGGCTTTGACGGGGGAGAGCTCCGCCGTGAGGGCTGTGGGGTCCTGGCCCAGGAGAAGGCTCAGGCGGTGGATGTACTGGGCCACCTCCGCCTCATAGGTGGGGATATCTGACTGGGTGCTGGCGAGTTGAGCCTTGGCCTGGGCCACGTCCAGGCGGGTCACCAGGCCCAGGCGGAAGCGTTCCTCCGTGACCTCGGTGGTCTGGCGCTGGACCTCGGCGTTTTTCCGGGCGATCTCCAGCTGGGCCTGGCTGCTCCGCAGGGAGATGTAGTTGGTGGCCACATCCCCCTGAAGGGTCAGGACAGTGGCCCCCAGGTCCTCCACGCTGGCCTCCAGGCGGGCCTGGGCGGCCTCCCGGGCCTTCCGCTTGCCGCCGAAGAGATCGATTTCCCAGGAGGCGTCGAAGCCGGCCTGATAGAGGGAGTAAGTGGAGGTGACCGAGGAACTCGCGTTCTGGCTGGGCTTTTCCCGGGTCATGGAGGCTGTCGCGTTGACCGAGGGCCACTGGTCGGCCTTGGCGCTCCCCAGGGTGGCCCGGGCCTGGAGGATGCGGGCCTGGGCCTGGGTCACATCCAGACTTCCGGCGACCGCCCGGCTCATGAGGCTGTCCAGTTCGGGATCCTGGAACTGCTTCCACCACGCCGTGGCCTCGAGGCCCTGGGCCTCCTGAGTGTCCCCGTGGGTGAAGGTGGCCGGGCTGGCCAGCTTGGGCTTCTGATACTCGGTCTGGACCTTGCAGCCGGTGGCCAGCAGCAGGGTGCCGAGGGCGGCGGGCAGGAGGGTCTTCACTGGGCGCTCCCATTGGTCTTGGGGGTCTCGATGACCACATCCACCTGCTGGCCCACGTAGACCGGGAGGGTCTTGCGGTCGAAGCTGTAGATCACCTGGAGGACCCGGGTGTCGACCCGTTCGGTGCTGTCACCGGTGAGGGAGGTCTTGGGAGTGACGTAGGGCTCGACCCGCACGAACTTGACCTCGGATTTGATGTCCTTGTTGCCCCGGAGGAAGGCCGTGGCCCGGGTCCCGGCCTGGAAGCGCCAGGCGTCGTTCTCGTCGATGTCCACCCGGATGTGCAGGATGTTCTGGGTGCCCAGGCGCAGGAGGGGGGTGTCCAGGACCCCAGTGGCGGCGTACTCGCCGGGCCGCACGTTCACCTGCAGCACCTCACCGGCCATGGGGGCCCGGGCGGTCAGGCGGTCCAGGGTGGACTGGGCGGCCGTCAGGTTGGCCTTGGCATACTGAAGGGCCGCCCGGGCGCTCTGGACCTTGGCATCGCCCAGGGCAGCGGCGTTCTGACGCTGTTGGATGGTATCGACGCTCACGGCGCTGGCTTTGGCGTCCTTGACCAGGGCGTACTGGGCGTCGGTGTCCTTCTTGGAAGCCAGGGCCTCCGCCAGGGCGCCCTCCGCTTCCTGGACCGCGCCCTGCTTCACGGCGATATCGGCCCGCTGCTCCCGGTCATCGATCTGGAAGAGGGCTTGGCCCGCCTTGACCTGGTCCCCCACCTTCACGAAGACGGTCTTGACGATGCCCGCGATGGAGGTGCCGATGCTGATGTTGTCGTTGCTGGCCTCCACCAGGCCGGCGCCGCCCACGTAGTTGGTGTAGGGGGCTTCCGCCGGCTGGGCCACGGGCACGGGGGCGGGCTTCTTGGTGGCGCTCTTCAGGGCGACGGTGCCAGCGAGCAGGAGGCCGATGCCGGCGGCGATGGGGATGAGCTTGGGCTTCTTCATGGTTTGACCTCTTCAGATGGATGCGTTCAGATCAGTGGCTCAGGCGCTGGTCCTCGATGCGCACGATGTGGCCGTCATCGACGTGGGCGATGCGGTCGGCGAACTCGAAGATGCGGGCGTCATGGGTGACGATGACCAGGGCGCGGTCGCCCTTCATGGCCAGGCTGCGCAGGATGCCCATGACCCGGTTGCCGGTGATGTGGTCCAGGGCGGAGGTGGGCTCGTCGCAGACCACCAGCTTGGGATCGTGGACCAGGGCCCGGGCGATGGCCACCCGCTGCTGCTGACCGCCGGAGAGCTGGCCTGGCAGAGCGTTCACTTTGGATTCCAGCCCCACCTCAGTGAGGCACTCCACGGCCCGGGCCAGGGCTGCCTCCTGCCTCTCGCCGTTGATAAGCAGAGGGATGGCCACGTTCTCGGCGACGGTGAGGGTGGGGATCAGGTTGAAGGCCTGGAAGACGAAGCCGATGTGCTTGCCCCGGAAGCGGACCCGAGCGTTCTCCGAGAGCTCCTTGAGGTCCTGTCCCATGAGGCGGCAGGTGCCTGAAGTCTGGTCCAGGATGCCGGCCATGATGGAGATGAGGGTGGTCTTGCCGCAACCGGAAGGGCCCACGAGCATGAGCAGCTCGCCCGGGTGGACCTCCAGGTCCACGCCCCTGAGGGCCTGCACCTGGGTGTCTCCGGTGCCGTAGGTCTTGGTGATGGCGTTGCACTCGATGGCGGGAACAGACATGGCCTACCCCTTGAAGACGATGGCGGGTTCGAGTTTCATGACCTTGCGGATGCTGATGAGGGATGCCATCAGGACGATGACCAGCACCGCGGTCCCGGAACCCAGGAGAAGCGGGAAGTTGAGGGTCGTCTGGAGCCCGTTGCCCCCGCTCTGGAGGAGGATGAAGAAGGCCGAGATGCCCGCCCCGATGCCGAAGCCGATGAGGCCTACCACCACGGCCTGCAGCAGGATCATCCGCCGGAGCGTGGCATTGGGGGTGCCCATGGCCTTGAAGACCCCGAAGTGGCGCAGGTTGTCCAGGGTGAAGTTGTAGAAGATCTGCCCTGTCACCGCGGCGCCCACCACGAAGCCGATGAGGACCACGAAGCCGAAGTTCATGATGATGCCGGTGTTCTTGACCATGTATTCCAGGTTCTTGGCCTTGAACTCCTCGGTGGTGTAGGCCTTGAGCCCGGTCTGCTGGGTGATCCGACGCGCCACGGCGTCCGGGTTTTCTCCGGTCTTGGCCTTGGCCAGCACGTAGGTCATGAGCTTGCGTTCACTGAGCGCGTAAGTCTTGGCCCGGGTGTAGGTGGTGTAGATGATGGGCTGGGACTGAAAGCCCTGGGTGGCCTGGGCGATACCCACGATCACGGCCCGCTTCTCGTTGATCTCCACGCTGTCGCCGATCTTCAGGGGAATGGGCTTCCCGGTGGCGGGATCCGTGCGGGCCAGGCGGCCCTCGGCCCCGGCCTTGTCCACAATGACGGCGTCGGGTCGGCGCAGGTCCTCCAGCTTGCCCTTCAGGATCTTGGGGGGGCCGGCGATGAGGGTGGCGTCATCCAGGCCGACGATCTGGGACTGGACACTTTCGCCATTGGCCATGCGCACCTTCTGGGCTCCCCGATAGAAGGGGATGGCCCAGGCCACCCCCGGGACGCCCCGGACCCGGTACATCTGGGTGTCCATCATGGCCTTGGAGTCGTCGAAGTTCTTCACCGCCGGGTCCATGACCCAGAGATCCGGCCCCGAGACGTCGTTGAGGACGCTGTTCACTTCCTTGAGGATGGAGATCAGCATGCCCGGCTGCTGGATCATCAGCAGGGTGGCCAGGGCGATCCCGGTGACGATGCCGAGGTACTTGCCCCGGTCCCCGAAGAGCATCTTGAGTGCGACACGGAACACTGCGCCTTCCTTTCCTGGTGAGGACCGCCGAGGCGTCCTGCGACCATTCTGGGAAGGGGTCCCCGCTGGGGGAGGAGAGGGATTGCCAACGACCGGGTGCCGTTGACGAGCTGCAGTTCAGGGTTGATGAGCTGCAGGAGTCTTCAGACGCTGCAGTTCGGACCTCACGGTCTCGGTGCACTCAGGGCAGATCCCGTGGGTGAACTCCGCTCCACTGCGGGCCTGGAGATAGCTTTCGACATGCTCCCAGTAGCCTCCATCATTGCGGATGCGCTTGCAGTGGGCGCAGATGGGGATGAGCCCCTCCAGGGTTCGGACCTGATCCAGGGCCGCCCGCAGCCCCCGGAGGGCCTCCCGCTGGCGTTCCAGGCGCTGCAGCAGGGCTGCCTTCATGCGATTGAGGAGGTGCTGGAGGGCGAAGGCGAAGAGGATCGCCAGGACGACATCGAAGAGCCAACTGGCAGCGCCCGGCCATCCCCCAACCCGGTGGGCCACCCAGCACCATGAGATCAGGAGCAGTCCCTCAAAGGCGGCGAGGAAGCGGCGGCGCCCGAACACCCCTCCACAGGCCAGGGCCAGGAGCAGGGTAGAGGCGGTCTCCTGAAGACGCCCGTAGAGCCACAGCTGGGAGAGGGTCGTGACCAGCCCCAGGACCATCAGGCCGAAGGCCAGGCCATCGGGGTGGGCGATCCGGCGCGGGACGCGATGGAGCAGCAGGGCATAGGCGAGCACCCCGACGCCGCAGATGCCGGCATGCATCGCCAGCAGCCCCATGGGCCCAGGGCCGGGACCCCTGCTGAGACGCCAGGGGATCATCACCAGGAGGAAGATCCCCACTGCCGTGGCCCCGTTCCGGAGCCCGTGTATCCGCTGGTGATCGATGCTCCGCCGGGTGACCATCCCTCAGCCTCTGCCTGCAGACCGGGGTGTGGCCAGCATGAAGAGTATGGCCAGCCCGGCGCAGGCCGTCATGCCGATGACCATGGGCTGAAGGGTGCCGTTGCTGAGGCTGGAGACCAGGGCGGAGGCCAGGGCACTGAGGGCCATCATGATGGCTCCGCTCAGGGCCGAGGCACTGCCGGCGCGCTCGGGGAAGGGCACCAGGGAGAGCGCGGCGGCGTTGGGGAAGACCACGCCCTGGGTCACCAGGAAGAGCCAGATCAGGATCATGCAGGGGATCGCCCCCAGGCCCAGCCAGCCGCCGCCGAGGGCCACCACCACGCTGAGCCCCAGCTGGAACCAGAGGGCCGTCGCGGTGATGCGCGCCATACCGGTCTTCCGGAGCAGGGGCACATTGAGCTGCCCTCCGAGGATGAAGCCGATGGCGTTGATTCCGAAGGCCCAGGCGAAGTGGGCCTCGGAGAGTCCGAAGACCTTCATGTAGACGAAGGGCGAAGCGGCGATATAGGCCAGGAGCCCGGCATTGGCCCAGTTGCCCGCCATGCTGTAGGTCAGGAAGGTCCGCTCCTTCAGCAGGGCGCCGTAGGCGGCCAGGACCCGGCCGGGGTGCAGGGGAACCTGGCGGTCATTGCGGCGGTCCATCGCCAGGAGCCCCCAGGTGCCCAGGAAGAGCACCAGGGCGAAGCAGGCCTGGAGGTGGAAGATCGCCCGCCAGCCGAAGTGGAGGGAGATCCAGCCGCCCACCGAGGGGGCCAGCACCGGGGCCAGGCCCATGACCAGCATCAGGGAGGAGAAGACCCGACTGGCCTCTTCAGCGAAGAGGTCAACCACCAGGGCCCGGCCGGCCACCATGCCGACGCAGCCCCCTGCCGCCTGGAGGAAGCGCCAGGCGATCAGGCTCCGGATCCCTGGGGCCAGGGCGCAGCCCAGGGAGGCCACCAGCAGGATGCCCATGCCCCAGAGGAGGGGGGTCTTCCTGCCGAAGCGGTCGAGGATGGGGCCGTAGGCCAGCTGGCCCAGGCAGATGCCCAGGAAATAGGAGGAGAGGGAGAGGCCCACCCGGGGCACGGTGGTGCCCAGACTGGTGGCCATCTGTCCGAAGGCGGGCAGGTAGCTGTCGATGCAGAAGGGGGCGACGGCGGAGAGTCCGCCCAGCAGCACGATGAGGACGCGGCGGCGGCTCGGGGAGAATGAAGGCATAGGGCTTCCAGGCGAAGGGGTGATCCGGGGACTCGGGCTGGGTGTGCGCGGGCAGGGCCCGCCCGCCCCGCCTTACCAGGGGCCGATCTTCACCCGTCCCAGCTCCATGCCGTCCATCCTGACCATTCTATCCGCTTTGGGTTGGGGTGATGGCGGATCAGGGGAGAACGGGGTTCAGTCGCAGGGCTTCGGCCAAGTGCCCGAGGTAGTCCTGGCGAGGAAGGGTCCGGGCCCCCAGCTGGCTCAGGTTGGGGTTGGGCAGCTGGCCGTCGATGAGCCGGAAACCCCTGGCCCAGGCCCTCCCGCAGAGTTCCTGGAAGGCGGCCCGGCTGGCATAGGGTTCCAGGGAGAACATGCTCTCGCCGCAGAAGCAGGCACCCACCTGGATGCCATAGAGTCCGCCGACCAGGTGCCCCTCCCGGAAGACCTCCACGGAGTGGGCGTGTCCCCCTTGGTGGAGCTGGGTGTAGGCCGCCTCCATCTCCTCGGTGATCCAGGTGCCGTCCTGCCCTGGGCGAGGGATCTGGGCGCAGTGCCGGATCACCTCCGGGAAGCAGGTGTCCCAGCGGAGCTCGAAGGGCAGCTGGCGAAGCGCCCGTTGGGCCCTGCGGGAGAGGTGACCGTCCCCGGCGAGGAACACGGCCCGCTCCAGCGGGCACCACCACAGGATGGGACTGCCCTCGCCGAACCAGGGGAAGATCCCCTGGCGGTAGGCCAGGAGCAGCCGCTCTGGGGAGAGGTCCCCACCCACGGCCAGTAGCCCGTCCGGTTCCGCGAGGCGGGGGTCGGGGAACTGGAGGCTGCTGGACAGGGTGAAGACCGGCATCCCTGGAGGGTATCAGTTCTCCAGCTTGTGGAGCCCCATGGCCACCAGATCAGGCGGCAGCTGGGCGAAGCCGCAGGATTCCGCCAGCTTCTGTCCCTCCGGGGAGAGGATATAGCTCAGGAAGAGCTTGAACATGGGGATCATGGGCTGGCGCAGCGGCTTGTTGAGGTAGATATAGAGCACTCGCCCCAGAGGGTAGGAGCCGTCGGCCACCGTGCCCGGGCTGGCCAGTACCGAGTCCTTGCCCCCCTTGGGGATCAGAGGGATGGCCTTGAGGCTGGGATAGGCCTGGCTCATGGAGCTGTAGCCGATGGCCGCCTGGTTGGCCATGAGACTTTCGATCATGAGCATGAGGTCATCGCCGCGTTTGAGGTCCGGCTTGAGTGCGCCCCCCAGGGTGACGCTCTCGCGGAAGAAGGCGCCGGTCCCGGACCCTTCGGGCTGCCCCCAGCACTCAATGGGGCGCTTCGCCCAGTTGCCGCCGCTCAGGCCCAGGTCACCCCAGGTCCGGATCTCCTTGGGCCAGCCCTGGAGCCGGGAAGCACTGTAGACGGCGTCCAACTCCTCCATGTGGATTTCCTTGATGGGGTTGTTCCGGTTGGTCAGGGCCACCAGACCGTCCATGGCGATGGCGATCCGGGTGGGGGGGTAACCCCATCGCTGGGTGAAGGCGGTGATCTCATCTTCGGTCATCTCCTTGTCGCAGAGGCCGATGGGGGCCGTCCCCTCCAGGAAGGCCTGGATCACCCGGGCGTTGGTGGTCGCCCGGTGGGCGCCGCGGAAGCTGGGCTGGGACTGCTGGAAGTGATCTCGCCAGGTCACGAAGAGCGGCTCCATGAACTCGGCCATGGTGATGGCCTGGTCCGCGATGGGGGCGATGCTGACCGGACCCTGGGCGGCGGAGCAGGGCTGCCCGGCACCCAGGGTGATGGCAAGGGCGGTGAAGGCGACAAGGGATCGCGCATATCGCATATGGACTCCATGGAGGGTCCTGCGATTGTAATCTCTTGATTGAGTCTTTTTTTTACTTGTATTTACAATATGCCACAAGTCACAGGGACTCGCTGACTCCGGCGCCGGAGAAGGTGAGCATCTCCCGCAGGACCGCGATGGAGCTGCGGAGCACGGGGACACACATGGCAGCGCCAGTGCCCTCGCCCAGGCGGAAGCCGAAGTCCAGCACGGGCTGGATGC
This sequence comes from uncultured Holophaga sp., assembly GCF_963677305.1. Classification (GTDB taxonomy): domain Bacteria; phylum Acidobacteriota; class Holophagae; order Holophagales; family Holophagaceae; genus Holophaga. Next base: position 1,372,711 of record NZ_OY781925.1, read on the forward strand.
CGATCTTTTCGAGCAGCATGGTGGCCCCGGGCTCGGCGCTGCGGTGGGACCAGACCAGGAAGTCCTTGAGCTTGGGGTCCAGGGCCAGGGCTAGGCAGGCGGCGGCCCCGGCAATGTAGCCGTCCACGATCACCGCCCAGCCCCGAGAGGCGGCGGCCAGCATGGCCCCGGCCATGGCGCCGAACTCGGCGCCGCCCACGGCGGCCAGCACCCCGATGGGGTCCTGGGGGTCAGGGCGGTGCTTGGTCAGGACCTCCCGGATGACCTGGCGTTTGTTCTCCAGGGCGCTGCCCTGGACGCCGGTGCCCGGCCCGGTGGCCGCATCGGAGTCGATGCCTGCGAAGACGCTCACAAGCAGGGCGGCCACCGCGGAGTTGGCGATGCCCAGCTCACCCACACCCAGGAGAGCGAAGGGGTGCTTCGGCAGGGACTCGATCTGTTCGATGCCCGCCTGGAGGCAGGCCTCGGCCTGCTCCCGGGTCATGACCGGGCCCGCCAGGGGGTCCCCGGTGCCGCGCAGGACGTTGCGCTGCACCACGGCGGGGTGCTCCGAGGCCACCTTCACGCCCACGTCCACGATGGCGTGGTGGATGCGGTTGGCCCGGCAGAGCACGTTGATGGCGGCGCCCCCCGCGGCCATGTTGGCCATCATCTGGATGGTCACTTCCTGGGGGAAGGCACTGACCCCGTGGGCGGCGATGCCGTGGTCGCCCCCGAAGGTGAAGATGTAGGCCTCGGGCTCGGCGATGTTGAGGGTCCCGGCGATCCAGGCCATCTGGTTGCCCAGGGCCTCCAAGCGGCCCAGGCTGCCTTGGGGCTTGGCAAGGTCATCCTGGTGGGCCTGGATGGGGGCCTTCTTGGCCGGATCCAGGGTGGGAAGCACAGGCAGATTCATCATGTCTCCTTCTCGCTCCCGCGGCGAGGGATGGGGGCCGGTCTCCGGGCTCGCACGCGGCGGGTGCTGGCACCCCCCTCGCCTTCCCGGGATGCTCCCAGTGGCTCGGGCCATGGCCTCCCGGCAGGACCGGGGTGCATACCGTTGCGGGGCAGCGCAGGCATTGCACCTGCTTCCCGGCTTCGGGGTTGGTTTGCCCCAGAGTCCCACGGGGGCGCAGCGGGGGCAAGGTGATCAGACCAGATTGATCTCGCCCCGCCCCAGCAGACGCTGCCAGAGGCTGTCCTCCAGGATCTCGAAGGGGCCCGGGTCCCCGCCGAGGAACATGAGGCTCTCCCGGGAGAGGCGCACCGGTACGCCGCGTCGCTGGCAGCCCTCCAGGACCTGCATGGCCGCAGGGTCCTCCAGGAGCTCCATGGCTTCGTGGGCCAGGCCGATCCAGGGGGTGTCCCGCCCCGTGGCCTGGAGAACCCCCAACAGCAGCCGCCGACCCAGGGCGGGATCCCCCGGGGTGAAGGCGCTGCGCAGGAGGAGCAGGGGCGGAACCGGGGGCTGGACCCGCACCGGAGGCGCCACCGGGGGGGGCAGGGGGGCCGGAGCCGGAGCGGGGGCTGGGGCCGCCACCAGCACGGGCCGACGGGCGGCTTCCACCACCAGGCACCAGCGGGAGCCGTTGCGGAGGGCCTCCACCCGGCGCCCATGGCGCTCCAGCACCCGCTGGAGGTTGTGGCGGATGGTCTCGTCATGCCCCAGGAGGATCTCCAGCTCCACCCCGGGGTGCTCCCCCAGGGTGGACTGCAGGGCCATCACCGCCTGCGCGACGGTGGCGTCCGTGAGATCCAGGCTGAGGGTGTCCATACCTGGAGTTTAGCGATAATCAGGGGTGGCACCAGTCCAGGGGCAGCACCTCGATGGCGTCACCGGGGGCGATGGAGGTCTGACCGGGGATGATGGTGAGGGCATTGCCTGCACCCAGTCCCGGGAGCATGCCCGGCCCCCCGGCGCTCAGCCGCACCCGCCAGGTGTCCCCATCCTTCCGCAGGGCGCTCCACTTCACGAAGGCGAAGCCCTTGCGGTCCGGCGAGGCGTCCTCGGCAAGGGCGGTCACCACCCGGTGGGCCACATCCTGTCGGCCCAGCATCCTCAGGAGGGCGGGCCGTACCAGGGTCTCGACGTTGATGAGGCAGCCGGTGGGGGGCCCTGAGAGGGCGAAGAGGGGCACCTCCCGCAGGCCGTCCCGCAGCACACCGAAGGTGACCGCTGCGCCGGGTCCCATGGCGATGCGGGCGAAGCGCACCTCCCCCAGGCGGCCCAGCACCTTCCGGGTCAGGTCGTAGTCCCCCTTGGAGACCCCCCCGGTGCTGAGGATGGCATCCAGACGGAGGCCCTGGGTGAGCTTGCTCACCAGGGACGCCTCCCGGTCCCGGGCGATACCCAGGGGTCGGGGGATGCCCCCGAGGTGGCGTACGAAGGCCGCCATGGCCCCGGAGTTGCAGTCGTGGATCTGGCCGGGTTTGAGGGGGCGACCCGGGGCCACCAGCTCGTCCCCCGAGGAGAGGATGCCGATGACCGGGCGGCGGTGGACCCGTACCCGGAGGCAGCCCAGCTGGGTGAGCACCGAGATCTGGGAGGGGCCGATGACCGTGCCCCGGGCCACGGCCAGGGCCCCCCTGGTGATGAGGGCTCCGGGCCGGGAGACGCTGGGCGGGCCCTGGGGAGCCGGAACGAAGATCTTCACCGTCTTGGGATGGGCCGGATTGGGGCCGTTCTTGTCCCCGGGCTCGTCGGTGTCCTCGAAGCGGATCACGCAGTCGGCCCCCTCGGGCAGCACCGAGCCGGTCATGGTGCGGATGGCGGTGCCGGGGGCCGCGGCCCGGCGGGAGACCTGCCCCGCACGGGCGGTGCCGATGACCCGCAGGGTGACGGGGCACTGGGGGCCCGCGGTGGCGATATCCTCCAGGCGCACCGCGTACCCATCGGGGCCGCCGGTGGCCTGGCGGGGCAGATCGAAATCCGCATGGACATCCTCCGCCAGCACCTGTCCCAGGCCGCGTGTCAGGGGTTTCTCCTCCACGGGCATGGCCCGGACCGTATCCAGGATGAGCTGCAGGGCTTCGGCGTAGGTCGTCATGGCTGGACTCCGGGAAGGGGGGTGCTTTCGGTGCTGATCACCAGGCGCTCGGCGCCCTTTTCAAAGAAGTGGTAGCCGGAGCCATCGCTCAGCTTGACGCCGGTGAAGGGGCGATGTCATATCGGGGCTCCAGGTGGGGGGGTATCGATATATATAAAAATATACAACGAATCCCGCCCGGGAAAGGCTGACTTCAGTGCCCCTTCTCTGTCCGAGTGGTGTCGGTGGGACCTACTTCTCGAGGAGGACCTGGGCCTTCTGACCCCGACTGGCCAGATAGGTGGCCAGGGTCCAGGAGGGCACCAGATCCACGAAGGGCACCAGCTCCACCACAAAGCTGGGGAGGAAGGCCCAGTGCCAGCCCAGCAGGAGGGTCATGAGTCCCATGGTGACGATGTCCAGGCCTGCGTCCATGAACCACACCAGGGGGCCCGCCGCCTGGGCGGGGAGACTCATGAGTTGGAGGGCGTCCACCACGATGGCCAGCACATAGGCGATCCGGACGCGCCGGGTGCTCACCGGGGCGGCCATGTCAGGACCGGAAGAGGGGGGCGCTGCACTTGCGGCAGTTGCCCAAGTGGTGGGGGTTGCGTTCTCCACAGTGGGGGCAGATCAGTTCCCGCTTCCGTCGCCGCAGCACCAGGCGCAGATAGAGGAAGCCCAGCACCAGGACCAGGAGGACCCCCTTCTGCAGGGTGGAGAAGTGGAAGCCCGTCGGGCTGGCGGGTCGCTGGGAGGGGGCCTCGGTGATCTGGACAGTCTGCATGGTTCCAGGATGCCACCGTTGGGGGTCAGGCATGCCATCGCTGCGTTTCCGGCGCGATGGCAGGGTTTAATGGGATGCCTGAGGCAGCCGGGGAGAGCATCCCGGTCAGCCCATCTGAGCCCGGATTCTGCAAGCGAGTCATCTGAGGCCTGGGCAAGGCCCTGCGCCGGGAGTAAATGCAGAATCCGGGCTGCGAAGAGGGAGCCTCCGGGCCCTGCCCCGATGGAAGTGTGCCCTGCCTCCCCTCGGATGGGTGCCGCGATTCCCAGCGGGACATACTAGACTGACCTCCCGTGCTCAATTTCATCTGGATCGCCTTCATTCTCATTGGTTTCCTTGTGGCGCTGCTGCAGGCGTTCCGGGGCGACCTGGATGTCTTCACCCGGATGCTCACGGGGCTCTTCGACTCGGCCCGGACGGGCTTTGATATCTCCCTGGGTCTGGTGGGGATCATGAGCCTCTGGCTGGGCATCATGAAGATCGGCGAGCGGGCCGGGCTCATCCGGCTCTTCGGCCGGGCCCTGGGGCCCTTCTTCCGCCGCGTCTTCCCCGAGGTCCCGGCTGGTCACCCCGCCCTTGGCAGCATGGTCATGAACTTCTCGGCCAACATGCTGGGCCTGGACAACGCCGCCACCCCCCTGGGGCTCAAGGCCATGGGGGAGCTGCAGGAACTCAACCCGCAGAAGGACACCGCCAGCAACCCCATGATCCTCTTCCTGGTGCTCAACACCGCCGGGATCACCCTGATTCCCACCTCGGTGATCGCCATCCGGGCCAGCCTGGCGGTGAAGCAGGGGCTCACGGGCTTCAACGCCGCCGATATCTTCCTGCCGACCCTCCTGGCCACCTTCATCGCCTTCACCGTCGGGCTGGTCACCGTGGGCCTCTGGCAGCGCATCCAGCTTCTCAGCCGCCCCGTACTGGTGACGTACGGGGGCTTCTGCTGCCTGCTGGCGGGTCTCTATCTGGGGCTCCACCGGCTGCCCCCGGAGCGCATGGCCCAGGTGGTGGGGCTCCTGGGCAGCGGGCTGATCCTCCTGATCATCGTCCTCTTTGTGGCGGTGGCGGCGCTGCGCCGGGTGAACGCCTACGAAGCCTTTGTGGAGGGGGCCAAGGAGGGCTTCGGGGTGGCGGTGAAGATCATCCCCTACCTGGTGGCCATGCTGGCGGCCATCTCGGTCTTCCGCAGCAGCGGGTGCATGGACTACCTGCTCGGTGTCCTCCGCAGCGGCGTGCTGGCCCTGGGCCTCAATGGGGACTTCGTGCCCGCCCTGCCCGTGGGACTCATGAAGCCCCTCAGCGGCAGCGGTGCCCGGGGCCTCATGGTGGACGTGATGAACACCTACGGTGTCTCCTCCTTCCAGGGCAGGCTGGCCGCCATCATCCAGGGCTCCACCGAGACTACCTTCTACGTCCTGGCCGTCTACTTCGGCAGCGTCAACATCACCAAGGCCCGCTACGCCCTGGCCTGCGGCCTCATCGCCGATGCCGCCGGGATCCTCGGGGCCATCGGCATGGCGTATCTGTTCTATCGCTGAGCACCTCCACTTCGCGGGGGTGCTCAGGAGATGAAACCCTGTTAGTCGTCGCCGACCTTGAGGATCGCCAGGAATGCCTCCTGGGGGATATCCACCGATCCAATGGATTTCATCCGCTTCTTGCCTTCCTTCTGCTTGTTGAGCAGCTTCTTCTTGCGGCTGATGTCGCCGCCGTAGCACTTGGCGAGCACGTCCTTGCGCCGGGCCTTGACGTTGGTGCGGGCGATGATCTTGGCGCCGATGGCGGCCTGGATGGCCACGTCGAACATCTGCTGGGGGATGACTTCCTTCATCTTGACCGTCAGGGCTTGGCCCAGGGTCTGACTCTTGGAGGTGTGGACCAGGACGCTGAGGGCATCCACGGCCTCGCCGTTGACCAGGATGTCCATCTTGACCAGGGTGGACTCGCGGTACTCCTTCATGTGGTAGTCGAAGCTGGCGTAGCCCTTGGAGATGGACTTGAGCTTGTCGTAGAAGTCCAGCACCACCTCGTTGAGGGGCAGCTCGTAGACCAGCATCACGCGGTCCTTGCCCACGTATTCCAGGCGCTGCTGGATGCCGCGGCGGTCCTCGCAGAGTTTCAGCAGGCCGCCCACGAAGTCGGGGCGGGTGAGGATGGTGGCCTCGATGATGGGCTCTTCGATGTGGTCGATCTTGGGCAGGGGGGGCAGCTTGGCGGGGTTGTCCACATCGATCTGGGTGCCGTCGGTCTGAAAGACGTGGTAGCGCACCGAGGGGGCCGTGGTGATGAGGTCCAGGTTGTATTCGCGCTCCAGGCGCTCCTGGACGATCTCCATGTGCAGGAGACCCAGGAAGCCGCAGCGGAAGCCAAAGCCCAGGGCCTGGGAGGTCTCGGGCTCGTAATGGAAGGAGCTGTCGTTGAGCCGGAGCTTGTCCATGGCGTCGCGCAGATCCTCGTAGTCATCGCTCATGGTGGGGAAGATGCCCGCGAAGACCACGGGCTGGAGTTCCTTGAAGCCCTTGAGCATGACGGTGGAGGGCCTGGTGGAGTTGGTGAGGGCGTGGGTGATGGTGTCGCCCACCTTCACATCCGCCAGCTGCTTGATGCTGCCCGTGATGTAGCCCACCTCGCCCACGCTGAGCTCGTCCACCTTGGTCATCTTGGGGCTGAAGACCCCGATCTCATCCACCCGGTACTGGCTGCCGGTGCTCATGAAGACGATCTGCTGGCCGGGCTTCAGGGTGCCGTTGACCACCCGGACCAGGCTCACGACGCCCCGGTAGGCATCGTAGTAGCTGTCGAAGATCAGGGCCTGGAGGGGGGCCGCGGAGTCGCCCTGGGGGGCGGGCACATACTTGATGATGTTCTCCAGCACCTGCTGACAGTTCTCGCCGGTCTTGGCGCTGACATTGACGGCGTGCTCCGTGTCCACAAGGCCGATGACCTGGTCGATCTCCTCCAGCACCCGCTCGGGCTCGGAAGAGGGCAGGTCGGTCTTGTTGAGGACCGGGAAGATCTCCAGCTCGTTCTCCAGGGCCAGGTAGGTGTTGGCCAGGGTCTGGGCCTCTACGCCCTGGGTGGAGTCCACCACCAGGATGGCCCCCTCGCACGCAGCCAGGGAGCGGCTCACCTCGTAGGTGAAGTCCACGTGCCCCGGGGTGTCGATGAGGTTCAGCGTGTAGATCTGGCCATCCATCGCCGGGTATTTGAGGGTCACGGCATGGGCCTTGATGGTGATGCCCCGCTCGCGCTCGAGCTCCATGTCATCGAGGAGCTGAGCCTGCATCTCCCGCTGGCTGACCGTATGGGTCAGTTCGAGCAGGCGATCCGCCAGGGTCGACTTCCCGTGGTCGATGTGGGCGATGATGGAAAAATTGCGGATGAGCTTGGGGTCGGTCACGCACTACCTCGAACCGATCATTGTACCGAAGGTCGTCCATTTCCGTCCTCCGAGATATTCAAGGGCGGGCTTCGCGTTATGATGAGGGCTGCAGCGCCAACCATTCCTCTTTTCCCGGGTTGCCCTTGGATAACGCCTCCAACCCCTACCAGATCCTCCTGGTGGATGATCTCGCTCTCTTCCGGCGGCTTCTGGCGACCCGCCTGGGTGTGCTCGGAGTCCCCATCACCTCGGTGGCCACGGTGCCGGAGGCCAGGACCTGGCTGGAGGAGCAGAGGCCTGCCCTCATCCTCCTGGATGTGATCCTCCCTGGCGTGGATGGCTTCACCTACTGCCGGGAGTTGAAGGCCGACCCGCTCACGCGTGACATCCCCGTGATCATGCTCACGGACCTCAAGGCCAATGCCTATGAGCGCAGCCTTGAGGCCGGGGCGGACGACTACCTGCCCAAGCGGGTGGATGATGCCATCATGCGGATCCGGGTCAAACTGCACCTCCACTTGGCTGACCTCCGCAGGCGGGCCGGGTTCCGGCCTCTGCCCGAGGCGCCCGGGCAGATCGCCCTGGTCAGCTCCTCCTCCGTGGTCCATGCCCAGATCCCGGCCCAGTTTGCCGGCACCCCTCATGTCTTCCGCATCCTGAAGGAGGCCGAGGGGCTGGTGGAGGCCCTCAAACCCTCGGACACCCTCCTGATCCTGGACATGGCCATCGGCATCCAGGCCGTGGAGGACGCCCTCACCCAGGTCCGCATGGACCCCGATCTGGCCCATATCCCCATCCTCCTGCTCATGGAGAAGGAGGAGGCCGGACTCCTCGCCGGCATTGAGTTCATGGTGGATGATGTGATCTGGAAGCCCCTGAAGGCCCAGGTCAACCGGGCCCGCTTCGCCCACCTCCTGGAGATGGGGCTCCGCGCCCGGCAGGCCTGATGCTGTCCATGCTCCTTGCCACAGCCCTCACCCTCGGGGCCGCTCCCGTGTCGGGGCGCATCACCGACGGCCAGCGGGGTCTCCCCGGGGTCCGTGTCAGTGCGGATGGGGTGCCCCGGGTTGGTCCTTCCTCTGCCAAGCCCTTCGTCCTGACGGACGGGGAGGGGCGCTTCCAGATGGTCCCCCCCCCTGGAACTTCGTGCCTGGTCATCGAGAAGCCGGGCTGGCGCAGGGACTTCGTGCCCCTGGCCGAGCTCGCGGGGCCTGTCGCCATGCATCCAGCTTCCCAGGGGCGCCGCTCCCCTGTCCTGGTCGTGCGTCTCGCCTTTCCGGATCAGCCTGAGGGCCACTCCGATGGCGAGCTGCGGGACTTCCTCTTCTCCCGGGCTCCTGGGGTAGCCAGTGCCGCGAACTACTTCTACGAGATCTCCAAGGGTGAGCTGGAACTGGTGGAGGGGCGGATGATCCACCTTGTGGACCGGCAGCATCCTGCACCCCGGAGCGATGCCCAGCGCCGGAGTCTTCTCCAGGGTGTGATGAAGGCACTGCACCGGCAGGATCTCTCGGCCTTCGACCAGGTGGACAATGCCACCGGCGAGCCCCATCCCGATGGCAAGCCCGACCACCTCTGGGTGATCGTTCCCGGGGCCCCTGGGAACGTCACGGCCCGGGCTGGCGACCTCACCGCCAGCAACTTCATGGAACCCCTCCCCTGGCAGCCCTCCGAGCGCTGGCCCCTGCTCTTCATTACGGAGGAGACCCCCCTGGGGATCCTGGTGCATGAGGCCCTCCATGCCATGGGCGAGAACCGGGTGGACGACTACTACATGGGCCCCCGCAACCCCCTCACGGCGGGAGGCTGGGATGTGATGGACGCGGGGATCTTCCGGGGCTGGGACCGCCAGCACCCCGAGCAGGGGCCCTGGCAGCAGGACATGGGCTACAGCCCCGCCCAGCCCATGGGCTTCACCCGGGCCGAGCTCTGGTACCGGGGGGCCTTCCGCACCACGGTCTCCACCCTGCGGGTGAAGGGGCAATGGGAGGGATGGCTTGCGCCCCTGGAGCGCGCGCCCGGCAGCGATCCCCAGCGTCTGGTGGTACCGGATCCCCGGCGCCGGGGGCGCTTCTGGGAACTCTCGGTCCGGCGGCCCTGGGGCTTCGATGGGGGGCGGGTCGGCCAGCGTTGGGGTGCTGGCTACGAGGGCCTGGTGGTGGCCCGGATCCGGCCTGACCTGCTTTCCACTGATGGGCTCTCCAGGGGGCCCGTCCAGGTCCTCGATGCCCACCCCGGCACCCCCCAGCCCCCCAAACCGCGCTATCCCTGGGGAATGTGGCAGCTGGAGGATGCGGCTTTCAACCTGGGGCCCGGCGAGGTGTCCGCCGGGCAGGACGGGCCCTTGGTCTGGCAGGTCCTGGCCTTGGATGGGGCGGGGCGCATGAGGGTCAAGGTGGGGGTGAACTGACAGACCTCGCTATGCGATGCTTGAGGGGTCCCAAGGAGGTCCCCTTGCTCCGCTTCCGTGCTCTCGTCCTCAGCGCCCTCATCGCTCCCGTCCTGTTGCAGGCCGCCGACAAGCGCGCCTTCGGGATCGAGGATCTGTACCGCCTGAAAGGGGTGCAGCACCTGGCCCTGAGCCCGGATGGCAGCCGCCTGGCCTTCGAAGTCTCGACCATGGACCTGAAGGCCGCCAAGCGTGACACCCAGGTCTGGGTGCTGGAGACCGCCACTGGCAACCTGCGCCAGCTCACCCACTCGGGCAAGGCGGACACGGACCCTCAGTGGTCCCGGGACGGCCGGACCCTCTTCTTCGAGTCCAACCGGGAGGGGGCCGAGCAGCTTTGGGCCCTGGCGATGGCCGGGGGGGAGGCCCGGAGGGTGACGGGCTTCGAGCCGGGCATCGCTCTCTCAAGGGTCCTCCCCGATGGTCAGCAGCTGGTCTTCGAGGCCAGCGTCTTCCCCGAGTCGCCCGTCGATGGGGCCCGCCAGAAGGCTCTCGCGGAGAGGCTGGAGCAGGGTCCCGTGCAGGCCCATCTGGCCGATGGTCTCCTCTACCGTCACTGGACCTCCTGGCGGGACTTCCAGTACAGCCACCTCTTCCTCCGCGGGGCCGACGGCAGGCTCCAGGCCCTCAGCTCAGGTCCGCGGGACTACCCCGCCTTCGGCCAGACCTGGGACCTCAGCCCCGATGGGAGGGAAGTGTGCGTCACCACCTGCGCTGACCCTGTTCCGGCCCGCAGCACCAACCAGGATCTCTTCCTGATCAGTCTGGAGGGTGACCACACCCCGCGCTGCATCACCACCGACAACCCTGCGGCCGACCAGGACCCCAGGTATTCCCCCGATGGCCGCTGGATCGCATACAGGCTCCAGAGGCGTCCCGGCCATGAGTCCGACCGCTTCCGCCTGGCGGTGTACGACCGGGTGAAGGGCAGCACGCGGGTCCTTACCGAGGGTATCGACAACTGGGTCGAGAGCTTCCAGTGGTCTCCGGACGGCAAGGCCCTCTGGTTCACCCTGGATGAGAAGGGGCACACGCCCCTGCTGCGGGTGGATGTCCAGAGTGGGGCCCTGACCCGCATGCTTGAGGGGCAGACCTTCCATGAGTTCCAGGTCAGCCCCGACCAGAAGACGGTCTACCTGAACAAGACGCGGGTGGGTGAGCCGGTGGAGCTCTGGCGATACGGCTTCCAGGATCACCAGATGAAGTGCCTGAGCACCTTCAATCAGGCCGTGGCCAGCGAGGTGGATATCCGTCCTGCCGAGGAACTCTGGGTGAAGGGGGCCGACGGGCATCCCGTCCAGGTCTTCCTGGTCAAGCCCCACAACTTCGACCCCGCCCGGAAATACCCCCTGATCCTCAATGTCCATGGCGGGCCCCAGATGATGTGGTCCGACAGCTTCCGGGGCGACTGGCAGGTCTATCCCGGTGCGGGCTACATCGTGGCCTTCCCCAACCCCCACGGCTCCACCGGCTATGGCCAGGACTTCACCAATGCCATCAGCGGGGACTGGGATGGCAAGGTCATGACCGACATCGACAAGGTGACCGATCATCTGGCGGCACTCCCCTACGTGGACAAGGACCGCATGGGGGCCATGGGCTGGAGCTGGGGGGGCTACGCCATGATGTGGCTGGAGGGGCACAGCTCCCGCTACAAGGCCCTGGCGGCCATGATGGGTGTCTACGATCTGCGCTCCATGCATGGGGCCACCGAGGAGTTGTGGTTCCCCGAGCATGACCTCACGGGGACCCCCTGGGAGAAGCCCCAGGCCTATGAGCGCATGAACCCCAGCAGTGCCGTGAAGGGCTTCCGGACTCCCTGCCTGGTCATCACCGGAGAGCGGGACTACCGGGTGCCCTACACTCAAAGCCTCCAGTTCTTCACCGACCTGCAGGAGCGGGAGGTCCCCAGCCGCCTGATCGTCTTCAAGAACGACGGGCACTGGCCCGATACCCTCAAGTCCATGCCGGTCTACTACAACGCCCACCTGGAGTGGTTCCACCGCTTCCTCGGGGGTGACCCCGCTCCCTGGAAGACGGAGGACATGGTGAGGAACCAGGCCTTTGGCGAGGTCGGGAAATAGAAATTAAAAATTCATAATACGAGAGAGCGCACTGCGGTCCTTGAACCAGGCCTCGCCGATCAGATCCAGAATGTGCAGGGCCTCGGCAAGGCTGCCGGGGCCCTGTTCCTCTTCAGGCGTGCGGTGCTTGGGGACGCGGCGGCGCGAGGTGAGGAAGTCCTCCACATAGGGGTTGGAGAGGCGGGCTGCCTCCAGGGCCTGGACCAGGCCGGAGGGGCGCTCGGTCTTGAGAAGCTCAAGGACCAGGATCCAGTCCCGGAGGGCCCCGGGCTCGAGGCAGCGCTCCCGGAGCTCCCGGAGTTCCTTGAGCCTGCCCAGCTCCAGCAGACATCGGGCCAGGTGGTGGCGGGCCTCCAAAGGGTCGCCGGGGGCCAGCTTCAGGACCTTCTCGTAGAGGGGGACAGCCTCCCTGGGCTTGCTGGACTGCTCCAGAGTCCTGGCAAGGGCCATGAGGGTCCGCAGGAGGACCTCGCCGCCCGGAGGCTCCTCCTCCAGGCTCTCCGCCAGGGCCCTCAGGCGGAGAGCCTTCTCCCGGGGTGGGGTGTTGTCGAGGAGGATGCCCAGGCGGAGGGCCTCCGGGTGGTCCGGAGCCTCCTCGAGCGCCTGGCGCACGAGGGCCAGGGCCTCACGGCGGTTGGCCAGCTGGCCGGCTTCGGCGAGCCTCTCCCCGATGGGCGGGGAGGGGAGTGCAATGTCTACAGCCTTGGGCATGATCGACCTCGCTGCGACCAGTCTACCCTTTCCCGGAACGGAGTTCAGTTGGTATCCCCAAGGGTCATGCCTGAACACTCGCGCATTGATCACCCGGCCCCCTTCCCTCAGAATGAAGGATTGGCGGCGGAGGTCTCCGCCGCTTTTTCCAATCTGAAGGACGCCCGATGACCATTCAGCTCAAGGATCTCGACCCTGCGGTACTCGCGACGGAATATGCCGTCCGCGGCGCTATCGTGGCCCGAGCTCAGGAGATGGAGCGGTCCGGACGCGAGATCATCTACTGCAACATCGGGAACCCCCAGGCCCTGGGACAGCGTCCCCTGACCTATCTCAGGCAGACCTTGGCCCTCTGCCAGTACCCCGAGCTCCTGGAGCAGGCCCCTGGGCTCTTCCCGGAGGATGTGCTCCAGCACAGCCGGGAGATCCTGGCGGGGGTGGAGCACGGCATGGGTGCCTACTCCGACAGCAAGGGGGTCCGCTTCGTCCGGGAGGCGGTAGCAGAGTTCATCCAGGAGCGGGACGGCATCCCCTCCGACCCCGAGTCCATCTTCCTGACCGATGGAGCCTCCCGGGCTGTCCAGACCGTGCTGCGCATGCTCATCGGCGGTCCGGACCATGGGATCATGATCCCCATCCCCCAGTATCCCCTCTACAGTGCCACCATCACCCTCTTCCGGGGCAAGCAGGTGCCCTACTACCTGGATGAGAGCCATGACTGGCGCCTGAGCAAGGCCATGCTCGAGGAGAGTCACCGGGAAGCCACGCAGAACGGCGTGATCCCCCGGGCCATCTGTGTCATCAATCCCGGCAACCCCACGGGATCGGTGCTGGACTACGAGAACATCGCCATGATCATCGACTTCGCCCGGGAGCACCGCCTCTGCATCCTGGCCGATGAGGTCTACCAGGAGAATGTCTACCTCCGGGGTGACCGCTTCATCTCCTTCGCCAAGGTCCTGGCGGAGCGGGGCATCGAGGATGTGGTGCTCTTCAGCCTGCACTCCTGCTCCAAGGGCTTTGTCGGCGAGTGCGGCCAGCGGGGCGGCTACATGGAGGTCCGGAACCTCCCTGAGGATGTGCTGGCCCAGATCACCAAGCTCCAGAGCGTGGGGCTCTGCTCCAATCTGACCGGCCAGGTTGCGGTCTACTGTGTGGTGCGTCCCCCCAGGCCCGGGGAGCCTTCCCACAGCACCTACATCGCCGAGCGGGACGCCACCATGGAACGTCTCAGGACCAATGCGCAGGTTCTGGCCGAGGGGCTCAACCGGATCCCGGGCATCCACTGCAATGCGGTGGCGGGGGCCATGTATGCCTACCCCAGGATCGACCTCCCTGAGGGGCGCACCGACGAGGAATACGCCCTGGCTCTGCTGGAGAGCACCGGCATCTGCGTAGTGCCCGGCACCGGCTTCGGCCAGATCCCCGGCACCGCCCACTTCCGCACCACGATCCTGCCTCCCACCGAGAAGATCCAGGCCGTGGTCGAGCGGCTCGCGGCCTTCCATATCACCTACCGATAGGGCATTCACCGGCCCCGGGCCCGCACCCGGGCCGGGCTGCGGAGCCAGGTCTCATGCGCATCCTCTCCCTTGCCCTCACGCTCTTCTTCGTGCTGGACCCCTTCGGGAACCTCCCGGTGGTGCTCAGTCTGCTGCACCCACTCCCTTCTGCCCGGCGGCGGAAGGTGGTGATCCGGGAGTCCTGCTTTGCCCTGGGCCTGCTTGCCGCGGGGTATTGGGCCGGTCCCCGTTTCATCAGTCTCCTGGGGGTCGACTCCGTTGACCTCACGCTCTGCGGCGGGGTGGTGCTGGGCATCATCGCGTTGCGTCTGGTCTTCCCGGTCGGTGACCCCGGCGGAGGCCGGGAGTCGAAAGAAGAGCCCTTCATCGTCCCCCTGGCCATCCCGCTGATGGCTGGTCCCTCGGCCCTGGCCATGGTCATGATCATGGCCGCCCAGTCCAATGCCCATCCCTGGGTGGGACTGGGTATGGTTGTCCTGGCCTGGGCGGCTACCGCGATCCTGCTATTCATAGGTGTAGCACTGGGTGGCCTGATCCCCACCCGCCTGCTGATGGCCATGGAGCGGCTGGCCGGCCTGCTCCTCGCGGTCATCTCGATCCACATGGTGATGACCGGGGTCCGGAGCTACCTGGTGGCTGTCCGCTGAAGGGCTACTGAAAAGGGGGACTCCTCTGCGTCCCCCCTCTTACCCCCATGCGATGTCATGGCAGAGCCACGACACCGCATCAGTGCTCGAGACCGGGAGAGCCGGCGAAGAGGATCTGGATCTCTTCCTTGTCCTCGACCTGCTCCAGGGTGAAGAGCTGACCCAGGTTGCAGGTGAGCCCCTCCTTGGTGGCCTTGTCGTGGAGGCTGCTGAAGAGCTTGATGCGATCTGCCGGGGGGCAGTCCATGTTGAAGTGGACGGTGAAGTGCTTCAGATCCTTCCGGTCGAACTGGATCAGGAAGGCGCTGTGGTCCACGAAGACGAGGTCATCGTAGAAGTGGGTCACCTCCAGCCCGGTGGCCTCCTTGACGATGTTCTGGGTCCTGCCGAGATCGAAGAATTCCATGTTCAGACTCCCATTGCATTGTGACGCAGACAGATCATCCGGGTGCGCGCCCAGCCCTGGTGCTCATAGAACCCCAGGGCGGGGCGGTTCTCCTGGTCAGCCAGGAGCTGCAACCGGGTGAGACCCCGGAGTCTGGCCCGTTGCTCCAGCTCCGCCAGAAGCCTCGCACCGAGTCCATGCCCTCTCCACTCCGGGGTAATCACCAGATCTTCCACCAATCCGACCGGACCTCCTTCAGCGGTTGAAACCAGAACCTGAAGGGTGACCATCCCCACCGCCGCTCCCCCATCAGCCGGGCGGGCCACCAGCACCAGCGCGCGATCCGGGTCCGCCAGGAGGGTCTGGAGGCCCTGCTCCTGCTTGAGGGGATCCACCCGGAAGTCCGGCTCGATCGAGAAGAGAGCGCCCAGCAGGGCAACCAGGGCTGGGATATCTTGCGGCTCGGCATGGGTGATCCTCACGTCAGGACACGGCATGGAGGGCTACCTGGCGAAAGTGGCGGTCATACAGGGCCGCCAGCTCCTCATCGGAGAACTCTCCGGTACGGCCCGTGGCGTAGGCCTGGTCGATCTCGGCCTTCATGGCCTTGAGACGGTCATCGGACTTGCCCTTGTAGTTGGGGGCCCTCCGGCCCGTGGCCCGGAGCCAGGCGGCGAGACCCGAGAGCCCCGAGATGTCGGTGATGACGGGGCGGGCCTGGGTGCCCAGCAGGGTCTGGGCGTCGAAGGGATAGTAGGTGGTGCCGCTTTTCTCGAGCCCGTCGGCATGGATGCCCGAGCGGACCCGCATGTATTCCTCGCCGAGCACCGGGTAGCAGCGCTCCAGGGAGACGCCCTGCTCCCGCTTGAGATAGTCGCGCAGCTCCATGATGGCCAGCATGGCCTCGGGATCAGCGGCTCCGCGCAGCTGGAAGGCCTGCATCACCAGGGCCTCCAGGGGGGCGATGCCGCTCCGCTCGCCCAGACCCAGGAAGGACCCGTTGGCCGCGCAGCCCCCGGCCAGCCAGAAGGCCAGGGCATTGGCCGCGGCCATGTGGAAGTCGTTGTGGCCGTGCCATTCCAGAGCCTCTCCCCGGACTCCGTAGTCCTCGATCAGGGTGTGGACCAGAGTGGGGACACTCCGCTGCAGGCCGCCGCCCTCCATGGGAAGGCCCAGGCCCAGAGTGTCGCAGAGCCGGAAGCTCACACGATCCTGGCCGAGTCCCGCCAGGCACTCGGCCAGGGGCCCCACGAACCCGCGGATATCGGAGCGGGTCACGTCCTCCAGGGAGCACTTCACGTCGAAACCCAGGGTGAGCAGGGTGGCGACGAGGGTCATGTAGCGGTGGGAGGCCTGCATCCGGGTCAGGCCCAGCTTCTCCTGGAGCTGGATGTCCGAGACGGGCATGACCACGCTCACGCGGCTGGGAGCCATGCTCCGGACGAGACCGATGTCCTCCAGGGCGGCCCGGATCCAGAGGGCGGCCTGGGGGAACTCGAGGCCCAGCTCGCGGATCGCCTCCAGGCGGTCGCGCTGGGCTTCGCTGTGGATGAAGAAGTCGGACTCGCGGATCAGACCCTCAGGGCCGCTGATCCGTGAGATGAGACGGAAGATGTCCACGGCCTGGGGTGTAGAGAGGGGGGCCATGGCCTGCAGGCCCTCCCGGAAGGTGGTGTCGGTGATCCAGATCCGTGCGGGATCAAAGGACGGCGACTGGATGTCGAGCTTGGGGAATTCCGCGACCATGGGCACCTGCCGTCTCAAGGAAAATGAAAAGGGGTATTCCGTGTGCCCGGCACAGCACTTACCCAACCCAACACCCGGGCACACGGAATCTTCAGGCACTGACCCGTTGGGGTCAGGCGATGGTCAGGTCCTCGACCACGGTGCCCTCCTCGAGGGCATCCAGAATGCGGTCGATGGTGTCCTCGCTCTCGACCTTGCCATACCAGATGTTCTCGGGCTGGATGACCATGACGGGCCCGCGGTCGCAGGCCTTCAGACACCCGGCGGAGGTCACCTGGATGCCATCAAGGCCGCGGCCGTTGATCTCGTTCTCCAGGTAACCCAGGAGGTCGATGGCACCCTTCTTGTGGCAGATGCCCTGGGGGGTGCCGCTGGTGCGGAAGCTGCAGCAGACGAGGATTTGGTGCTCAGGTTTTTCCATGGAAGGCTCCTTGTTGGAAGGTTGCGGAGGAGGGGAAGGGGCCTGACGCGATCTGACCCCTTCCCGGGAGGTCCTTTGGGACGGCCATCAACCGCAGCCGGTGCCGGTGCCGCTGCACTTCTCACCGCACTTGGTGGCGCAGCGGGCCAGCATGTGGGTGGGGAGCTCATTGGCGAAGAGGGACTTCAGGGCGGCATCCACCAGGCCCTCCAGGACCAGGACCTTGAGACCACTGGCCTCCAGGGCCGTCTTGGGCATCTCGCCCACGCCGCTGCAGAGCACCATCTGGCAATCTGCGATGCTGGCGGCGAGATCCTTCCAGCGGGACTGGCCACCACCGGGCTCGGGGGTGGCCCGCTCACCCACCAGGACGAGCTTCTCGCCCTCCATGCGATAGACCCGCAGGCTCTCGGCCTCGCCCAGGTGCTGGTTGACCAGCAGTCCCTCGCGGGTGGCCACCGCGATGTGCTTCCGCCTGCTGGTGCTGTCGTAGACCAGATCCTCGGGGGGATGAGCGGAGGCCTTGGCGGCCATCATCTCGCGGTGGACCAGCTCGGTGTCGTCCTTTCCGATGATGCCGGCAGCGTCGGCGCGGCAGCGATTGCAGTGCTCCATCAGGTTCAGGTGCTGGCCGGTCAGGTCCTTGATGTGGCTCATGAGCTCAGGGGCCGGCTCACCCAGGGAGGCGAAGCTGGAACCGGGGCTGGGGTGCATGGGCATGCAGTTCATGAGGTCGGCACCCAACGCCTTCACACGGATGGCGATGTCCTCCATGTGGTGCTCGTTGACCCCGGGGATGACGATGGAGTTGATCTTGACGGTGATCCCGGCCTCCTTGAGGGCCCGGATGGAGGCCTCCTGGCGCTCGAGGAGCACGGTGGCTCCCTCGACGCCGGTGAGGGCACGGCGGCCCACCCGGAACCAGGAGTAGACATGCTGTCCGATCTCGGGATCCACGGCGTTCACCGTGACCGTGACGTGGCTAACACCCAGGGCCTTGAGGTTGGGGACGTACTGGGGCAGCTCGAGGCCGTTGGTGGCGACGCAGAGGCTCAACTCGGGGTGGCGGGCGGCCACCAGGCGGAAGGTGTTCAGGGTCTCGTCGGGGTTGGCGAAGGGATCGCCGGGGCCGGCGATGCCGATGACCGAGAGGTTGGGCAGCTTGTCATACATCCGGTCCACATAGTCCGCCGCCTCCCAGGGGGTCAGCAGGGCGCTGGAGACACCGGGCCGGCTCTCGTTCAGGCAGTCGAACTTGCGGTCGCAGAAGCGGCACTGCAGGTTGCACTTGGGGGCCACGGGGAGGTGGAGGCGGGAGTGGGAGCCCGCGGCGTGGGCATCGAAACAGGGGTGGGGGTTCTTGCTCATGGTCGCCTCACATGTAGGAATAGCCCAGGCCCGTGGTTTCCTGGGTGTGGGAGAGGAGGGTGTTCACCAGATCGTCGAAGAGGCGCTGGGTGCCTTCGTAGCCCATCAGGCGGAGCCTGGGGGCGCCGAAGCGGTCATGGATGGGGAAGCCCACCCGGACGAGGGGGACACCGAGCCGCTTGGCGGCCTTGTAGCCCTTGCTGTTGCCCATCATGAAGTCCACGCCAGCCTGGGCGGTGGCCTGCTCGATGTGGTCGAAATCGGTGTCGGACATCACGTGGATGCCCTTTTCGTCGAGATCGGGGATCAGCTCCTTCAGGGTCTCCCGGAAGGCGTTGACCGGACCTCCCGCGGCGCAGACCACCGGGGTCACGCCGATTTCCAGGAGGAAGAGCGTCAGGGTCGCCACCAGGTCGGCTTCGCCGTAGACGGCAGCGCGCTTGCCGGAGACGTACTTGTGGCCATCGGCATAGGCATCGATGAGGCGGCCGCGCTCGGCCATGAGTTCCGCGGGGAGCTCACAGCCGCCGAGCCTCTGGAGTTCGCTGAGGAAGCGGTCCGTAGCGCCGATGCCCACCGGGGCGCCCAGCATGGTCCGCTTGACGGCACGGTTCTCTTCCAGCCAGAGGGCCGCGGAGTCAGCCGGAGTCATGGTGTGGCTCAGTTCCAGGGAGCAGGAGGCCTCGCCCATGGCCTTGATGGCAGCCAGGGGGGTGCCCCCGGAGGGGATCCGCTCGTAACTGGACCAGAGGCCGCCATCAAGGGTTTCGGAGTAGTCCGGGAGCACCACCGGCTCCAGGCCGAAGACGGGCAGGAGCTTCTTGAGCCACCGCAGGTCCGCAGGGGAAGCCATGCCGGGGAAGACGTTGATACGGCGGTTGAAGGTCTCGTGGGCCTCCTCGGTGAGGCTGCTGACCAGGGATCTCACGGCACGGTTGAAGCCGTCAGCGTGACTGCCGCAGTAGCTGGGGGTGGAGACGTTCAGGACCTTGCAGGTCTCCTCAGGGTTGGCGGGAACCCGATCCCGGAGGATGCCGACGACATCATCGCCGATGGTCTCCGAGAGGCAGGTGGTGGCCACGCCGATCATCTGGGGGCTGTACTGCCTGGACACGTTGTCGAGACCGGCCAGGAGGTTGGACTTGCCGCCGAAGACGGCGGTTTCTTCCGTGAAGCTGGAGGAGGCCACATCGATGGGCTCGCGGAAGTGGCTGATCAGGTAGCGGCGGATGTAGGTGGCGCAGCCCTGGGAGCCGTGCAGCATGGTGACGGCACCCTCGACGCCCTTGAAGGCCAGGCAGGCCCCGAGGGGTGAACAGAGACGGCAGGCGTCCTGGGTGACTTCGCGGCCGGGTTCGGTGCTCGGCTTGGCGATGGTGCTCTTGCTCATGCCTTCACCCCCCCGTTGAAGCGTGGCGCGAACTTCCAGATGGGGCTCATGACGGAGGCGTGGACCTCCTTGGCGAAGGCGACCATGCCCTCGAAGCCGGCCAGGGGGATCTTCCGCTCATGGTTGTGATCACAGAAGGCGACGCCCAGTTTGTAAGCCAGGGGGCGCTCCTTCACACCGCCGATCAGGAGATCGACCTTCTTCTCAAGCATGTACTTGCAGAGTTCCACGGGATTGGTGTCGTCGACGATGACAGCGCCTTCGTCGCAGATCTCCGTAAGGGTTTCATAGTCATCCTTGTTGCCGGTCTGGGAACCGGCGAGGACGACCTTCATGCCGATGTGGCGCAGGGCCACGATCAGCGAAAAGGCCTTGAAGGCACCGCCCACATAGATGGCGGCGGTCTTGCCCTCCAGGTCCTTGCGGTAGCTTTCGAGTTGGGGCAGGAGGACGGCGATCTCCTCGGACACCAGCTTCTGGGTCCGCTTCATGATCTCCTTGTCATCCTTGAAGGCATCGGCCACGGCGTAGAGGGCCTTGGAGACATCCTCGATGCCGAAGAAGGAGACCCGCACGTAGGGGATGCCGTATTCCGTCTCCATCTTCTTGGCGAGGGAGGTGATGGAGCCGGAGCACTGGACCAGGTTCAGGGCGGCGTTCTTGGCCTGGCGGATCTCATCGATCCGGCCGTCCCCGGTGAAGGTGGAAACCACCTCGACGCCCATCTTCCGGAAGTATTCCTTCAGGATCCAGGCTTCACCGGCGATGTTGAACTCGCCCAGGATGTTGATGGAGTGGGGACGGGTCTTGACCCTGGACGAAGGGGCCTGCTCGCTCGCGGAGCTCGCTGTGCGTCCCCCTCGTGCTCCCCGCGAGGAATCCGGGCCGAGCCCGTCTTCCTCGCCTGTGGCCACATCAGAGTCGACGATACGCCACAGGGCGTCGCAGGCGGCCTTGTAGCCGTCTTTCTTGGTGCCCTTGAAGCCCTCCGAGTGGACGGCGATCACGGGAATGCCGCACTCCTTCGTCATCTTGGCGGCGACGGCGTCCACATCGTCACCGATGAGACCCACGACGCAGGTGCCGTAGACGAAGGCGGCTTTGGGCTTGTGGCGGGCGATCAGCTGGCGCAGGGCGGCCTCCAGCTTCTTCTCTCCACCGTAGATGATGTCAGTCTCCCTCAGGTCGGTGCTGAAGCTCGTGCGATGGAGCTCAGGACCCGAGGACCGGGATCCGCGGATGTCCCAGGTGTAGGCGGCGCACCCGATCGGTCCATGGACGATGTGGAGGGCATCGGCGATGGGATAGAGCACGACGCGTGAACCGCAGAACACGCATGCCCTCTGGCTCACCGCGCCTGAGAGGCTGGGCTTGCCGCAGGCGATTTCAAAATCCGCTGGCTCCGAGCCCTTTTCGAAGACCTGGCGGCGTCTTTCGTCGAGCAGTTTGAGGCCAGTCATAACCATTCCTTAAAAGACGCAGGGGCACAGAGTGGGAGGTCGTCCTAATCCGTGCCCCTGCGGTAAAGCAAGTGAGGCGTTACATCACAAGTTCGAAGCTCTCTTCAGGCGCATCACGGTCCTGGCGGTCCATGAGGACACCGAGGATCTTCTCCAGGAGGCGGATGGCCCCCTTGTAGCCCAGGGTGGGCATGTACTGGTGGCCGACCCGGTCGATGATGGGGAAGCCGAAGCGCACGAGGGGGGTGTCCTCGTCCCGGGCGATGTACTTGCAGTGGGTGTTGCCCATGATCAGGTCGACGGGCTCCTGCTTGATCCACTGGTGAAGCTGGAAGAGGTCGGTGGGGACCTTGAGGTTCACCGGACGGCCCATCTTGGCCAGGGAGGCCTCGAAACGGGCGGGGATCTTCTTGCCGGGGGTGCCGGTCACGATGTGGACGGGCTTCATGTCCATGCTGACCAGGAACTCCACCAGGGACACCAGGTGGTCGGGATCACCGGCGATGGCGACCTTCTTGCCATAGGTGTACTGGTGCATGTCGGTCATCATGTCCAGGAGCTGGCCGCGCTCGCGGGTGATGCTCTCGGGGACGGTGACACCGGCCACCTTGCGGAGAGTATCGATGAAGCGGTCCGTGGCCTGCAGGCCGATGGGGAGCTCCAGGTTGTGACAGGGCACCTTGCACTTGGTGTCGAGGGCCTTGGCCGCAGCACTGGAGGCCGTGGGGCCCAGAGCCAGGGTGGCGACACTGTCACCAGTGGCCTTCAGCTGCTCGATGGTGGTGCCACCGGCAGGATACATGTGGAACTTGCCCGTCATCGGGGTGTTGGTCACATTGCTGGTGTCGGGGAAGAGGATGGTCTTGACGCCCATTTCACCGGCCAGACGCTTGAGCTCCTCCATGTCGGAGGGATCGACGAAGCCGGGGATGATGTTGACGACGTTGTCCTTGACCTCCTTGGTGCTCTCCGACAGGGAGGTCACCATGCTCTTCACCATGTTGGACCAGCCGGTGATGTGGCTGCCCACGTAGCTGGGGGTGCTGGCATTGATGACCAGCTTGCCCTCGGGGATCTTCCCGGTCTCCTGGGCCTTGGCACTGATCTGCTTGCAGTCGTCACCGATGGTCTCGGAGAGGCAGGTGGTGTGGATGGCGATGATGTCGGGGTTGTAGACGGTGAAGATGTTCCCGATGGCTTCCAGCAGGTTGGCCTGGCCGCCGAACACCGAGGCGCCCTCCGTGAACGCCGAGGTGGCGGCCATGATGGGTTCCTTGAAGTGGCGGGTCAGCATGCTGCGGTGGTAGGAGCAGCAGCCCTGGGAGCCATGGCTGTGGGGCAGGCACTTGTGGATGCCGAGGGCGGCATACATGGCCCCGATGGGCTGACAGGTCTTGGCGGGGTTGATGGTCAGGGCCTCGCGCTCGACGATCGGTTCGGCAGTGGTGTGTCGCAGTAGCATGTTTCTCTCCGTTCTCAACCGGCGTAGGCGTAGGAAGCGCTCAGCTCAGGGCTGGACTGCCAGGGGGCCTTGATCAGGCTCCAGGGGGTGGCGTTCACGAGACGGTCGATTTCGGCGTAGAAGTTGATGGCGCCCTTGAAACCGGCGTAGGGGCCGCTGTAGTCGTAGCTGTGGAGCTGCTTGAGGGGCACGCCGCTCTTCTGGATGACGTACTTTTCCTTGATGCCGGCGCCGAAGAGGGCGGGCTTGGCCTTCTCGATCAGAACCTCGGCCTCGTGGTGGTTGAGGTCGTCGATGATCAGGGTGCCGGCCTTCATCTCGGGCATCATGCCTTCGTAGCCGTTCATCTCGATGCCCATCTCCAGGAGCTCGGCCTTGCGCTCGGGGCTGAGACGCTGCTGGTAGAGCGCAGGATCCTGCTCGACTTCGATCTCCTCGATATTGCGGCTGTCGGCGTCGATCTTGATGGTGGGGATGACGTGGCGGCCTTCGTAGTCATCGCGGTGGGCGAACTCGTAGCCAGCGCTGATGGTGGGCATGCCCAGCTCGCCGAAGAGGTCCTGGTAGTGGTGGGCACGGGAGCCGCCCACGAAGAGGACCACGGACTTGCCGTCGGTGTGGGGCTTGTGCTCCGCGAGGGAGGCCTTGACGTCCACCATCTCCTCGGCGATCACAGCCTCGACGCGATCGATGAGCTCCTGGTCGCCGTAGTACTGGGCGATCTTGCGCAGGGACTTGGCGGAGGCCTCGGCCCCGATGAAGTTCACCTTGAACCAGGGAATGCCATACTTGGTCTCCATCATGTCGGCCATGTAGTTGATGGAGCGGTGGCACATGACCAGGTTCAGATCCACGTTGTGGGCGGAGGTGAACTCGTCATAGGTGGAGTTGCCGGAGAAGGTGGCCTGCAGGGTGATGCCGCACTTCTCGAAGACGCGCTCCAGCTCGAAGGCGTCACCACCGATGTTGTACTCGCCCAGGAGGTTCACGCGGTACTTGCCGGGCTTTTTGAGGTCGCCCAGGCCGAGGACGTCCGTGAACACCTTGTTGTTGGCGATGTGGTGGCCAGCGGACTGGGAGACGCCCTTGTAACCCTCACAGCTGAATCCGAAGATGTTGACATCGGGATACTTGGCTTCCATCTCGCGGGCAACGGCGTGAACGTCGTCACCGATCAGGCCCACAGGGCAGGTGGAGAAGATGTCGAGGGCCCGGGGCTTGAAGATGGCGATGGCCTCGTCAATGGCCTTCTTGAGCTTCTTCTCGCCGCCGTAGATGATGTCCTCCTCCTGCATGTCCGTGCTGAAGCAGTAGGTCATGTAGTTGGGATCTTCATCGGTGACGGGGCGGGTCTGGTTGCGCCGGGTCAGCCAGGCATAGTAGCTGCAGCCGATGGGACCGTGGACGATGTGGAGGATGTCCCGGGTGGGACCGAGCACCACGCCCTTGCACCCTGCGTAGGCACAGCCGCGCATGCTGAGGATGCCGGGGATGGTGCGCGCGTTGGAGAGGATCTCAGGAGTGGTGGGGAGACCGTTCGGGGAGGTCTCTTCCTTGAGGTTGTTGATGATGATCTGCTTTTCGCGCTTCCGGGCGACCTTCGCAGGGTAGGCCTTGAGCAACTCCTTCTTCAGTTCTTCTGGGGAGAGCTTGGCGGACATGGTGACTCCTGTTCGTATGCGGTTCTGGGTGGTAAAGCACCACGGGGTGCGGACGCTGTTGCGGGGCGCGGACCTGGCTGCGAGGAAGGGTGCCGGGTGTCCTCCGCGACCGGGGCCCCGTGGTGAGCTTCTGGGCTAGGCCTCGTCGAGGACGCTCTCACCGGGCTCGCTCACCCGGATGCGGGAGGCATCCAGGACCGGCAGGACGAAGATCTTTCCGTCGCCGGGCTTCCCGGTCTGGTTGGCGGCGATGATGGTCTCGACGGTCTTGGAGACCAGCTCATCGGGGACCACCACGTTGAGCACCCGCTTGGGGATGAGGCGCTGGCTCTGACCCAGCTGGGCGATGGCCTCTTCGTAGCCCTTCTCAGCACCTTCGAGGAGCTTGAAGTCCACCAGGCCCTTGCCGCGACCCAGGGCATCCTTGGCGGTCATGGAGCTGATGCCAGCATCCGCCAGGGCGCGCTTGGTCTTGTTCATCATGTTCATGCGGACAACAGCCATGACCTCTTTCATACGCCGACCTCCGAGAGGGCAGCGCCGGTCTCCTTGAGGCCGGAGGAGACGGTGTAGACCTCCTCGACGGGGGAGACGAAGATCTTGCCGTCACCGAAGGAACCCTTGGTGCCGGTGCGGGCGGCGGAGGTGATGGTCTTGACCACCAGGTCCTTGTCCTTGTCGGCGACGACGGTGATCAGGAGCTCCTTGGGGATCTCGTCATACACGATCTCGCCGATCTTGATACCGCGCTGCTTGCCGCGGCCCACAACGCTCATCTTGGTCACCGCAGGGAAACCGGCTTCCATGAGAGCGGCGAGCACGGCATCCACCTTCTCGGGGCGGATGATGGAACGGATCATCAACATAATTTCTCCTTGGGAGAGGAATCGGAAACTGGGGAAAAGCGACTGGGCAGTACCCCCGTACGGCAGGATCACGGAGTCCGGCGCTGCCGGAGGAGGTGACGGGGGTCCGGGGGGACATCGTGAGCGCCAGCGAACAGGCGGTCCCACCGGAACTGCAGGGTCACGGAGTCCGGCTTTGCCGGATGAGGTGACGGGGGTCCGGGGGGACATCGTGAGCGCCAGCGAACAGGCGGTCCCACCGGAACTGCATTAGTTGGCGATGCCGAAATCGATCAGCAGCTTCTCAAGGGAGTCGATGGGCAGGGGGGTGGGGACGACGAACATCTGGTTCTGGTCGATCTTCTGGGACAGAGTGCGGTACTCGTCAGCCTGGGGGTGCTCGGGGCTGAACTCGATGACGGTCTTGCGGTTGATCTCAGCGCGCTGCACCTGGTTCTCGCGGGGCACGAAGTGGATCATCTGGGTGCCGAGCTGACGGGCGAACTCCTCGATCATCTCGCGCTCGTTGTCGACATTGCGGCTGTTGCAGATCAGGCCGCCCAGGCGCACCGTGCCGGACTCGGCGAACTTCATGATGCCCTTGCAGATGTTGTTGGCGGCATACATGGCCATCATCTCGCCGGAGCACACGATGTAGATCTCCTCGGCCTTGCCGTCGCGGATGGGCATGGCGAAACCGCCGCACACCACGTCACCGAGCACATCGTAGAACACGTAGTCGAGCTTCTTGTCGTCGTCATACGCGCCCAGCTGCTCAAGCAGGTTGATGCTGGTGATGATGCCGCGACCGGCACAGCCGACGCCGGGCTCGGGACCCCCGGACTCGGTGCAGCGGGTGCCCTTGAAACCGACCTTCAGGACGTCGTCGAGTTCCACATCCTCACCCTCATCACGCAGGGTGTCCAGAACGGTGTTCTGCACCAGGCCGCCCAGCAGGAGGCGGGTGGAGTCGGCCTTGGGGTCGCAGCCCACCACCATCACGTTCTTGCCCGCTTCAGCGAGGCCGGCGACGGTGTTCTGGGTCGTCGTGGACTTGCCGATGCCACCCTTACCGTAGATTGCCACTTTTCTCATGTCACTTCTCCTTCGCCTCTGCGGCACTCTCCTAAGAGCCAAGGGCGTGCCAAAAATAGATAGAGACTTAAGTGGTGATATGAAGTTTGTTGCAATGCGTAATTTGGTGCGGCCCACCGGGCGCTCTGGAAATTTATTTCAAGCCATTTTTCGCGATTACCGGCTTCCAGAGGGGATTCACGCTTGCAGGCAAAGGAGATGTCCGTGGTCGGAAACGGATTTCCGCTTGTGACAATCCCGGACGGGCAGGGAAATCCCTGTCGTACGGCTCCGCTCCGGCATCCCATTGGATATGGTGCATCAAGATCGTATCGTGGTACGCCGATAGGCCCACCCGGGCCGGATCTGTTCACCGGCTGGACCGGTTTTCCTGGAGCGCTGCATGTCGAATACACCCCTTGAAGCTGCTGACATCGTGGTCGTCGGGCTCGGCCCGGCTGGCCTGCTCTCCTGCCTGCAAATGGGGCAGAAGGGCTACCATGTCATCGCTCTGGACCGCTGGCCCAGACCCTATCCGCTGCCCCGGGGCGTGACCATGGACCATGAGGTGGCCCGCATCCTGGCCGGTCTCGGGATCAATGTCGACCTGGATCCGGCCTTCGAGTTTCATGATGACCACTACTACTGGCTCAACGGAGGAGAGGAGACCCTGCTGGACATCGACTGGTTCTCCAAGGCCGATGACGGCTGGCGGAACACTTACTGGTTCAACCAGCCGGACCTCGAAGAGCGCCTTCGCGGGATCCTGGCCTCCCTGCCCAATGTCGAGATCCGTCCCGGCATGGAAGTCGTCGGACTCGAACAAGATGGGGAAGGGGTCACCGTGCGTTTCCGGGAGGTGGAAGCGGAGCAGGGCAGGACCAGACCCAAGGAAGGCGGGGTCAGTGGTGAGATCCGTGCCCGTTTCGCTCTGGGGGCTGACGGTGCGAACAGTTTCCTGCGCCAGTCGGTGGGGTATGAATACGTGGATCTGGAGTTCTACCATGACTGGGTGGTGGTGGATGTGAGCCCCACGGAGATGCCGACCTACCGTTCCCCCCACTACCAGCTCTGCGATCCCGTGCGTCCCACCAGCGTCGTGCCCGGCGGTCCCCGACGGCGGCGCTGGGAGTTCATGGTCCTGCCCGGTGAGGATCCCCAGGTCATGGCCAGTCCTGAGCAGGTGTGGCGCCTGCTTGAGCCCTATGGGATGAATCCGGGCAATGCCCACCTGGACCGCGCCGTGGCCTGGCGCTTCCAGGGCAAATACCTGGAGCGCTGGAGGGCCGGTCGGGTCCTGCTCATGGGGGATGCCGCCCACCTCATGCCGCCCTTCATGGGCGAGGGGATGTGTGCTGCCCTCCGGGATGTGAACAACTTGGCCTGGCGTCTGGACTTGGTTCTCAAGGGGCTGGCTGCCTTCCCCCTGTTGGATGAGTGGTCCGATGAACGACGGGAACATGTCAAGTACTACATCAACTTCTCCATCGAGCTGGGCCGGGTCATCTGCGTCACCGATGCCCAGGAGGCCGCCGAGCGGGATGCCCGGATGAAGGCGGAGCATGCCGAGCGAGCCAAGATCGGTCCCATCCAGCCCCATCGTGCCGTCCTGGGGCAGGGGACCTGGAATGGCAACGATCCGCTGGCGGGTCGCCCCAGCATCCAGGGAGAGGTGGCCTACCTGGGGCGTACCGGCCGCTTTGATGATGTGGTGGGGCGGGGCTGGTGCCTCCTTTCCCGGGTGGAGGCTGGCAGTCCCCTCACAGAGTCCCAGCAGGAGAGCTTCCGCCGCATCGGCGGGCAGGTCCTCACCATGGGTTCCCGTGGTTCCGGCGCCCAGGTGATCGATCTGGGCGGCACCTATGCCGGTTGGATGGCCAAGCACGGCGTCTCCCACCTGCTGGTCCGGCCCGACGCCTTCGTCGCCGCCACCGCCGACTCCGGGTATCAGCTCCGGGCGGTCTTCGACCAACTCATGACCAAGATCACGGCGGAGTGAAGGCCAGAAGATCCCCCGCCAGGCAATCCCGCTGAAGTGGGATTGCTTGGTGATGGAAGACATCCGGAGGGGGCGAAGCCTGAGGAAAGCATGGTCTGGTTACCGACAGGTCTCAGCTTGGCCGAGTTCCGGGATCCTGATTGTCCCTATGCTCCGCGGATGATGGCCTTCACATCGATGCCGAGATTCTTGATCTTGTAGCGGACCATGCGGTCTGTGATGCCCAGTTCTTCGGCGACTTCAATGAGTTTTCCATTGGTTCGCTTCAGGGACTCCACCAGGACCTCTCGCTCCAGCAGGTTGACCCGCTGTTTGAGGGTGCCCTTGGCGGTTGGCGCGATTCCGTCCTCGGGCATCTGGAGGGTGGGGGGCAGATCCTGGCCCTGGATGGTGTCCCCGGCACAGACCAGGGCGGCATGTTCCATGCAATTCTCGAGTTCACGCACGTTCCCGGGCCAGTGGTAGGCCAGGAGCATGTTGATGGCCGGGGTGCTGATGCGGTGCAGGGGCTTGCTCAGGGCTTCGCCGTACTTCCGGGTGAAGTGGTTGGCCAGGAGCAGGATGTCGCTCTTTCGGGTCCGGAGGGGGGGCAGGTAGATGGGAAACACATTGATGCGGTAGTAGAAGTCCCGTCGGAAGCTGCCCTCGGCCACAGCGGCCTCCAGGTCCCGATGGGTGGCGGCGATGATGCGGACATTGGCCTTCCGTGTCCTGTTGCTGCCTACACTTTCGTATTCCCTCTCCTGGAGGACCCGCAGGAGCTTCACCTGGAGGATGGGCGAGAACTCACCGATCTCATCCAGGAAGAGGGTGCCTCCCTCGGCCTCCTCGATGCGACCCTTCCTGGCCTGGAATGCGCCGGTGAAGGCCCCCTTCTCATGCCCGAAGAGTTCGCTCTCCAGCAGATTCTCACTGAGCGCTGCGCAGTTCACCTTGATCAGGGGTCCATCGGAGCGGGAGCCACTGTAGTGAAGGGCTGAAGCCACCAGCTCCTTGCCTGTGCCGGATTCTCCGCGGATCAGGACAGTGGTCTCCGAGGCGGCCACCTGCTTGATCCGCCGGTAGACCTGGCGCATCTCCTTGGAGTTCCCGACGATGTGCTGGGGGTGGTAGTCGCAGATGAGGGCTTCCTTCAGGCGCTGGTTCTCGCTCTCGAGCGCCTCCCGTTGGAGCCTGAGGACCCGGCGCTTCTGGACATCCCCGGCGATCATGCTGGCCACGATGCTCAGGAACTTCTCGGTCTTGGCGAGATCGACCCGGGGACTGGAGTGCACATCCACCGAGAGGGTGCCGAGGACCTCACTGCCCAGCTGAATGGGGACACAGATGAAGCTCAGCTCGTCCTTCCCCTTCCCGCGGCGGTGGATGCGGTCCTGGAAGCGGGGCTCCCGGGCCATGATGGGGATGATCTCCGACTGGCCGGTGGCCAGGACATGACCCTGGATGCCCTCGCCTTTGCGATAGGTGGTGGCCAACTGGGCAGCGCTCACCTCCGTCTCCCCCAGGGCCTCCACCACGAGCTCTTCGTCGCCCATGGTCAAAAGCATCACGGTGCCGCGGATCAGGCCCAGGCGTTCCTCCAGCACCCGGAGCACTTCCCGCAGAGCCTCCCGCTGCATGTCGGTGGCCGACAGCAGCTGAGAGACGGCATAGAGCGCCTCCAGTTCCCTCGAGTGCGCCTCTTCATTCCCGCGGACCATGCTTCCTCCGAGCCAGAATGGCAAGCATGATAGATGCCCAATGTTTAAGTGCTGAAATGTATTAAATTAATCCAAAAGACAAAGAGCCGTATGTGACAATTTTGTTGGAAATGGATTTCCAGGCTTCCTTTTTGTGGGTCATAAACGGGTCAGTTACCTGTCAAAGATCGCCCGATGACCTGGGCGATGCCCTCCAGTTCGCGGGTGAGCTGCTCCAGCTGCTCCGGGTAGAGGGCCTGGGGGCCGTCGGAGAGGGCCTCCTCGGGGCAGGTGTGGAACTCCACGATGACGCCGTCGGCTCCGGCCGCCACGCCGGCCCGGGCCAGGGGGATGACCTTGTCCCGCACGCCGATGGCGTGGCTGGGGTCCACGATGATGGGAAGGTGGGTCATCTCCCGCAGGACGGGCACACAGCTCACATCGAAGGTGTTGCGGGTGGCGGTCTCGAAGGTGCGGATGCCCCGCTCGCAGAGGATCACCTGGTCGTTGCCGCCAGCCATGATGTATTCAGCCGACATCAGCCACTCCTGGAGGGTGGCGCTGAGGCCCCGCTTGAGGAGCACTGGCTTGCGGAGCTTGCCCAGGGCCGAGAGGAGGGTGAAGTTCTGCATGTTCCGCGCCCCTACCTGGAGGAGGTCAATGGTCTCCAGCATGGCCGGGAGCTGGCTGGCATCCATGACCTCGCTGACCGTGGCGAGGCCGTATCGTTCGCCGGCCTCCTTGAGATACTCGAGCCCCTTCTCCCCGAGTCCCTGGAAGGCATAGGGGCTGGTGCGGGGCTTGTAGGCCCCGCCGCGCAGGACGGGGATGCCGGCTTCCTTCACCAACCTCGCCATCTCCAGGATGTGCTCCCGGCTTTCCACAGAGCAGGGGCCCGCCATCATGACCACGTTCCGACCCCCCACGGGGGTGCTGCCCACCTGCACCACCGTGGGCGCCGGGTGGAAGACCCGGCTGGCCAGACGGTAGGGCTCGCTGACGGGGACCAGCTTGCGGACCCCAGGCAGTTTCGCCAGTTCCGCCTTGGCCTTGGCGCTCACGGTGCCCACCAGGCCGATGGCGCTGCCTCCCTCCCCGGCCACGTGGGGGGACAGCCCCAGCCGGCCCAGGGTGGCGCGGAGGGCCTCCAGGGCCTCAGGGGTGATGTTGGGGTCGAGGATCAGCAGCATGGGGGCTCCGTCACGTCATGCATTCAGGAAAAGCTTCTGGCCAGGGATGGACAAACAGGGGGCCGGACGGCACGGGTGCCTGGGGCGCCATCCTTGTTCATCTGTGCGCATCCGTGGCCGCCTTCCATGCTCAGGCCTTGGGGGTGTCCAGCGCCCTGCGGAAGGGGGTCAGGAAGTCCTTGGCGGCCTGGACAGGATCCGCGGCTCCCTCCAGGGCCTTGGCCAGGGCGCTGCCGATGATGACACCATCGCAGGCGGCGGCCAGGGCCGGGGCCTGGGACGGGCGGGAGACCCCGAAACCCGCCAGCACGGGCATGCCGCTCCTGGCCTTGGTGTTGGCCAGGAAGGCCGGCACCGTGTCTGAGAGGGTGTCCCGGGTACCGGTGACGCCCAGCACTGCCACGGCATAGAGGAAGGGCCCGCCGATCCGGCCCAGCTCTTCCAGTCGGTCATCCGGAGTGTTGGGGGCGGCAAAGGGCACCAGGGGCGGCATGCCGGGGGCCGAAAGGTGATCCCAGATTTCCGGGAGGAGGTCCGGCACCAGCAGGGCGGCCACTCCGGCTGCCTGGGCCTTCTGCGCCAGGGTCCCGGCGCCCATGTTGAGGAAGGGGTTGGTGTAGCCCATGAGGGCGACGGGGACCTCCGGACGCTGCGCATGGAAGGCCCCGGCGGTCTCGATGGCCTTGGCCAGGGTGGCGCCTCCCTTGAGGGCCACCAGGGAGGCCGCCTGGAGGACAGGGCCGTCCGCCAGGGGATCGGAGAAGGGCACCCCCAGTTCGATGAAGTCCGCGCCGGCATCCGCCAGGGCGTGGAGCAGGGGGAGGGTGTGGGCCTGGGTGGGGTAGCCCGCGCAGAGGTAGGGGACCAGGAGCTTGCGGCCCGAGGCCACACGCTGGGCGACGAATTCTTTGAAGTTCATGGCTACTTCCCTTCCTTCTTCAGCAGGTACTCTTCCATATCCTTGTCGCCACGCCCTGAGAGGCAGAGCAGGACCGGGCCCTCCAGCTTGCCCTTGTTGCGGAGCACCCAGGCCAGGGCATGGGAGCTCTCGAAGGCGGGGATGATGCCCTCCAGGCGGCTCAGGGTTTCGAAGGCGTTGAGGGCCTCCGCATCCGTGGCGCTTTCGTAGCGGGCGCGTCCGGAGGTGTGGAAGTGGGCGTGCTCGGGTCCGATGCCGGGGTAGTCCAGTCCGGCGGAGATGGAGTGAGCCTCCAGGACCTGGCCATCGCCATCCTGAAGCAGGTAGCTCATGGCGCCGTGGAGGACGCCGGGGCGGCCCTTGGTCAGGGTGGCGGCGTGGCGCTCGGTGTCCACGCCCTCTCCGGCAGCCTCGATGCCGATGAGCTGGATCTGGGTGTGGGCGGAGAGAGGATGGAAGAGGCCCATGGCGTTGGAACCGCCGCCCACGCAGGCCACGGCGTAAGTGGGCAGCTCGATGCCCCGCTCCTGGAGCTGGCTGAGGGCCTCCAGGCCGATGCAGGACTGGAAGTCCCGCACCATGGTGGGGTAAGGGTGGGGACCCACCACGCTGCCGATGAGGTAGAAGGTGGTCTCCACGTTGGCCACCCAGTCGCGGATCGCCTCATTGGTGGCGTCCTTCAGGGTGCGGCTGCCCGAGAGGGCGGGCTTCACGGTGGCCCCCATGAGCTCCATGCGGCGCACGTTGAGCTTCTGGCGCCGGATGTCCTCTTCGCCCATGTGGACCATGCACTCCAGCCCGAAGCGGGCGGCCACGGCGGCGGTGGCCACGCCGTGCTGACCTGCACCGGTCTCTGCGATGATCCGCTTCTTGCCCATGCGCTTGGCCAGGATGATCTGTCCCAGGGCGTTGTTCACCTTGTGGGCGCCCAGGTGGTTCAGGTCCTCACGCTTGAGGTAGACGGGCGCCCCCACGTATTCGGAGAGGCGTTCAGCGTGGTAGAGGGGGGTGGGATGGCAGGAGTAGGTGCGCAGCGCCTCGGCGAACTCCGCCTGGAAGGCGGGGTCATCCTTGGCCTCCGCATAGGCCCTGGAGAGTTCATCCAGGGCCGGCTTCAGGGTCTCGGGGACGAAGCGTCCGCCGAAGGCGCCGAAGAAGCCCCGTTCATCGGGTTGGGAGAGGGTTCGGGTCATGGGGTTCACCATCAAAAAGAAGCGTTGTCCACGGATGCACACGGATACCCACGGATGGGGTGCCGACCCACGCAGACCCTGGGATCCGGGTCTGGGAGGGGGGCGGGTCCGAGGGTCGGGTTCGCAGCTCCCCGTTTATCCGTGACCATCTGTGTCCACCGTGGCAAAAAAGGTTTTTTCAGTTAGTTCCGGAAGCCGGGTACGGGGTGCTCAGATCGGAGCCCGCTCAGTTCCTGGAACAGCGCCTTCAGTTTGGCTGGGTCCTTGATCCCCGGCGAGGCCTCCACGCCACTGGCGAGGTCCAGGGCGGAGGGCCGTACGGCCTCCCAGGCCTCCCGGGCGTTGCCGGGTCCGATACCGCCGGCGAGGATCAGGGGATGACGCGCAGCCAGTTCCCGGGCCAGGCTCCAGTCGGCCTTGAGACCGGTGCCGCCATGGAGGGTCGGATGGGCGGCGTCCAGGAGGAAGGCGGCCCTCCGGTAGGCCTCCAGGGTGTCCGTCTCCAGCGCCTCCTTTGCCCGGATGACCTTGATGACGGGGGCCTGGACTCGGGCGGCCATGGCCGGGCTTTCGTGACCGTGGAGCTGGGCGAAGCTGAGCCCGGCAGCCCGGACAGCCTCGTTGACGGCCTCGGGGTCCCAGTCCACGAAGACGCCCACGGTGACGGCCTCCGGGGGCAGGCCCCGGCGGATTTGGGCGACTCGGCTCACCGTGACGGCCCGGGGGCTGGTGGGGTGGAAGATGAAGCCCAGGGCCGAAGCCCCCAGCTCCCAGGCCAGGCGGGCATCCTCCAGGCGGGTGAGCCCGCAGACCTTAACGGGCGGCACGGACCTGCTCCAGGAGCCTGGCCAGCTCCAGACCGGGCTCGGGGCGGGACATGAAGCGGGTGCCCATGAGCACCGCCTGGTAGCCCAGGCCCACCATGCGCTTCAGGTCCTCGGGGGAGTCCAGGCCGCTCTCGGAGACCCGCACCCGGGCCGAGGGCATGCGCTCGGCCATGCGGCGGCTCAGATCCATGTCCATGACCAGGGTGTCCAGGTCCCGGTGGTTGATCCCAACGAGGTCCACCTGCAGCCCTTCGGCCTTCTTCAGGTCCTCCTCGTCGTGCAGCTCCAGGAGGGTCTGGAGCCCCAGCTCCCGGGCGCTGGCCAGCATGGTCTCAAGCTCAGGGCGGCTCAGGGAGCGGGCGATGAGCAGCGCGGCGTCGGCGCCGCTGGCCCTGGCCTCGAGCAGGTCGTAGGGATCGCAGAAGAAGCCCTTGGCCAGGAGGGGCAGGCTGCAGGCCCTGCGGGCGCGGCCCAGGAAGGCCCAGTCGCCATCGAAGTGGCGGGCATCCACCAGCACCGAGAGGCAGGAGGCCCCGGCCTGCTCATAGCTCTCCGCCACGAACTCCACATCCTTCGCAGGGCGCAGGCTGCCCTTGGAGGGAGAGCGGAACTTGACCTCCGCGATGATGCCGGGGGCGGGGGCGGCCAGGAGGGCCCCGGCGAAGTCCCGGCAGGGCTCACACTGGGCGATGCGCTCCCGGAGGGCGCTCTCGGGGGTCCGGAGGCGGCGCTGGGCGGTCTCGGCGCGGCGGTAGGCGTTGTGGTCGGTCAGAAAGCCCATGTCAAAGCTCCCGGGTGAGGGCCCGCAGCGCCTCGAGCTTGGCATAGGCGGCGCCGGAGTCGATGGAGGCTTCCGCCATGCGGAAGCCCTCGGCCAGGGTCGAGGCCTTCCCGGCCACCAGCAGGGCACAGGCGGCGTTGGCGCAGACGGCCTGGCGGACGCCATCCTTCTGTCCCTTCAGCAGGGCGATGATGCGCTCGGCGTTGGCGGCGGCCTCCCCGCCCGTCAGCTCCTCCGGCTCCAGGGTGCGGGAGCCGAAGTCCTCCGGCTTGAAGGTGTGCTCGGTGATCTTCCCTTCGGAGACCTCCAGCACCGTGGTTGGGGCGGTCAGGCTGACCTCGTCGTAGGGACCGGGGGTGTGGAGCACAAAGGTGCGCTCTGTGCCCAGGGCCGCCAGGACCTCGGCGAGGAGCCGCATGGCCTGGGGGCTGAAGGCGCCGATGACCTGCCGCTTCACCTGGGCGGGGTTGCACACCGGGCCGAGGAGGTTGAAGGCGGTGGGGAAGCCCAGAGCCCGGCGCACGGGCCCGATTTTGGCGAAGAGGGGGTGGTGCCCGGGGGCGTAGATGAAGCCGAGGCCCACCTCACGGATACAGCGGGCCACGGCCTCGGGGCTGAGTTTGAGGGGCAGGCCCAGGGCCTGGAGCACATCGGCGCTGCCGGTCTTGCTCGAGACGCCGTGGTTGCCGTGCTTGGCCACCGGGACCCCGGCACCCGCCACCACGATGGCGGCGGCGGTGCTGAGGTTCACCGTGTGCTGACCGTCGCCGCCCGTGCCGACGATGTCCACGGCGGGGAGGCCTTCCAGTTCCACGGGGATGTACTGCTCCCGGAGCACCTCGGTGAAGCCGATGAGCACCTCTGAGGATTCGCCGCGGATGCGCAGGGCGGTGAGGGCGGCGGCCAGCTGTTCCGGCAGGGCGTGGCCCTCAGCGAAGGCCCGCAGCAGGGTGGCGGCGTGCTCACGGGTGACGGGGTCACCGGCAACGGTGCGGTGGAGAAGATGGTGGCTCATGCATTCACCTCACGGCGGCGGTAGAGACGGAGGAAGTTGCGGAGCATCTGGGTGCCCTGGGGGGTGAGCACGGACTCCGGGTGGAACTGGACACCCTGGATGGGGTGCTCCTTGTGGCAGAGGGCCTGGAGGACGCCGTCGGCGCTGTGGGCCAGGGGCGTCAGGCAATCAGGCAAGGTCTCGGGATCGACCATCAGGGAGTGGTAACGGCCCACCTCCAGGGGGTTGGGCAGCCCGGCGAAGAGGCCTTCGCCGTTGTGGTAGATGGGGCTGGACTTGCCGTGGACCAGGGCGGGGGCGGGCACCACCTTGCCCCCGAAGGCCTGGCCGATGGCCTGCTCGCCCAGACAGACCCCCAGGGTGGGGATGCGGGGTCCACACGCCTTGACGATGTCGAGAAGGAAGCCCGCCTGGGAGGGATTGCCCGGGCCCGGGGAGAGCACCAGGTAGTCAGGGTTCAGCTCCAGGATCTCCGCGGGGCGCATGGCGTCGTTGCGCACCACCTTGATCTCGGGGTGGAGTCCGCCCAGGAGTTGGACCAGGTTGAAGGTGAAGGAGTCGTAGTTGTCGATGACCAGGATCATGGGGACCTCAGTGGGAGGGGGCGTGGCGGGAAAGGTTTTTTGTCCACCGATGCACGCCGATGAACGCCGATGGGAGATCAGGATCTGGAGGGATGCGGCCCGGGTGGCTGGGGCCGCCCCGCAGAGCGGGGGCGGTCGGCAGACCGACCGTGTTCAGGAAGGGGTGCGCCCCTGGGACGCGCGAGCGCGTCCACGGGGCGAACCCCACCCTGAACCAGCCCCAGCCACCCAAGTGGGTCGCGCTCCATCGGTGTGCCTCCGGTTCATCGGCGGACAAGTTGCCCATCAGCGCACCAGCGATGTCGCGGCGGCGGCGAGCTTCTGGCGGCACTCGTCGAACTCCTTGTCGGGGATGGAGTCGGCCACGATGCCGGCTCCCGCCTGGAGCTGGACCTTGCCGTCCTTGACGATGGCGGTGCGGATGGCGATGCAGGTGTCCAGGTTGCCCCGGTAGTCGAAGTAGCCCACGGAGCCGGAGTAGACGCCCCGGCCGGGGCCCTCCAGATCGTGGATGATCTCCATGGCCCGGATCTTGGGGGCTCCGCTCACGGTGCCAGCGGGGAATCCGGCGAAGAAGGCGTCCACGGCGTGGGCGTCGGGGCGCAGCTGTCCCACCACGCTGCTCACGATGTGGAGCACGTGGCTGTAAGTCTCCACGGTGCGGTAGGCGGCGACCTTCACGCTGCCGAACTCGCAGACCCGGCCCACATCGTTGCGGCCCAGGTCCACCAGCATCACGTGCTCGGCCGCCTCCTTGGGGTCCTCCAGCAGCTCCTGCTTCATGAGTTCGTCGGCCTCCGGCGTGGCCCCCCTGGGGCGGGTGCCGGCGATGGGGCGCACCTCCATCTGGCGGTTCTGGACGCGCACCAGCATCTCGGGGCTGCCCCCCAGGATCGTGGCGTCGGCCTGGTCCAGGAAGAAATGGTAGGGCGAGGGGTTGCTCATCCGCATGCGCCGGTAGATGTCCAGGGGGTCCCCGGCGTAGGGGGTGATGTGCTGAGTGGAGAGGACCACCTGGAAGATGTCGCCCAGGCGGATGTGCTCCTTGGCCTTGGTGACGGCGGCGGCATAGGCCTCGCGACCCGGCAGGTCCGGCAATTCGGGCTTGCGCTCGGCACAGTCCAGGGGGCTGGCCCCGGCGCTGGCCACCAGGTCGGCCAGGCGGGCCAGGCGGATCTCGGCTTCCGCCCTGGCCTCGGTTTCCGAGGGGTGATCCTCCAGGACTGCATTGGCCAGGAGGGTCACGCGGCTGCGGGCGTGATCGTAGATGAGGATGTCGTCGAAGCGCTCCAGCACCGCGTCCGGCAGACCGAAGGGATCGGGCTTCACGGGCAGGCGCTCCACCGAGGCGGCGCAGGCGTAGCCCATGTAGCCCACATAGCCTCCGGCGAAACGGGGAACCTCGGGCAGCTCCTGGGGGCGGAAGGCGGCGAGGCGGGCCTTGAGGGCCTCGGGGAGGGAGCCAGGCAGGCACTCATCGCCCTTGGGGGTGCGGCGGAAGAGCTTGCCGTCCCGGGAGTAGAGCCGCTCCCTGGGTTCGAAGCCCAGGATGCTGTAGCGGGCCAAGTGGCTGCCGCCCTCCACGCTCTCCAGGAGGAATCCCTTGAGCCCGCGGCGGCGGGCGGCCACCAGGATCCCGACGGGGGTCAGGGTGTCGGCGGCCAGGGTCCGTGTCAGAGGCAGCACGTTGGGGGTGGGGTTCATGGTGGCTCCAGGCAAAAGAAAAAGGCCCATCGGGGTTGTCCGATGGGCCTGTGATGTTGGGTTTCTGCTTGTGCTAGTGGGGGTTCTTCATGCAAGCAGACCCTGCCCCTCGGAGTTGGGCCACCAACGCCAAGCGGTCAGGATCATGGAAAGGGAACGGGACAAGGACTCTCCTAATGGAGTTCACCGTGCCATGACAGAGCCCAGCCTGTCAAGTCGCCCTGGGGCCCGTCCTCCGGAGCAGGACCAGGAGGCTGAGGAGGCCGAAGGCCAGGAGCCCGATCTGGAGCGCGGTCATGCCGACCCAGACGGTGGCGTCCCTGTCGCCGTGGAGGAACTCCAGGGCGAAGCGCAGGAGGGCATAGCCCCCGAAGTGGATCCAGAAGACCCGGCTCCAGGGGGTTTTCTGGCGCGCCAGGGCTCTCAGGGTCAGCAGGACGATGCCCGCCAGGAGCAGGTCTCCAAGAGCCTCGTAGAGCTGGGTGGGGTGAAGGGGCACTGTCCTGAGGGCATTGGGGTTGGTGTAGCCCTGAGCTACGCTCCACAGCCAGGCGGCACTGGGTTCGGTGAGGTCCCTCCTCATGGCCGGGATGAGTAGGCCGAACTTCGGAAGGGAGACCCCCCAGGGCAGGTGGGTCGGGATGCCCCAGGCATCTCCGTTCAGGAAACAGCCCACCCGGCCGATGGCCTGGCCCACCAGGATGGCGGGGCTGGCCACGGCGAAGCTGCGCCAGAAGTCGGAGTGGTGCCGCCGGTAGTAGACCAGGGCGGAGAGCCCCCCTCCGGCCAGGCCCCCGGTGATGGACAGGCCCCCCTCCCAGAAACGGAGGAAGTCCAGGGGGTTCCGGAGGAGGCTGCCGAAGTCCCAGAAGACGAAGTGGAAGATCCGCGCCCCGACGATGGCACCCACCAGAAGCCAGGGAAAGCAGCCGACGAAGATCTGCGGATCGAGTCCGGCCCTCTCCATGCGGCGGACGATGAGCCAGAAGGCCACCAGAATGGAGGCCGCGAAGTAGAAGCCCTCGTAGTAGTGGAAAGTGCCGAAGCCCAGGTTCAGGTGGATGGGGAACACCGGGGGGCCCGCTCTACTTCCGTTGGGCGTGGGGCGGGAACTTGAGGAGCATCCGCTCCACCGCATCGTTCACCACCTCGTCGGCCTCCTCGGGGCTCCCGAGATCGGTCAGGGCGCCATCGGCCACAGCCTGCCAGATCAGCTGGTTGCTCTTGTAGTCGACGATCTCCAGGACGATGGAGCCCTCCTTGATATTGCGGACCTCGCTGACGGCGGAGTTGATGCCGTAGTGGAAGGGGCGCCAGCGGAAGCCCGTGCCCAGATCTGTGGTGGTGATCACTTGGCGGTTGGTGTAGACGGGGTAGTAGGTCAGGAGGAAGTCGGGCTCGCCCTGGGACTCCAGGCGGAATCCCTTGGCCTGGAGCTGCTTCTCCACGGCGTGGCGCACCCGGCGGTCCATGAGGGTATTGCCCGTTCCATCCTTCTTGTCCTTGGCGTATTTGCTGGAGGCGTACCAGTTGAAGGTCTTGTAGGCGCTGTAGTCAGCCGTGGTGTCATAGTCGGCCCTGACGGCGAAGGTGCTGCAGCCGGTGAGAAGGGCTGTGGTGAGCAGGGCGGGGAGCAGGAGTGTGCGCTTCATGGGGCCTCCCATAGGGTCAGGAACATTGGACCGCGGGAGCCGGGCAGGGGTTTAGCTCCACCCGGCAGTCGTAGAAAGTAGGCCCCTCACCTAAGTCGGTCAGAGCCTGGCTGGTGAGCTCGTTGATGCCCTTGCCGTCGGGGCTGCGCTTGCGCCACCAGAGAGAGGGGGCCAGGAGCACCCCGGGGCGGACCCGGGGGCTCGGCACGGCCCTCAGCCGCAGTTCCCCCTGGGGACTGGAGACCTGCACCCACTGTTCGCCGTAGATGCCAAGGTGCTGGGCGTCAGAGGGGTGGATCTCCAGGGTGGGCACCCCGGCGGGGGGCTGGCAGCTCGGCAGGTTGGCGAAGGTGGAGTTGAGGAAGTCCCGGTGGGGGGCGGAGATGAGGATGAAGGGGTGGGCGGGGTCGGGCTCCGGCGGGGTCCAATCGGGCAGGGG
This sequence comes from uncultured Holophaga sp., assembly GCF_963677305.1. Taxonomy (GTDB): domain Bacteria; phylum Acidobacteriota; class Holophagae; order Holophagales; family Holophagaceae; genus Holophaga. The sequence continues at coordinate 1,413,093 of NZ_OY781925.1, forward strand.
GTCATGTCCCTGGCGGGCCAGTTCCCCGGCGTGGAACTGGCAGCGCCCGTCAGCGGTGGGGAAGCCGCCCTCGGCGAAGGGGGCCTCCGGGAGGGGCAGGGGTGCCCAGCCCGTGCGCTTCAGGGTCTCCCAGTCGGTTCCGGTCCCTTCCCAATGGAAGGCCTGCTGGGCGATCTCCGCATCGGTCTCCCGGAAGCACGGCTCGGTGTAGCCCAGGCGTCCGGCCAGGCGACGGAAGACTTCGGTGTTGGGCAGGGTCTCTCCTGGGGGCAGCACCGCAGGGAGATTCACCGCCAGGCAGGTGTGGCCGTAGGCCTTGTGGATGTCCAGGTGCTCCATCTGCATGGTGGCGGGGAGCAGAAGGTCCGCATAGTCGGCGGTATCGGTCTGAAAATGCTCCAGGACCACTGTGAAAAGGTCTTCCCGGGCCAGTCCCCGGAGCACCGAGCGGGAGTCCGGGGCCACCACGGCTGGGTTTGAATTATAAACAAATAATAAATTAATGGGATGGAGGGGATCCCCCAGAGCCTGGCCGAGGAGGCTCATGTTGACCTGCCGGGTGGGCTCGGTCTGGAGCTCCGGGTGGGTCAGGGCAGCGGTGTCCACCGGGAAGAAGCCGGAGGAGGAGAGGAGGAGGCCCCCCGCCCGATGACGCCAAGCCCCCACCAGGCTGGGCAGGCAGCAGATGGCCCGAGCCGCCTGGCCGCCGTTGCGAGTGCGCTGCATGCCGTAGTTGAGGCGGATGGCCGCCGGGCGGGTGGTCCCGTATTCGCGGGCCAGGGACTCAATGGCGGCGGCGTCGAGTCCGCAGATCCCCGCTGCCCGCTCAGGCGTCCAGGTTGCGGCGCGGGTCTTGAGGGCCTCGAAGCCCGAGGTGTGGCGTGTGATGTAGTCCTGGTCCAGGAGGTTTTCCCGGATCAGCACATGGATCAGGGCCAGGGCCAGGGCGCCATCGGTACCGGGGCACAGCTGCAGGTGGAGGTCAGCCCACTCCGCAGAGGCGGTTTTCACGGGGTCGATCACCACCACCCTGGCCCCCTGGCGACGCGCCTCCTTGATGCGCATCCAGAGGTGCAGGCCGGAGTGGGCCGGATTGGTGCCCCAGAGGAGGATCAGTCTGGACTCGGCGAAGAAGCGCCCGTGCATGCCCACCCCGGAGCCGTAGGTGGCCTTGAGGGCGGTGAAACCTGCCTCGGCACAGATGGTCTGGTGGAGCCCGGAGGCGCCCAACCGGTGGAAGAACCGGGCGGACATGCTGTGACCCTGCACCAGGCCCATGGTGCCGGCATAGTGGTAGGGCAGGATGGCCTGGGGATCCCTGGCCGCCACCTCCCGGATACGGGCTGCGGCCAGGTCCAGGGCTTCGTCCCAGGAGATGCGCTCGAAGCGGCCCTCTCCCTTGGCGCCGATCCGCTTCATGGGGTGGAGCAGGCGCTCGGGATGCTGGAGGCGCTCAGCATAGCGCCCCACCTTGGGGCAAGGGGCCCCCTGGGTCAGGGGGTGATCCGGAGCGCCGGTGACCCGGATCACCCGGCCCCCTTCCACATGGACGCACAGGGCGCAGGTGTCAGGGCAGTCGTGGGGGCAGGCGCCGAAGGTGATAGGCATGGGTGCCTCAGTGGAGTTCCTGGACCCGGCCTTCGTGCCACAGGAAATAGCGTCCATGGTGGGCCCAGGGGATGGCGGTGCCGTTGGCTTCCACCTCGAAACCGTGGAAGTGGCCGGTGATGAAGGCGCGCTGCCCATGCTCCCGTGCCGCGGCCTGGAAGGCTTCCCGGGGGAATTTCAGGCGGTATTCACGGTTCACAGTGCGCATGGACTTCTCGAGCTTTTCCAGCCGGGGCCTGACCCATCGGGAGGGGAGGCTGCGACCGATCATCCAGACGATACCGCTCCGGGAGAGGAGGTTCCAGATCCGGTACTTCCAGTCCCGGTCGTTGATCAAGTCGCCGTGCTCCCAGCATAGATCCTCTGCGGGCAGCTCACCCCCCACCCCTTCGCCGATCAGGTCGAAGTGATGGGCCAGGCTGTCCAGGGCATACTCCCGGTTGCCCATCCAGAAGCCCACCCAGCGGCCGAGGCGGCGCCGTTCGCGGACCCACCACAGGAAAGAACGCTGGGCTTCTGTCTCCATGCCCGGCAGACCCACCCAGAGGTCGAAGATGTCGCCCAGGAAGAGCCAGTCCGCTTCAGGGTGGCGGAGGGTGGCCTCGGAGAGGCCCGTGAGCTCCTCGCTCCAGTGGGCATCGGCCACCAGGATCAGGGGACGCTCCGGGTCGGGGCGCCGGTCCATGCCCTTCTGCCAGGCGAAGCCCGTGAGACGCCGTCCCCAGAAGAATCGCAGGCTGGCCAGGGCGAGGCCGAAGGAGCTCCCCAGGGTGGAGGCGACCAGGGTGGGCAGAAGGGCCCCCTCCAGCAGGCCGACGGCGATCCCCAGCAGTACGGCGCAACTCCAGATGGCCAAGTGCCGCCGGTAGACCGGGAGGCGGTTGCGGCCGGTGCGGAGCCCCAGTTCAAGGAGAGCGGCCAGGACCAGGGTGCCTGCAAGGCCGATGAGAAAACTGCGGAGGGGGACGGGCAGGTGCATCTCTCCATCTCACCATGACGGCGGAGGCCCAGGCAGGGGGAATCTGGCATCCAAAGGGGTGCTATGGGCCACGACCGGATCTTCCAGGACCATGTGGACCTCCCTTGTCCCCGGGAGGAGGTATTCGCCTTTTTCCAGGATCCCCGGAACCTGGGGCGTATCACCCCGCCCTGGCTGGGCTTCCGCATCCTCACTCCCGAGCCTCTTCCCCGGGGCCAGGGTGCGGTCTACGACTTCAGGATCGGCCTTCACGGGCTGCCCCTGCGCTGGCGCACCCGCATTCTGGACTGGCGGGAGGGCGAGGCGTTCACCGATGACCAGGAGCGCGGACCTTATGCCCGTTGGACACACACCCACAGCTTTGCTGATATCCCCGGGGGCACCCGCATGACGGATACCGTGGTGTGGAGGCTGCCTTGGAGATGGGTGTCCTGGGTCGCCTTCCCGTGGGTGAAGCGGGATGTGGCGAGGATCTTCGCCTATCGGCGGGCGGCCCTGATGGCCATCCTGTGCGCCTCGACGGGAAAGGGCGCTCCGGAGAGCGCCCTTTCCGCCCAGGAGTCTGGGGCTTAGTTCTCGAGGCTCGCCTGGGCGGCGGCCAGGATGGCGAGGGGTACGCGGTAGGGACTGCAGCTCACGTAGTTCAGGCCCACCTTGTGGAAGAACTTGACGGAGCGGGGATCGCCGCCGTGCTCGCCGCAGACGCCGAGCTTGAGGTCGGCCTTGACGGAGCGGCCCTTCTCGCTGGCGATGCGGACCAGCTCGCCGATGCCCTCCTGGTCGAGGCTCTGGAAGGGGTCCTCGGGCAGGATCTTCTTGGCCACGTACTCGGGGAGGAAGGAGCCGGAGTCGTCGCGGGAGAAGCCGAAGCCCATCTGGGTCAGGTCGTTGGTTCCAAAGGAGAAGAAGTCTGCTTCGGTGGCGATCTGATCGGCGGTGAGGGCAGCACGGGGGATCTCGATCATGGTGCCGATGGGGCAGCTGAAGGAGGTGGCCTTCTCCGCATTCACCTGGGCCAGCTCATCCAGCATCTCGGCCTTGGTGAACTGGAGTTCCTTGATGTGGCCCACCAGGGGCACCATCACCTCGGGGAGGGCCTGGATGCCCTTCTTGCCGACGTTGATGGCGGCTTCGCAGATGGCGCGCATCTGCATGCGGATGATCTCGGGGTAGGTGATGCCCAGACGGCAGCCGCGGTGGCCCATCATGGGGTTGAACTCGTGGAGCTTCTCCACCCGGTGCTTCACCTCCTCGAGGCTCACACCCAGGACCTCGGCCATCTCGGCCTGGCCCTTCTCGTCGTGGGGCACGAACTCATGGAGGGGGGGGTCGATGAGGCGGATGTTGACGTGCAGCCCGTTCATGGCCTCGAAGATGCCCTCGAAGTCGGCGCGCTGCATGGGCAGGAGCTTGGCCAGGGCCTTCTTGCGGCCCTCGGCGTCCTTGCTGAGGATCATCTCGCGCACAGCCAGGATGCGCTCGCCCTCGAAGAACATGTGCTCGGTGCGGCAGAGGCCGATGCCCTCGGCGCCGAAGGCGCGGGCGACAATGGCGTCGTGGGGGGTGTCGGCGTTGGTGCGGACCTTCATGGTGCGGACCTTGTTGGCCCAGGCCATGATGTTGGCGAAGCGCTGGTAGGCCTCGCTGTCCTCGGCCTTCATGATCTTGTTGACCAGGACCTGGTTCACCTCGGAGGGGTGGGCGGAGAGCTGGCCGGCGAAGACCTCGCCGGTGGAGCCGTCGATGGAGATGAAGTCCTGGCCGGCCTTCAGCACGGTTTCACCGATGCTGACGGTACGGGCGGCCATGTCGATGCAGAGGGCGGAGGCGCCGCAGACGCAGGGCTTGCCCATGCCGCGGGCCACCACGGCTGCGTGGGAAGTCATGCCGCCGCGGGCGGTGAGGATGCCTTCAGCGGCCACCATGCCGGCGAGGTCCTCGGGGGAGGTCTCAAGGCGCACCAGGACCACAGGGCCGGACTGGGCCATCTCCTGAGCGTCTTCCGCGGAGAGGGCGATGCGGCCGGTGGCCGCGCCGGGGCCCGCGTTCAGGCCCTTGGTCATGAGCTTGCCGGCCTGTTCGAAGGTCTTCTTCTCCTTGGGGTCGAAGATGGGGGCCAGGAGCTGGGTCAGGTCATCGGCGTTGATGCGCTTGAGGGCGGTGGCCTCGTCGATCATGCCCTCCTTGACCATGTCCAGGGCAATGCGGATGCCAGCCATGGCCGTGCGCTTGCCATTGCGGGTCTGGAGCATGAAGAGCTTGCCCTGCTCGATGGTGAACTCGATATCCTGCATGTCCTTGAAGTGCTGCTCCAGCCGGTTGGCGGTGGAGAGCAGCTCCTTGAAGGTGGCGGGCATGGCCTCTTCGAGGCTCTGGAGTCCGGTGCCCTTGGCCTGGAAGTTGGTGATGGGCTGGGGGGTGCGCACACCGGCCACCACATCCTCGCCCTGGGCATTGATCAGGTATTCGCCGTAGAAATAGGGCTCACCGGTGCCGGGGTCGCGGGTGAAGGCCACGCCGGTGCCGCAGTCATCGCCCATGTTGCCGAAGACCATGGTCTGGACATTGACGGCGGTGCCCCAGTCGTCGGGGATGCGGTTCATGCGGCGGTAGATGATGGCACGCTCGGTGTCCCAGCTGTTGAAGACCGCGGCGATACCCCCGAAGAGCTGGTCCATGGGGTCCTGGGGGAAGTCGTGGCCGAGCTTTTCCTTGACGATGGCCTTGAAGCGCTCGCAGAGGACCTGCCACTCCTCGGCGCTGATCTCGGTGTCGCTGGTCTTGCCGGTACGCGCCTTCAGGGCCTCGATCTCGTGCTCGAAGTGGTCCTTGTGCACGTCCAGCACCACATCGGAGTACATCATGATGAAGCGGCGGTAGCTGTCCCAGGCGAAGCGGGGGTTGTTGCTGGCCTTGGCCAGGCCGAGGACGGTCTGGTCGTTGAGGCCGAGATTGAGGACCGTGTCCATCATGCCGGGCATGGAGACCCGGGCGCCGGAACGAACGGAGACCAGCAGGGGATTGGCAGCATCGCCCAGCTTCTTGCCACGGACCCCCTCCAGCCAGGTCAGGGCCTCTTTTACCTGGGCTACGACCTCTTGGGGAAGCTGTTTGCCCTGCTGGTAGTAGAGGGAACAGACGTCCGTGATGACGGTGAATCCGGGGGGCACAGGGATGTCGAGCCCGGCCATTTCTGCCAGGTTGCAGCCCTTGCCGCCCAGGGTATTCCGCATGGAAGCGTTGCCTTCGTTGCGGTTGCCACCGAAAGAGTAGACATACTTGGTCATGGTCATGTGAAATCCTCGCACCCAGGTTTATAACACAAGCGTCACGCTGCCTGAACCCCAGGGTGTTATTAGCTGTTTATTATTATGTAATTTTTGAGATGCCTTGGTTTGCCGTTTCTGTCAGAAGCCTGGCTACCGCGGGGCCGCCTGTGAGACAATGGCTTTTCCGCGTCGTGAGACGCCACAGGAGAAGGCCATGGCCCCCAGGAACACCGCCAGACCCCCATCGAACCGTGCCCAGGGCACCCCCTCCAAGGCCCCCCGGGGGCCCCGCACTGCGGCCGTTCCGGCTGCTAAGACCCGCCCTGCAGTGGCCCCCTCCCGCCCGTCCAGGCCTGCAGGGCGTCCTGCGGGGCGTCCTGCGGGGCGCCGGGGCGAGGAGGAACGCCTCCAGAAGATCCTGGCCCACGCCGGTGTGGCCAGCCGCAGGGCTTGCGAGGAGCTGATCCTGGAGGGGCATGTCCAGGTGAACGGCGTCACCATCACCGAACTCGGAGCCAAGGCCGATCCCCAGCGCGACGAGATCACGGTGGACTTCCGCCCCATCCAGAGGGAACAGCCTGTCTACATCCTCATGAACAAGCCCAAGGGCTATGTGACGACGGTCAAGGATGACCAGGGGCGGCCCACGGTGATGGCCCTGTTGAGCGGCATCTCGGCTCGGGTCTACCCCGTGGGTCGCCTCGACTTCAACTCCGAAGGGCTCCTGCTCATGACCAATGACGGGGAGATGGCCCAGCGCCTCAGCTCTCCCGAGTTCCACATTCCCAAGGTCTACCTGGTGAAGATCCACCGGAATCCCCGTCCCGAGACCCTGGATGAACTGCGGGGGGGCTTCCGCCTGGACGGGCGCCGGCTCAAGCCCTGCGGGATCGAGGTCCACGAGAAGGGCGACAACCCCTGGATGAAGGTCACGCTCATCGAAGGCAAGAACCAGCAGATCCGCAAGATGTTCGCCGCTGTGGGGCACCCCGTGTCCAAGCTGCGCCGGGTCCAGTTCGGGCCCCTGGATGACCCCTTCCTCAAGCCTGGCACCTGGCGCTTCCTGAAGCCCCAGGAGCTGGCGGCGCTGAAGAGCCTCTGAGGCCCTTGCCCCTATTGAGGTAATGCTCTGGGCACCCGCTTCCGCGCCAGGAGCCGGAGCCTTCCTTCTGCGTGTGGGGTGGGGTGGAGCGGGGTGCCCAGGCGCCGGAAGGCCGAGAGCATGTTGCGGCAGATGGCCAGCCCCCCAGCGCGGGGACGCAGACCTCCCCGGAGGAAGGCCTGTCTGGCCTGGCCTCGGAGGCCCACCAGGAGGACCAGGATCCCCTTGCGGTTGAGGTCCTCCACCACGGAGGACATGGAGGCAAGGCCTGTGGCGTCCGCGGCGGGCACCTGTTCCATCCTGAAGATGACCACGGTCACATCTGCGGCGATGGCCCGTATGGCGCCCATGGCCCGTTCAGCAGCGCCGAAGAAGAGGGGGCCGTAGAGGTCGTAGATCACCACCCCCTCGGGCAGCGGACCCGGGAGGGAGCGGTGGTCCGGCTCGGCGATCCGTCCTTCGGTCGTGTGGGCCATGCGCCGGATGAAGAGGAGGGAGGCCAGCATGATGCCCACCGTGACGGCGATCACCATGTCGAAGACCACGGTCAGGGCGTAGCAGGTGAGCAGTACCGCCACATCACTGCGGGGGGCGGCCCTGACCGTGTGGATGAAGTGCCCGATTTCCGACATGTTCCAGGCCACCAGGAGCAGCAGGGCAGCCAGGCTGGCCATGGGGAGGAAGCGGATCAGAGGGGCCAGCAAGAGGATGGCCAAGAGGATGGTGAGGGCGTGGGTCATGGCGGCCACGGGGGTCCGGCCCCCGAAGCGGAAGTTGGTGGCGGTGCGGGCGATGGCCCCGGTGGCCGGGATGCCCCCAAAGAAGGGGGTGATCACATTGGCGACGCCCAGGGCCAGGAGCTCTGCATCAGGGTCGTGACGGGTCCGCGCCATGCCATCGGCCACCACGGCGGAGAGCAGAGACTCGATGGCTCCCAGGAGGGCCACAGTCAGGGCCCCGGGCAGGAGCCGGCGCAGGGTGTGGAGGGAGAGGGACAGCGAACCCCCATCGGGGCCCGGGGAAGACCAGGGCCAGACCCAGGCCGGTAGGACCTGGGGGATGCCATGCACCAGGTGTCCCCCCACCTGGGTGTGGAAGCGGGTGCCGATGGTCTCCACCTGGAGTCCCGGCCAGAGCTGGGGCAGGGCCCAGGCGGCGATGCCCGCCAGGGGGAGGGCCAGGAGGGGGGCCGGGATCTTCCGCAGCATCCGGGGAAGGCGGGCCAGCCAGCGTTTGGGGAGTCTGGGCATCAGCAGGATCGCCAGGGTGCCCAGTCCGAAGAGCAGGGTCGGCAGGGAGGCCGTTGCGTGGGCCAGGGCCATGGCGTGGAGCCGCTCGAAGAATCCTTCCGGAGTGTGGGTCAGCTGGAGCCCGAAGAAGTCCTTGAGCTGGAGGGCGGCGATGACGGTGGCGATGCCCGCCGTGAAGCCGGTGGTCACTGGGAAGGGGATGAACTCGATGAGGCGCCCCAGCCGGAGGAGGCCCATGCCGATGAGCATGAGGCCCGCCAGAAGGCCCGAAAGCAATAGCCCGGCCATGCCGAAACGGATGCCGATGGGTGCCAGGACCACGATGAATGCGGCTGTGGGCCCGACCACCTGGATCCGGGAGCCACCGAGGAGTGCCGTGAGGAAGCCCGCGATGATGGACGTATAGAGGCCCTGCTGCGGGGTGGCACCCACGGCGATGGACAGGGCCATGGCCAGGGGCATGGCGATGATGCCCACCAGGAAGCCCGAGCTCAGGTCCTTCTTCAGGTGGCCCCACCGGTAGCCCTCCCTCCAAGCGGCGCGCAGGGCGGCGCAGGGCAGGGCGCGGAGCGGGAGGTCACCGCCGGGGTGCTGGAATCGGGTTCTGGCCATGGTGTGCTCGGGATGCCTCTATCCTACGCGCGTCCAAGTAAATGGGTAGGGTCGCGATCCCCTACCGATACAGACCGGAGGGCCTGCTTCTGCGGAGCCTTGCGCAGCAGAGGGGTTCGCGCTTCGGCTCGGGTGCTTTAGCCTGGAAGACTTGGGAGTGAGCCATGCTGAAGTGCGAAACCTTTCCGACCGGAACCCTCGGGGTCAACTGCTCCCTTGTGTGGGACCCCGAAAAGGCTGTCGGTGTCGTCATTGATCCGGGCGGGGACGCCGGGAAGATCGCCCGCCGGGTGGAGGCCCTGGGCTTCCGGGTGGAGGCCCTGCTCCACACCCACGGGCACTTCGATCACATCGGAGCGACCCGGGTGCTCCAGGAGAAGTGGGGTTGCCCGGCCCTGATGCACCCGGATGACACCTACCTGCTGGAGGATCTGGGCACCCAGACCCGGCTCTTCGGGATGCCGCCGGTGGAGCGTCCCGCCATGGAAGCCCTCCAGCCCGGCGGGCTGTGCTTCGGCTTCAAAGTCATCCACACGCCCGGTCACTCTCCCGGGGGCTGCTGCTTCCTCGGCGAGGTGGAGGGCCAGCCTGTGGTATTCGTGGGGGACAGCCTCTTCGCCGGCGGGGTGGGGCGCACCGATCTGATGGGCGGCGACTGGGAGACCCTGGAAGCCAGCATCAAGCGCGAACTCTTCAGCCTCGCCGATGACACCGTGGTGGTGCCGGGCCATGGCCCCGCCACCAGTATTGGTCGTGAGGCCCGCAGCAATCCCTACGTCCGGAGGGGGTAGACTCTAGACAAGGAGGGGCGGATGGCCTTTACGCCGGGTTCCAAGCATGGCCAGATGGCCGACATCAACATGACGCCCCTCATCGACGTCATGCTGGTGCTCCTCATCATCTTCATGGTGGCGGCGCCCATGCTGACCACCGGGGTGGATGTGAGCCTGCCGCAGAGCCGGACAGGACGGAATCTGGACGCGGAGGCCCTGACGATCTCCCTGGATCGGGATGGGCGCATCGAGTTCGAGAAGCGCTTCGTCCAGGAGGGTATGCTCCGCCGGGAACTCCAGGCCCGGGCCTCGGAGGGGGTGAAACGGCCGGTGCTGGTGAGGGCGGACCACAATATCCCCTATGGCCGGGTGATCGCGGTAGTGGATGCCATCCGGGAGGCGGGATTCACTCAGGTCGGCTTCGTGACCCAGGGGGCCCAGGGCGCCCCCGAGAAGGATCTGTGAGCCGCGAGCTGGCGGCGCTGCTCCAGCAGCGCTCCCGCATGGGGAGGCTACGCTGGCCCCTGGGGGTGGGCTTCAGCTTCCTGGTGCACGGGGCTGTGCTGGTCATCCTGGTCCTGGCCAATCGCCACAACGCCGATGCTGTTCCGGAGGTGAAGGTGACCTGGGTCAGCCTGCCCTCGGCAACCGGACCCGCCGGAGGGGCCACGGCCCAGGAGAAGGGGGACGAAGGCGAGCGGCAACGCCGCGTCGAGGAGGTCGCCCCCCGGCAGGACGTGGCCCACCCCACGCCTACGCCCAATGCCTGGGGCTCGCACAGCTCTGCGCCGGCGCGGGGCACCAGCAGCGATCTCCACTCCACGGGCACCGCCCCTGTGGCCGCCAAGGGCCGGCAGCCCGATCCTCACAGCCGCACCGGGGCTGCAGGTGAGGGTGGGGGGCACGCCCTCGGCCGCGGCAGCAGTTCACCCGGCCTGAAGGCCACCAACGGTGTCCAGGGGGGCACGGGCATGGTGGGGGATCTGGACAGCTCCTTCCCCTTTCTCTGGTACCTCCAGAATGTCCAGAACCGCATCACTTCCAACTGGACCCGCCAGTCAAGTGCCCAGGGCAGGGTCCAGATCTACTTCCGGATCCGCCGGGACGGCTCCCTGGATGGGGCCCGGGTGGAGATCCCCAGTGGAAACGGGATTTTCGACCAGAGCGCCCTCCTGGCGGTGAAGCGTTCCTTCCCCCTCCAGCCCCTGCCCGATGGCTTCGACGGGCAGACGCTGGGGGTGAGGTTCTGGTTCACCTACCTGGGGGACTGATCAGAGGTCCTTCATGATTTCGGCCTTCTTGGCCTTGTACTCTTCAGGGGTGAGGAGTCCCTTGCTGCGGAGCTTGTCGAGGCGCTGGAGGCGCTCCTCCAGGTTCCCGGCCTCCTGGCCGCTCCGGGATGCACGCTCCTCGCGCCTGCCTGCCCTCGGACCACCGCTGCGGGCCTCCACCCTGGACATCTCCTCCATGAGCTTCAGGGCTTTCTCGCACTCCAGCTTCGCCGTGGCATAGATCCTGTTGTCCGGGTCCGCTTCTCTGGCGGCACTGAGGAAAGGCAGGGCCTCCGGGTAGCTGCCGAGGATGAAGTGGCAGATGCCTGCGTTGTAGTTGGTCCTTCCCAGATACTTGGGCTTGGCGTCCGAGTCGGCTCTGGCTGCCCGGACTGCCTCCAGGGAGAGCTGCAGGGCTCCTTCCGGATCTCCCAGCTTCAGCCGTTTGTGGGCCTCCTTCATGCCGTAGTCCTTGTCGTCATAGAAGGTCAGCCTGCGCCCCTCGGTCCAGGAGAGGAGCATCTGGTGGACCTCCCGGGTGGCTTGGCCGATGGCAAGCTCCGTCACGGAGGCATCCGAGGGGTATTCGGGTCTCCCCTGGTCGGAGTGGGACTCCAGGGAGGGGGTGGTGACGATGCGGCGCTGGGCGTAGACCTTGCCTGAGGCCAGGTCCACTGCCTGGACCGAGGCGTTGAACTCCGCCTGGGTCTTGGAGGTGTAGGTGGTGGTGGGGGGGTGATAGTTTCCCTTCTTGTCCTTCCATCCGGCACTGGTGGAGCTGGTGGGGATGTGCTTGACCTCCAGGTGCTGGACCTTGACGAAGAGCATGACCGGAGAACCCAGGAGGCGGCCCAGGCTCACAGCGGTAGCTTCGTCCACCAGCCCGGAGTTGGTGAATTTCTGCTCCCTGAGGACCCGCTCGGTGTTCCCTCGGTCCAGGATCTCGAGCCCGCCGCTGGCCGACAGGTCCGCGATACAGGCGGAGATGAGGTCTTCCGAAGCGCGGTCTGGGGCCGGCGCGAAGGCGAGGCGCTGGACCTTGAGTCCCAGGGAGGGGGGGTGGACAAGGCTGACCTCCACCTCAGGGTTGACCAGCTTTTCCCAGAACTGGGCCCGGGCGGGCAGCTGGCTCAACGCCAGGGCCAGGGCAAGGGCGGGGATGGCTTTGTGCAAGGGGGCCTCCTTGGGGCAGGCTGTTTCTGGACGGGGGGCAGGGGTTCATGTTGCCAGCTCTCCCCTGCCTACCGCCACCGGCCGTCCTTTCCGGTGCTTCTGAGTTTGCTGCGGAGCCTGCAGGGGTTATGTTTGGAGTGTTCCCCCCCTGGAGGCTGCCATGTTCAACCGGATCCTCGTCGGCATTGATTTCTCCGAATCCTCCAAGGTGGCGCTCACCCAGGCCCAGGACCTCGCGGGGCGTCTCTCCCTCCCCCTCACCGTGGCCCACATCCTCCAGCCCCCTGCACCCATGCTCCCCGAAGCCCAGATCGGGCTTCCGGACAAGGCCTGGATGGATGCCATCGAGGCCCATGCTCTGGAGCAGCTGAACCTCTGGGTGAAAGACATCCCCGGCGCCGCGGTGCTGGTGAAGTGGGGCAGCCCGGCCGATGAACTCGTCCGTGCCGCCGGATCCGGATGTCTCATCGTGGTCGGGCGAGTGGGGCACTCGGCGCTGCAGAGGATGCTCTTCGGCAGCACCGCCGTGAAGGTGATCAAGCATTCCCCCTGCAACGTCCTGGTGGTCCAGGAACCCAGTTGAGGGGGCGCAGGGACCGCAACGCGGGCCGGCTCGGGCGAGCTGGCCCTTTTTGTGTCCGACTTCTTCTTTACTGAAAAACATGGTACGGTCGTACCGATTCTTGCATCCAAGCCAGTGAAGTCAGACAGGTCACCACGGGGATTTCACCGTTCAACCCGTTGCTTGACAGCAACATTCACGCGGAGGTTCTATGTTCAACCGGATCGTGGTCGGTACTGATTTCTCGGAAGGGTCCAGGCTGGCCCTGGAGGCTGGCCGGAAGTGGGCTGAAAAGTGGGGGGTTCCTCTCACGGTACTGCATGTCATCCAGCCCCCCGCGTCCCCCCACATGCTCAACAACATGGTCTTCGGCTGGCAGGAGCAACTCAAGAAGCAGGCTGGTGAGGATGTGGCGGCTCTCGTGAAGGATTTCCCGGGGGTGGTCGCGGAGGTCAAGATGGGCCACCCTGCTGAGGTCCTGGCCGCTGAAGCGGACGCCAACACCCTCATCATCGTGGGGTACGCGGGACACTCCGGCCCCGACAGCCACCACTTCTTCGGCAGCACCGCCGTCAAGGTTGTCAAGCACGCCCCCGGGAATGTGCTGGTGGTCCGCAAGGTCTGATCCAGCCCTCGGCATCCTGGAGAAAAAGGCGCATCTGATGCGCCTTTTTCCATATGCATGACCGCTTTTCTGGTCTTTTCTCTGGCTTGGATGGGGGGTTGACCTATGCTGGGGTTGATCCGGAGCAGGATCCACGATGCCAGACCGAAGCCAAGCCGGTCATGGGGCGTGCGGAGCCCCGCGGAGTGTCGTCACCCCAGGCGGGAGGCGGTCGGGACTGTTCCAGGTCAGGACCCCGGGGGGTGAGCCCTCCGGTTGGCTAGAGCTGTCAGCGGGGCCGGCGTGGCGCCCGCTTTCTTGAAAGGAGGCTGTCATGGTCAAGCGGATTCTGGTCGGTGTGGACTTCTCCCCGGCTTCCGGGAAGGCCGTCGAGATGGCCCGTGATTGGGCGGCGAGGCTGGGAGGGTTGCCGGTGACGGCCATGCATGTGCTGCATGAGCCCGCCCTCAGGTTCGACAAGGCCTGGGAGGAGAAGACCGAGGCCCACGCACGGGAGAAGCTGGAGGCCTGGGTGAAGGACTGTCCGGGCTTCAGCACCAAGGTGGTCTGGGGCGATCCCGCCGGTGCGCTGGTGGAGGCTGCGGACCTGGAGACCCTGATCCTGGTGGGCAACGTGGGGCACTCCATGCTGGAACACATGCTCTTCGGCAGCACGGCCAGCAAGGTGGTCAGGCATGCTCCCTGCGATGTCCTGGTGATCCGGAAGCCCAGGAGCTGAGTCTGGGGCTGAAGGCCAGGAACATGATGGGGACGGTGGCGATGAAGGAGCGGGCGTGGCGCAGGCCCGGCCGCCCTGCGAGTACGAAGTAGAGCGGGCCGAGGAGCGAGCAGGCTCCGAAGATGAGCGTGGCCACCAGGAGTTCACGCTTCAGCGACTGGCAGCGGGCCCGGGGGGACTGATCCGAAAGCTTCCCCCGGGCCCTTCTGCGGCGCCAGAAGATGTAGGCCGCTGCCAGAAAGACCAGCCCCGTGAAGGTGTGACCCGTGGACTCGACCACCTGGGAGGAGGAAGGCGGGGCGATGGGCAGCCGGGTGAGGAAGATCTCCAGAGCCAAGGGCCAAGCCACGCAGAGGGCCAGTCCCAGGGCGTAAGGCAGGAGGGCGGCCCGCTTCAGGGTCGCCCGTTCCTCGGTGGTGTCGCTGCTTTCCGTCATCCCTCCATCATCGCCTGACCCGGGCCCGGCGGGAACGGGGACTCCCGGCTGACCCTGGAACGGTCACAATGGAGGCATGAGCGAAGCACGTTGGCCCTACCCCCTGATCCGCCTCAAGCCCGGCAAGGAGAGCATGATCTCCCGCCACCACCCCTGGGTCTTCTCGGGCGCCCTGGCCGAGGCCCCCGTCGCACCCCTGGTCCGCCTGGCCGATGCCTCGGGCAATGTCCTGGGGGTGGGGACCGCCTCCGCCACCAATCCCCTGGCGGTGAGGCTCTTCCGCTTCGAGGACGCTCCCCTGGATGAAGCCTGGTTCAAGGCCCGCCTTGAGCATGCCCTGGCACTGCGCGATTCCCTTGGGCTGGATGGTCCGGAGGCGGGTTGCCGCTGGATCTTCGGCGAGGGGGACGGGCTTCCCGGCCTGGTGGTGGACCGCTATGCCCATGCCCTGGTGATCCAGGTGGGGACGGCCGGGCTGGAGGCCCTCCGGGAGACCTGGTGGCCCCTGCTCTGGGAGGCCGGCCAGGCCCGTGGGCTCACGGTCTTCGTGGAGCGGAGTCAGGCCGGGCGCAAGGAGGAGGGCCTGGCTCCCGTGAACCGGCTGCTCAAGGGTTCCCTGGGCGGGCCGGTGAACATCCGGGAGGGCCAGGCCAGCCTCAGCGTGGATCTCCTGAAGGGGCAGAAGACCGGCTTCTTCCTCGACCAGCGGGATCACCGTCTGACCCTGGGCCGCCTCTCCCGGGGCTGCCGGGTCCTCAATGCCTTCGGCTACACCGGTGGCTTCTCGATCCACGCGGGTCTGGGTGGAGCCCGGGAGGTAGCGACCCTGGATATCTCGGTGCCCGCCCTGGATCAGTGTGAGCGGGACTGGGTGGCCAACGGACTGGATCCCGCCGCCCACACCCGGCTCCAGGGGGATGCCTTCGAGCTCATGCGCCAGTTGGAGCCCGGGGCCTGGGATCGCGTGGTGGTGGACCCTCCGGCCTTCGCCAAGACACGCAAGGATGTGGACAACGCCTTCAAGGCCTACAAGGATGTCTTCCGGCTGGGGGCTCGGGCCACGGCGTCCGGAGGGCATCTCTGGTGCTTCTCCTGCAGCCAGCACATCGACCGGGTCCGCTTCCAGGAGGCGGTCTGGACCGCCCTGCTGGAGGCTGGTCGCGAGGCCCAGGTGATCGCACACCTCGGCCAGCCCCAGGACCATCCCTACGCGCTCAATCATCCAGAGGGCTTCTATCTCAAGGGGTTGTGGCTGCGTCTGGTCTGAATCAGCCCAGGCAGAGCCCAAGACCCAGCAGAAGGCCATAGGCGAGCTCCAGGCGTCCCGTCGCCTGGAGCACGGGAATGAGCTCCCGGCCGCTCCGTCCACCGGTGACGGCGCGGAGGGGGGCCATGGCGAGGGGGGCTGAGAGCAGGGCCAGGGCAGACCAGGGGTGGTGCGGCAGGCATGGGAGGAGGGCCAGGGCTGCCAGACCCAGGAGGCCGGCATAGAGCATCCGGGTCCGGGCATCCCCCAGGCGGACAGCCAGGGTGAGCTTGCCGCTGCCCCGGTCTGTGGGAATGTCCCGGAGGTTGTTGGCCACCAGGATGGCGCAGGCCAGGGCGCCGATGCCCACTGCTGCCCCCAGGGCGGGCGAGGAGATGCGGCCAGCCTGGGTGCAGGTGGTGCCCAGGACCGCCACCAGGCCGAAGAAGATGAAGACGAACAACTCGCCCAGGCCAAGGTAGCCATAGGGCTTCTGGCCGCCGGTGTAGTACCAGGCCGCGGGGATGCAGGCGCCCCCGATGGCCAGGAAGATCCAGGTCTTGGCCAGGAGGACGAGCAGCAGGCCGCTCAGGGCCGCTACCCCGAAACAGAGGAATGCAGCGGTCTTCACGGCCCCCGGGCGTGCGGCTCCGGAGCCTGTCAGGCGGAAGGGGCCCACCCGGTTGGTGTCGGTGCCGCGGATCCCGTCGGAGTAGTCATTGGCGAAGTTCACTCCCACCTGGAGTGCAAGGGCGACGAGCAGGGCCAGCAGGGCCCGCCCTGTGTGGGCCCCGTGGAGGGCCGCTGCTGCACCTGTGCCTGCCGCCACCGGGGCCAGGGCTGCGGGGAGGGTGAGGGGGCGGGCCCCGGTAAACCACTGGGCTGTCGAGGCCATCAGACCGGACGCCGGAGGTGGTGGTCCGTCAGCTCCTGCCAGGCGGCCCCGATCTCCAGCAGCTTCACATCCGAGAGCCGGGGGCCCGTGAGTTGGAGGCCGACCGGGAGGCCTCCGCAGAAGCCCGCCGGGAGGGCCAGGACCGGGAGTGCGGCCAGGGGGGCCGTGACCGTGAAGACATCCGCCAGATACATGGCCATGGGATCCAGGGTGTTGGCCCCCAGGGGGAAGGCTGGGGTAGGGCTCACGGGGGTCAGCAGGACATCCACTTGGCCGAAGGCCGCTTCGAAGTCCCGGGTGATGAGGGTGCGGGCCTTGAGGGCCTTCATGTAGTAGGCATCGTAGTAGCCCCGGGAAAGACAGAAAGCCCCCAGCAAGATGCGGCGCTTGACCTCGGCGCCCAGGCCCAGGTCCCGGGTTCCGGCGATGAGCTCCTGCAGCTCCCCGGCCTCCTGGCGGAGGCCATAGCGGACCCCGTCGTAGCGGGAGAGGTTGCTGGAGACCTCAGAGGTCACGATCAGGTAGTAGGTGTCGATGGCGTAGGGGGTATGGGGGAGAGAGACCTCCCGCAGCTCCGCCCCGGCCTCCCCGAATCGGCGGATGGCAGCTTCCAGGATGGTGCGCACCCCGGGCTCGATCCCCTCGCCGAAGTACTCCTTCGGCAGCCCCACCCGGAGTCCCTTCAGGGAGATCGGCCGGAGTCCCGCCAGACGCTCTGTACCCGGCAGGTCCAGGCTGGTGCTGTCCTTCGGGTCCAGGCCCGTCATCACCGAGAGCCCGGCGGCCAGATCGGCGGCGGAGCCCGCCACCGGCCCCACTTGGTCCAGGGAGGAGGCCATGGCGGAGACGCCGTAGCGGCTGAGCACCCCGTAGGTGGGTCTCAGGGCGGTGATGTTGCAGAAGCTGCCGGGGAGACGGACCGAGCCTCCCGTGTCCGTGCCCAGGGCAAAGGGGGCATAGCCCGCGGCCACGGATACGATGGATCCGGAGCTGCTGCCGCCGGCGACCCGATCGTGGTCCCAGGGGTTGCGGGTGGGGCCGAAGGCGCTGTACTCTCCGCTGGAGCCCATGGCGAACTCGTCCATGTTGGCCTTGGCCACGGGGATGGCACCCGCCTCCAGGAGCCGCTCCACCACGGTGGCGCTGAAGGGGGAACGGTAGCCCTGCATGATGCGGGAGCCGTTGCTCAGGGGGGCGCCCTCCAGGTTGAGGTTGTCCTTCAGGACCACCGGGATGCCCAGGAGGGGGGTCCGCTCCCCGGACTTCAGTCGCTGGGCCGCCTTGGTGGCCCGATCCAGGGCCTGTCCGGAATCCCGCCAGAGGGTGGCGTTCAGCTCCGGCTCCAGGGCCTCCATCCGGGACAGGGCCTGCCCCACCAGCTCTTCGGGGCTGACCCTTCCCCCATCCAGGGCTTCCCGCAGACCCGCCAGCGTCCCTCCGCTCATCCTCTGTCCTCCGGTTCCGAGTGTGCCATGAGCCGGGCAGGCGGCATCCCGGCTCTTGTGCTGGATGAAGCCCTCCAAAGGACTATTTTCTGGGTGGGGAAGCCCCGTCATGAACATCCTTGCCATCTCCAGACATGAGGCTCTGGTAGAGCGCCTGCGGGTGGCCTTCGAGCCCCTGGGGCATCGGGTGCGGCATCTCCGGGACGCCATTCAGGCCCTCATGGCCGAGGCCTGGGACGAGGCCCATCTCATCCTGGTGGACAGCACGGGGGACCCCCTGGACGGTTTCCGCTTTGCCACCCTCCTGCGGGGCGAGTCCCGGGTGCTCTTCCAGAACATTCCCATCTTCCTCATCCTGGACCACACTCCAGGTCCCGGCGAGGATGCCCGGCTCTGGGAGGCCGGCGGCGATGGCTTCCTCCAGTCCAATGCGGGGCTCCACAACCTCATGAATGTCCTGGGACCGGCCCTGGAGGGTGGGCAGAGCCGCCCTGGTGGGACTCCGATCCCGGTGCTGGCCGCGGGCTTCCGGCCTGCCGAGGCCCGGAAGCTCCACCTGATCCTGGACCACTTCGGCTTCGAAGTCCGGGACGCCTCTCCAGTGGATGCCCCCGTGCTGCAGCAGGAGCTGCGGGCTCCGATTCTTCTCGTGGCCCTGGGGGACGGCGGACAGGAAGCCCTCACCTGTCTCCGGGCGATCAGGGAGCAGGAGTGCCGACCCTACCCGATCCTGGTGGGGCGGGTGCCCGCCGAGGTCATGATGCGGCGCCTGATCCTGGCCGGGGCAAGGGAGGTCATCAGTGGGCACCTCTCCCCTTCGCGGCTCCTGCACGCCTGTCGCATGGGCATGGAGTGGCTCCATGTCCGCTGTGTCCAGCACGAGTTCCGGACCCATCTCGAGGAACTCCGGGAACGCCGGGTCCTTCTGGAGATGGAAACGGCGAACCTGCGCACGGAGGTTCTGACCGATCCCATGACCTCCCTCCTCAACCGGAGAGCCTTCAATCAGCATCTGGGCCACGCCTGCAATCAGTGGGACCGGCACCGTCGGCCTTTCACCCTGATCCTGGGAGATGTGGACTACTTCAAGCTCGTCAATGACCGCCACGGCCATCTGGTGGGGGACCGGGTGCTCCGGGAGCTGGCGGACTGCCTGAGGGGGGGGCTCCGGCGCTCGGACCTGGCCTTCCGCATCGGGGGGGAGGAGTTCGCGGTGCTCCTGGCGGAGACCGCGCTCCAGGTGGGCCTCGAGGTGGCGCAGAAGCTCCGGGCGAGGGTGGCCGGACTGGCGGTCACCCTTTCGGATGGCAGTACCATCCGTCCGACCATGAGCTTCGGGGTGGGGGAGGGGGACGGTCGACCGGCTGCGGATCTCTTCCTGGCGGTGGATGCGGCCCTCTATGCCGCCAAGCACCGGGGGCGGAACCGGGTCGAGGCCGAGGTCAAGGCCTGATCAGATCAGGTCCGGCACCCCCAGGGCGGTCAGGAAGCGGGGGACCAGGGGGTTGTCGGTGTCCTTGCGCCAGACCACGATGTCCTGGACAGCGGCATCCTCGTCCGTCAGGTCCACGCACTTGACCCGGTAGCGGGGGTAGAAGTCCACCATGTGGTGGGAGAGGATGGCCACCCCGGCGCCGCTCTCAACCAGCATCAATACGGTTTCGACATCGTTGGCCCACTGGACGATGTGGGGCATGAAGCCGCGCTTGGCGAAGGTGGCCTCCAGGCTCTCCAGGGCGGGCCGCGAGTTCCGGGCGCCTTCGGCCACCATGCGGACATCCCGCAGGTCCTCGAAGCGCAGAGACTCGCGTTCCGCCAGGGGATGGTCCACAGGCATGACCACCGAGGCGCGCCCCTCGAAGAGGGTGTGGGTGTGGTAGGCCGGGTTGCTGCCGAAGGCCACCGAGATGGTGAAGCCGATGTCCAGCTCCCTTTCGGCCAGGGCCTGCATGAGCTCCACCAGGTTGTAGCGCTTGAGGTGGACCATGGCTTCGGGGTTCTCGTTCCAGAAGCTGGGCAGGTACTTGGGCAGCAGGGTCTTCTCGATGGCTCCGAAGAATCCCACGGTGATCTCACCCGAGACGCCGGCCTCGATGTTGCGGATGCGATCCACCACGCCGTTGTATTCCTTCAGCATCCGGCTGACGGTGTCGAAGAGCAGCTTTCCGGCCTGGGTCAGCTGGACTGAGTGGGTGTCCCGCCGGAAGACCTTGGTGCCCAGGTTCCGCTCCAGGGAGGATATCTGGTGACTGACCGCTGATTGCGTCAGGAACAGCGCATTGGCCGCCTTGGTGAAGCTGAGGTGCTCCGCCACCGCAATGAAACAGTTCAGCTGTCGGATGTCCATCGATCACCTGGGAAGCTGGCTCCGGCATCCCGTTTCTGCCGGTCCGGTCTGGAGAAAAGGCTCGCTGAGGGCCCGGAGGCAGACCAGTATCATCTCATAGCCCCGCCGGGGCCCGGTTTCCAATCATGAGCACATGCGGATATTTCATGACTGGAACTATTGATTTTGATGAGCAGGACCGAAAAAATCAGTTGTCCCACGTCAGTCAATCCGGCAGAAGCGACAGGGAAGTGCCCAGCCCCATCAGGGATTCTCCCGCAAGCCTGCGCCCTGCAGGTGAGTTTGCCGTCCATCCTCCGATGGACCATGTTCTGTTTCCCAACCCCTTTTTCAAGGAGCGAAAGCCCATGAACGTCATCAAGGTCGACGACGAAAAGTGTGTCGGCTGCAAGACCTGTTACAAGGCCTGCTGGCTCGACGTCATCCGCTGGAATGAGGAGGCCAAGCGCCCCGTCATTGCCTACGCCGAGGACTGTGTGGAGTGCAACTTCTGTGAGATCAGCTGCCCGACGGACGCGATCTTCGTGAACGTGGACTACACACGTCCCTTCCCCAGCCCCTACATCCCCGATCAGCACATCCGCTAGGAGAACCCAGACATGGCTACGCTCGAACAACTGGGTACGGTCGTCGAGACCGACGTTCTCGTGGTGGGCTTCGGCATCTCCGGCCTCGCCGCTGCCATCACCACCAAGGAGGAGAATGCCTCCCTGAAGGTCCTCGCCGTTGACAAGGGCTGTGTCGGATACGCCGGCAAGGCCAACAAGGGGGGCGGCCACGTGGCCTTCATCCCCGAGGGGGGTGAGGAACAGTACGTCGAGTACCACACCCGCAACTGCGGTGACTACCTCAACGATCAGGACCTGATCCGCAAGTACGCCCACCACACGGTCAAGACCATGGACCGCTGGGCCTCCTGGGGGGTCAACTTCATCGGCCGCGAGCACGCCGGACAGGCCCACGCCGTGATCCCCTGGAAGGTCTGCATCGTCGACAACGACAACATGATCCCCATGGCCAAGACCGCCCGCAAGCTGGGTGTCGAGTTCCAGGAGAAGGTCACCATCACCGACCTGCTCAAGGAAGGCGACAAGGTTGTCGGCGCCTTCGGCTTCAGCCTGTTGACCGGTGAGGTCTACATCTACAAGGCCAAGGCCGTGGTCCTGGCCTGTGGCGACCAGAACTTCCGCATCATGCGCATGTGGAACTCTGGCCGTGGCGATGGCATCGCCGCCGCCTACCGCGCTGGCGCTAAGCTGCGCAACGCCGAGTTCGGCAGCTTCATGAACATCATGAGCGCCGAGCACAAGATGGTGGCCTACGGTGCCGAGGATGCCCTGGTCAACGCCCGCGGAGAGAACTGCTCCGAGCGCGCCGATCTGGATCCCAGCCTGAAGTCCGTGGTGGGTGGCGTCGATCTCGGCGGCTCCCAGTCCGTGCTGATGTATCTGGATGTCCGGGACGGCAAGGGTCCCATCTATGAGGACAGCAGCAAGAACGGCTTCCCCACCAGCTTCGTGGGCCGCAACCTCTGCAACCTGACCGCCCCTCCCGATCCCCCCTTCCGCCGTCCCACCTCCGAGAAGTTCTGGGCCCGGATCATGGAGAAGAAGCACGCTGGCTACCGCAATGACGGCCCCCTGA
Source organism: uncultured Holophaga sp. (assembly GCF_963677305.1). GTDB lineage: Bacteria > Acidobacteriota > Holophagae > Holophagales > Holophagaceae > Holophaga. The sequence continues at coordinate 1,435,048 of NZ_OY781925.1, forward strand.
AGGAGGTCATCCCCGGTGTGGTCGCCGAGTGCTCCCCCCTCTATGTGGATCACGACTACGCCTGCAGCGTCCCCGGTCTCTTCGCCTCCGGCGACATCTGCGGCTGCGGTGGCGGCTGGGCCGGCGCCGTTCCCACCCCTCCGGGGCGGAACCGTGGGTCGGGTCTGATGCACGCCGTCATGACCGCCATCTTCGCCGGCACCAGCGTGGCCAAGTACGTGGTGGCCAACCCCACCCAGGGCAGCATCAACGCTGAGGAGGTCGCCAAGCTCAAGGAGGAGACCTTCGCCCCCCTGAAGCGCATGAAGATGGGCGTCACCACCCACCAGGTGGTCCGCGAGATCGGCGAGATCATGCAGCCCGTGGCCTACTCCGGCTACAAGTCCGAGGTGCGCCTCAACGAGGCCCTGGATCGGGTCCTGGCCCTCAAGGCCAAGCTGCCCAACCTGGTGGCCAAGGATCCCCACGATCTTGCGTCGGCCAATGAGTGCCGCTCCATGGTGCTCTGCGCCGAGGCCTTCTACCGCGCCTCCCTGCTCCGCAAGGAGAGCCGCGGCTGGCACATGCGCGAGGACTTCAAGACCCGCGACGACCAGAACGGCGCCCAGTGGATCTATGAGGAGATGGGTCAGGACGGGGAGATGAAGATCACCTGCGTCCCCCTGCCCATGGACCAGTACAAGTACAAGCCCGAGTAGTCCACTCGGCACCCTGGAAGGCCCCGGTTTCCCCGGGGCCTTTCTGCATGGCGTGGGAATCCCCAGCGGGATCCGCGCATCCAAGGGCAGTCCCCCGGCCCTCGGCTGGATCGCGGGGCTGTGCTTCGGAGGGTCCATGCGCCCAGGTCTTTCCATCGAGTTCTTCCCTCCCCAGACCCCCGAGGGCATGGAGAAGCTGCGGGGTGTGCGCAGTCAGCTGGCGGTGCTCCAGCCCGCCTTCTTCTCCGTCACCTTTGGCGCGGGCGGCACCACGCGCGAGCGCACCTTCGACGCGGTCCGGGAGATCACGGCGGAAGGCTTCAACGCCGCTCCCCACCTCTCCTGTATCGGCTCCTCCCGGCAGAGCATCCGGGAGATCCTGCAGGACTACCGGGCCGCGGGCATCTGCCGCATCGTCGCCCTGCGGGGAGACCTGCCCTCAGGCATGGTCGAGCTGGGCGAGTTCCGCCATGCCAATGAACTGGTGGCCTTCATTCGCGAGGAAACGGGGGACCACTTCCACATCGAGGTCGCCGCCTACCCTGAATGGCACCCCCAGGCCCGCCATCCCCAGGACGATCTGGCGGCCTTCGTGCTCAAGGCCAAGGCCGGGGCCGACTCGGCCATCACCCAGTATTTCTTCAACGCGGACGCCTACTTCCACTTCGTGGACCGGGTGCGGGCCGCCGGGGTCGATCTGCCCATCGTGCCTGGGATCATGCCCATCGGCAGCTTCTCCCGGTTGGCCCGCTTCTCGGATGCCTGCGGGGCGGAGCTGCCCCGCTGGATGCGCCGGGAGTTCGAGGGGCTGAGCGATGACACCGCCGCCATCCGGGAGCTGGGGCTGGAGCTCGTGACGCGACTCTGCGAGCGTCTTCTGGCCGGGGGGGCCCCGGGGCTCCACTTCTACTCCATGAACCAGGCTGGCCTGACTCTGGAAATCTGCCGACGGCTGGGCTGGGCCTGAGCCGCCGGGTTCAGCTGAGCCTTGTCAGGAGTTCGATGAGGGCCGGGGCCACCGGCTTCTCGCACCAGAGCCCCTCTGCAAAGGCGCAGTCCCGAAGGCTGGCCCAGTGCATGGCCCGGCCTTCGATGCCCCGGCGGAAGGCCGGGTGGGCGATGCGGGTGGGGGGCAGGTCGGGGTTCTGGGTGAACTGGCTGCCGAAGGCGTCGAAGGCGGCCATGCGCCGCTCCCAGACCCCCGAGACATCCACGGTGAGGTCCGGCGGGGTGGGGGGGTTCACCCCCCCGACCCAGGCCAAGGCGGAGGGGCGGAAGGGCTCTCCCTGGCAGGGATAGTTGCGAAGGCCTGCGTAGAAGGCCGCCTCCCGGCCAATGCGGTGGATGCGTCGATGGTCCGGGTGGTGGTCCTCGGGATGAGGCAGGATGACGACCCGTGGCCGCAGGGCCCGGTACTGCTCCATCACGGCGATCCGGTAGCGCTCACGCTCATCGAAGCGGGCGTCGGGGAAGTCCAGGATGTGGCGCTGGACCCCCAGGAGCCGGGCGGCGGCCAGGGCCTCCTCGCGGCGGAGCTCCGGGGTGCCCCGGGTGCCCAGGTCCCCGGAGGTGACATCCAGGATGGCGCAGCGCAGGCCGCGGTCCGAGGCCAGGGCCAGGATGCCGCCCACATGCACCTCGGCGTCGTCAGGGTGGGCCCCGAGGACGAGGAGGTCGAGAGGGGAGGAGGGATCAGTGGTCATGGATCACCCGGGCTGCTGGTGGGGGATGGTGAGGACGGGGGCGCCGGTCTCCAGGCCCGCCAGGATGCGTTGGAGGAGCTCGGGCTCCCTGAGCCATTGGATGCCGGGCAGGACTCTCTCCTGGGGGCGCCCGAAGGGGAAGAGGGCCTGGCGCAGGCGCTCGGGGTCCATCCCCAGGCGGGCTGCGGCCGCATCCCGGAGCACCCGGCGGTCCAGGCGGCCAAGGCGGGCCCGGGTCCGCTCCAGCTCATGCCGGAAACGCTCGGCCAGGGGCGGTGCCCAGGCGGGGTCGGGAGTGGGCAGGGGAAGGGTCTGGCTGGGGAGGGGAGGGGGGTCGAGGGCCAGGGCGGTCCAGTCCCCGAGCCGGATCCGCTCCAGGTCGGAGAGCTCCAGATCCAGGCCGGGGGGGAGCAGGTGGACCGTGGGGCGGGGGATGATCCGGGGAGGCTGGAGGCCCACCCGCTCCCAGAGGGGTTCGGTCAGTCGCCAGTAGGCCCGCTCGGCGGGGCCCAGGACCACGCCTTCCACCGGGACCAGGAGGGACTGCATGAGGGGGCGGAGGGCGGCGCCAGGACTCAGCCAGCAACCCCTGGGGCAGGGCTCGCCCTGCTCCAGACGCTGCCGCAGGCCGGTGGCAGGATCCAGAGAGAACCAGGCTGCCTGGGCGCTGGGGTCCAGGGGCAGGGGGGCACCCTCTGCTGCAAGGCGCTCCGCCTGGGCTGCGAGGTTCGCCTCCAGTCCCAGGGATCGCCAGCGTTCGAGCTCGGACTGGATGGGCATCCGGACTGCGGGGTCGGTGGGAGAGAAGGGCTCCAGGCCCAGTTCCCAGAGAGGGCGACCCAGGGCCAGGGCATGGCCTCGGAGGTCGGGACTCTGTGGAAGGGGGACCTGGCCCCAGAGCTGCTCTGCCTCCCTCTGCTGCTGGGCCTCCCAGGGGAGCCAGCCCGTGGCGGTGCCGGGCGGAGCTGCGAAGCGGAAGCGGTGACGCAGGAGGCGTCCCGCCTGCAGGCCGCAGGTGGCCGCCACCTCGTGGCGATCATGATCCTCGTCGGCCAGCCAGTAGAGCGCCCTCGCACCGGTACGTCGCGCTTCGGCCAAGGCCGTCAGGGCCTTGACCACGGAGAGGGCCGGCGTCCATCCGGCTCCGATCTGCTGCCCGGTGATGATGGCTGGGGGTGGCGCCATCTGCCCAGGGTATCCCCAGCCATGTCAGGATGGAAGCTTGCGGGGGAGGTGGATTTGCAGGCGAAGGGCGTGGAGACGGACCTGGGGAGGGTCTGTGACCGGTGCAGGGCTGGCCTCTCGACGGTGCGTATCATCGTGGTGGAGGCTTTCAGTGCCTTCGGTCGGAACGATGATCTCCGGCAGGCTTCTTCTCTGGCCTTCTACACGGCGCTTGCCCTCATTCCCGCCATGCTTCTCCTCACCTTCGTGCTGGGTTGGGGCATCGGGACCTCCCCCAGGGCCCTGAAGCGGACTACGGAGGTGATCCACCAGGTCATGCCGGATTTCGGGAGTGTGATCCTCCGGGAGGTGGGGGCCATTGCCCGCAACAAGCGCGGACTGGGGATCATCAACATCGCCCTCCTGCTCTGGAGTCTCACTCCCCTGGTGTCGGCCTTCCGGGGCGTTCTGAACCATGTCTTCAAGGTCCGTCCGGCCCGGCCTGTCTGGATCACCAAGTTCATGGACCTGGGGATTTCTCTTCTGGTGATCCTGGGGACGGCGGTGCTGGCCAGCCTGAGCATGGTCGTCGGATTCCTCTCCAAGCTTCCGGTGCCGCTGGTCTCCGCCTCCTCCATGCGGGGTTTCAGTCTCTACCTGCTGGTCGTGGGTCTGCTCCTGCTGCTCTACCGGGCCTTCGCCCCGCGCATGAAACTGGCCCACCTGCTGGCGGGCGCCCTGACGACGGCGACCCTCTGGTTCCTGCTCAAGCCCTGCTTCACGCTTTTCTTGATGCACAACCCGGGCTACGGTCTCGCCTTCGGCTCCTTCAAGTCCCTGTTCATCCTCTTCATCTGGATCTACTACTCCATGGCGGTGCTCCTCCTGGGGGCGGAGGTGATGGCGGCCCTCAGTCGCAAGGACATGCTCCTCCTCAAGCACTTCCTCGACGGGAAGGTGGGGCCCTCGCGCTTCGGTCACCATCGCTTCCTGATCCGGGTGCCGGAGGGGGAGGTCTTCTTCCGGGAGGGGGAGAGCGGGCGGGAGATGTTCTACCTCCTGAGGGGCCGGGTGGCCATCCTCCGGGGACAGGAGGAGATCGCCTTCATGGAGGCCGGGGACTTCTTCGGCGAGATGGGTCTTCTGCTGGGGCAGCGGCGCTCGGCCACCGCCATGGCACTGGAGGCTTGCGAGTGTGTCCTGGTCAGTGAGCAGAGCCTGGATACCCTCATGCGGGAGTTTCCGGACCTGGTGCGCGAGATGCTGACCGAGATGGCCTCCCGGCTCAGGCTGATGGATGAGCGCCTTGGAGGTACTCCGTCAGGGCCCGCTTGAAGGCATCCCTCTCCGGCCCCTGCGGCTCGGCGGAAATCAGCCGGTCGATGGCGTGCTGGGCCTCCTGGGTGTCGAGGCGACAGAGGGCCCTCAGGGCCGCGACCCGGATGGGCATGGCCTCCCGGGTTTCCCGGAAGAAGCGTCGCCTGCGGGCTGCGAACTGCTCCAGGTCGGTGACTGTGGAAGGGACCTTCAGGGTCCCCAGGAGCTCAATGGCCCGCTCCCGGACTCGCTCCGCCGCTCCGCCCTCCCGGGTCCGCCCGGACTGGATGAAGCGCAGGATCTCGGGCGCCGAGCGACGGCTGTCGAGCTCCCCCAGAGCGTAGAGGGTTTCGATCTGGATGTCGGGCTCGCTGCGGAAGAGCAGGTCCACCAGGGCCTGATCAGCGGAGGGCCCGCCCATACGGCCGATGGCCCGGATGGCCGCCTTCCGGACCCGGATGTCAGGGTGGACCAGGCAGGCGTGGATCCGCTCTGCGTGGCCGGGGCCCCCGATCTCCGCCAGGACCACCAGGGCGTTCCTCACCACGAACCAGTCCGGGGCCTCCAGGGCATCCAGGAGGGGGCCCTCGGAGACGGATCCACAGGCCTTCAGGAGTTCCATGATCCGGCTTCGCCGGGTCCGGTCGGGCTCCTGGGAGAGACGATCCAAGAGGTGCCCTGTGGCAAGGGGGCCCACCAGTTCCAGGTAGGGCATGGCTTCCTGCCTCCCCTGGGAGAAGACCCGTTCAAGCACGCTGTCGATCCGCTCAGGGCTCGCCAGACGGGTGAGCAGGTCCCGGGTGGCGCGGTCCTTCCATGGCGATGGGGGGGCCAGTTCCGAGGCCACATCGTGGAGTTCCCCGAGGAGCAGGACCATCCGCCTGGGATCGCCAAGGGCGACCCAGTGCCACAGGAGGTGCTCCACTGCCCGGGAGATGGGCTCGTGGACCGCTGGGTCCTTCTCTCTGCCCCAGGCCTGGGCCAGGAGCTGCTCCAGCTCCTGGATGAGCCCCACGGGCATGCCGGGGATGTCCACCCATCCGGCAATGCTGATGAAGCCCACGGCCACCTGCGTGCGGCGGGCCACGGCCGGAGAGGCCAGTCCGGTCCCATAGTGGCGCATGAGACGCATGAACTCGGGCAGCCGTCCCCCCTCCAGGAGCTCCCGGAGGAAGGCCAGGACTTTGTCGGTGGGGATCTCGAAGATCTTCTGCTTCTCCAGGAGCTTGCGGAAGCGGACCTCGGGGGGGAGGCTCTCCCATGAGAGGATCTCCATCAGGTCCCGGAGCTGCTCCTGGGAAAGGCCGCCTTGGCTCAGGGCCTTCAGGAGCTGATCGTTCCAGCGTTCGGGAGCCGGGGCCATGCTGCGGAGGGCAGGGCTGTAGCTCCCCAGTTCCTCCTGGGAGATGCCGCTTTCCAGGTAGGCCTGGGCCAGGGTCGAGGCCCCGACGCTCCCCACCAGCCTGGCGAAGGTGGCGCGGAGCTGGCCTCCCCGCAGCTGGGAGGCGGCCTTGAAGACGCCCAGCCTGGAGGCGGCGGGCAGGCTGCTCACCGCCTGGCTGAGGATGCCCTGGGTGTTGGGCTGGGAGCCCTGGCGGTCAAGGCCCAGCTGCTCCATGAAGTCTCCGAGCCCGCTCAGGTCGGACTCCCCGCCGAGTCCCGCCACGGCCAGAAGGAAGGTCCGGAGCTGGTCCACCAGGGTGGGCGTGGAGCGCTCGGTCTGGGCCGACTGGATCTGGGCCATGACGCTGCGGGTGGGGACGTTCATCGGCAGCGTCCGGTCCTCCGTCTGCCCCTGGGCCGCACCCGCATCGATGCCTCCGGGTGTGGGTCCAGTGCTGCCCGACCTGCGCTGGACGGCCAGCTCGGCCACGGACTGGAGCATGGCGGCCACCACCTCGCCGCCTTCGGTGACCTCCTCGAGTCGTGTGGCCAGGATGCGGATGTGGGTCACGCCCAGCGACTCCAGGAGTTTGCGGGCACCTCCTACTTCCCGCAGCTCTCCGGGCTTCTGCGACAGGACCTGAAGGAGGGACTGCAGCTCCTCCAGGGAGACTCCGGGATAGAGGGTCAGGGCGTGGATGCTCCGTTCCTCCAGGATCCGCGCGAGGCTGCGGACATGCATGTTGCCATCGTCCTCGGGGCTCTTGTCCAGGAACATCCGTCCGTTCCGGGCGGCGACCTGGGCCTGCCGCTTGCCTGCCAGGAAGTCCTCGTAGCAGGCGGCGAGCGCCTGCATGAACTCCATGTGGCGGGGGTGTTTCGCCCCATACATCTGCGAGGTCTTCAGGGACCTGAGCAGGGCCACGATGAATTCCTGGAAGGGCGGCATGCGGGGCTCCGGACTGAAGGGGATGGCCCCAGTGTGCCCGGTCGCCCTGGGGGGGGCAATGTGCGCTTTGGCTGTGGAGGTTCATCGGATGCGGGAAGGCCCTTTTTCCCATGGGACGGCAAAGCCCCCCGGCCGAGCGGGGGGCTTGGGGGGATCGGCCAGGGCTACTTGGCGATGACCTTGACCATCTCCAGAACCTTGTTGGAGTAGCCCCACTCGTTGTCGTACCAGGCCACCAGCTTGACGAAGGTGGGGTCCAGGGCGATGCCGGCCTCGGCATCGAAGACCGAGGTGCAGCTCTCACCGCGGAAGTCGGTGGAGACCACCTTGTCGGTGGTATAGCCGAGGATCCCCTTCATGGGGCCTTCCGAGGCGGCCTTCATGGCGGCGCAGATCTCTTCATAGGAGGCGGGCTTCACCAGCTCGGCGGTAAGGTCCACCACTGAGACATCAGAGGTGGGCACCCGGAAGGACATGCCGGTGAGCTTCTTGTTGAGCTCGGGGATGACCTTGCCCACGGCCTTGGCGGCACCCGTGGAACTGGGGATGATGTTCTCCAGGATCCCGCGGCCCCCGCGCCAGTCCTTGTTGGAGGGGCCGTCCACGGTCTTCTGGGTGGCGGTGGCGGCGTGGACGGTGGTCATCAGGCCGCGCTTGATGCCGAAGGTGTCGTTCAGCACCTTGGCGATGGGGGCGAGGCAGTTGGTGGTGCAGCTGGCGTTGGAGATGATGGCCTGGCCGGCGTAGGTGCTGTGGTTCACGCCGTAGACGAACATGGGGGTGTCGTCCTTGGAGGGGGCGGACATGATGACCTTTTTGGCCCCGGCCTGGATGTGCTTGGCGGCGGTCTCCCCGGTCAGGAAGAGTCCGGTGCTCTCCACCACGATCTCGGCACCCACCTCGTCCCACTTCAGCTCGGCGGGATCCTTGGCGGCGGTGAGGCGGATTTTCCTGCCGTTGACGATGAGGTTGCTGCCCTCGACGGAGACCTCGCCCTTGAAGCGGCCGTGGACGGAGTCGTACTGGAGCATGTAGGCCAGGTAGGCGGGCTCCAGCAGGTCGTTGATGCCCACGATCTCGATATCGGGGAAGTTCTGGATGGCGGCCCGGAAGACCATCCGGCCGATGCGGCCGAACCCGTTGATGCCTACCTTGGTCATGTCTGCTCCTCCTCGCGAAAGACTCCGGATCCCATGATCGGTCCGGAGATCAGAAGGTGCACGACCAACGTCGGGTCAGCACACCTTCGCAGCAGGATAACGCAGGCTGGGCAGACGGGACTCCAGCTTCTTGGAGAGGGTGTTGCGGTGGATGCCCAGGCGCCGGGCGGCGGCGCTCTGGTTGCCCTTGTGGGCCTCCAGGACCTGGAGGAGGTAGGCCCGCTCGAACTCATGGAGGGCCATGTCGAGGGGGATCTCCTTGCGCACCATCTCGAGGACCAGATTCTCCAGTTGCTCGCGCATTCCACCATCTCCATCGTTGGGCAAGAGTGGAGTAAGGTAGCACCCGGGAGGCCACCCGCGAAGGGGAAAATTTCGGGCAAATGCAGGCCGGCTGCGGAAAAAACTGTGGAATCCTTGTGGACAAGATGGAGGAGAAGATGCGCAAGACCAAGCTGGTGACCACCGTAGGTCCGGCCCTCCTCAACGGCGGACCTCTCCGGGAGGTGCTCGGGATCACCGATGCCATCCGGATCAATGCAAGCCACTCCAGCCCTCAGGACCGGAGCCCGGTGCTGGAGGAGATCCGCCGGATCGCCTCCGAGTTGGGCCGTCGGATCCCGGTCTTCCTGGATCTGCAGGGACCCAAGTGGCGCATCGGCATCCTGGAGGCACCCATCGCCCTTGAGGTGGGCTCGGTGGGGGTTCTCCATCCCCAGGACAGTCCAGCCCCGACAGCTCAGGCCTGGGCGGTGCCCGTCCCCCATCCTGAGCTCTTCCAGGGGGCGCGGCCCGGTCAGCGGTGGCTCCTGGATGACGGCAACCTCAGCCTGGAGATCCAGGAGGCCCGCGACGGCCACCTCCTGGCCAGGGTCCTGGTGGGCGGGATGTTGAAGAGCCGCAAGGGCATCCACCCCCTGGGCATCGATGTGGCCATCGAGCCCCTGACCTCCCGGGATATCGAGGATGTGAAGTGGGGCGTGGAGAACGGGGTGGACCTCTTCGCCCAGAGCTTCGTGCGCTCCGGGGCCGATGTGCAGGCCCTGGCCGCCACCATCCGCGCCTTCGGAGGGGCCCAGCCGATCATCGCCAAGATCGAGCACCCCAAGGCCCTGGACCAGCTGGATCCGATCCTCGAGGCCGCCTGGGGCATCATGGTCGCCCGGGGCGATCTCGGGGTGGAACTGGGGGTGGAGAAGGTCCCCCACATCCAGAAGCACATCATCCGCAAGGCCCGGCTGGCCATGAAGCCCATCATCACCGCCACCCAGATGCTGGAGAGCATGATCGAGAACCCCCAGCCCACGCGGGCCGAGGCCTCCGATATCGCCAACGCCATCTGGGACGGTACCGATGCGGTGATGCTCAGCGCTGAGAGCGCCGCTGGCAGGTACCCCCTGGCGGCGGTGGAGTGGCTCGCCCGCATCGCCGAGGATGCCGATGGGCACGCGGAGCCCCGCCCTTGGCGGAAGGACGAGCGCCTGCCCGAGAGCCTCCTGCACCAGACCGATGCTGCCGTGGCCCTGGCGGCCTGCCGGGCGGCGGAGGACCTCCAGGCCAAGGCCCTGCTGGTTTTCACCGAGAAGGGTGGAAGCGTACGCCTGGTGAGCCGGCTGGCGGGGATGACCCCCATCTTCGGGGCCACCACCAATGAAGGCAATGCTCGCCTAATGGGGCTCCTGAGGGGGGTTCGCAGCCTGATTGTGCCCCGGACCCAGCACTTGAGCGACATGGTGGCCTCCGTGGAGCCCCTGTTGCGGGAGCAGGGGGACATCCAGCCGGGGGATCGGGTCGTCATGACTGTCGGCCACCCCCTCTGGACTGCCGGATCCACCAACACGATGCGCGTGACCACCTACTGATGAAGGGGATCCTGCTCGCCCTGGGTGCCACCATCGGAGGGTGGGCCGGGTGGTGGCTGGGGCTCAAGGTCGGGATCACCACCGCCATCCTCCTTTCGGCCGTGGGCACAGGGGCTGGGATCTTCCTGACCCGCCGCCTCTGTGAGGATCACCTCGAATGACCAACGGCCTGCTTACCCGAGACCACCTGGTCCCCGGCCGCATCCTCAAGCGCTACAAGCGCTTCCTGGCGGATGTGGAGCTGGAGGACGGGCAGGTCGTCACCGCCCACAGCACCAACACCGGGACCATGGCCACCTGCTGGGAACCCGGGGACCCGGTGCTGCTGGAGCCCAGCGCCAACCCCGCTCGCAAGCTGCCCTTCACTTGGCTGGCCTGCTGTCGGGGGGGGGTATGGATCGGCGTGGACACCGGGATCCCCAACAAGGTGGTGGCTGAGGCGGCCCGCCGGGATCGCCTGCCCGGGCTCCACGGCCTCCGGGAGGTCCGTACCGAGGTGGCCTACGGCTCCGAACGGAGCCGTATCGATGTCTGGGCCCGGGACCCTGCAGGGCGGGCGGTGTACATCGAGGTCAAGAACACCACCCTGGTCCTGGGGGAGCGGATCTGCTTCCCGGATGCGGTGACCGAGCGGGGGCGCAAGCACCTGCGCGAGCTGCGGGGGGTGGTCCGGGAGGGGCACCGGGCCGCCCTTGTCTTCTTCCTCCACCGTCCCGACGGGCGGTCCTTCGATGCGGCTCGGGACATCGATCCCGCGTACGGCGAGGAACTGGACCGGGCGGCGGAAGCCGGTGTGGAGATCCTGCCGGTGCGGGTCGCGATGGCGGTGGGGCAGGGGCCTGCGGGCTGGTGCATCGACTGGGGGCTGGAGGGGCTGCTGCCCTGGGTCAGAGTCTGACTCCACTTTCCTGGCCGGTCTGCCGATGAAACATCGGGTCCCAGCGACAGGAGTCCTCCCATGTCAGATCTGAAGCGCACCCCCCTGTATCCCCGGCACGCCGCCCTGGGGGCAAGGATGGTGGACTTCGGAGGGTGGGAGATGCCCATCCAGTACCCTGCGGGCATCCTGGCCGAGCACCAGGCCGTCCGCACTCTGGCCGGGCTTTTCGACGTCAGCCACATGGGCGAGCTCCGGGTCCGGGGTCCCCAGGCGATGGCCTTCCTGGACTGGCTCACACCCAATGATGTCCGGGGGCTGAGGACCGGAAGGATCCACTACACCGGGCTTCTCACGGATCGCGGCACCTTCCTGGATGACCTTCTGCTCCACAAGGTGGACGAGCGGGACTTCCTCCTGGTGGTCAACGCTTCCAATACCGGTGCGGATCTGGCGTGGATCCGGGATCGGGCCCGGGGCTGGGAGGTGGAGGTCCTGGACGAATCTCCGGACACGGGGCAGGTGGCCCTCCAGGGGCCGCGGAGTGCCGAGATCCTCCAGCCCCTGGTGGACCTGGACCTGTCCGCTCTCCGCTACTACGGGTGCTCGGCGGCCTGCTTCCAGGGGGTGCCGGTGTTCCTGGCCCGCACCGGCTACACCGGAGAGGACGGCTTCGAGGTCTATGCCCCGGCAGGGGAGACTCCTGGGATCTGGGATGCCCTCCTGGAGAGGGGATGCCCTCTGGGGCTGGTGCCGGCCGGACTGGGCTGCCGCAACACCCTGAGGCTGGAGGCGAGGATGGCCCTCTACGGGCACGAGATCGACGCGGAAACCACACCTCTGGAGGCGGGGCTGGAGGGGATCCTCAACCTTGAGAAGGGGGATTTTATCGGCCGGGCGGCTCTGCTGGAGCTGCAGCAGAGGGGGGTGGAGCGCCGTCTGGTGGGGTTCAGGATGCTCGAGAAGCGCGACATCGCCCGGGATGGCATGCCCGTGCTCGGAGGGGGGCGGGTCACCAGCGGGGCGCCCAGTCCCACCTTTGCCTGCAACCTGGGGTTGGCCCTGGTCCCGGCAGCCCGGTGGGTCCCCGGTTCAGGTCTGGAGGTGGAGATCCGGGGCCGAGCCTGTCCAGCGGTGGTGGTTCCGACCCCCTTCTATGTCCGTCGGCGCTGATAGACTTGTGGAGGGAGGCCCCATGTATCCGGCTGAGCTGAAGTACACCCGGAACCATGAATACCTGAGGCTGCTCGGGGATGGCACCGCCCTGGTCGGCATCAGCGGGTACGCCCAGGAGGTGCTGGGGGACATCGTCTTCGTGGCCTTGCCTCTCCAGGGCACCCATTTCGGGACCGGGGAGGAGTTCGGTACCGTGGAGTCGGTCAAGACCGTCTCCGAGCTCTACATGCCCGCCACGGGCGAGGTGCTTGAAATCAACGGGGAACTGGAAGCCCATCCAGAACTTGTCAACCAGGACCCCTATGGCGAAGGCTGGATGATCAAGGTCCGCCTGGACGGAGAGCCCGCAGCGGATCTGCTGGATGCGGGAGCCTACCAGACCCTCGTCGCCACGGAGACCCACGGCCAGTGAAACTGCAATCCAAGCTTCTCGGAAGAATCGCCCTCCTATTGGTTCTGGCCCAGGGCGGGCGCCTCCTGGCGGCCCCCCCGGCGGCCAGGGTTCCCTCTGTGTCCTCGCCCATCGAGCGTCTGGGCACCCTCGTCAAGGCCGCGGAGGCGGCCCTCGAGGCGGATGACGAGGACAAGACGGCCCAGTACATTGATGAGGCGGAGTCCCTGATCGCCGACTGGAGTGACGACACCCGGGCGAAGCCCGATGTGGCCCCACTCATTGAGCGTCTGGAGGCGGTCGAGGAGGACCTGGGGGATGATGACGAAGCCGACCCCAATGAGCTCAGCCCCTCGGAGGAGGTGGTGGTCCTCAAGGGGCAGGATCTGGTCTCGGAGATGGCCCGGGTCAAGACGGCGGAGGCGGGTACCGCCTACGACGTCCCCATCGACCTCAACGACAAGGTGCTGAGCTGGGTCCACAGCTTCACCCACGAGAAGCGAGGCTTCATGGAGCGCTCTCTCTCCCGGGCCAGCCGCTACCTGCCCATGGTCCGCCAGGTTTTCGCCGAAGAGGGAGTTCCCCAGGACCTTGCCTATCTGGCGCTCATCGAGAGCGGGTACACCAACAAGGCCCGCAGTCACGCCGCCGCCGTGGGCATGTGGCAGTTCATCCGCCCCACGGGGCGCCTCTTCGGTCTCTTCGGCAATGCCTGGGTGGAGGAGCGGCAGGACCCCGTGAAGGCCACGCGGGCAGCGGCCCGCTACCTCAAGAGCCTCTATCAGAGGGATGGGGACTGGTACCTGGCGCTGGCCAGCTACAACGCGGGACCGGGCACCACGGACAAGGCCACCAACGGGACCAACTCCCGGAATTTCTGGGATCTGCAGCGCTCCCGCTATCTCCGGACTGAGACCAAGCAATATGTCCCCAAGTTCTGTGCGGCGGTCCTGGTGGGCCGCAATCCCGAGCGCTATGGGCTCAGCTTCGAGCCCGAGCCGCCCTACACCTATGAGACGGTGCAGGTGGACCGGATGACCAGTCTGGCGGTGCTCTCCAGGCTCTCCGAGACGCCGCTGGAACAGCTTCGGGAGCTCAACCCCGAGTTGCTCCGGGGCAGCACTCCGCCCGGGGTCTACCAGCTCCGGGTCCCCCCCGGGACCTCCATGGCCACCGCCAAGGTCCTGGCCAACCTGCCCGCCAACCAGCGTCTCGACTTCCTCTCCTACACCATCCGGCGCCGGGACACCTTGTCCAAGGTGGCCGAGCGCTTCAAACTCTCCCCGTCGGATCTGCTGGCAGCCAACGAGATGAGTGCGTCCCAGTTCCGGGTCGGGCGCCGGATCCAGGTGCCGCCGCCACCCCTCACGCCCATCGATGCCCAGGATCTGGCCACCAGCGCCAGCACGCGCCGGGCCATGCCCCTGGAGCCGACGCCTTCCATTCCCACGGTGGCCGCGGTGGTGCCGGCTCCCCCCACGGAGGAGGCCCCTGCCGAGCTGGAGCCGGTGGGGCCCTCGGAGCGGAAGCCCCGGCATGCGCCCGTGCCCCATCCCGTGCGGCGGGCCGAGGCCAAGCCCCGTTACCACACCGTCAAGCGGGGGGAGACCCTCTACTCCATCTCCGCCCGCTATGGCCTGGAGGTGGGTCAGCTGACCAAGTGGAACCGGATCCGGAAGGGGCGGATCCAGGCCGGGCAGAAGCTGCGGATCTCGGCGACCTGAGGCCGGGCGGAATTTGTGCTTGCCTTGTTCCGGAACTCGTGAGAAACTGAGAATTCCTCCGGGGCTATAGCTCAGCTGGGAGAGCGCCTGCATGGCATGCAGGAGGTCAGCGGTTCGATCCCGCTTAGCTCCACCAAAAGGCCGCCGAAAGGCGGCCTTTCGACTCGGAGATGCAGTACACCCAGAACCCCTTGGGGCTATAGCTCAGCTGGGAGAGCGCCTGCATGGCATGCAGGAGGTCAGCGGTTCGATCCCGCTTAGCTCCACCAGAAAACGTCGCCCCCGGGCGACGTTTTTTTATTGTCTGATCCCGGGCAGGACCGCTGAACAAGCGGCCTGCAGCGCGGTAATCTGGAGGTTCCGCCTTCTGCGGTCTTCAGGTCGTCCATGTTTGCTTCCCTCAATCACGCCCACCTCAGCTTCGGCCCTCACGAGATCCTCAGGGATGTCACCTGGGTCCTGGACGAGGACGAGTGCTGGGGTGTGATCGGCCGCAATGGAGCCGGGAAGAGCACCCTCTTCAAGGTCCTCCTGGGGGAACATGAGCTGGACGGTGGCACCGTGGTGCGACCCACCCGGGAGCGGGGCGTCCGCCTGGGGCACTACGCCCAGGACCTGAATCCCGAGACCGATGGCTCCATCCTGGAAGAGACCCTGGCGGCCTTCGGGGATGTGGAGGCGCTCCAGCACGAGATGCGGGAGCTGGAGCACCGCATGGGGGAGGCAGGGGATCTCGAGGCCATCATGGCCCGCTACCAGGAGGTCCAGGAGGCCTTTGAGCGCATGGACGGCTTCGTCATCCGCTCCAAGGCCGAGAGCATCCTGATGAACCTGGGCTTTCCCCTGGAGATGCAGACCAAGAACATCCACGAGCTGAGCGGCGGGCAGAAGTGCCGGGTCATGCTGGCCAAGGCCATCCTCCAGGGTCAGGACCTGCTCCTCCTGGACGAGCCCACCAACCACCTGGATCTCCCCAGCCTCCGCTGGCTGGAGCAGTTCCTGCAGGACACCACCGCCACGGTGGCGGTCATCAGCCATGACCGCTACTTCCTGGACAAGGTGGCCACCAGCATCGTGGAGATCGAGCTGGGCCGCAGCCGGGTCTATGAAGGCAACTACACCGACTTCATGGAGAAGAAGGAGCAGGAGCTGGAGATCGCCGAGCGCCACTACGAGCGCCAGCAGGACTACATCCGCCAGCAGGAGGAGTACATCCGCCGCAACATCGCCGGGCAGAACACCAAGATCGCCCGGGGGCGGCGCACCCACCTCTCCAAGCTCCAGCGCATGGAGAAGCCCCTCCAGGACCGCCGCAAGGTGAAATTCACCTTCAACGAGACCCAGCGCAGTGGTGACACCGCCCTGGTGCTGGACAACGCCTCTGTGGGCTGGGAGGGCCGGGGGCTCTTCGACCCCATCGAGCACCTGCAGGTCAAGCGCGGCCAGAAGCTGGCCATCGTGGGCTTCAACGGCACGGGGAAGTCCACCCTCCTCAAGGCCATCTCCGGGGAGATCGAGTTCCTCACCGGCGGCTCCCGTCTGGGGAGCCAGGTGAAGCTGGGCTACTTCGACCAGCATCACCGGAACATCGACCCGCGCAATACCGTCTTCCAGCAGATACAGGCCGTGATCCCCATGGCCCCCAAGCAGGATGTCCTGGGCTTCCTCGCCAAGTTCCAGTTCCGGGGGGACGATGTGGACAAACCCACCACGGTGCTCTCCGGTGGCGAGCGGGCGCGGCTCTCCATCGCCACTCTCATCCGGGAGGGCGTGAATCTGCTGCTCCTCGACGAGCCCACCAACCACATGGACATCCACTCCATGGAGGCCATGGAGGACACCATCCTGAGCTTCACCGGCGCCGTGGTCCTGGTGACCCACGACCGCTATCTCCTGGGGCGTTGTGCCGACAGCCTGCTGCGGATCCACGAGGGGAAGGCGGAACTCAAGGAGGGTGGCTACGAGGAGCACCAGGCCTGGGTGGACCTGGATCTGGAGGCCGACCAGTCGCCTGTCGAGGAACCGAAGAAGGAGGCCCCCAGGCCCCAGTCCAAGTCCCAGGCCAAGGAAGCCGTCCCTATGGCTCCACCCAGGGGGCAGGCCATCGATAGGGAGAGACAGAAGACCCTCAAGCGCCTGGAGCGCAAGGTTACAGAGGCCGAGGCGAAAGTGGGGGAGGTGGAGGCCAGCATGGCTTCTCTCGCCGAGGAGCTGGCGGGGATGGACCCTTCCGACTGGCAGGCCTTCAGCGCCAAGCTGGACGCCCAGAAGGCCCTGGAGGCCGATCTCGCCTATGCCATGGCCGAGTGGGAGGAGGCCCAGACTGCCCTCGAGGAGGCTTGATGCGGCCGGAACTGGTCTGATAGGGCAGGTCTTCCGATACCCTGGAGGCAAAGCTGTGGGCTGACCCCAGCTCTTCCGGGAGAAGACCATGAAGAACTTCGTCCTGTACAATCCCACCCGCCTCTTCTTCGGTGCAGGCCAGATCGCGGCCGTCGGCCGGGAGATCCCCAAGGGCGCCAAGGTCCTCATGACCTACGGTGGGGGCAGCATCAAGGCGAATGGGGTCTACGAACAGGTGATCCAGGCCCTGGACAAGCACACGGTCCTGGAGTTCGGGGGCATCGAACCGAATCCGTGCTATGAAACATTGATTAAGGCTGTCGAACTGGCCCGGGAGGAGAAGGTGGATTTCCTCCTGGCGGTGGGGGGCGGCTCGACTCTGGATGGCACCAAGTTCATCTCGGCAGCCGTGAACTTCGAGGGGGATCCCTGGGACATCCTCAAGGGAGCCCGACCGCAGGTGGCGCTGCCCCTGGGTTCGGTCATGACCCTCCCCGCCACCGGCTCCGAGATGAACTCCGGAGCGGTCATCTCCCGCAAGTCCACTCTGGAGAAGTTCGCCTTCTCCTCTCCCCTGGTCTTCCCCCGCTTCTCGGTGGTGGATCCGGAGGTGACCTACTCCCTCCCCCCTCGCCAGATCGCCAACGGGGTGGTGGATGCCTTCGTGCACGTCATGGAGCAGTACCTGACCTACCCGGCGGATGCCCCCATCCAGGATCGCTTCGCCGAAGGCATCCTGCAGACCCTGCTGGAGTCGGGACCGAAAACCCTCGCGGACCCAGCGGATTACACCGCACGCGCCAATGTGGTCTTCTCCGCCACCATGGCCCTGAATGGGCTCATTGGTGTGGGCGTGCCCCAGGACTGGTCGACGCATCTGATCGGCCATGAACTCACTGTCCTGGTGGGGCTTGACCACGCTCAGACCCTGGCCATCGTCATGCCCAATCTGCTCTGGGTCCAGCGGGACTCCAAGCGCGAGAAGCTCCTGCAGTACGCCGAGCGTGTCTGGGGTGTCCGGGAGGGCGGCGAGGCGCAGCGCATCGAGGAGGCCATCATCCGGACCCGGGGCTTCTTCGAGAGCATGGGCAATCCCACCCATCTCTCGGACTACAGCCTGGATGGCGACTGCTTTGACGAGATCGTGAGGCGATTCAAGGGGCGCAACATGCTGCCCTGCGGTGAGAAACGCGATCTCGACGAAGCCCGCCTCCGGCAGATCCTGGCCATGTGCCGCTGAAAGCACTTGCCTTTGTGAATGATTTGTGGAAAATTCGCAGTCTCAACCTTGGATTTGGGCTGGGACTGCGGGGTTTTCATGAACATTTTGCATGATCGGTCAGACCGCGGGCGGGGGGCGGCATGAACCTCGAGGAGGTGCTCACCTATGCCGCCCGGGCCAAGGCCTCGGACATTCACCTTCGGTCGGGCATGCGCCCCACCATCCGGGTGGACGGAGTGCTCTACGCCATGCCCAAAGAGGGACCCTGTCCCGGGGAGGCCATCGCCACCCAGGCCACGGCACTCATGAACGAGCGCCAGCGACAGGCTTACGGGGAGAAGGGTGAGGTCAACCTCACCCACACCCTGACAGGGCTGGGGCGATACCGGATCAATGCCTTCCGTGAGCGGGGTTCGGTGGCCCTGGCCATCCGGCCCATCTCCCTGGCCATTCCCACGCTGGAGGACCTGAACCTCCCACCCATCATCCGCAGGCTCTGCCAGGAGGAGCGGGGCCTTGTCCTGGTGACCGGTTCCACCGGATGCGGAAAGTCCAGCACCCTGGCGGCCATGATCGACATCATCAACACCGACCGCAACCGCAACATCCTCACCATCGAGGATCCCATCGAGTACCTGCACCAGGATCGGCGCAGCATCATCTGCCAGCGGGAGATCGGTGAGGACACCCCTGACTACGCCACAGCCCTGCTGGGGGCGCTGCGGCAGGATCCGGATGTGATCCTGGTGGGGGAGATGCGGGACCTGGAGACCATCACAACAGCCCTCCTGGCGGCGGAGACCGGGCATCTGGTCCTGGCTACCCTCCACACCATGGATGCCGCCGAGACCATCAACCGCATCATCAGCGCCTGCCCGCCCATCCACCAGCGCCAGATCCGGCTTCAGTTGGCCAGCGTGCTGAAGGGTGTGGTCTCCCAGCGCCTGGTCCCCCGGGCAGGAGGACGGGGCCGGGTACCGGCGGTGGAGGTCATGCTCGCCACGGCCCGGGTGAAGGAGTGCATTGATGACCTTGAGAAGTCCCGCTATCTGGCGGAAGCCATCGCCCAGGGCGAAGCCTACGGCATGCAGAGCTTTGACCAGTCCCTGATGCAGTTGTGCGGAGACGGACTGATCAGTTTCGAGGAGGCGCTCCGCCAGAGCTCCAATCCCGAGGCGCTCTCCCTCAGGGCCTCCGGCATCTCCTCGCTCAAGGACGCCGGTAAGGGGTCTGTGCCCAGCCCCGCAGTCATGCCGGAGGCTGCCCCCATCGAGATCGCTCTGGGTGCCAACGCCCTGCCCGGGACCCGCAACCTGAGGAACAAGGCCAAGTAGAGCAGCGCTTCTTCCCGCATATCCGGTGCCATTGGTTCCGGATTGGAACTTTCCGGCGGCATCCGCCGGCTTCAGGGTTGACGGGAAGTATTTGCTACGCAAATAATGGGTCACCGCAAGATACTGGGCTCGGCCATCGGCCAGGGGCGTACCCACCCCGGTATGCCCCGAGCCGTTGAGGTCGGCTGGCCTGGGGGAGGGAGGGCTTGCATCAGCTGAACGGGTCCCAGGGGGATGCCCCCTTTCCACCATCCGGCGCACCTGCTGCGCCCGGGTCGGGCGTTCTCCTGACGACCGGCCCTGGACGAAAGGAGCAGTGACATGACGCGACTGACTCTGGTTTCCAACAGGCTGCCCTGGACCGTCAAGGTGAGCGAAGGCGGAGAGACGCTGATGCCCTCGGCGGGTGGGCTGGCGACGGCCCTGGCCGGCCCCCATGCGGCCGATGATTCCAGCTGGGTGGGCTGGCCCGGCAGTCTGGAGGGGCTGGATACCGGAGCCCGGCAGCGGGTCCTGGAGGCACTCCACCAGAAGCGACTCACACCCGTGGAGCTCAGCCTGGAGGATGTGACCCGGTATTACGAGGGCTTCAGCAATGGGGTGCTCTGGCCCCTCTGCCACTACCTGTTGGACAAGGTGAGCCTGGACGCGGATCTGGACTGGGAGGCCTACCAGTCGGTGAACGAGCGGTTCGCCGCAACGGTGGCCGAGCTTGCGGCCTCCGGAGCCCTGGTTTGGGTGCATGACTATCAGCTCATGCTCGTCCCCCGGATGCTACGGGAGCTCAGACCTGATGTCCGCATCGGCTTCTTCCTGCATATTCCCTTTCCGGCCCACGAGGTCTTCCGGATCCTGCCCTGGGCGGAGCAGCTGCTCCAGGGGATGCTGGCCTCGGATCTGCTGGGCTTCCATACCGAGGACTACCGCAACCACTTCGCCACCTGCGCCTGCCAGATGCTGGGCGCCCGTCCCACAGAAGGCGGGCTCTCGTACGAGGACCGGGATGTCCGCCTGGCGGAGTATGCCATCGGCATCGATGTGGGCACCTTCGTCAGCATGGCGCAGACGCCCGGCGTGGAGGCCCGGTGCCAGCAGCTCCGGGAGGAGGTCGGTGGGCGCCGGATCCTCCTGGGGGTGGACCGGCTCGACTACACCAAAGGGATCCCACGGCGGCTCATGGCCTTCGAGCGCTTCCTGGAGGAGAACCCCGGACTCCGCGACCGGGTCTTGCTCCTGCAGGCGGCTGTGCCCTCCCGGGAGGGAGTCGAGGCCTACGCAGCCTTCCGGCGCCAGGTGGATGAAATCGCCGCCCGGATCAACGGACGCTTCGGGACCCCCGGAGTCCTCCCCGTCCACCTGCTCCACCAGGCCTTCCCCCTGGAGGAGCTGGTGGCCCTCTACCGTGCGGCCGATGTCATGCTCGTCACTCCGCTCCGGGATGGCATGAACCTGGTGGCGAAGGAGTTCTGCGCCTGCCGCATCGACGACACGGGCGTACTCGTCCTGAGTGAGTTCGCCGGGGCGGCGGTGACCATGAAGGAGGCCCTGCTGGTCAATCCCTATGACGTGGGGAGCCTGGCCCAGGCCATCCGCCGTGCCTTGGACCTGCCCCCCCAGCAAGCCTCACGGCGGATGAGGAGCCTTCGGCATCGCGTCGAACGCAGCAATGTACACCAATGGGCCCGGCGCTTCCTGGGGGATCTGGAAGCCGTGGGTCCCCTGAGTCCCGCGGGCCCCTGGCCCGTCCTGCTGGAGCGCATCCAGGATGAGGCTGCCAGCAGCGAGCGGACGGTGATCCTGCTGGACTACGACGGCACCCTGGTGCCCCTGGCACCGACTCCGGAGGCGGCTGCGCCCGACCTGGAGCTCAAGAGCCTCCTCCGGGACCTGGCCAGCCTGCCGGGTGTGGAGGTGCATGTCGTCAGCGGCAGGCCCAGGGAGGTGCTGGAGGCCTGGCTGGGGGAGCTTCCCCTCGCGCTCCACGCGGAGCACGGCCTGTGGCTGCGGGCCTCCGGGACCGCTGAGTGGGTGGCGGTCCGCACCGTCAGTCCCCTGGCGGACGGGCCCCTGGCGGAGCTGCTCGGGGGATGGGTCCGTGCGTTCGAGGGCTCCTTCATCGAGTGGAAGACGGCCTCGGTGGCCTGGCACTACCGCCGGGTCCCAGGCGGGCTCCGCCTGCCCCAGTTGCGGACTCTCCAGGCCCAGGCTAGGGAACTCAGCGAAGGTCTCGGGCTGGAGATGCTGGAGGGCTCGAGGGTCCTTGAGTTCCGCCCCCGTGGCGTGCAGAAGGGCCTGGCGTTGAGCGCCGATATGGGGGGCGAGGGGGTCTATGTCCTGGCCATCGGGGATGACCGCACGGATGAGGACCTCTTCCGCGCCCTGCCTGTTTCGGCCTGCTCCATCCGGGTGGGCCAGGGGCCCAGCGAAGCACGCTACCGTCTGCCGGATCCGGCCAGCGTCCGGCGGCTGCTCAGGGGCTTCCTCGCCTCCTCGATGGCCGGGGAGGCCCGGCCGTGAGCCCCCGCCATCAGCCCCTGGATCATGGACTCATCGGCAACGGGAGCATCCTCGCCCTCATCGCCCCCACCTCGGCTGTGGAGTGGCTCTGCATGCCCCGCTTTGATTCCCCCTCGGTCTTCGGGCGCCTGCTGGGAGGCGAGGAGGGCGGTGTCTTCCGCATCCTGGCCGAGGGGAGGGAGGTGCTGGGGCAGATGGATTACCTGCCCAATACCAACGTCCTCCGCACTCGATTCGAGCACAACGACTCGGGTTGGGAGCTGATCGACTTCGCCCCCCGGCTGCCCCGGGAGTGGACTGTCTCCGTGCCCATCCAGCTTTGCCGGATCCTCCGTCCCCTCCACGGCACCGTCAGGATCAGTGTCGACTTCGATCCGCGGCTCGACTACGGGCGCTCCGAGACTCGGAAGGAATACCGCCATGACGGCATGGCGGTGCTCGGCGGCTCGGGTCGGCTCCACTTGGAGACCAACATGCCCGTCAGCTATCTGGCGGGGAGCCGGGAGTTTGTGCTTGACGGGGCGGTCTACTTCGTCCTGAGCTGGGGGGAGCCCCGGGGCTTGACCCTGGCGCGGGTGCTGCAGGAACTGGACCTGACGGTGGAGGGCTGGATGCGCTGGGCCAAGACCTGCGTCCTGCCGCTCTACAAGCCGGAGATGGTGCTCCGCTCGGCCCTCTGCCTCAAGCTGCACGCCTACCAGGACACCGGGGCCATCATCGCTGCCACCACCACCAGCATCCCCGAGAGCCTCGGCACCGGGCGGACCTGGGACTACCGCTACTGCTGGCTGCGCGACGCGGCCTTCGTGGTGGAGGCCCTGAGACGCCTCAGCCATCTGCACGAGGGGGAGCGCTTCCTGCGCTTCCTGCGGAACGTGGCGGAGACCGCGCCCCTCCAGCCCCTCTATGCCATCGATGGCAACCCCTCGGCCCCGGAGGAGATCCTGGAACACTGGCCCGGCTTCGAGGGGGACGGACCCGTGCGCATCGGCAATGCCGCCGCCACCCAGCGCCAACATGATCTCATGGGGGAACTGGTCCTCTGCATGGAGACCCTGCTGCGGGATCCCCGCCTGGTCCATGACCAGGACGGCCATTTCTTCCCCCTGGTGCGGAGCCTGGTGGAGAAGGCCCTGGAGCTGGGGCCGGTGCCGGATACCTCGATTTGGGAGTTCCGGAGCCTCTTCCGTCCCTACACCTTCTCCCGGGCCATGTGCTGGGTGGCCGTGCACCGGGGGGCGGCCATGGCGAAGCGCTTCAACGAGCCCCTGCTGGCCGAGCGCTGGGAGCGGCAGGCCGCGGCGGAGCGGGAGATCATCCTCACGAGGGGATACAATGAGAAGCTCGGCTGCTTCACCCAGGCCCTGGATGGTGAGTTCCCGGACGCCTCCAACCTGCTGCTCCCCAGCATCGGCCTGGTGGACCCCAGGGATCCCCGCTTTCTCGCCACTCTGGATCACTACGGGGAGAAACTCACGGACTGCGGCCTCATGCTCCGCTACCGGAACGAGGACGACTTCGGCGAGACCACCAGCGCCTTCACCATCTGCTCCTTCTGGTGGGCCGAGGCCCTGGCCCTGGCCGGGCGGCTGGAGGAGGCCATCCAGGTCTTCGAGCGGGTCTGCCGCCATGCCAACCCGGTGGGGCTCTTCAGCGAGGACATCGAACCCGCCACGGGGCGGCTCCTGGGCAACTTCCCCCAGGCCTACACCCATGTGGGCCTGATTCATGCCGCCCTCACCATCTCCGAGCTCCTGGCCGCCCGGGACGGCAAGGTGAGGGCCTGGTCCTGAGGGGGGCGAGTTCTGTGGTCAGGAAAGCTTCCAGGGCCACGGATGCGCACGCATGGGCAGGGTCAGGACACGCCGCCCTCTGTCGCGCAGATCCCGGGCACTCATCCGGGGCCTCTGCTGGCGTCCCCGTCGACATCGCCGCAGCGCCCAGTCCGGTGGTGGGATCCCGATCTCCGATGCCGAAGCTGATGATCGGGTTCCGCTTTTGGATCCTGTCCGGAGAGGACCTCGGCGATACTGGAGGACGGAGTGTGATTGATGAAGATTCTGCTGGTCGGTTCGGGAGGACGTGAGTACGCCTTGGCTCTGAAGCTGCGCGAGGGCAAGGCCCCCGTGGAGCTCTTCGCTGCCCCCGGGAGCGACGCCCTGGCCGAGCTGGGGACCTGTCTGCCCCTCGGAGTGGAGGATGTGGCCGGCATCGCCGATTGGGCTGCCGCCCAGAGGCCCGACCTCGCCATCCTCGGTCCTGAGGCCCCCCTGGTGGCCGGTGTGGCGGATGCCCTGCGCGCCCTCGGCATTCCGGTCTTCGGCCACAACGCCGGCACCGCCCGGCTCGAGGGCTCCAAGGCCTTCGCCAAGGACTTCATGTTCCGTCACAGCATCCCCTGTGCCGCCAGCACCACCATCACGGACCTGGCTGCGGGCGAGGCCCTCATCGCTTCCTGGCCCCATCCCTTCCCCATCGTCCTGAAGGCCGATGGCCTGGCGGCGGGCAAGGGCGTCGTCCTCGCGCCCAGCAAGGAGGAGGCCCTTGCGACCTTCCGCAGCTTCATGGCTGGCCAGTTCGGAGAGGCCTCCCGCACGGTGGTCTTCGAGGAACCCATGACGGGTATGGAGCTGAGTCTCCACGTCCTGGTGGATGTGAAGGCCGGGCACGCCTGTTTCGCGATGCTGCCCGCCTGCCAGGACCATAAGCGCATCTTCGAGGGGGACCAGGGCCCCAACACCGGCGGCATGGGTGTCTTCGGCCCGCTTCCCTTCCTGCGCCCCGAGGATGTGGAGCGAATGCGCCGGGAGCTGGTGGTCCCCACGGTCCAGGGCCTCCAGAAGGATGGGCTGGATGCCCAGGGCGTGCTCTTCCTGGGGGTGATGTGGACCCCCACCGGTCCCCGTCTGCTGGAGTACAACGTCCGCTTCGGGGACCCCGAGACCCAGGTCCTGATGCAACTCCTGGATGAGGACCTGCAGGAGCTCCTCCTCTCCGTGGCCGAGGGGCGTCTGGAGCGGAACGAAGTCGTCCTGAAACCCGGCTGTGCCCTCGCCGTGGTGCTGGCTGCCGAGGATTACCCCGAGGGGGCCCGGAAGGGTGTGCCCATCACCGTCGCCAGCCCCAGGAGCCGCCTGATCCACGCTGGGACCCGCAGGCAGGGCGGGCAGTGGGTGACCAACGGGGGGCGGGTGCTGAACCTCGTGGCCCAGGCCGCTGACCTGGCCCAGGCCCGGGCCCAGGTGGAAGCCGATCTGGAGCAGGTGACCTGGCCCGGACGCCAGGTGCGCCGTGATATCGGGCTCAAGGCCCTGCGCCACGCCCAGGCGGGCAAGGGCGTGGCCGATGCCTGGGAGTAGCCTTCCCGGGGATCCCTGGCAGCGTCGGGTTTCCCTGGAGCCCTTCAACACCCTGAGGCTGCCTGGCCGGGCCGAGCAGTACGCCGAGATCCGTTCGGCAGAGCAGCTCTCCGGGCTGGCGGCTTCTGGGCAGCTGGCGGGGCGGCCCCTCACCCTCCTGGGCGGGGGCAGCAACGTGGTGCTGGCCGGGGATCTCGCTGGGCGGGTCCTCCGCATCTGCATCCCCGGGCGGGAGCGCCTCGGGGGCACCCTGGTCCGTGCCGGAGCCGGGGAGGACTGGCCCTCCTTTGTGCTCTGGACCCTGGAGCAGGGCCTGGGGGGGCTGGAGAACCTGGCCCACATCCCGGGCACCGTGGGGGCCGCCCCGGTCCAGAACATCGGGGCCTATGGCCTGGAGGCGGGAGACCGCATCCATCGCGTGGAGGTGGTGGATCTGCGGGACGGACGGCAGCGGGTCCTGGAGGGATCGGAGTGCCGCTTCGCCTACCGGGAGAGTCTCTTCAAGTTGCCCGAGGGGCGCCACTGGGCGGTCACGGCTGTCACCTTCCGTCTTCCGGAGGCCTGGCGTCCCGAGACGGGCTATGCCGGTCTCGACCAGGAGTTGGCCGCCCGGGGAATGGCCGCTCCGGGTCCCCGGGACATCGCCGAGGCCATCATCGCCGTGCGGCGGCGCAAGATCCCGGACCCTGCGGAGATCCCCAGCGCTGGGAGCTTCTTCAAGAACCCGGTCCTGGAGGCGGGGGCCTTCGAGCGCCTCAAGGCCGGGCATTCCACCCTCCCGGCTTATCCCCAGGCCGATGGCCGGGTGAAGGTGGCGGCGGGCTGGCTCATCGAGCAGGTGGGCTGGAAGGGGCGGGCCCTCGGTCCGGTGGCCATGTTCGGGAAGCAGGCCCTGGTGCTGGTCAACCTGGGCGGTGCCACGGGGGCCGAGGTGCTGCGCTTGGCGGATGCCGTGCGCGGGGATGTGCGGGACCGCTTCGGGATCAGCCTGGAGATGGAGCCTGTGGTCCTGGGCTGAGGGCCTTGCCCAGGCAGATGCTTCCAGATTTGCCCGCATAGGGGCCGTAGTTGGTGATGCGCTGGAAACCCAGAGCCTTGTACAAGGCCAGGGCCTCGGCGTGGCGGACTCCGGTCTCCAGGATCACTTCCCGGGCACCCTCTTCCCTGGCCCAGGTCTCCAACGCCTGGACCAGGGCTGCGGCGATGCCACGGCGGCGGGCTTCCGGATGGACGAACATCCGCTTGAGCTCCGCAGTGGCGCTTCCGTGGAATTTGAGTGCCCCGCAGCCCAGAGGGTGACCGCTCTCCTCCGCCACCAGGGCGTGGTGGATGCACTCCAGGCTGTTCAGTGGGTTCAGTTGTGCCTGCTCGGCCCCGTTGCGCGCCAGCAGTTCGGCGTCCAGGCGACGGATCAGGGTCAGGAAGCCGGGATCGTCAGGGGTGGTGCGCCTCAGTTCGACCATGAGCCAGCCTATACCACCTGAGGGCTCAGTGCAGCAGGCTCGACATCAGGGGCAGGGTCAGCAGCGAGAGCAGGGTGGTGAGGAAGGTACAGCGGGAGGCGAAGACCCGGTCGCTGTCGTAGCGTTCGGCGAAGGCCGCCACAATGGTCGCGCCCGGCAGGGCCTGGAGGATCACCAGGATCCGCTCCAGCACCGGATCCACTCGCAGGAGACGGCAGAGCAGGAGGGTCAGGGCAGGGGCCACCAGGAGCCGCACCGCGGAAAGCAGGTACTCGCTGGGGGAGCCCAGGAGGTCCCGCAGCCGCATCTCGCCCAGCATGGCCCCCAGGATGAGGACCGAGAGGGGGCTGGTCATGCCTCCGAGCATGTTGAAAGCGCTCAGGATGGGGCCGGGGAGTCGCACCGAGAAGAGGAAACAGAGGATGCCTGCGAGGGTGCTGAGGATCACCGGGTTCTTCAGCAGGAGCCCAGGGCCGGGGCGGGTCTCCCTGGGGGAGAAGTAGGCCACACCCAGGGTGAACATGAAGAGGGCGCTGATGAGGTTGTAGACTGCGCCGAAGAAGACCCCGCCCATGGGGAAGAGCAGGGCCAGCAGGGGAAGGCCCAGGAAGCCCGAGTTGGAGAAGAGGGTCAGGAACTGCAGGGTGGGCCGCTTCCCCCCCGGAACCCGGCGGAAGAGCAGCCAGGCCAGGAGGGCCAGCACCAGATGGATGGCCAGGGTGTAGAGGAGCATCCGCCCCGCCCCCCGGAGCATGCCGCTGCTGAAGGGCCTCAGGAAGGAGACCAGGATCAGGGCAGGCATGCAGGTGTTCATGAGGAAGGCCGAGAGCCCCCGGTTGACTTCGGGGGTGAAGGCCCCGAGGCGGCGTGCGCCCAGCCCCACCCCCATGAGGAGAAAGAGGGTGAGGACCTGGGAGAAGATAAGCTGATTCAAGATCGGTTCCTGGCGGGCAGAGAAGGGGCGCCCCGCTCTCAGGGTAGCGGAGCGCCCGGGTGTGGCAGGAGGCTCAGGCCTCGAGGGTCTCGGGGGAGGTCTTGGCAACCTTCTTCAGAAGGGGCTTGATGAAGAGTGCCAGGACGGCACCCAGGATGGCCACGGTGGTCACCAGGGTGATGGAGGCGTGGTAGTTGCCGGTCTTGGCCAGCAGGGTGGAGCCGACGATGATCCCCGGGATGCCGGCGTAGAGGCCGATGCCGAAGGCGAGGCCCGTGACGCGGCCCACGATGCTGTGGTGGTAGTTGATGGCGATGAAGGCCATGATCGAGGGCATGATCCAGGCTGCGAAGAAGGCCGCCAGGGGCAGGACTGCGCTCAGGGTGCCCACGGAGGTGTAGACCCCGGGTAGCATGATGGTGCAGATCACCACGGCCGAAACCAGGAAGCCGATCCCCACGGAGGTGCGGGCGCTGCCCTTGAAGACCTTGGTGAAGAGGGCGCCTACCAGGAAGCCACCGATCATGAAGAAGAGCTGGTAGATGCCCATGAGCTTGCCGGCGGTGACCGGGCCGTAGCCCAGGCCTGTGGGGGGGGCGATGGCGATGTAGCCGGGGGTCAGGTCATTGGTGCCGGTGAAGAACCAGCAGCTGATGAAGACACAGACGATGAGGACCCAGGTGGTGGGGGTCTTGAGGGCCTTGGCGAAAGCACCCTGGGCCTCCAGCTTCCCCGCCTCGTCCAACTCGTCCTGGAAGGCCGGAGGCTTGGGCCCGAAGGGGATGGCCGCGCAGAGGATGAGGGCGATCACAGGGGCGATGGTCATCCAGCCCATGGTGGCCAGCCAGCTGTGGGTGGCCATGAAGGTCTTGGGGGAGACCAGGAAGCCGATGAGCACGCCGCCGGAGGTGGCCACACCCTGGATGCCGGCCACGGCGCCGCGCTGGCTCACGGGGAACCAGGTGGCGGCGAGGGGGCCCAGGATGGAGGTGACGGGACCCACTCCGCAGGCCTGGATGGCGCGCAGGAGGATGATGAGCTTCAGGTTCTCACCAGCCAGGGGGAAGAAGAGGGTCGGGACGATGAAGATGATGCATCCGGCGATCATCAGTTTGTTGACGCCGAAGCGGTCCACCAGGAAGCCGGCCACCAGGCAGGAGGTGGCGCCGAGGATGTTCCAGAGGCCCATGATGATGCCCGTGGCCGCCCCGGGGTGGAGGTGCAGGTGGTGGGCCACCTCGCCCATCAAAGGCGCCGGGGCGATCATCAGGACCGTGGATGCTGCTGTCGCGACGACCAGCGCGAGCAGCACGAACCATCGGAAGCTGGGGTATTCGCGTGCCTGTTCCATGGCACCTCCTGCAGTTGGGCCAGTGCCGGGGCGGGCGCTGGGTGGGGTTTGGGGGTTTGGTTGTCTATGCAATTACACCGAGTAGGAGTCCCTGTCCAGTCTTATTGCGTCACTCCCCGCCCTGGCAGGGCATCCCGGAGGATCTGGGCGATGTGCCGGGTGTCCACCTGGGCGCCCTGCTGGTGCAGGCCATCCCTCAGCTGCATGACGCAGCCCGGACAGCCGGTGACCACGGTCGAGGCGCCGGTGGCCAGGATGTTCCCGGTTTTCCTGGCATTGATCTTCAGGGTCAGGTCGTAGTGGGCCAGGCTGAAGCTCCCGGCCGCCCCGCAGCAGCGGGCCGCCTCATCCATCTCCCGGAACTCCAGCCCGGGGATGGCCCGCAGGAGCTTCCGGGGGGCGGCCGTGACGCCCATGCCCCGGGCCAGGTGGCAGGAGTCATGGTAGGTCACGGTAAGGGGGCGTTCCGCGAGTCGGCCCCGGAGGCCCCGTGAATCGAGGAAGGCCGAGAAGTCCTGGACCTTGGAGGCCAGAGCCCCTGCAGTCCGGGCCAGGGTCGGCTCGGAGGCGAACCACTGGGCATACTCCTTCTGGAGGGTGCCTCCGCAGCTGCCGCAGAGGGTGATGACCGCATCCACCGGCTGCTCGGCGAAGTTCTCCAGCACGGCCCGCGCCAGTTCCCGAGCGGTGTCTCCGTCCCCGTTGGCGTGGGCGGGGAGGCCGCAGCAGTGCTGGTCCTTCGGGATCAGCACCGAGAATCCCTGCTGGAGGAGGACCTCCAGGGCGGCTTCACCGATCTCCGGATAGATGTGGTTGACCATGCAGCCGGTGAAGAGGGCCACCCGGCCCCGGGGCTCGGGAGCCTCCACCAGCTCTGGGTGCTGCTCCCGGAAGGAGTGGGGGGCCACCTGGGGCAACAGGCGGCGCCGGTCCAGGCCCATGGGCAGGCGGGGCAGGGCGCCGTTGGGGGTGTGCTTCAGGACCAGGCGCTGGCCCAGGGGGCCGAGCTTCATTCCCAGGCGGAAGAGACCCCGGTTCCGGAGGAAATAGCGCAGGGCGAGCCGTTTGATCAGCGGGAGTCCGCGCTGGCCGACAAAGGCCTGGCGCGCCTCCAGCACCAATCGGTCCCCCGGGACGCCGCTGGGGCATCCGGCGCTGCAGGCCTTGCAGGCCAGGCAGAGGGACAGCCGCTCGCCAAGTCCATCCGTGGGGCCGACCTGACCCCGGATGGCGGCCCGGATGAGGGCGATCTTGCCCCGGGTGGCGGAGGCTTCAGTGCCCAGTTCCCGGAAGATGGGGCAGAGCTGCTGACAGGCCCCGCAGCGGGAGCAGCGGACGGCTGCGTCCTCGAGTTCGGACCAGCTCATCGGCAGCCTCCCAGGGCATTGACCCCCAGGGCGATGCCTGGATTGAGAACCCCCCTGGGATCGAGAGCCGCCTTGATGCGGGCCATGACCTCCAGGGTCGCCTCTCCGGTCTCCAGATGCAGGTAGGGATTCTTCATCCGTCCGATGCCATGCTCGCCGGAGACCGTGCCCCCGAGGGCCAGGAAGGCCCGGAAGATTTCGTCCACCGCCTTCTCGACCCGCTCCATCTCATCGCTGTCCCGCTCGTCCGCAAGGATGGTGGGGTGCAGGTTGCCGTCTCCGGCGTGGCCCAGGACGGCGATGGTGAGGCGGTACTTGGCGGCGATGGCCTGGACTGCCCGGATGGCCTGGGGGATGGCGCTCCGGGGCACTGTGGCATCCTCGCCGATGATGCTGGGCTTGACCCGGGCCACGGAGGCAAAGGCAGAGCGGCGGGCGATCCAGAGCTCTTCCGCTTCGGTGGCATCCTTGGCGACCTGGGTGCGCACGGCGCCCTGCTCCCGGCAGATGGCCGCGATCCGGTCCGCTTGGCGGTCCAGGGACTCAGGATCCCCGTCGACTTCAAAGAGAAGCACCGCCTCGGCATCCCTGGGCAGCCCGATCTGGCGGTAGTCCTCGATGGCGTTGATGAAGACCCGATCCAGCAGCTCCAGGGTCACGGGCACGATCCCGGCGGTGAAGATGCGGGCCACGGTCTCAGCCGCCTTCTCCAGGTCCGGGAAGACGGCGAGCAGGGTCTTCTTGGCGGCGGGGAGGGCCAGGAGCCGGAGGGTGATGCGGGTGATGATGCCCAGGGTGCCTTCCGATCCGACCATCAGGCGGGTCAGGTCCAGTCCTGCCACGCACTTCATGGTTCGGGCCCCCGTGTGGATGATCTCGCCTGTGGGGGTCACCACCTCCAGGCCCAGGACGTAATCCCGGGTGACCCCATACTTGGCGCCCCTGGGGCCGCCGGCACACTCGGCCACATTGCCGCCCAGGGTCGAGAAGCCCTTGCTGGAGGGGTCGGGGGGGTAGAAGAGGCCGAGCTTCTCCACCTCCGCCTGGAAGGTCTCGGTGATCACGCCCGGCTCCACCAGCGCGATCATGTTGGTCCGGTCGATCTCCAGGATCCGGTTCATGCGGTTGAGGACCAGTACCAGCCAGTCTGTGCCGGGGATGGTGCCGCCACTCACATTGGAGCCTGCGCCCCGGGGGCAGATCCGGAAGCCGGTCTCGTTGGCCAGCCTGACCAGGGCGGCCACCTCCTCGCGGTTGCCCGGGAAGGCCACCAGGGCGGGCAGATGGCTGGGATCCATGCCGATGGGGGAGGCGTCATAGGCGTAGCAGAGGAGGTCTTCAGGGTCCTCCAGGACATGTTCTTGGCCGACGATGCTGAGGATGGCGTTCCGGGTGGCTTGCTGCATGGCGGTCGTCCTGGTCTGCGACCCGCCCCGGAGGGGGCCGAGGGTCAGGGCCTGTCGGGGTGGGGATGCTCTGACGATAGGCCAGGGCGACTCCGGCCGCGATCCGGATCCGGCGGGTCCTGTCCGTTTCCGGCAGAATCAGTGCCACTGCCCCTTCATGAGGAGGCCCATGACCAGGGCCGCCGCAATCCCTGCGATATAGAGCAGGATTACGAGGATGGTGAGGATGCCCACGTATTTCCAGAAGCCCTTCTGGGCCCTGAGGGCCTCCTCCAGGTCCGGGATGGAGCCGGAGGCCAGGAGGCGGCTGATCCGTCCGGCGTAGCGGTTCAGCAGCAGGCAGGGGGGGAGCTGGATCAGGAGGATGAGGACCGCCACGCCGATGGGCATCATGCCCATGACCCCCCTGGGCGTCCCCGGCAGGCGGTCGGCGAGGAGGCCCATGGCCGCCAGGCTCAGGGTCGAGAGCAGCGTGAGCACCAGGCCCAGGACGCCCAGGAAGCGGACCCAGGGCCGGGTCGCCCTGAGTGCGGCCAGGGTGCCCGGGGGGACCTGGCCCATGGCTCCTGCCGGGGTCTCCACCACCGGACGCTCATCCAGCAGGATCGGTGCCGGGGGCTGGAGCCGGAAGGGAGAGGGCGGTGCGGGCGGCTCCGGGGGCGCAGCCAGCAGCTCTGGGGCCTGGCGGGCGGGAAGCCACTCGGCCATGCCCTCCCGCCAGACCAGGTCATCCCAGAAGAGCCCCCCCGAGGTGAGCAGGCTCCGCAACTGCTCCTCGGGGACGGGCCCGAAGGTCTTCCCCTTCTGGACGTAGTGCCAGTGCCGGGTCTCCACATCTGCCTCCCGTGTTCGATCCCCCCAGTCTATCTGTCCCATGGCGAGGGGTGTGAGACTGATCCAATTCAAGCATCCAGAGGCCTTTGTCAAGGTTGACCAAAGTCACTGCCGTTTCGGATGAATTGAGTGGACAGCCGCCGATGCGAACGGGATACTGCTGGAAATTAATTGTCAGGTCAATCAGATTTTCACACCTTTCTTTCCCCAGATTCACATGAAGATCCCCGCTCCCGGACACTCGCCTCTCTCCAGTCGCTGACGCGTGGAGGAGGGTGGATTTCGTGAGTTCCCCCTATCACATCAAGCTTTGAACCGGATTCGGTCCTGTCCTTGCGACAGGTTCGGGGCACCCGTTTGAATGTTGCGACAATTAAATAATTTAATTACCATGAAGGAGGTACCGTGTCATCAAATCCTTATCCGTCTTACAGGTGGTTCATCCTTTTTGTGCTGGTCTTCGCGACCATCGCCCAGGGTGTCGTCCTGATCTGGCCCGCTCCCCTGCTCGAGACCATCGCCCACCACTACAACGTGGATCTGGGCGCCGCCACCGGGGCCCTCATGGTGGCCTTCACCATCTTCGTGACCATCGGGGCCATCGTGGGTGGCATCTGCTGTGACAAGTTCGGCTGGATTCCCACCCTCCTGGTGAGCGTGGCCCTTCTCGCCATCTCCACCCTCCTGGTGCCGGTCCTGGGCAAGAGCTTCGGGACCCTGGTGCTGGCCCGTATTCTCGAGGGTGCAGGGGCAGGACCCATCATGGCCTCCGTGGGTGCGGTCTGTGTCCAGTGGTTCCCCAACCACGAGCGGGGCATCGTCACCGGCATCCAGGGCATGGGTGTCTCCCTGGGCATCGCCCTGGGTTTCGCCTTCGTCCCCATGGCCTTCGTGAAGAGCGGTTCCTTTCTGTCCGCAGCCTCCTGGATGTCCGTCTTCCCCATCGTCGGGATCCTCTTCCTGGTGGCCGTCGCCCTGGGCAAGAAGCCTCCTGTGATCTCCGCTGAGACGCATGCCGCCGAGGGAGACCCTGCGGACTCCCAGGCCGACTTCAAGATCGCGGCGAAGCTGCCCGTTTTCTATATCGGCATCCTCTGCATCTTCTTCCTGAGTTGGATGATGCAGGCCTTCAACGACCTGACCCCCGTCTACCTGGCTGCCAAGGCTCCCCTGGGTGCGGGCCACGGTGTGCTCGTCGCCGGCAAGTTCATGGGCTTGGTGCAGCTCTCTTTCATGGTTGGGTCGGTGGCCAGCGGCTTCCTGCTGCCCAAGCTCTTCCGGGGCAGCAACCGCAGCCTGGTGGCCGTGGCCTTCGTGGGCGCCGCCATCTTCGCCCTCTCCGTGCGCTTCCCTCAGGTCTCCGGGAACCTGCGCATCCTGCCCCTTTTCCTCTTCTTTGCGGGCTTCTTCCAGGGTCTGGTCAACCCCACCTGCCTGGCCTTCATCGCCCAGCACTTCCCCGCTCACATTGTCGGCAAGATGACCGGCATCTGGATGGGGGTGGGCATCTTCGGGGGCACCGCCGGAGTGGTGGTGGGAGCGGGTCTCCTCCACAAGACCGGGCTCTACCATGCCTCCATCATCGCGGTCTTCATCGTGGGTCTGGTGGGCCTGGTGGTCTCCCTCTTCCTGAAGCCTCCCGCAGTATTCAAGGGGGCCGTGAAGGCGGTCAAGGCCGGCTTCACCCTGGCGGGCGGTCACTGAGGCGATCCCCCCAAAAGCGGAACCCCCCGGCTGGCCGGGGGGTTCCGCTTTTGGGGGGGATCGCTTGTTCAGGGCTCCTCGGCGCCTGGGGTCTCCGCAGGGGACATGCCGTCTTCGGGCTCAGCCTCCCTGGGATCATCAGTCTGGCGCTGGAGCTTTCGGGTCCGCTTCTCCTCCTGCTTGCGCAGGCGCTCCAGATCCTTCATGCGCTTCTCACGCTGGTAGTTGACTCGGGCCACGACCACCTCCATGAAAAAAGCCCGCCACATCTGCGGCGGGCCGGACTGGCATCCAGGAAAACCTAGAGCTTGACCACGTTCACGGCCTGGGGGCCCTTCTGGCCGCGGGCGGTCTCGAAGGAGACCTTCTGGCCGTCATCGAGGGACTTGAAACCGGAACCCTGGATGGCGGTGTGATGAACGAAAAGATCCGCGCCCCCGTCCTCGGGAGCGATGAAGCCGAAACCCTTTTCGGCGTTGAACCACTTGACAGTGCCCTGGGCCATGTCGTCTACCTCATGTTGTCTCGATTGTGGGCTGGTGCTAGACGAGACAAAGGCCGGCTCAGCAAGGAGCAGGCAAACTGGCCCACTCTTCTGCTTCCAGCTTAGCCTGAATGGGGGAAAACGGGGGGCTTTTTGTTTGCGGGGCAGCAGGCGGGGGCGGCTGTTTTCCGCCCATTCCCCATGCGCGCCGCGGGTGGTTGACCTACTCTTCGTCCATGCGAAGCCTGGGTGATGTCCTCCTGACCCGCGGTCCCTTCTCGGAGATCGTCATCGGCAATACGGCCGTGGCCCGGGCCATGCTGGAGGCCGGCATCCGGGTGGCCACCTCCTACCCCGGGTCGCCCACCCCTGAGATCGCGACCGCCCTGGCAGCCATCCCAAATGCCCGGCGGGTCTTCCACTTCGAGTTCGCCACCAATGAGAAGGTGGCCCTGGAGGTGGCCCTGGGCTCGGCGCTCAACGGGCATCCCAGCCTGGTCTTCTTCAAGAGCGTGGGCCTGAATGTGGCGGCGGACTCCTTTGTGCAGCTGGGACTGCTCCGGATCCCCGGGGGGCTGGTGGTGCTCCTGGGGGACGACCCCGGGGCCAACTCCAGCCAGAACGAACAGGACAACCGCCACTATGCACGTCTCGCGGGCCTGCCTCTCCTGGAGGCGGCGGACCCCCAGGAGGCCCATGATCTCTTCCTGTGCGCTGCAGCTTGGGCGCGTGAACTGGAGACGGCGGTGATCCTGCGTCTCACGACCCATGTCTGCCACGCCAAGGCGCGGGTGGACTTCGGTGAGTGGATTCCGCCGAACCCACCCCCTGGCCCCGCCTTTGCCCCCCGGGGCACGGAGCTGGTGCCCCTGGTGGCCTCCATCCCGCCCCTGCGCCGGGTGGCCCTTGCTCGCCTGGAGGCCTTCCGGCGGCGCTTCGAAGATTCCCCCGCCAATCGGGTCACGGGGCAGGGCTCCCGGCGCGGGATCATCGCGACCGGACTCCCCCGGCTCACCCTGCTGGATGTGCTGGAAGGCAGCCTGGAACCCCCGGATGTGCTGGAACTGGCCACAGTGCATCCCCTGCCGGTGGAGCGGGTGGCGACCTTCCTGGCAGGCCATGATGAGGTGAAGCTCCTGGAGGAGCTGGACCCCTTCCTTGAAGTGGAGATCAAGGCCCTGGCCTATGATCGTCGGCTCAACACCCGCATCCTGGGCAAGGCCGATGCGGAGGAGTGCATCGGGGAGTTCCTGCCGGAGCGGGTGGAGGCCATCCTGCGGGCCGCCTGGCCGGACCTGCTTCCGCCGCGGGAGCTGCTTCCAGAGCTGCCGGGCCGGGAGGCCGTCCACCGCCCTGCCCAGCTCTGCCCGGGCTGCGGCCATCGCTCTGCCTTCTTCGCCCTCCAGCGGGAGCTGGGTCCCGAGGTCATCACGGTGGCGGACATCGGCTGCCACACCATGGGCCACCAGGCCCCCTACCACATGGGCCAGGTGCTGGTCTCCATGGGCCACGCCCCCTCCACAGGTTCGGGGCTGGCGCTCTTCAACACCGAGCGGCCCGTGGTGGCCTTTCTGGGGGACTCCACCTTCTTCCATGCGGGGCTGCCAGCCATCGCCAACGCCGTCTTCAACCGCCACAATCTGGTGCTGGTGATTCTGGAGAACGGCACCACGGCCATGACGGGGCACCAGGATCACCCCGGTGTGGGGCGCAACTTCAACGGCGAGGCCCCCCGGGTGCCCCTGCGCCAGGCTCTGGAGGGGCTGGGGGTCACCTCCATCCGGGAGGTGGACGCTTACCAGGGGGCGAAGCTGGCCAACCTTGTGCGGGAGGCCCTGGGTGAGACGGGTTTCCGGGTCATCATCGCCCGGCACCCCTGCATGCTGAAAGTGACCCGGGAGGCCCGGCGCAGACCCGGGTTCCGGGAGCGCCATGTGCGCATCGAGCAGGGGCTCTGCACCCGGGCGGCCACCTGCATCGAGGGCTTCGCCTGCCCCAGCTTCGTGCGCCACCCCGATGGGCGTTTCTCCGTGAACCGGGAACTCTGCATCGGGGATGGCTCCTGCAGGCAGTTCTGCGCGGCCGGGGCCATCCTGCCCGAGGAGGGGCGTCCATGAGCGGGGAGACCTTCAACATCTATCTGGCGGGCGTGGGGGGGCAGGGCATCGGGCTCCTGTCCGAAGTCCTGGCCCGGGCTGCGGATGCCGCGGGTCACCGCCTGCGGGGATGCGACACCCACGGCATGGCCCAGCGGGGTGGGGAGGTGGCGGGCCACCTTCGCCTGGGGCCCACTATGCGCTCGCCCTTCGTTCCTCCCCATGGGGCCCAGTTGGTGCTCGCCCTGGAGCGCCACGAAGCCCACCGGGCCGCTCGGGGCTTCCTGGCTCCGGGGGGCACCCTGCTTTGGTATGACGCGCTCTGGCAGCCGCTGCCGGTGCGGATGGGAGAGGAGCCTCCCATCGAGGTGACCGAGCTTGAGGAACTCTGCGCTGCCCTGGGTGCCGTCTGCCTGAAGGTGCCTGCGCAGGCACTCCCGGATGTGCGCATGCAGAACACCCTGGTTCTGCGGGAGGTGGCGGTCGGCCACCTCATCGCCGGTGTCGGACTTCCAGAATTGGGGAGGGGGCTCGGGGATCTGATGGAGGGGACTCTGCTGGAGGCCAACCTCGCTCTGCTGCGGCAAGGGCCGCTCAGCGCGGAGGCGCTGCCTGGAACAGATGGATGAGGTTCCCGCGCAACTGGTCCCCGAAGCTGCCGGGGATGATGCGCTGCCACTGGATGGGCAGGAGGGAGTCCATGCGGGTGAGGTGCCCCCTCGCGTCAAACTCGCGGACACTGTGCATGGCGAAGCTCCTGCCATCTCTGGAGAGGCAGAAGACGCACTCCATGCGGCTGCCACTGCGGTCCACCACGGTGATGGCGTAGGCCGTGTGGTGATCCTCCCCGAGGTTCACCCGCAGACGGGACGGATCCGTATAGACCGCCCGGCTGCCCTGGTCCAGCACCAGGGGTTGTCCCCCCCGCATGTCCGGCCATCCCGCCGCAGACAGAAGGCCGGTGACGAGGAGCAGGGGCAGAATCCGGATGGGCATGGGCTCAGCTCCTCAGGGTCTCGGAGGGGCTCTCGCCAAAGCGTTCCCGGTAGGCGGAGGCGAAGCGCCCCAGGTGAGGACAGCCCCAGGCCTGGGCGATCCCTGCCACAGTGGCCCCCGGGCTGGCCTCCAGGAGCTCCCTTCGGGCCCCCTCCAACCTCAGGGCCTGGAGAAAACGCATGGGGCTGGTGTGCCGATAGTCCCGGAAGCCCTGGGTGAGACCCCGGAGGCTGATCCCGGTGGCATCGGCGATGGCCGCGAGACTCAGGGGCTCTCCGGCATGGGCGCGCATGAAGGCCTCGGCTCGGCGGATATGGCCCGGAGCCCAGGAGGCGGGGGACCGGAGCTCTTCCGAGTAGCTGTGCTCATGCTCTGAGAGGAGCATGACCAGGGCCGTGTCCTCCAGGCTGCGGACCAGGGCTGGGTTGAGCCGGCCGCCATCGCCCTCCACATAGGTCAGCAGCAGTTGGAGGAGGGCCAGCCAGTGCCGGTGGGTGGCCGCTGCATCCGGGATGAAGGGGGAGAAGTGGATGGGGCGGTCGAGGCTGTGCCCCAGGAGTCGGGCGCAGCAGGTCTCCACTGCCGTGGTGTCAAAGCGGAGGTGGATGCGTCGGCTGT
Source organism: uncultured Holophaga sp. (assembly GCF_963677305.1). Classification (GTDB taxonomy): domain Bacteria; phylum Acidobacteriota; class Holophagae; order Holophagales; family Holophagaceae; genus Holophaga. The sequence goes on from NZ_OY781925.1 coordinate 1,473,480, forward strand.
CGGCGCTGAATCGCTTGAGGACAGGTGCGTAGGGAGAGTCGATCACCACCATGCCCGAGCCACCCCGGTAGGTCCGGTCCGCATAGCTCACCTCCGCATCCCCCTGGGTCTGGGTGGAGATCAGGAGGTAGCGGGGATCCGGGTCCTGGGCCAGTTCCACCTCCGTGTCGAAGGCCAGGGCGCTGAGCCGGATACTGCCCAGGTGGAGGGTCTGGATCCGGGCCTGGAAGGCCCTCGGGGTACCCAGCACCCGCATCTGGTGGCGGGTGAAGGCCTGGCGGATGTACGCCGAGGCTTGGCGGGGGTCCCGGCTCACAAACTCCCTGACCCCCGGGGCGGAGGTGGAGGAGGGTAGGGTCAGATCCAAGGCCATGGGTGGCGTTCCGTCCCCTATTCTACCCATGGGTGTCCGAAGCCCGAGGGGCTTCAGCCAGAGATGATCTTGTGGGCCCGTTCGCTCATGTTGGGGAAGAGGTCTGGGGGCACGGCCTCGGAGCCTTTGGCCAGCAGGACCTGGTGGCGGGCACAGGTCAGGAAGTCTCCCTGGCAGTAGTTCTTCTTCATGAGATGGGCCATGGCGGGCATAGAGGCCATCCGGTCATTGAAGAAGGGGCAGCGGGGCAGGCACTCGCACTCGGACATGAAGAACCTCCTGGGGCCATCTTTTGGACGCCAGGAGGTTCATCGGTCAATCTTTGCGCGGGGTCAAATCAGGGATCAGGCCCCCGTGACACGGAGCAGGACCTTCATGGCCGTATTCGTCCGCTGCGAGAGCACTGTCGACGGCGGTGAGCACCAGGTCCTGGGTCTGGAGGGCTGCCTCAGTCTCCCGCTGGGCTGCACCGCGGATCCGCTTGCCGATGTAGGCCGAGAAGGCCCAGCCACCCGGGAGGGTAATGGCCAGGATGAGGGTCACGGCTGGAGTGAGGACTTTCCGGGTCAGAGAGCCGCTTGTCCACACCATTCCTGCCTTCCTGATCCACCGATTACCACGGTCGGTTGTTCTATCGGATCATGGGGGAGGCCCATTAACTGTGTTCAGGATCCGAGTTCGCGCATACAGGCGAGTGCCACCCCAGGCACCGCCGCCTCCACCTCTGGGCTCATCTCCAGGCTCAGGCCTCCCAGGCCTGGAATGGAGACTGCATAGAGCACCACGTTGGGCTCCTCACCCATGAGGTAGAAGCAGTCGAGCAGGTCCTTGAGTCCGATGTCGTGGGCGGTCAGGGTGGGGGGGTAGTCCGAGGAATACTTGGGGATCAGGCGTGTGCAGGTGCCCGGGGCCTGGCCGTCTTGGGTGGCATCCACCAGGATCACCCGGTCCGCCTCCTGCATGGGGGCGAGGAGCACCATGCCGAGGGTGCCCCCGTCGAGCAGGGTTGTACCCGGCGGGAAGGGGCCGAGAGTCTCCAGGTGGCGGACCACATGGACTCCGACCCCCTCATCGCCGAGAAGGGTATTACCGATGCCGAGGATGAGGGTCTTCAAAGCTTCTCCAGCTCGTCCTGCCGCTCGAACTTCCAGCCCCCGACCATGGAGGAGGTGGTGCCCCGGCCTTCCACATAGTCGTGGTAGAAGACCAGGTAGACATGGACGATCACGAAGAGCACGTAGAACCACATGAAGGTGTGGTGGAGGTGGCGCACATTCTGGTCTCCCCCGAGGAGGGGGATGATCCAGGTGGCGAGGCGGGGGAAGAAGAAGTCGCTCATGGGCGAGAAGAGGGCGAAGCCGGTCAGAGCCTGGAAGAGGAAGAGCCAGAAGGTACCGAAGTAGATCAGGCCGGCCATGCGGTTGTGCCCCACATGGACCTCGCCATGGACATCGGTCTGGAAGATATCCACCTTCATGACGGCCTTGATGTCATCCAGCCACTTCCAAGAGGTGGGGATGAACTCCTTCCAGCTGGCGTAGTGGTTCCCCACAAAGCCCCAATAGATGCGGACCAGCATGTTGAGCAGGAAGACGTAGCCCGTGAGGAAGTGGATGAAGCGGACGGTCCCGAACCAGTACTGGAAGGAGGCTTCCTGGCGATAGACGATGGAGATGGGGTGTCCGATGATGAAGCCGGTGACGATCAGGATGGTGATCGCGGCGGCGTTGATCCAGTGGAAGAGCCGGACCGGGAGCTCCCAGACATAGACGCGGCGGTAGATGACGGGTGTGGTGATGTGGTAGTGCATGGCCTCCTCCTCACTCCACGTGGATCTGGTTCAGGGTCCGGCCCTTGGGATCAAAGAGGTGCACCGCACAGGCCAGGCAGGGGTCGAAGGAGTGGATCGTTCGGATGATCTCCAGCGGCTGCTCGATGTTGGCCACCGGTGTGCCGATGAGTGAGGCTTCGAAGGCCGACTTCTGTCCCTTGGGATCTCTGGGGCTGCCATTCCAGGTGGTGGGGACCACCAGCTGGTAGTTGTCGATGGCCCTGTCCTTGATGCGGATCCAGTGGGAGAGGGCACCGCGGGGCGCCTCGGCCATGCCCACCCCCTCCGCTGTGGCGGGCCAGGAGGAGGGCTCCCACTGCCCTGGGGCGAAGGTGCTGAAGTTGCCCATCTTCAGGTTGGTGATGAGCTCGTCGAAGTCCTTCTTCATCTGGTGGGCGACCAGGAGGCATTCCAGCCCGCGGGCGGCGGTGCGTCCCAGGGTGGAGAAGAGGGCGGTCACCGGAACGCCAAGCTTGCCGAGGGTGTCGTTGACCACCTGCTTCACATCCGTGTTGCCCTTGGCATAGGCCACGATGAGGCGGGAGAGGGGACCCACCTCCATGGGGTGCTCCTTCCACCGGGGTGTCTTGATCCAGGAATACTTCCCCTCCACGTTCAGGTAGTCGTAGGGGGGCTTGGGACCGGTGTAGTTGAACTCGGTCTCCCCCTTCCAGGGGTGCAGGCCCACTTGGTCGCCGGCGGCGTACTTGTAGTAGGAGTGGGCGACGTACTCCTTGATCTCGTTGAGGTCCTTGGGGGTCACCTCATGGACCTCGTTGAGATTGCGCCCCAGCACCACACCCCGGGGCATGAAGTAGGAGGAGGGATCATTGAAACTGCGGGAGGGCAGGTCACCGAAGGCCAGGTAGTTCTCCAGGCCGCCGCCGATGGCACCCCAGTCTTTGTAGAAACCGGCGATGGCCAGAAGGTCGGGGATGTAGACCTGCTCCACGAAGTCGATGCCGTCCTTGATGAGGCTGCCCACCTGGTTGAGGCGCTCCGTGTTGATGGCGTTGACCTCCTCCAGATTGAAGGAGCAGGGGACACCGCCCACCAGGTAGTTGGGGTGGGGGTTCTTGCCACCGAAGATGGCGTGGATCTTGACGATCTCGCGCTGCCACTCAAGGGCATCCAGGTAGTGGGAGACCGCAAGGAGATTGACCTCCGGGGGCAGCTTGAAGGCCTTGTTGCCCCAATAGCCATTGGCGAAGATGCCCAGCTGGCCGCTCTCCACGTGCTTCTTCACCCGCTGCTGCACGGCGGCGAAGTGTCCGGGGTTGGACTTGGGCCAGCGGCTGATGCTCTGGGCGATCTTGGAGGTCTCCACCGGGTTGGCGCTCAGGGCGCTCACCACATCCACCCAGTCCATGGCGTGCAAGTGGTAGAAATGCACGACATGATCGTGGATGTTGAGGGTCTCCATCATCAGGTTGCGGACCAGCTCGGCATTGCGGGGAACGGTGATCTTGAGGGCATCCTCCACGGCGCGAACACTGGCCAGACCGTGGATGGACGTACAGACGCCGCAGACGCGCTGGACGAAGGCCCAGGCATCCCGGGGATCCCGTCCCTGCAGGATCTTTTCAAGGCCGCGGACCATGGTGCCGGAGCTGTAGGCGTCGGTGACGATGCCGTTCTCCACCACCGCCTCGATCCGGAGGTGGCCTTCAATGCGGGTTACCGGGTCAACAACGATGCGGTTGCTCATCAGTCCACCTTCTTGTCTTCGTCAGGGGTCTCGGTGACGGACTCAGCCTGGGTCTCATGGATGACAGGGCGCTTTCGGATGTTCGTGGAGATGGCGTGGGCGCCGACACCGATCACCGTGAGGGCACCCAGGGTGGCGCCCACCGTGTCGGCGGTCTTCTCGATGCCGAAGCCAGGGAACTTGGGCAGGTGCTGGTAGAAGGGGCCGTTGTCCCAGAATCCGTCCTCGCTGCAGCCTATGCAGGGGTGTCCGGACTGGATGGGGTAGCTGGTGTGATCGTTCCACTTGGTCACGGCGCAGGCATTGTAGGTGACCGGGCCGCGGCAACCCATCTCATAGAGACAGTAGCCCTTCCGGGCGGCCTCGTCGTCCCAGTTCTCCACAAAGAGCCCGGCGTCGAAGTAGGGGCGCCGGTAGCAGGTGTCGTGGACCCGTCGGGAGTAGAACTCCTTGGGGCGGCCCCGGCTGTCCAGCTCGGGCGGACGGCCAAAGAGCAGGAGGTGGGTGACCACGGCCACCATGACATCGGCGATGGGGGGACAGCCCGGGACCCGGATGACGGGCTTGCTGATGAGCTTGTGGACAGGGGTGGCTCCCGTGGGATTGGGGTTGGCGGCCTGGACACAGCCGAAGGAGGCACAGGAGCCCCAGGCCACGACGGCAGCGGCGTCCTTGGCGGCCTCCTCCAGGATCTGCTGGGCAGTCCTTCCGCCGATGGTGCAGTAGATGCCGTCGGCGTGGGTTGGAACCGAGCCCTCCACCAGGAGGATGTACTTTCCTGCGTAGTTCTTGAGGGTGTCCTGGAGGCTCTTTTCCGCCTGATGTCCCGAGGGGGCCATGAGGGTCTCGGTGTAGTCCAGGGAGATGCTGTCCAGGAGGACATCGGCGACGATGGGGTGGGAGGCCCGGATGAAGGACTCACTGCAGCAGGTGCACTCCTGGAAGTGCAGCCAGACCACCGGTGGGCGCTGCTTCTTCTCGAAGACTTTGGCCACCTCGGCTTTGCCGCTGGTTCCCAGGCCGAGGGTGGCGGCGGCGAAGGTGCAGAACTGCATGAATTCCCTGCGGGAGTAGCCCTTTTCCCGCATGGTCCTCCAGAGGGAATCCTTCGAATCGGCCATGGGTGCCTCCTTGGGTGCTGGCATGTCTCGAATCGGGAAAAAGCTGCAGTCCCTTCAATCTAAGGACAGTGGTGATCCTGTCAATCAGATGGCGTTACAGGGCTCCGCCCCCAAACTGGGAGATGAGTTCTGGGATGCGGGGATGGCCCCGGCGTTCCAGAAAATCGAGGAATCGGCCAGCGGAGGCGTTGAGGAGACGCTCTTCGGGGAAACCTATCTCTTGGAGCAGTGCTTCCGCCTCGCTGAAGTCACCCACGGCGGGCGCGAAGTGGGCGTCGGAACCCATGACGAGGGTCGCTCCCAGATCCCGCGCAGCCTCGGCGATCCTTCGGCAGGTGGGCTTGCTGCCCCGCCGGGAAGTGTTGAACGAAGAGTTGTTTATTTCCAGCGCTACACCATGTTCTGCGGCCGCCGTGACGACCCGGTCGATGTCGATGGGGAAGTGGGGATTGCCCGGGTGGGCGAGGATGTCCACCCGGCCCCCGCCGATGGCGGCGGTCAGGGCGCGGGTGTGGACCTCTGCGGTGGCGGGGGGGAACACCGGCTCGTGCAGGGCCCCGAGCACTAGGTCCAGGGCCCTCAGACCCTCGTCAGGGAGGTCCAGGTTGCCGGACTCGTCCAGGATGTTGGCCTCGATCCCCCGGAGGATGCCCACGCCTTCGACGGTGCGGGGGATCACCCTCAGGTTGAGGAAATGCCAGGGATGGGGCGCATCCGGCATGGCCGGGCCGTGGTCGGTGACTGCGAAGAGGCGGATCCCCCTCCGCCGGGCCTCGCTGATGCACTCCCCGAGGGTGCTGTAGGCATGGGAACTGGCGATGGTGTGGGTGTGCGGGTCGACGGGATGGGACATGGTGGGCTCAAGGTCCATCCTAGCGTCTCGAAGCGGGGGAGACGTTTGGAAAATTTGCGTATCAGATCGAATGATTGCTCTTATTTGATGGACTTTTCTCGTATTGGAAATTCTGTTCACCAGGTCCGGGCACCAGAGGGGCCTTGCTGGGCGGACTGGGGCTGTTTGTGCAGGACTTGGCTGTGCTCAAGGGATATGACCGCGACCTCGCCAGGGGATCACATCGGGGCCAGTGGTGCATTCTTGAAAAAAAATCCGCATCAGGGGGGGTTCTTGGCCCTCCTGGGGTCCGGTGCTGCCAAACTGTTGTGGCTGAAAGGAGCGTCAACATGAACGCGAATCACGAAGCCTGGTTCAAGACCTTCCGCGCGCGCGCCAAGGAGCTGGGCCGCCATATCGTCCTCCCCGAGGGGGTGGATGACCGCACCCTGGTTGCCGCCGACAAGCTTCTGAAGGACGGCACCTGCCGTCTGACCGTCCTGGGCGACCCCGCCAAGATGACCGCCCGGGCCGCCGAGCTGGGTCTCTCCCTTGAGGGAGCCACCCTGCGGAATCCCCTGACGGATGCCGATGCCCCCGCCCTGGCTGATGCCTTCTACGAGTCCCGCAAGCACAAGGGCATGACCCCCGAGAAGGCCGCCGAGACCCTCCGGTCCCCCCTCTACTTCGGCGGCATGATGGTCAAGCTGGGCCAGGCCGATGGCTTCGTGGCGGGCGCCCTCAACACCACCGGCGAGACCGTCCGCGCCTGTCTGCTGACCATCGGCGTGGCCAAGGGCATCAAGACCGTCTCCAGTGCCTTCCTGGTGATCCACCCCGATCAGCAGTGGGGCGAGAAGGGTGTCATGCTCATGGGCGACTGCGCCGTGAACATCGATCCCAACACCGAGCAGCTGGCCGACATCGCCATCGCCTCCGCCAACTCCGCCAAGGCCTTCCTGGGGATCGATCCCAAGGTGGCCATGCTGAGCTTCAGCACCGCCGGCTCCGCCGAGCACGCCTTCGTGGACAAGGTCCGCGAGAGCGTCAAGCTCATCCGCGAGCGGGCTCCCGAGCTCCAGGTGGATGGCGAGATCCAGTTCGATGCCGCCATGGTGCCCGAGATCGGGCAGCGCAAGTTCCCCGGCTCCACGGTGGCGGGTAAGGCCAACGTGCTGATCTTCCCCAGTCTGGAAGCCGGCAACATCGGCTACAAGATTGCCGAGCGCCTGGGTGGCTGCAACGCCTCCGGCCCCTTCCTCCAGGGTCTGGCCAAGCCCGGCAATGACCTGAGCCGCGGCTGCAACGCCAGCGACATCATGGATACCGTGGTTCTGACCATTCTTCAGACCGCGCTCTGATCCCAAGCGGTTCCGCGACGACGCCCGGCTTCGGCCGGGCGTCGTCGTCTCAGGCCTCGAAGCGGCAGCGTCCGCCCCTCATGCTTGGCCCGGTACAGGGCTCAAGAACCCGGCTGGATGGGTCCGGGCCGATAAGTCTGGGCCGACTCGGCGCCCCTCAGCACCCGCAGGGCCCCCTGGGCCAAGGCCCACATCTCGTTCTCGCCGGGATAGAGGGTGAGGCCGGCGGGGAGGGCGCGGAGGCTCCGCTCGAGGAGGGCCATGAGGGGCGCGCTCCGGGCGATGCCCCCCGTGACGAGGATGCGGTCCACCGGCTCTCCATCGAAGGCGGGCCAGAGGCCGGCGATGCCCTTGGCGATGGCGTAGACCATCGCATCCAGCACTTCCACCACGGCTGTCTCCCCGCTGAGGTAGCGCTCGGTGAGGTGGCGCAGATCGGTGGTGCCGAAGTGGGAGCTGAGTCCGCCCTCACCCACGATCATGCGGCGCACCTGCTCCCGGGTGTAGCGTCCGGAGAAGCAGAGGTCTACCAGGGGGAAGGCCGGCAGGGAGCCGGCCCGCTCGGGGGAGAAGGGGCCCTCGCCGCCCAGGGCATCGTTGACATCCACGCAGCGGCCCCGGCGGTGGGCACCGATGGAGATCCCCCCCCCCAGGTGGGCGATCACGAGATTGAGGGCCCCGTACGTGGTTCCCTGGCTGGAGGCGTACTGGTGGGCGGTGGCCACTTGGCTCAGGGCGTGACTGATGGGGCGGCGGTGGACGCCCTTGAGTCCGGTGATCCGGACCCGGTCCAGCAACTCGTCCACCACCACGGGGTCTACGATGAAGGCCGGGATCCCGGTGCCCCGGACCAGCTCGTGGGCGATCAGGCCGCCCAGGTTGGAGGCGTGCTGGCCCTGCACCCCCGCTTCGAGGTCCTGGATCATTCGGTCATCGATGAGATAGGTGCCATGGGGGAGGGGATGGAGCAGTCCGCCCCGGGCCACCACGGCGTCCAGGCTGGACTCCGCGATGCCCTGGTGGGCCAGGAAGCTGCGGACAGCCTGCAGGCGCATGGGGAGCTGATCGGGGATGCCGGGAAAACTGCGGAGGTCCACTGCAGGGTGGCTCAGCTCGGTGGAGCAGCGTTCGCAGTCTCCTTCGAAACAGGTCACCCGCGTGGAGGTCGAGCCGGGGTTGATGGCGAGCAGGCGGTGGAACCGGGTCATTGCAGAAAGTCTTCTCCGATGAAGTGATCAGGATGGGTGCCCAGGATCTCCCGGAAGGCCGCAAAGTGTTCCAGGAAGAGGTCCACCAGCCGCCCGTCGAAGTGGCGGCCCCGGTTGTCCCGGATGTACTGGAGGGTCTCCTCCTCCGACCAGGCCTCCTTGTAGATCCGCTTGCTGCTCAGGGCATCATAGACATCCACCAGGGTGGTGATCCGGGCCTCCAGGGGAATCTGCTCTCCCGCGAGGCCCAGGGGATAACCCGTCCCGTCATATTTCTCGTGGTGGGCGGCGGCGATCCGGGCGCCCATCCGGATGAAGGGGACTTCGGAGTCCCGCAGGATGTTGGCCCCCATGGTGGTGTGGGTCTTCATGATGATCCACTCTTCCGGCGTCAGGCGTCCCTCCTTCTGGAGGATCCGGTCCGGGACGCCGATCTTGCCGATATCATGCATCTGGGCGGCTGATCCCAGGTGCTCCATGGTCCCGTCATCCAGCTGGAGCAGACGTCCCATGGTCTCGGCATAGAGGCCGATCCGGCGGACATGGGCACCGGTCTCGTTGTCCCGGTGCTCACTCGCCGACAGGAGACGGAAGGCGATCTCTTCGCGACTCTGGCGGGTGGCCTGGGTCTGTTCCCTCACTCTGCGGGCCAGGATGGCCTCCCGGTCCCGGAAGTGAAGCTCCAGCATCCGCCGCCTGAGGGCACTGGCCACGGCCACCAGGATGCCGTTGGTCTTGAAAGGCTTCAGGACGTAGCCATAGGCTCCCAGGCGCAGGCATTCCATGGACATCTCGACGTTGTCCATGGAACTGACCATGACCACTGAGGTCTCCGGGATCCTCGACTGGATGGCCTCGACCAGTTGGATGCCGTCCATGCCCGGCATCCGGATGTCGCTCAGGATCAGGTCGATCTGCGTCCGCTCCAGGATCTCCAGGGTCTCGGCCGCACTGGAGGCCGTCTGCACCTGGAAGCCGCTGCGGGTCAGGATCTTCACCAGCATGACCCGGATCAGCTCCTGGTCGTCCACCACCAGGAGCCTGAAGTCCCCGGGCTCCTGTCCCGGCAGGGGCCACTCGAAGGGGCTGGGCTTGACGGTGGTCTGGGGCATGGCGGGACGGCTACTCCGGGGACTCCGAGGAGGAGGAGCTGTGCGAGGCGCTCGCCCCACTATAGGCCTGGAGTCCGATCCCAGCCATGATGATGAGCAGGGCGACCCAGCGGATAAGAGGGATGCGCTCTCCGAGGAAGGCCCGGGCCATGAAGGCATTGGCCAGGAATCCCAGGGCCAGGAAGGGGTAGGCGAAGTTCACCGCCACGTGCCGGAGGGCGGCGGCCCAGACCAGGACGCTGAGGGCGTAGCAGCAGAGGCAGGTGAGCATCCAGGGGTGGAGAATGAGGCGCACCAGGGGCATGAAGCTCCACTCCATGCCCTGGGCCAGGATGGCCTTCTTCATGGCGATCTGGGCGAAGGCGTTCAGCAGCACGCCGAACACGATGAGGGGTAGGGCTCGCATGTGGGGATTCATGGCATTCCTCAGGATCAGGCCCCGTAGAACTCGCGGTACCACGCTACAAAGCGGTCGAGTCCCGTCTCCAGGGGGGTATAGGGGCGGTGCCCCAGCAGCCGGGTGAGGGGTTCGGTGTCCGAGCTGGTCTCCAGGACATCGCCCGCCTGGATCGGCTTCATGATGAGCTCGGCCTTCCGCCCCAGGAGCCGCTCCAGGATGCGGATGAAGTCCATCAGCAGGACAGGCTCACTGTTGCCTATGTTGTAGACATGGTGGGGAGCGGAGCTGGCGGCCGGGTCCCCGCTCTCTGCGGTCCAGGCCGGATCCGGCTCGGGCATGCGGTTCAGCAGGGCGACCACTGAGTCGGCGATATCGCCCACGTAGGTGAAATCCCGCTTCATGGCCCCGTGTCCGAAGACCTCAATGGGGCGGCCCTCCAGGATGGCCCGGGTGAAGGAGAAGGTGGCCATGTCCGGGCGGCCCCAGGGGCCGTAGACCGTGAAGAAACGGAGCCCGGTGGATGGGATCCGGTAGAGGTGGGCGTAGGTGTGGGCCATCAGCTCATTGGCCTTCTTGGTGGCCGCATAGAGGCTGATGGGGTGGTCCGTGCGCTGCGCGGTGCTGAAGGGGGTCTCCCGGTTCATGCCGTAGACCGAGCTGGAGCTGGCGTAGATCAGGTGTCCGACGCCGTTCTGGCGGCAGCCCTCCAGGACGGTCAGATGGGCACTGAGGTTGGCATCCAGGTAGGCGAAGGGATGCTCGATGGAGTAACGGACCCCCGGCTGGGCCGCCAGGTGGATGACCCGGTCGAAGCCCTCTTCCGCGAAGAGCCGAGCTGTCGCTTCGCGGTCCGCCAGATCGTGGCGGAGGAAGCGGAAACCCTGGGATGCTTCGAGGCGGGCCACCCGGGCCCCTTTGAGGGAGAGGTCGTAGTAGGGCGTGAAGTTGTCCACCCCCAGGACCTCGTGCCCCTGGGCGAGGAGCCGCTCGGCGATGTGGAAGGCGATGAAACCGGCGGCGCCGGTAAGCAGGATCTTCATGGTTCAAGCATGCCCGCGGGGATCGTATCTGTGAATGGGGGCACGCTCCTCGGGGGGGAGGGCCGCACCGGGCCGGGCGGAGCCCGGGGGTAGCAGCAGCCAGTCCTCACCATGCCGTCGGCCCAGAGGCCTGGCCTGGGAGAGATCGAAGCGCTGCTTCAGGAAACGCTCGGGCCCCAGCACCCAGCGGCCTGCTTCCGTCCCCTGCCACTCCGCAGCCTGGGCGGCCTGCTCCGGCTGGGGCATGAGGTAGGGGAAGTGGAGGAGGGGGCGCTGGGAAAAGAGCAGGAACTGCTCCTTGTAGGCGACGATCAGCAGCTCGGCACTCTGGGGAAGCGTCTCCGCGGCCCGGTCCATGACCACCTTGGGGGTACGTGCCCCGTTGATGGCCGGATAGAGCCCGCAACCCAGGAAGACCCAGAGGGCGGCCATGAGGGTGCCCAGGCTCAGGAGCAGGGACTTCCGCAGGAGGACCAGGGTCGCGATGGCCACCACGCCCAGGAGTGTCGCAGCCAGGAAGGGGGGCTTGGCTCCGGCCTCCAGGAGCTTGGCCATGAGCCGGGGCTTGAGGACCATGACCAGGGGCAGGGCCACGGAGACCAGGGCCAGGAAGGCCGCCAGGGCCCACCAGAGCCGCCGTGCCCAGCCCTTGGCCAGGGTTTCGGGGAGCCAGGGGGCGGCGGCCAGCGCCAGGGCGGGCACCGCCGGGGTGATGTAGACCATGCGTTTGCCCGGGGAGCAGGAGAAGAAGACCAGAACCAGGACCACATAGCCCAGGAGGAGGATCAGCGCTCGTTCCCCCTTCCGGATGGCCCGGTACCATGGACGGATGAGCCAGGGCACCGCCAGGGAGAGGGGCATCCAGAACTCCGGGGCCACCGAGACGAGGTAGTAGTACCAGGGGGCCCTGTGATGCCACGAGGCCCCGTACCGGGTGACCGTCTGATGGAAGAGGATGTTGTTGCGGTACGCGAAGAGATCGGGGTTGCCGCTGGTCTGGACCGCCAGGAGCATGGGCACAGCCCACAGGGCCACAGCGGCGAGGAGCAGGAGGGGGCCGCAGAGCCCCTTGAGCCAGGCCTTCCAGCCCGCTGCCCTCAGCTCCCGGCGATGGGTCCAGAGGGCGGGCAGGAGCACGAAGAGGGCGAGGATGCCCACGCCCTTGGTGATGACGCCGAGGCCTGCGGCGAACCAGCCCAGCAGGTACCAGCGCCAGCCGTCGCCCCGCAGAAAGCGCATGAGCCCATAGACCCCGAGGATGATGAAGAAGGTCACCAGGGCGTCGATCTGGGCCTCATGGGCCTGGAGGGTGAACTGGATGACCAGCAGGAGGACCAGGCCCGCCCGCCAGCCTGTGGCCCGGTCCCAGAGCCGCCTGCCCAGGTCGAAGACCAGGGCAAGCGTGCCCATGGAGGCCAGGAAGGAGGGGAGGAGGAAGGCCACCCGCAGCGAGCCGGTGAGCTGGTAAAAGCAGGCGATGGCCCACATGAAGACAGGGGGTTTGTCCGGGTAGAGCTCACCGCCCCGCATGGGGAAGAGCCAGTGGCCCGAGTCCACCATCTGGCGGGCCACCAGGGCGAAGCGGGGTTCATCTGCGGGCCAGGGATCCCGCAGGCCGAGGCCGGCACCCAGGATGATCAGTCCGAAGAGCAGGAGCAGGAGCAGGGCCCGGCGGTCGGTGCCCGGCCCCTGGAGGACGCGCTGGTCATCGATCATCTAGTGTCCTGCCTTATCCCGGCGCCAGCCGCGGTGCCGGATGTCCAGGTAGAGGCTGTACGCGGCGGTGAAGGAGGGGAAGAGGTTCTGCAGGACGCCTACGGAATCCCGCTTGGCGGAGAAGAGGAAGTAGCTGAGGGTCATGAGGCTGCCCACCACGCTCATATACCAGAAGAGCCGAGGCATGACCGGCTTGCCGGCGCGCTTGGAGGCGACGAACTGGACCAGCCAGCGGCCACCGAACATGGCGGCACCCACATATCCGATGAGCTTCCACCCCGTGATGACGATGCCGGTCCAGGCGAGCCAGGAGATGGGGAGATTCAGCTGGCTCAAGGCAGGGTCTCCCGGACAGCCACGTACTTGGAGCGGCGCTGGAGCCACCAGACCCCCAGGACATCCACCAGCCCCACCCAGAGGCGGTTCCACACCCCGTAGTTGGAGACACCCGCCAAGCGGGGGCGGTGGTTCACGGGGTGCACGATCATCCGTCCTCCCAGGGCCTGCACCAGGGCCGGAATATAGCGGTGCATGTGGTTGAAGCAGGGGAGGCTCAGGTACCAGTCCAGGCGGAGGGCCTTGAGGCCGCAGCCCACGTCGGGCACCCCGTCCTTGAGCATCCAGTCCCGGAACCCGTTGGCGATCTTCGAGGACATCCGCTTGACCCAGTCGTCCCGGCGGTTGACCCGGTGGCCGATGATGCCGACGTTGAGAGGATCCCGGGTGTGGGCGGCCTGGAGGGCGTCCAGCATGCCGGGGATGTCAGCCGGGTCGTTCTGCCCATCGGCGTCCAGCACCACCAGCCAAGTCCCCTGGGCGGCGCGGGCGCCGGTGAGGACCGCCAGACTCTGCCCGGAGCTCTTCACATGGCGGAGGACCCTCAGACGCTCGAAGCCCTCCTCCCGGAGGGACCGCAGGAGGTCCCAGGTCTCGTCCGTGCTGCCGTCATCGACGTAGATCAGCTCGTAGTCGAAGCGCCCGTCCATGGCCTGCCGGATCTCGCCCACCAGGGGCCGGATGTTTCCTGCCTCGTTCTTGGCCGGTATGACGATGGAGATGAGGGGGGACGGGGACTGGGCTTGTGTCATCGGGCTTCCAGGGGGCAGTTCACTGCGCAACCCTCCATATTACGCCGATCCAGCCCTGGTCCGCTCGAGGATGATGCGGCGGCAGGTGGCCCACAGGGAGGGCGGGGGCTATGTTTGATCCAGAGCATTCCGGAGGCCCCATGCGCGTCCATCTCTCCCGCTTCATCTGTCTGGATGTGGCCTCCAATCTGATCCGCTTCGAGCTCGAAGCCCACCAGGCCGCTGCAGCCGGGGCGGACCTGGTTGTCTTCCCCGAGGCCTTCCTGCACGGCTACACCCGTACCGTGGAGCCAGCCCTGGTGCGCGGGATCTTTGAGCGGATCAGCTCAGACCACCCGGCGACGGCCTTCCTCTTCGGTTCCATCACCGAGGAGCGCCGGAACCGGCTCACCGTCTGGCGGGGAGGCAGGGAATTGGGGCATTACGACAAGGTGCATCTCTTCGCGCCCCATGGGGAGCATGAGCTCTGGGACCCCGGCGACCGCTATGCCGCCGTGCGGGTCCTGGACTGGACCCTGGGCCTCATCACCTGCAGCGACATCCGCTTCCCGGAGCAGGCCAGGGCCCTGCGGCTCCGGACCGGGTGTGAAGCCCTGGTGGTCATCGGGTGGTGGCCCTGGCGGCGGGATCATGTCTGGGAGACGCTCCTGCGGGCCCGGGCCATGGAGAATGGGGTCTTCACCCTGGGCTGCAGTGTGGCGGCCTCGGAGTTCCCCGGAGAGGTCTTCGCCGGTGCGGGGAACCATGTCTTCGACCCCCTCGGGGAGCCGCTGCAGACCGCCGATGATCGGACCTTCCACCTGGACCGGGAGCGTCTGGAGGAGGTCCTGGTGGACCCCCTCCGGAGCTCTGTGGATATCCAAGAGGTGGCCGTCTTCTAGCGGGGCAGGTGCTTCCGGGTCAGGTTCACGGGGCCTTCGGGGGTGACCAGGATGTTGTCCTCGATGCGGATGCCCCCCAGGGGCGTCAGCTCGTCGATGAGCTTCCAGTCGAAGCTGGAGGCCTGCTCTCCTTCGCGGAAAGGCCGCAGCAGCATGGGGATGAAGTAGAGGCCGGGTTCGACCGTGATGAGGTGCCCCGGGGCCAGGGTCTGGGTGGTCCTGAGGTTGGGGTGCTCGGGCGGGGGCGGCTGGAGGCTGCCGTCGGGGGCGGCCATCTGTCCGGCCACGTCATGGACCTGGATCCCCAGGAAGTGCCCCAGGCCGTGGGGGAAGAAGGGGCGGGTGAAGCCCCTGGCCAGGGATTCCTCGGGCTTGGTCCTCAGGATGCCACTTTCCTGGAGGAGGGCGCCGATCTTGAGGTGGGCCAGGTGGTGGACCCGGCCCCAGGGCACCCCGGCCACCACCTCATCGCAGAGCTCCAGCTCCAGCTTCTCCACGCCGTCCCGCAGGGCCCGGAAGCGGGGATCGCAGCTGTCCTTGACATGGGTGCGGGTGATGTCGGAAGGGTAGTCCAGGTGGCGGGCGCCGCAGTCCAGGAGCAGAACCCGGCCGTCCCGGAAGCTGCGCTTCTTCTCGTAGTGGAGAATGGCGCTCCGGTCGTCCAGGGCTACGATGCTGCTGAAGGCCAGTTGGTGATCCAGGCAGCCCACGGCCTGGACGAATGCGTAGTGGATCTCCAGCTCCGAGGCGCCGGCCAGGAAGGCCTTGCGACCGGCCTCGTGGCCGCGGGCCCCCAAGATCGTGGCCTCCTCGGTGCAGGCGATCTCGTAGGGGCTCTTGAAGGCCCGGCCCCAGTCCAGCCGGGCCATGACCCCTGTGGGGTTGATCTCCAGGCCCGCCTCAACGGCCCGAGCCACTTCGTTGCCGATGTAGGCCGCCCGGGCTGGACGTCCCAGGGCTTCCCAGACTGCATCCAGGCTGGGGGCCTCCACCAGATCGAACTCGCCGGCCCAGAAGGGCTCCCCAAGGGGCAGCTGCTCGTACCAGAAGTCCTCAGGCGCATAGCGGATGAGCTTCGGGCGCTTTCCCCCCTGAAGGCACAGCACGTGGTGGGGTCCCTCCAGGGGGCAGTAATGGCGGAAGTGGGGGTTGGTGTTGAAGGGGGCTTCCTGGTCGTCCCGGAAATAGGTGAAGGGCTCACCACTGGAGATCACCAGGGTCTCGAATCCGGTCTCCGCCAGAGTGTGCTCTGCCCAACGCATCCGCGCTGCCAGGTGGTCATGGAAAAGGCCCTTGCTGGTCATGGTCCGCTCCTGCTCCGAGGTTACACCACTCAGGAGGGACCCTGGATCCGCCGATCCGGATGTATAGAATGATCCATCATCCCCTGGAGAGCCCATGCGACTGATCACCCGTTCGGATTTCGATGGCTTGGCCTGCGCTGCCCTTCTGGAGGAAATCGGGCTGATCGACGGATTCCTCTTTGTCCATCCCAAGGATGTGCAGGATGGGAAGGTCGCAGTGGGGCCCGATGATGTCCTGGCGAATGTCCCCTTTGCGAAGGGCTGCGGGCTCTGGTTCGACCACCACTGCAGCGAGGACCAGCGCCTGGCCATGAATGAAGAGAATATCCGTTTTGAGGGTGTATCCCGGCAAGCCCCCAGCTGTGCCCGCATCATCTATGACTACTATGGCGGCGCCGGGCGCTTCGCCCGCTTCGATGCCAGCGGCCTCATGGATGCTGTGGACCGGAGCGACTCGGGGCAGCTCACCCGGGAGGAGATCCTGAATCCCCAGGGCTGGGTGCTGCTCTCCTTCATCATGGATCCCCGGACCGGCCTAGGCCGGTTCAAGGACTTCCGCATCGGTAACCACGGCCTGATGAAGGACATGATCGGCTACTGCCGGACCCTGTCCATGGAGGAGATCCTGGAGCTCCCCGATGTCCGGGAGCGGGTGGACCGCTACTTTGAGCAGGAGGCGGCCTACGAGGCCATGCTCCGGGAGCGGGGGCGGATGGAGGGGAATGTGCTGGTGCTGGATCTCCGGGGGGTGGAGGAGATCCCCTGCGGAAACCGCTTCGTTGAATACGCCCTCTTCCCCGAGGCCAACGTCTCGGCACGGGTGCTGTGGGGTCGCGAGCGGAAGAATGTGGTCCTGACTGTCGGGCACAGCATCCTCAACCGGACCTGCAACAGCGACATCGGCGCCCTCCTGCTCATCCACGGGGGGGGTGGTCACCACCAAGTGGGCACCTGCCAGTTGGAGGAGCCCATTGCCGGGCACCACATCGCCGGTATCATCGCTGCGCTCCGCACCATGGGGTGATGCAGGTGGTCCGCCTTGCGGCAAGTCATGCCGTCCGGAAAGCGGGTTGTGGCATCATGGTCTTGTGACCGAATACATTCTCTTCGAATCCTTCGCCTTCAACCTGGCCCGGGCGGCCATGGCGGCCACCACCGCCCTGGCCAGGCGTCTTGCGCCCTATGACATCACTCCGGTGCAGTGGGGCGTGCTCGCCGGGCTCATGGACAAGGATGGGGTGACCCCCACGGAGCTCATCGGGGAACTGGAGCGGGATCTGCCTTCGACCCTCCGTGTCATCTGGAAGCTGGAGAAGAAGGGGCTGGTCCGCCGGGAGAACAACCCCTCTGACCGTCGCTCCTACACGGTGCACCTCACCCCTGAGGGGCGGCAGCTCTGGGACAAGCTGGCTCCGGTGGTTCTCGAACTCAATCGGGAGGCCTACGGGCACCTGGACAAGGACTACCTGCACAAGATCATGCAGACCCATCTCGAGCTGAGGGCCATCTACGACGCCATGATCCGCGAATAGGATTGCGGGCGGGTCCGGTTCGGAGTAAGCTTTGCGAAATACTTGTCACGACACCTAAATGCACCCCCGGCCGGGGAGGCTTCCGGGCTTCGACCTCCGCTGGTGTCTCCGGGTGGGCGTGGCGATCTCAGCCTTTTCCCCCTTCCCCCCTTGTGCTTCAGGGGCCGCTCCTGCTTGGCTCCATACCGAAACCCACTCCATCCCCCTAAGGAGGGTCGTCCATGACCGTCGAGTTCTGCCCCATGCGCAGCCTCATCTACGTTGGCCTGTCCAAAGAGAAGTATCGCCACCTTCTCCAGAACTGGCTCTACCGGATCCACATCCCCGACAGCATCTCCCAGTTCGGTCCCTATGTGACCAAATACGCCTTCTACAACGCCCTGCCCGTGCCCCCCGAGGGCGAGCGCTTCGGCACCATCAAGATGCAGCTTACGGAGCACTACTGGCAGTGCAACCCCTTCCAGCAGGCCGTGGCCGTCAAGACCTTCAAGGAGGTCTTCCCTATCGATGTGCTGCGCTGGCAGGGCAACATGCCCGACGAGGCCGATGGTGCCGTGGAGCTGGAGGGCGATGAGGCCCGTTCCGCCAAGGGCGGCCAGGGAGCCAAGCCCTTCATCTTCGCCTTCGTGCCCCTCTGGTGGGAGGAGGACATCAAGGGCAAGATGCGCACCATCGCCGATGGGCCCAACTACCGCTGGCAGTTCGTCATGAAATACCCTGAAGGCGTCAGCCAGGAACAGGGCGACAAGTGGTTCCTGGAGGAGGTGGCCCCCGCCTTCGCCGCCATGCCCGAGGTCAACCGCATCCTGAGCAGCAAGATCATCCAGAACGTCAACGGCTGCTCTTTCAACCGGGTGGTGGAGATGTGGTTCGACGGTCCCGACGAGTGGTATGCCGCCGCTGTCACCAAGGCCGCCGCCCTGCCCAAGCCCGCCTGGGCCAAGCAGGACAAGTTCCCCTTCCTGGCCTCCGACTACGAGTTCGCCAGCGTCTTCCTCACGGACTACGCCACCAGCGACAATCTGAGCCAGTACCGCGGTTACATCACGCTGCGTTAGCGCTCTGGAAGCAAAGAAAGGCGGTCGCTCCGGCGGCCGCCTTTCTTTGTGCTGACTTTGCCGTGTCCCCCGGGTCAGGGATGGGCAGCCGGAGCCAGAGGACCCGGGGCCTGAGCCCCTGCAGGGTGGGCATTCAGCTTGAAGGACTGGAAGCCCTCGGCCTTGAGTGTCTTGGGGTTGCTGTGGAGGAAGACGATGTTGATGAAACCCAGTTTCTGCCAAGTCGGGCCTTCAGCCTTGAGGCACTCGGCGACGCTCTCCTTGGTCCAGGCGGTGGTGGGGCGGAAGATCAGCAGGGTGTCCTTCTTCTTGTCCGCCACCTTGTAGCGGATGTTGAAGTTCTCGGCATCGCTCTTGTGCTTGAGGTGGGCCAGATCCCGCGCGTTCTGGCTGGCATTGGTCATCTCTTCAGTCCAGGTGACCCGGGTCTTGGCGGAGTTGGGGGCAGGGGGGGCCGCCAAGGCGGTTACGGCAGATAAAGTTGTGATTGCAAGAAGTTTGCTCATTGCCGGGTTCCAGTCTGTGAGGTCTCAGGGCATGGTAGATCGGAAAGGGCCCACGGAACAAGCCATGGAGGCTGCTCAGAGGAGGCAGAGGGAGCGGTTCCCGGGCGCGAAGCCGAGCTGGACAGCCTTTTCATAGAAGAGAGCCAGGCCCTCCCGCTCCCTCATGCCCAGGCTGTAGCTGATGTTCTCGGTGAAATACTCCCGGAGTTCCCCTGCGGTCCACCCCACGGAGCGTCGGGCCTCCTCCACCAGGGTGTCCAGATTCGCTCGTCCCATCTCCAGGCTGCGGTGGAAGTAGGGGCCCACTCCCCCGGGACCGGGCAGCTCGGGAGCCCCCTGCCGGACGGTCCAGAGGGCGAACACGAAGGGGAGCCCGGTCCAGGCGTGCCACTCCTCAGCCAGGTCCATGACCAGGAGGCCCTGCTTGTCGGCCTTCATGGCCGCATCACCGATCATCACCGCCGCATCGCAGGCCTCCATCATGGCCGGGAGGTCGGGGGCCATGTCCACCACTTTGGGCTCCATGCCATGACGTCCACGGAGCAGGATACGCACCAGAGCCACGGAACTGCGGGAGGAGGTGTCCAGGGCCAGGGTGCGGATCTGCTCCACGGGAACCTTGGACATGAGGAGGACGCTCCGGACCCTCTTGGGAGAGGCGATGCAGAGCCCGGGCACCACCCGGAGGCCGGGAATGCGCAGATACTCGATGGAGCTGATGAGGGCGGCGTCCACCTCGCCCGAGCGCAGCTGGTCGGCACAGACCGAGGGGACCTGGTACCGGAGCTCGAAGAGCTCGCCACCCAGACCCTGCTTGAACCCGAAGTTCAGGGGGGCGGCGTTGAGATACTCGATGATGGAGACGCGGAAGGGGGACTTGCGGAAACCGGTCATGCTTCCATTGTCGCACTTCAGCGGTGGTGGGAAGCCCTCGGCGGTGGTGCTCCTTTCCACTCGTCTCTTATAGGTCCCTTTGGTAGGCTGATTCAGAAGTCTTCGGAGTGCCCCATGCGTCTCGCCCTGATCAGTCTCGCCCTGGTGTCCGCCGCCACCCTTTCCGCCAGCGATCACGAGCTCAATCTCATGATCGACAAGCAGCTGACCCCGAACATCACCATCTCCAGTGACAAGGTCAAGGTGGATGAGCCTGTCTCGGTGGGCGTCCGGTACGGCCACGACCTCATCGGACTCGGCCCCGCCCAGCTCCAGCTGCAGGCGGCCTATCGCCGGCAGTCGACGGTCGACAGCCAGGGGGGCAGCTTCGGGCAGATCAAGGACACCGGGCTCAGCCTGGGGCTCCAGGCCCAGTGGCGTCTTGGCATGGTCATCGGTGCTGGAGCCGAACTCCGGGCCGAGCGTCTGAAGGCTGACCCCACCGGAACCAGCACCACCCTGGTGCGCCCCTGGGTCACCGGACGCGTCGGCATGAGCTTCCCCACCCCTCTGGTGCAGCCCGTCATCGGTCTGGAAGTGGCGGTCCCCCTGAGGCGCGCAAGTGCCGGGGATGGTGCCAGCCTGGAGGATCAGGTCAAGGCCCTGGCCCCCAACTTCGAGATTGGTGTATACGGCGGTCTGCGTTTCTAAGGCGCTCGATCTGAGTGGAAAACCGGGGTCCTGGACCCCGGTTTTTTTGCGGGCGGGATCGAGGGTGGGCCCTATATTGGGTCATCAGCATCCCTCTGGATGGAGGAATGGGTCATGAACTGTGCGCTGCCCGCTCTCCTAGTGTTTGCCGCCACGGGCCTCTCAGCCAGTGACAATGAACTCAACCTGTTGGTCTCCAGGCAGCTCACCCGGGACTTCCCGGCCCTGGACCTGTCCGTGGATCAGCCTGTGGCCCTGACCCTGCGTTACGGCCGGGACATCCTGGGCCTGGGGCCGGCCCAGTTGCAGTTGCAGGCGGGCTACCACGCCCAGAGCACGGCTGATATCAAGCAGGGCGGGGTCAAGGACGGAGAGCTGAAGAACACCGGCTACAGCCTGGGGCTTCAGGCCCAGTGGCGCATGGGGGTGGTCCTGGGCGCCGGGGCGGAGGTCCGGGCCGAACGTCTCAAGGCCGCAGGGATCGACAACACCACCCAGGTCCGGCCCTGGTTCACCGGACGGGTGGGCTACAGCATGCCTCTTCCCCTGGTTCAGCCGGTCTTCGGCCTTGAGGTGGCGGTGCCGGTGACCAACAAGAGTGCTGACAGCGGATCGAGTGATGAGGATGTCCTCAAGCGTCTCAGCCCCAACTTCGAGGTCAGCGTATACGGCGGCATCCGCTTCTGAGATGCGGTGTCGTGGCTCCGCCATGACACCGCATGGGGGTCAAAGGGGGGACGCAGAGGGCGCGTAGCGACCGGGCGGTCCCCCCTTTGCAGGAAGGCCCTCAGGCCCTCCGCCGGAAGAGGGCCAGGCACTCGACCTCATCGGTCCTGGGGAAGAGGTCGGCAGCGGCCAGTGCCTCCAGTTGCCAGCTGTGGCCCAGCCGGAGTACATCCCGGCAGAAGGCGGCCCCGTCGCAGCCCACCAGGATCAGCCTGCTGGCCCCGGCTCCCACGAGGCGCTCCGCCACCTCCGGGGCCAGTCCAGCCCGGGGGGGGTCCACCACGATGAGGTCTCCGGGGGCACCCAATCCCTCAGGGAGCCACTCGGCCACATCCTGGGCCAGGCACTCAGCCGGGAGTCCCAGACCCTCCAGGTTGCGTCGGGCCCAGACCACGGCCTCCTCCGCGGACTCCACGAGCACCCGATGCGTGAAACGGCTTCCCAGGAGTCCGGAGAAGAGTCCCACGCCGCCATAGAGGTCGAAGAGGGTGCCACCGCTCAGGTCCCAGTCCTCCAGGAGCTGGCTGAAGGCCTCCATGGCCCAGGGGGCGCAGACCTGGAAGAATCCCCCCGGGGCATGGCTCCATCGCTGTTCTCCGTGGCTGTGGCGCACGGCTGTCTGGGCCGGGTGCCAACCATCCGGCTCGAGCTGCCAGGACCGGCCCTTTTCATCCGTGGCCCAGACCTGGTCGGCAGGCGAGCCGGTGGCCAGCTCCCAGCGCTGGGGGCGGGTGGGCAGGATCCGTCCGTTGAGGGCATCCTCCAGGCGGGGCATGGCCCGGTTCAGAGACTCCGCGGCAGCGGGGCAGGCCTTTACGGGCACCAGGCGATGGCTCCTGCGGGCATGGAAACCCAGGGCTGAGCCGTCCCAGTGGAGCTGGATTCGGTGCCGCCTGACCCAGGCAGGGGCGGGGATCCAGCGCCACACCGTGGACTCGGGCAGCTGGCGGCGGAAGAGGTCGGCCACCATCTCCTGCTTGAGGTCTGAGGTCGCCCCGCCAGCCCCCCATAGGGAGCAGCCTCCGCAGCTCTCGGCGACGGGGCATTCGGGGGCCACTCGCTGGGGAGAGGGGCGGACCCAGCCGGTCACGCGGCCCTCGCCGTGGCGGGCCTTCCAGCGGATCTCGGCCTCCACTTCCTCTCCGGGGAAGAGGGCGAGGGGGGCTTCGAGGATGATCAGGCGACCGTCCTCGGCGCGGGCCAGCCCCTTGCCGCCCCAGGCCAGCCGTTCGATTTTCACGCGGCAATGCACCACATCCTGGACGGGCGTCCGGTAGACTGTCTTGGCCTTCCCCTGCACTGCGCTCTTTGGTCTGCCCATGCGTCTCACTGTCGCCATCCCCCTTCAGCACCGTAGCAGCCTTGAGGGCCGCTTGGGGCGCGAGCTGGGTCGGATCCTGCAGTGGGTGGCCGAGGCGCCTGCCGACGTTGTAGTCGGTCTGCCCGGGGAGGGTTACCTGGCGCAGTGTGGAGCCTGGCCCGGGGAAGAGGGTGCCCTGGCCCTCATCGAGGCCGGCCACCAGCGGCTTAGGGATCAGCGGGACATGGAACGGCTCCACGAGATCGGCCGCGCCCTGGCTTCGGAGCAGGTCCTGGATCGCCTGCTTGACCTGATCCTCTCCCAGGCCAGGCGCCTCCTGGATGCCGAAGGCGGCTCCCTCTACCTTGTGGTGGAAGGCCAGGGCGGGGCAGGGGAGCTGCTCTTCGCCCACACCCAGAACTCCAGCACCGCGCTGCCCTTCCACCGGGTCCGGATGCCCATCTCGCCTGAGTCCATGGCAGGCTTTGTGGCCTCCACGGGCGGGATCCTCAACATCCCCGATGTCCAGCGGCTCCCGGAGAGTGCACCCTATCGCTTCAACGACAGCTTCGACCGCCAGACGGGCTATCGGACCCAGTCCATGCTGGCGGTGCCCCTCCGTGACCATGGTGGCGAGGTGCTGGGGGTGCTCCAGCTGATCAACCGCCGGGAGGATGAGGGGGGTGGGGTGCAGGTGGTGCCCTTCGAGGACACCCATGTCCGCCTGGCCCAGAGTCTGGCGGGGCAGGCGGGGGTCGCGGTCAGGAATGCCAGGCTCCGGGAGGAGATCGAGCGGCTCTTCGAGGGCTTCGTGAACGCCTCCGTGCTGGCCATCGAGCAGCGGGACCCGGTCACCAGTGGCCACTCCGGACGGGTCGCCGACCTGACGGTCGGTCTGGCCGAGGCCATCACCTCCGCCACGGACGGCCCCTTCTCCAGGGTCTCCTTCTCCGACCGCCAGATCCGGGAGCTGCGCTATGCCAGCCTGCTCCACGACTTCGGCAAGGTCGGGGTGCGGGAGGAGGTCCTGGTCAAGTCCAAGAAGCTGGCTCCGGGCCGCCTGGAAGTGATTCTCCAGCGGCTCCGCCAGCGACAGGAGGAACGGCTGCTGGAGCTTCTGCGGGAGCAGTGGGCCCAGGGGCACCCTTTCCGTGCGGCACTCTGGGGCGAGCTTCAGCGCGAGCTCCAGGATGAGACGGATCGCCTGGTGGCCCTGGTCCTCCAGGCCAACGAACCGGCCCTCCTCAGCCAGGGGGCCCATGCAGGGCTCTCCAGGCTGGATGGGCTGCGCTACACCCACTGGAACGGGGCCGTGGAGCCGGTGTTCCTTTCCGACGACCTGTCCTGCCTCGCCATTCCCAAGGGGAGCCTCTCGGAGGAGGAGCGCCTCGAGATCGAGAGCCATGTGACCCACACCTACCGCTTCCTGCAGCAGATCCCCTGGACCCGGGACCTGGAGGGCGTGCCCGAGATCGCCTACGCCCACCATGAGCGCCTGAATGGGCGGGGTTACCCCCGGCGCATCGAGGCCGCCGAGATCCCCCTCCAGAGCAGGGCCATGGCCATCGCCGATGTCTTCGACGCCCTCACGGCCCAGGACAGGCCTTACAAGGCGGCGGTGCCTCTGGAGCGGAGCCTCGCCATCCTCCAGATGGACGCTGGAGCTGGGCACCTGGACCCTGATCTCCTGGATCTCTTCATCCAGGCCCGGGTGTTCGAGAGGACCGTCCGTCGCGTCTGAATAATTGTAATTAAAAGAGTTGGGAATGCCTTGGCTCCCGGGACATCCTAGATGCCATGGAGGAGCATGTGTTCGAGGAACCCGAAGAGAAGACCCCAGCCCAGCGCATCGCCGATGGGGCCAAGTACCTGCAGAGGGTGGGTCACCCCAAGGGACCCGGTAAGTTCGGGCCCGAACTCCTCTATCAGACCGTGCTCACCGGACTGGAGTCCCTTCTCCACGGGCGCCTCGATCTCGCTGGAGCCATGCCCAGCAGCCACAATGCCCTGGGTCTGGCCAGGGAATACCAGCAGCTGGTGGAGGTGGATCCGGAGCTGGCGGCCGAACTGGTGGCCTTCGCCAGCTATCACAACACCCACGGGGATCAGGCCTTTCCCGAGGGGGGATTCCCTCTCACGGTGGACCAGGTTCGGGAGGCTGCCCGCAAGTTCCTGGAAAGACTGGGGTGAAGAGGGCAGGTCCCGCTTCCGGGGAGGCTATGCGAGAATAGCCCCCTGGAGATCCCCATGACTGAGACCCCTGACCGCCAGCCGCGTACCATCGACCTCCTGGGCATCATGGAGCTGCTGCCCCATCGCTTTCCGATCCTGCTGGTGGACCGCATCCTCGACTACGAACCCGGCCAGTGGATCCGCGGCATCAAGAACATCTCCATCGGCGAGCATGTCTTCCAGGGCCACTTCCCCAAGCAGCCCGTCTTTCCCGGCGTCCTCATCGTGGAGGCCATGGGGCAGACCGGCGGCTGCCTGCTCATGCGCGACATCCCCGATCGCCACAAGAAGGTGATCTATTTCATGTCCATCGACAACGTGAAGTTCCGCCGCCCGGTGGTCCCCGGCGATCAGCTGGTGATGGAGCTCAAGGTCGTCAACTTCAAGGGCAAGATCGGCAAGATGCGCGGTGAGGCCTTCGTGGATGGCCAGAAGGCCGCCGAGGCCGACTTCATGTGCATGCTCATGGACGCCCCCGAGGAGAAGGCCTGATGGGCATCGAGATCCACCCCTCCTCGGTTGTCAGCCCCCAGGCGGAGCTTGCCGACGGGGTCGTGATCGGCCCCTTCTGTGTGGTCGAAGGGGACACCCGGATCGGCAGGGGCACCCGGCTCCGCAGCCATGTCATCGTGGGTCCCCACACTGAGATCGGTGAGGACAATGTGCTCTACCCGCACTGCGCGGTGGGCATGGAGCCCCAGGACCTGAAGTACCGGGGCGGCCCCACCCGCCTGGTGGTGGGGGATCGGAACACCATCCGGGAGAATGCCACCATCCACCGGGGCACCGAGGATGGCGGTGGGATCACCCGCGTGGGCAGCGACAACCTGCTGCAGGTGGGCGCTCACATCGCCCACGACTGCCAGGTGGGGAGCGGCTGCATCCTGGCCCAGGTCAGCAGTCTGGCCGGTCACGTCACCATGGGCGACGGTTGCATCCTGGGCGCCTACTCTGCCATTCACCAGTTCTGCCGCATGGGCGACCATGCCTTCACCGGGGCATACACCGTGCTCACCATGGACGTACTGCCCTACATGAAGACCGTGGGCACCCGTGAGGTGAAGAGCTATGGGGTCAACTCCCTGGGGCTCCAGCGCAAGGGTTTCAGCCAGGAGACCATCGAGGCCCTCTCCCATGCCCACCGGGTGCTCTTCCGCAAGCAGCTTCGGCTGGAGGACGCCCTGCAGATGCTGGACGAGGAGGGAGCCACCCAGGTGCCGGAGGTGGCCTACCTGGTCCGGTTCATCCGGGAGGCGGAGCGCGGTATCCACCGCGGCTGAGCGCCACCCCCCCACTGTCCGGAGCCGGGAATTTTCCCCGGCTCCGCGTCTGTCTGCGCCCATGCGTGAGATAATCCCTCCCCTGACCGGAATCCAAGGAGACCCATGACCGGAACCCGCCGCTTCGCCAACATCGCCCTCGTGGGTCTGCCCAATGCGGGCAAGTCCACCCTGCTCAACGCCCTCGTGGGTGAGAAGCTCGCGGCGGTGAGCCAGATGCCCCAGACCACCCGGGGCCGCATCCTGGGCGTGGTCCAGCGGGGCGAGACGCAGCTGGCCTTCCTGGATACCCCGGGTGTCCACAAGGCCCAGCATGCCCTCAACTTCCGGATGCTGGAGCACGTGGACATGGTGCTCACCGAGGCGGATCTGATCCTCTGGGTCGTGGATGCCGACGGCTTCCTCGGGCCCGGGGAGCAGGAGTTGGCGAAGCGCCTGAAGGGCTCCCGTCAACCCGTCTACCTCATCCTCAACAAGGTGGACCTGCTCTCCAAGGGGCGTCTGCTGGAGAAGATCGTGGCCTACAAGGACCTCTTGGAGTTCCGGGAGATCGTGCCGGTGGGCGCCAAGCTGGGCCAGAACCTGGAGCCCCTCTGGGCCCTCCTGGAACGGGACGCCCCCGAGGGTGAGTGGCAGTACGACGAAGAAACCTTCACGGACCAGACGGAACGGGCCATGGCTGCCGAGTTCATCCGGGAGAAGGTGCTGCGCAAGACCCGTGAGGAGGTCCCCCACGGGGTGGCAGTGCTCATCAGCCGTTGGATTGAGGCCGGGCACGACGACTATCCCGAGGATCTGGACCCCGAGGGGCTCTATCTCGAAGTCGAGATCCTGGTGGAGCGGGCCGGACACCGCAAGATCCTCCTGGGCTCGGGCGGCGAGATGATCCGGGATATCCGCCAGAGTGCCCAGCGCGAGCTGAAGAAGCTGCTCCAGCGCCCGGTGCGTCTGGACCTTCACATCAAGGTGGACGAGGGCTGGCGCGATCGCCCCGACAAGCTGGACCGACTGGGACTCTGATGAACACATCTGCGCCCTCCCTGGTCATCCTCACCGGCGCTGGCATCAGCGCCGAGAGCGGTCTCCGGACCTTCCGGGCCTCCGATGGGCTGTGGGAGGAGCACCGGGTGGAGGATGTGGCCACCCCCGAGGGCTTCGAGCGGGATCCCGGGCTGGTCCAGCGCTTCTACAATGATCGGCGCCGCCAGCTGAGGGAGGTGACCCCCAACGCCGCCCATGAAGCCCTGGCGGAGCTGGAGCGCCACTGGCAGGGGGACTTCCTCCTGGTGACCCAGAATGTGGATGACCTCCATGACCGGGCGGGGAACCGCAAGCTTCTCCACATGCATGGCGAGCTCTACAAAGTGCGCTGCCAGCGCTGTCGGGGGGTCTTCCACTGGGAGCAGGACTTGCACCCCGTGGCCGCCTGTCCCAGTTGCGGCTCTCTGGGGGAGATGAGGCCCCACATCGTCTGGTTCGGAGAGATGCCCCTCCATATGGAGCGGATCGGCGAGGCCCTCTCCACCTGTGATCTCTTCATGGCCATCGGCACCTCGGGCAATGTCTACCCCGCTGCGGGCTTCGTGGGGATGGTGCCCTCCCGGGCCCGCCGCATCGAGGTGAACCTGGAGCCCTCCCAGGTCTCCCGGGCCTTCCCAGAGCACCGGACCGGTCCGGCCACCCAGACCGTGCCGGCCCTGGTGCAGGAGCTACTCGGTCGCTGAGTCCCCGCCCAGGAGCCACACCTCCGGCGGGCCCGAAGCCTTCCGCAGGGCCTCCTGGGCCCGGTGGAGGGCTCTGCCGGCTGTGAGGTCATCCCGGTCGGGGTCCCGCCCGGGGTCCCAGAGGGTGGCCCCCATGGGGACCCGGCCGATCCGCT
This sequence comes from uncultured Holophaga sp., assembly GCF_963677305.1. Classification (GTDB taxonomy): domain Bacteria; phylum Acidobacteriota; class Holophagae; order Holophagales; family Holophagaceae; genus Holophaga. The sequence goes on from NZ_OY781925.1 coordinate 1,501,552, forward strand.
CCCGGATCCGTTCCAGCAGGATCGAAGCTCCGGCTTGCGGGGTCCTGGGGAGGAGCAGGAGAAAGCGGTCGTGCCCCATGTCCACCAGGAGGTCTTCGCCCCGCAGGGCCTCGGCCACCTCCCGGAGCTTTTTCCGCGTCTCCCGGGTGAGGGTGAGGTCCCAGCGCACCACGGACATGCTCTCCCCCCGGCGGCGGGCCAGATAGAGATTGGCCTTGAGCCAGATGTCCAGGTAGCGCAGGTTGGGGAGTCCGGTCCCCCTGCACTCCAGGGCGCTGTCCTCCACCACCGCCGTGGTGAGATCCAGGGCGTCCCGGGTCATCCGCAGCTCGTGCTTGAGGGCCTCCACCTCCAGGGTCTTGCCGAAGAGATCCGCCATGGCGTTGACCATGCCCACGGCCGCCCGGGTGAAGGGGCTGCGATGGAAGCTCTGGACGCTGAGGGTCCCGATGACGAGGTTGCCCTGGCGCAGGGGGGCCCCGATGTAGGAGCGGATGCCCAGCTTCCGCCAGCCGCTGTGCTCCTTCCAGCGAGGGTCCCGGGAGGCGTCGCGGATCACCAGGGTGCGGGTTGGGTTCTCCAGGACCAGGGGGCAGAAGCCGTCCTTCACATCGTGGATGCTGGGGTCGGGGGCCTGGCCGTCCGCCGTGGCCCACCAGAAGGCTTCGAAGCCCAGATCTCCCACCCGGCTCATGACCGCCCTGTCCGCATTCAACTGCCGTACCAGGAGGTCGAGACCATGGCAGAAGAGGGCTCCCGGGTCCGGGAAGGCCTGCTCGACCAGGTTCCCCAGGGCACCGAGGTGGTCCGGGTGCGCGTGGTTGGTCCGGGCCCTGGGTTTTCTCTCCGGTTGCGGTGCGCGGCTCATGGCGGGGGATCACTCTTCCCCAAGTTCGGTCGATGCCGGAGCGGCGCCACCATCATGCGGAAGTTTTCCGGACCTGGATGCCATGGCGGCGCAGCTTGCTGTAGAGCGTGGTCCGGCTGACGCCCAGTTGGCGGGCGGCCCGGGCCAGGTTGCCCCCCTCCTGCTCCAGGGCCTTCAGCAGGGCGCTCCGCTCAGCCTCTTCCAGGGGGCTTGATGCCTGGGGGGCAGGCAGGCTCCCCTCCAGGCGATCCGCCATGACCTGCTGCACATCCCCGGCGGTGATCTCCCCATCGGTGTCGAGGGCGCTCAGCCAGTTGAGCACATTGCGGAGCTCCCGCACGTTGCCGGGCCAGTCGTAGCTCATGAGGGTCTGCAGGGCTCCCGGAGACAGGGTGAGCTGGAACTGCGCCCGCCTGGCGAGGTGTTCCACCAGGGCGGGGATGTCCTCCCGGCGCTCCCGGAGGGGTGGGATGCGGATCTCTGCGTTGCTCAGGCGGTAGTAGAGATCGGGCCTGAACTTTCCGCTGCGGCAGCTCTCCTTCAGTTCCTGGTTGGTGGAGGCGATGATGCGGGCATTGAGGGGAAGCAGGCGGGTGCCCCCCAGGCGTTCGTACTCCCCTTCCTCCAGGACCCGCAGCAGCTTGCTCTGGAGGCGGAGGTCCATGTCGCCGATTTCGTCGAGGAGGATGGAGCCGCCGGAGGCCAGCTCGAACTTGCCCTTCTTGGCGGCCACGGCTCCCGTGAAGGCCCCCTTCTCATGCCCGAAGAGCTCGGACTCCAGGAGGTCGTTGGGGATGGCGGTGCAGTTGATCTTCACGAAGGGGCTGAAGGTGCCCCCCAGGAGCTCGGAATGGAAGGCGCTGGCCAGGATCTCCTTGCCGGTGCCCGTCTCTCCCAGGATCAGGACCGGGTGGATCTGCTTCAAGGCGACCCGGCGGCAGTGGTCGAGCAGCTTCCGGGTGACGGCGCTCCCCCCGATGAAATCCCCGAAGGTGTAGTTCGAGTCGATGCGGGCCACGGCGCTGTAGATGTCCTGGCTTTCGGCGCCATGCCCCTCGTTGAGGCTGGCGATGATCTTCTTCAGGCTGGCCATGCTGCGGAAGTGCAGCACACCGATGGCGCCCACCACCTTCCCCTGCCAGAGGACCGGGTGGATGTCCGTCAGGCACTTCCTCCCCTGGATCACCACCAGCAGCCCCCGGACCCCCTTCCCGGTGGCCAGGACCTGGCCGAAGGGGCTGGCGGTGTCCAGGAAGCTGATGTGCCGCCCCACCACAGCGGCCTGGGGCCTCTGGACGAGATCCGCAGACCCGTGGGTGTTGTGGAGGATGGTGCCCTGGGCATCCAGCACCACGGCGGAGTCGAAGGCGGTGTCCAGGAACTGGTCCAGAACCCCACCCCGGGTCCGGAGGGCTTCGGGGGTCATCTCCAGGTGCATGGGACCTCTCTCAGAAATGAACATGTTCAGTTTACATCTGTTCTGAAAATGGACATGTCCTGATTTGGAAAATGAATGGGGATGTCCGACATCCTCCATGGAGAGGGCTTAGTGTGAAATTCCTCTTTGGCACACTTCCTGAATTACAAGGTGCATCACCACGGGTTCGGCTGAACGGGGTCCCTGCCATCAGGCGGCCTGGGTTCCCTCTGTCCGGACCTCCTGCAGAAAGGATGCATGATGCGCAGAGAACTCACTGACTCCGACAAGGCCCAGCCCTACGCCCACTGGTTTGATCGGCCCATCACCCCGGCCCCGGCCGAGGTCTATGCCGAAGTCGCCAAGAGCCCCCTGGACCCGGCCATTGCCCTGCCCGTCACTGAGCGTGACCAGCTTCTCAAGCCCGGCTATCTGCCGGTGGAGCGGGGCTATGCCCTGATGCCCGATGGCAGCTCCTTCATCGCAGGGCTGACCAAGATGCCCGGGGTCACCACCGACATGCTGGAGTGGTGGTTCTACTGGCATGGGCTCCAGGGCTTCCGCTACGCCATCTGGGATGCCGACGATCACTACGATGTCCGGGTCAGCCCCGAAACCATCCGGCGGCGCCTGGACCCGAACCTCTCCATCCGGGAGCGGGGCTGGAACACCACGGACATCGTGCTGGAGGATGTGGGCACCGGCCCCATGCTCCTGGACATCTCCTTCATGTCCCCGGAGTCCTTCGGATACAGCGTCGCGGCCTTCGAGAAGGGCGCCACCGGGGCCATCAGCGCCAACATCGGTCTCCACGGCGAGACCCCCATCGGCTGCTTCTCCCATGTGGCCCGGGGGATTGAGGGTGGGATCGAACTCCGCAGCCGCTTCTGGATCGGTCACTACATGGCCGACGGCAAGCCCGTGCGTGTGGCGGACAAGATGCCCGCGGGATTGGCGGAAGCCCTGGCCAAGGCCCTCTCCACCCACTGCCCCAAGGAATATCACAACCTCGCTGCCATCCTGCCGGGCGTCTACGCAGAGAACTCGCCCATCGTTGACAGGCTTGAAGATTATATTAAATAATAATTAAAAAAAGGAGCGCATATGAGTTCCGAAATGACAGCAGCGGCTCCGGCCAGGGAGCGTACTGGCTTCGGCTCCTACGGCTGGGTCATGATCCTGTTCTCTCTGCTGATGTACTTCGCCTATGCCGGCTGGGTGGCGGATGGCCTCAACATCTTCACCTCCGCCTTTGCCGGGAGGAACGGCTGGGATGTGGCCAAGCTGCTCTCTCTGGTGGCCCCCGGTGGGCTGATGGGGGTGGTGGGCGCAGGCTTCTTCGGGGAGGTGGTCGTCAAGAAAGGGCCCCGCTTCGTGTTGACCCTGTCCCTGGTCTGCATGGCAGGTGCCGTGCTCTGGTTCGGTCGCATCACAAGCCTGTGGGAGTTCACGGTCTCCTTCATGGTGATCAACTTCTTCGCATCGGGTTTCGGCTTCATTGCGCCGGGCACCCTGATGAACAACTGGTTCCCCCGGAAGAAGGGCATGGCCCTGGCCATCGCCACCTCGGGCTTCCCCCTGGCGACGGCCCTCTTCGTGCCTCTGATCGCCCTCATGTTCAACCGCATGGGCATTGCTCCGGCGACGGCCACCTGGGGCGTCATCTTCCTGCTGGCTGCGGCCCTGGGCTTCGTGATCGTGAAGGACAACCCTGAGCAGATCGGGCACTATCCCGACAACGATCCCAGCGAGGACCGGGCCAGCCTGGACGAGCTGGAGAACTACAAGAGCCCCTTTACGGTGAAGCGCCTTCTCAAGGACCGCGACATGTGGCTCATCTCCTTCGGTTGGGGCTGCCTCTGGCTGGTCACCATGGGCATCGTGGTGCAGCTCGTGCCCCGTCTGATGAGCCTCGGCTACACCCAGGCCCGGGCCATCGCCTTCCTGTCCACGGCCGCGGTCTGTGCCATTCCCGGTGGCCTGCTCTGGGGCTGGCTGGACCAGCGCTTCAGCACCAAGGTCGCCAGCTTCGTGTACGGGGTCCTCTACATCCTCACCCTGTTCATGCTCATCTTCCAGACCCGGAGCATGGCGGCGACCTTTGTGACCGTGGTGTTCGTGGGCATCGGCCTCGGCGGGATCAAGAACCTGCTGACCTCCATGGTGAGCACCGTATACGGCCGCTTTGATTTCGGCGCCGCCTACCGCTTGGTGGTGCCCATCTCCCTGATTGTCCGCACCCTGTGCTTCCCGATCATGGGGATCGCCCTCCTGGCCTTCAAGAGCCTTTCGGGAGCCTACGCCATGTTCATCGTGGTCGATGTGATCGCCTTGATCCTGATCTCCCTCACCCGGGGCACCTGCAAAGGCAAGACGCACTGAACACCGGTCGTTCCACCTTGCGGGCCGCCCACGGGCGGCCCTGTTTTCTTTGAGGGGGCGATGATGGTGATTGAAGATTTTGATTGCTTGGGAAGGTAATGCCTATTGCAGGGAGGCCGGGATCTGGATTAGTGTTAGTCGCTGGACTAAAACGCGAAATCTTTTGTCATGGGAGACTTCTATGTCTCAAGGCGAGGCTTTACTCTCAGATGGCTCCGATTCGGGACGCCGCGGCTTCGGTGCCGCTGGTTGGCGGATGATCCTCTTCTCGGTCTTCATGTACTTCGCCATGGCGGGCTGGTGCGCCGACGGGATCAACATCTTCACGCCGGCCTTCGCCTCGCGGAACGGCTGGGAGGTGGCCAAGCTCCTGACCCTGGTGGCCCCGGGGGGCATCATGAGCGTGGTGGGCTGTGGCTTCTTCGGGCAGCTCGTCATCAAGAAGGGACCCCGATTCGTCATCACCCTGACCCTGGTGGCCTCGGCGGCCTCCCTCCTCTGGTTCGGGCGGATCTCCCACCTCTGGGAGTTCGCGGTGGCCTACATGGTGATGAACTTCTTCATGGCGGGATTCGGTTTCATCGCTCCCGGGACCTTGATGAACAACTGGTTCCCCCGGAAGAAAGGCATGGCCCTGGCTATCGCCACGGCTGGCTTTCCCCTGGCCTCAGCCCTCTTCGTCCCGCTGATCGCCTACATGTTCGGCCGCTACGGCATCACCGGCTCCACGACCATCTGGGCGGTGGTCTTCCTCGTGGCCGCACTGGTGGGCTACCTTCTCGTGCGGGACAACCCGGAGGAGATCGGATGCTATCCCGACAATGATCCGAAGGCCGACCGAGCCTCCATTGAGGACCTGGACAGCTACCAGAGCGACTTCACGGTCAAGCGCCTGCTGAAGGATCGCGACATGTGGCTGATCGCCTGCGGCTGGGGTGCCCTCTGGTTGGTGACGGTGGGCATCGTGGTCCAGCTCGTGCCCCGTCTGACCAGCCTGGGCTACCCCCTGCCCAAGGCCATTGCCTTCCTCTCCATCGCCGCCGTCTGCGCCATTCCCGGCGGACTGGTCTGGGGCTGGCTGGACCAGAAGCTCGGCACCCGGAAGGCCAGCCTGATCTACGGGGCCATGTACATCGCGACGCTGGTGCTGCTCATCACGCAGTCCGGCAGCCAGGTGATGACCTTCATCACGATCCTCTTCGTGGGCATCGGCCTGGGGGGCATCAAGAACCTGCTGACCTCCATGGTGAGCACGGTTTACGGCCGCTATGACTTCGGGGCGGCCTTCCGTCTGGTGATCCCCATCTCCATCATCGTCCGGACCCTCTGCTTCCCCATTATGGGCATCGCCATGGCGAAGTTCGGCTCCCTGACCGCGGCCTACGTCATCTTCATTGCCGTGGATGCCATCGCCCTCCTGCTTGTCCTCTCCAGCCGTGGCACCTGCAAGGGGCGCACTAGCCTGTGAAGAAAAAGTCGGTTTCTGTCCGCGGATGAAGGGGATGGACGCCGATGGGGTGCCTGGGGGCAGGTTCCGGGAGGAGGTGCCCTGTGGACGCGCCAGCGCGTCTCAGGGTCACCTCACTCCGGAACGCCATCGGCGTGGATCGGCGTCCATTGGCGGACAAGAAGGCCTTTGGTATTCCCGTCTCGGCGGCCCTGCTGAAAGCTGTCAGGCTGGGGCAGGGAGGACCCATGACCCCGCGCGAAGCCCTTTCCGGACTCGACCTCCAGGTCTACACCGCCACCTGGTGCCCCGACTGCACCCGCCTGTCCCGCTGGTTCAAGGGCCAGGACATCCCCTACACCCCCGTGGACATTGAGTCGGTGGAGGGTGCCGCCGAGAAGCTGGAGGGGGAGACCGGCAAGCGCGCCATCCCCTTCATCCTGGTCAACGGAAGGCATTGGGTCCGGGGCTACCACAAGGAACTGCCCCAGCGCTTCGATCCGGCTCTGCTGGTCCAGGAGCTGCTGGCGTCGGGAAGGGCCCTCACGAGCCGATCCTGACCCGTCGGGTGCCGGACTGCTCCAAGCCGACACCAACAGGTATCACGGGCTCTCGATTCTGCTGAAGCAGGGGGCCGGAGGGCGCCCTGCTTCAGTAGGCCATCACCCGGATCTCCGGATCCACCTCATCCCGCAGCACCCCCTCGATGAAAGCCAGGGTCCCCCCGGCCGCGCTGGGGCAGGAGCCGCAGGCGCCCTGGTACTGGATCTCCAGCAGGGTGCCATCGAAGGAGAGGATCTCGAGTCCGCCGCCATCCCCCTCCAGCCCCGGTTTGATGCGGCGCTCGATGACCTCCTCGATGCGGGCCAGCTTCTCGTCGGTGCTGCCCGCAGGCGCGGAGCGCCGCTCGCCCTCCTCCGGGCTGAAGTCTTCGATCCGCTCGCAGATGGGGTCGATGAGATCGCTCCAGTCCGCATCCGGGTGCTTGTTCACGGTGACGAAGCGATCCATGTAGAAGACCGAGGTGACCTTGCCCTGGGCGAAGATGCCCGAGGCCAGGGTGTCGCCGATGGCGCTGGCGAAGTCCCGGAAGGAACGGATGCCCTGGCGCAGGAGCGGGGCATCCGTGACGAACTTGAGGGCGTCGGGATTGGGAGTTGGCTCGATGTTCACAACCTTGGGCACGGGAGACCTCGCACTTCAAAGTTTACCGTTTCTGTCGGGATTGGCCATCCCGATTGGCCTTGTCCGATGCAAGTGGGTGCGGGAGTGGCTACCATGAAGGATTCCCCCGTTGGGGCCGAGGTCGTCTCGTTTTGGCACTTGGAAAACTGCTCAGCTCCGGAGCCCGGACGCCCCGCCACCTTTTGGGGCGGCCTGAGGCCCAGGCCCAGGCGGTGGCCCGGCTGCCCTGGATCATGTGGCCCATCTTCGTGTGGGCCTTCGCCATCTTCCTGAGGCTCTTCTGGCTCCAGGTGGTGGAGCATCACCGCTATCAGGTCCGGGCCTCCCAGCAGCACAACGTTGAGGTCCCCATCCCTCCCATCCGGGGTGAGCTCCGCGACCGGCGGGGGGTTTCGCTCGCCATCTCCATGCGCATGGAGAGCCTCTTCTGCAACCCCCAGACCTTCTATCCCGATTACCGCAATACCAAGGGGCAGGAGCGCTATTGGGGCGAACCGGATCGGGACAAGGCACGGGAGGTGGCGGATCAACTGGCCCCCATCCTCGGGGTGAGTGAGCGCGCCCTCATGGAGAAGCTGCTGCGCAAGCGGCCCTTTGTCTGGATCGAGCGGCAGCTCGGACCCACCAAGGTTTCGGCCATCAAGGACCTGAAGCTGGAGGGCGTGGCCTTCCTCCCCGAGTTCAAGCGGAGCTATCCCCGGGGCAGCCTGGCCTGCCAGATCCTCGGCTTCACCAACATCGACGGGATCGGTCAGTTGGGCATCGAGCGGGCCTACAACGACCAACTGGCGGGCAAGCCCGGCGAGCTCATCGCCCCCCGGGATGCCAAGGGCCGACTCCTGATCCTGGAGGAGAACTTCGCCCAGGTGCCCGTGAACGGCTCCACCCTGCAGCTCACCATCGATGCCACGATCCAGCACCTCGTGGAGGAGGCCCTCCTGGAGGGGGCCCGCAAATACAAGCCCAAGACCGCCTATGCCGTCGTAATGGACCCGAACACCGGCGAGATCCTGGCCATGGCGGGGACCCCCTTCTTCGACCCCAATCACATCGTTCCCCCCAAGTTCATGAACCGCAGCGAGAGCGAGTGGAGCGCGGCTGACCGGGAGGAATACCAGCAGGAACTGGAGCGGGGCAACGAGGCGCGCAGGGTCCACCCCGTGGAGGACAGCTACGAGCCCGGGTCCACCATGAAGATCTTCACTCTGGCCATGGCGCTGGAGGAGCGCAAGGTCCACCTGGGAGAGCGGGTGGACTGCGGCGGTGGGCGCTGGAACTATGGCGGGGGCCTGACCATCACGGACACCCACCACAACGGGGCCCTCACCTTCGAGGAGGTGCTCTGGCTCAGCTCCAATGTCGGCGCCGCCAAGATCGGCACCCGCGTGAATCCTGCAACGCACTACCAATATCTGAGGAAATTCGGGTTCGGTGAGCCCACTGGCCTGGGCTTCCCTGGAGAGACCTCCGGGCGTCTTCTGGCTCCGGACCGCTGGTCGGGCACCACCCAGCCCACCATGTGCTATGGCTATGGACTCTCGGTGAGCCCCCTCCAGGTTCTGGTGGCGGGTTGTGCCATCGCCAACGGCGGCAAGTTGATGCAGCCCTATCTGGTCCAGAAGATCTACAACGACCAGGGGGTCCTCCTGCGCGAGAACAAGCCTATGGTCCGCGGTCAGGTGATCAGCGAGGAGACTGCCGCCATGATGCGGGAGGCCCTCAAGGGGGTCATCACCCATGGCACCGCCAAAGAGGCCCAACTGGATGGTGGGGTGGAGGCCTTCGGCAAGACCGGCACCGCCTGGAAGATCATCAACGGCAAGTATGCCCACGGGCACAGGTATGCATCATTCATGGGGTTCTTCCCTGCTGACAAGCCCCAGTACGGCATGCTCTTCATGCTCGATGACCCTGCAGGCGGAGGCTACGGTGGCACGGTCGCCGGCCCCCTCTTCAAGCAGATCGGGGACGGGATCATGCGCTACCGGAGCATCGGCGCCGAGGAGCAGAACCCCGATCTCCGCCTGACCCTCCGGGATTGGCCCACCAGCGAGACTGATGAGGCCCTGGTGCATGTCGAGGTAGGCAAAGTCCCTGATGTGCGTAATCTGGCTCTCAAGAGCGCCATTCAGCGCATCGTGCTCGCCGGGGGGAGTCCCCGGGTGGTGCGTCCCGGGGCCGCCGCCTCCCGGGTCTTCGTCGTGGCCGAGCAGAGCCCGGCTCCAGGGGAAGCCTTGGTGCCGGGCCGACCGGTCCAGTTGGTGCTGAGGGCCCCATGAACTTCCGAGAACTGATCGAGACCTTGAGGCTGCCCTTCCATGGCCCTCTTGAGGCTGATGTGCGGGATCTGTCCTGCGACAGCCGCGAGGTGGGGCCGGGTTGCGCCTTTGTTGCGCTCAAGGGGGAGAGTTCCGACGGGGCGGCGTTCATTCCCCAGGCCCTCCGCCAGGGAGCCTCCGCCATCCTCTCCGACCGCTGGCTCCCCGAGCTCACCGCGGACATCCCCTTTGCCCGTCTGGACGAGCCCAGGACCCAGATGGCTCTCCTGGCCCGCCGGATCCAGGGTCTGCCGGATCGCCGCCTCGCCCTCATCGGAGTCACCGGGACCAACGGCAAGACCACCACCACGATGCTGATCCGCCAGCTCCTGCAGGGGGTGGGAAAGGGTTGCGGTCTGATCGGCACGGTGCTCCTCGCCGCCGGACAGGAGGAGATGGAGGCCACCCGCACCTCGCCGGAGAGCCCGGTTTTCTACCGCTGGCTCCGCCGCGCAGCCGATGCCGGGGATGCGGCCCTGGCGGTGGAGGTCTCCAGTCACGCCCTCAGCCTCGGTCGGGTCCACGGAGCCCGCTTCAGGGTCGGGCTCTTCACCAACCTCACGCAGGACCACTTGGACTTCCATGGGGATCTCGAGTCGTATTTCCAGGCCAAGGCGAGGCTTTTCAAACAGTGTGCCACCGGCTTGGTGAACATCGACGACCCTTACGGGCGGCGGCTCCTGGCCGAGTGCCCAGGCCTGATCGCCTTCGGTGGAGGGGATCAGGCTGTCTACCGGTTCTCCGAGCTGGAGCTGAGCCCCACCGGGACCCGTTTCCGCTTGAGCACCCCCAGGGGGGAGTGGGAGCTGCAGAGTCCTCTCCTCGGGCGCTTCAATGTCCACAATCTGGTGGGTGCCTTCGCGGCCTGTGTGGAGGCGGGTTTCGATCCAGATGCGCTGTTGGCCGCCATCCCAGGTCTCCGGGGGGCCCCCGGCCGTCTGGACCGGGTGGACCTGGGGCAGCCCTTCGGGGTCATGGTGGACTACGCCCACACCCCCGATGCCCTGGACAAGCTCCTGGCTGCTGGACGGGACCTCCTGCCCCCAGGAGGGCGCCTGCATGTCCTCTTCGGCTGCGGTGGGGACCGGGACCGCAGCAAGCGGGCCCCCATGGCCGCTGCCGTGGCCCGGGGCGCCGATGTGATCTGGCATACCGCCGACAACAGCCGGAGCGAGGCTCTGGAGGGCATCCTGGAGGACGCGGCCGCTGGGCTGTCCATCTCCATCCGTGCGGATGAAGAGCGCTACCACTGCATCCCCGACCGGGCCGAGGCCGTGGAGGCCGCCCTGGCGGCCTGCGCCCCGGGGGATCTGCTTCTGCTGGCGGGGAAGGGCCACGAACCCTACCAGGAGATCCTGGGGGTCAAGTATCCCTACAGTGACCGGGCGGCGGTGGAAGCCGTCCTCTCCGGGCGGCCGGTGCCCCGGCCCTGGCTCCCGTGAGCCGCTGCCTGAGCGCCGACGACGCGGCCATCCAGGAGGCCGCTGGCATCCTCCAGAGGGGTGGCCTGGTGGCCTTCCCCACGGAGACGGTCTATGGCCTGGGTGCCGACGGCCTGAATCCCGAGGCGGTCGCCCGGATCTACCGCGCCAAGGGGCGCCCGTCCAACAATCCCCTGATCCTCCACGTGCCGGGCATCGCTGAGGCCCGTGCCCTGGCCGCCGAGTGGCCCCCCGAGGCCCAGACCCTGGCGGAGCGCTTCTGGCCCGGCCCTCTGACCCTCATTCTGCCCGCGGCTCCCTGCGTCCCGGAGATCACCCGGGCGGGCAATCCCAGTGTGGCTCTGCGCTGCCCCGACCATCCTGTGGCCCTCGCCCTGCTGCGGGCCACGGGGCGGCCGCTGGCAGCGCCCAGCGCCAACCCCAGCCAGGGGCTCTCCCCCAGCCGGGCGGAGCATGTGGTGAAGGGCCTCGGGGACCGGGTGGACCTGGTCCTGGACGGTGGCCCCACCAGCGCCGGGCTGGAGTCGACCATCCTGGACCTCAGCAGGCGACCCTTCCGTCTGCTGAGGCCGGGTCCCCTGGCTCCCAGTGAACTGGAGGCCCTTGCCGGTCCCATCCAGCAGTGGCAGGGGGCCGTGGCCGAGGGTGCGGAGCAGGCGGCTCCGGGGATGTCCTCCCGCCACTACGCCCCCAGGGCGCGCCTGGAGCTGGTGCCCCGCTCTGAGCTGATGTTCCGGGCCCTGGAGGCCACCGGGCAGGTGGTGGCGGTGCGTTTCGGCGGCCTGCCCCCGGTTCCGGAGTGCTTCGAGGGGCGTCGCCTTCCCGCCGACCCCCGGGAGGCCATGGCGGTCCTCTATGCCTTTCTCCATGATCTGGACGAAGAGGGCTTCGACCGGATCTTCATTGAAGAACCCCCTGAAGGCGAGGCCTGGCTGGCGGTGCGAGATCGCCTGCGCAGGGCCTCTGCGAGCCCGGAGCCGCCATGCGATTGAGTGAGGTCCTTGAGGCCGAGTGGGTCCCCGCCCTGGGGTGCACCGAGCCGGCCGCCGTTGCCCTGGCCTCGATCCAGGCCGCGACCCAGGGGGCAGGGACCGTGCGGATGGTTCACCTGGTCTGTGACCCCCGCACCTACAAGAACTGCTTCGCCGTGGGGCTCCCCAATGCGGGTGGCCGCACCGGGCTCACCTGGGCCCTGGCCATCGGAGCCCACCTCGTGGACCCCTCCCTGGGCCTGCGCTGCTTCGAGGGGGTGACGGAAGGCGTCCTGAGCGCCGCCGGAGCTCTGATGGAGCGGAAGGGGATCCAGGTGGAGGTGGATGCCTCCCGGGACGGGCTCTGGATTGATGTCCTGGTGGTACGGGAGAGCGGCAGCGGACGGGCCCTGGTCTCCGGGGGCCACGCCAACCTGGTGCGCCTGGAGGCCGATGGCCGGGTGCTCCTGGACCGCTCTGGGAAGACTGCCGGAGCTGAGGGGACCGGATTCCGGGATCAGGTCGCAGCCCTGGATCTGGCCGCCATGGGCCGCCTCGCTCTGGAGCAGGAGCCGGGCGATCGCCTGCGGCTCCGGGAGGGGGCGGAGATGAATCTGGCCATGGCCCGGCACGGCCTGGGGCTCATGGACATCCGCACCCTGGGTGAGACCGGCGAGCCCTCCATCTCCCGCCTGGTGAGCGCCGGGGTCTATGCCCGCATGTCCGGCGAGTCCCTCCCGGTGATGTCCCTGGCGGGCTCCGGCAACAAGGGGATCACCCTCGCGGTTCCCCTCCTGCTCCACGGGCGCGCCCGGGGGATGGCCCCTGAGCGCATCGATGAAGCCCTGGCCCTGGGCTGTCTGCTCACCGTGGCCACCACCCACCACCTGGGGACCCTCTCGGCGGTCTGCGGGGCCGCCAATGCCGGGGGCATTGGAATCGCGGGCGGGCTGGTGCTCATGGAGGGTGGAGACACACGCCAGGTGGGTCTCGCCGTCAGCAGCATGGTGGGCAACCTGGCCGGCATGGTCTGCGACGGGGCCAAGATCGGCTGCGCCCTCAAGACCATGACCGGTGTGGATGCGGCTTTCCGGGCCGCCAGCCTGGCCCTGGCCGGGATCGGCATCCCCGGGACCGATGGCATCGTCGGGGAGACGGGGGAGAGCTCTCTGGCCAACCTGGGTCGCCTGGCGAGGCGGGGCATGGCCGGGGTGGACGCCGACATCCTGGGGATCATGCAGGACAAGCTCCGGAGCCGGATGGGGGGGATGTGATGGACGGATCGCTGTGGACGCTCGAGGAGGCCGCCTCCCGGCTGGGGGCCCGGCTCGTGGGGGAGGGTGCTGTCCGCCCCGGGGCCCTGTCCCTGGACACCCGGACCCTCCGGCCTGGCGACTGCTTCGTGGCCCTGAGGGCCGAGCGGGACGGTCATGACTTCGCGCCGAGGGCCGTGGCTGCCGGTGCGGCGGGTCTGGTGGTGGACCACGAGCTGGATCTGCCCGTGCCCCAGCTGGTGGTGACGGACACCACCCGGGCCCTGCAGGACTGGGGCCGGCTCCGGCTCGAGGCCTGCCGGCCTGCCGTGGTCTTCGGGATCACCGGCTCCGTGGGCAAGACCAGCACCAAGGAACTCCTCGCCGCCTGCACGGGAGCCTGGAAGACCCCGGGCAACCGCAACAACGCCCTGGGCATGCCCGAGGCCCTGGCCTCCCTCCCTGCCGGTGAGCGGGCAGCGGTGCTGGAGATGGGCATGAGCGCCCCCGGGGAGATCAGCTTCCTGACCCGGATCGCCCCCCTGGACTTCGCGGCCCTCACCAACGTGGGCACAGCTCACATTGAGAACTTCGTGGACGGCCAGGAGGGCATCGCCCGGGCCAAGGGCGAGATCGTGGCCGGGCTCCGGCCCGGGGGCATATGGGTGCACTTGGCCAAGGATGACTGGGCGCGCTGGATCGCGCTCCAGCCCTGGGCCCGCCAGGCCCGCGCGGTGGCGGTGGGGGAGGGCTGTGCCTGGGGCTGGGAGGGGACCCGCTCCCTGGGGCTCCAGGGGGAGGCCTTCCACCTGCGGACCCCCACAGGTCCCCTGGAACTCACCCTGCAGCTCCGGGGGGAGCACCAGGTCCGCAATGCCGCCCTGGCAGCCTCTCTCGCCCTCCTGGCGGGTTTCCCGGCGGAGGAAGTGGCTGCCGGGATGGCCGGGGTCCAGCCTGAGGCTGGGCGTGGCCGACTGCACGGCCTGGCTGGCGAGGGTTGGCTGCTGGACGAGAGCTACAACGCCAGCCAGGCCTCCATTCTGGCCTGTGCCGAGGCGCTCCTGGGGCTCCCGGGCGGTGAGCCGGTGGCTGTCCTCGGGTGCATGCGGGAGCTCGGCGCAGAGTCGGCCCGGCTCCACCGCGAGACCGGCGAGGGGCTGGCCAGGCTGGGGCTCCGCAGGGTCTGGGCCTATGGCGACCAGGCCGCCGAGCTGGCCGCGGGCTTCGGTCCCGGAGCCTCTGCCTTCCCCGACTTCGAGCCTCTCCGGGACGATCCCGCCGGGCTGGGGATCATCCCCGCTGGGGCCCGGGTCCTGGTCAAGGGGAGCCGGTACTGGCGCTCGGAGCGTGCGGTATCCTGGCTCCTGGCCCACCTGGGCGCTCCTGTGAACGCAACCACCATTCTCGGATAAACGGCATGCTCGTATGGCTCCTCGCGCTCCTGCGCGACCACCTCCCCGGCTTCTCGGTCTTCAAGTACGTCACCTTCCGGGCGGCCATGGCGGCGGCCACCGCCATGGTCATCTCCCTTGTGATCGGACCCTGGGTGATCGAGACCCTGAAGCGCCTCAAGATGGGCCAGCACATCCGGGAGGAGGGGCCCCAGCACCACCAGGTCAAGGCGGGCACCCCCACCATGGGGGGCGTGCTGATCCTGGGTAGCATCCTGATCTCGACCCTCCTCTGGTGTGAGCTGGGCAATGGCCAGATCTGGGTGGCCCTGCTCTCCCTCCTGGGCTTCGGCATCGTGGGGGCCTTCGACGATGCCCAGAAGCTCCTCAAGAAGCAGAACCTGGGTCTCAGCAGCCGCCAGAAGATGGTGCTCCTGACGGTGATCTCCCTCCTGGTGGCCTTCCTGATCCTCCACTTCGGGCTCCGGGGCAGCAACACCAGCCAGCTCTCCGTGCCCTTCTTCAAGCGCTTCCAGCCCAATGTGAGCATCTTCCTGGTGCCCTGGATCTGGCTGGTCATGGTGGGCACCAGCAATGCCGTGAACCTCACGGATGGCCTGGACGGCCTGGCCATCGGGGGCACCCTGGTGGTGGCGGTGACCTTTGCGATCCTGGCGTACGTGGCAGGGCACTTCAAGATCTCCGCCTACCTCATGGTGCCCTTCGTGCCTGGGGCCTCCGAGCTGGCGGTCTTCATGGGTGCCATGGCCGGGGCCTCCCTCGGATTCCTCTGGTTCAACGCCCATCCCGCCGAGGTCTTCATGGGCGACACCGGCTCCCTCGGGCTGGGAGGCGCCCTGGGGACCGTGGCCATCATGACCAAGCAGGAACTGCTGCTCTTCATCGCCGGCGGCGTCTTCGTCTGGGAGGCCGTGAGCGTCATCCTCCAGGTGGGCAGCTACAAGCTCCGCGGCGGCAAGCGCATCTTCCGCATGGCCCCCTTCCACCACCACCTGGAGCTGGGCGGCCTCAAAGAGACCAAGGTGGTCATCCGTCTCTGGATCACCGCCATCGTCTGCTGCATGCTGGCCCTGAGCTCCTTGAAGCTGCGCTAGGCCCGCCGCCCAGAAGGCTGAGTCTGCAGTTCAACCATCGTGGTTGGTGATTCGACATGGGTATCGCGATTGGCGACCGCTTGTCTGTCAGATTGGGCTCAGCCCCCGGGATGTCCGTCTTCGGTGGGGTTGAAAGGCAGTCGGCCACATGGCTAGAGCAGGCAACGAGGCTCCCATAGCCTTGAATGAGGGCTTGGCCTTCTTGGTGAGCGTTCCCCTTGTCCTCCTGGTGGCTCTGGTCCTTGGCGTGGTCTGGCCCCGGCCCCCCCAGTGGGCGGTGGCGCTCCTGGTGGCCGTCCTGTTCATCCAGCTGGTCTGGCTCGCCTATTCCGGGCTGAAGCTGCTGGGACGGGCCAGGTCCCTGGCCAGGGACCTGCAGAGCTGTCAGGAGCGGGCCCGGGTGCTGCAAGTGGAGCGCCCAATGATAGGTGAAGTCGGCCGGGAACTGCGGGTCACCCTGGATGCCATCGGGGATGCCCTCATCACGACGGACCGCGAGGGCCTCATCGTGGAGATCAATCCCCAGGCGGCCATCCTGACGGGGCAGAGCCGCGAGGAGGCGGTGGGGAGTCCGGTGGATCGTGTCTTCAGGCTCTTCGACCCCCGCACTGGGACGCCCTTGGACTCTCCTGTGAAGCGGTCCTTGGCCACTGGGCTGGCCACCAAACGCAGCAGTGCCCGCCTCGAGCAACGGGACGGGCACTGCCTCATTGTCGCCGACTCCTGCGCCCCGATCCGGGGCACCGGCGGCGAAACGGTGGGGGCGGTGGTGATCTTCCGTGATATCACCGAGGACACCCGGCTCCGGGAGCAGGCCCTTGAGCAGGAGCGCACCTTCCGGACCCTCTTCGAGGTCACGCCCTTCCCCATGGCGCTTCAGCGCCTGGAGGACGGTGCCTATCAGATGGTCAACCCCGCCTTCGAGCGGGTCGCAAATGAACCCGCATGGGAGCTTCTTGGACGCCCCTCCCTGGAGCCGGATGCAGGCAATGGGCTCTTCCCCTTTGCTGTGATCCGGGAGCAGCTTCTGGAGAAGGGTTCCCTCCGCGAGTTCCCCGTCTCCCGCAAAATGGCATCAGGGCTGGAGCGCCATGGACTGGTGGCCTCCCGGATTCTGGAGTTCCGGGGAGAACGCTGTGCTCTGACTGTGGTGGTGGATGTCACCGACTACCGCCAACTCCAAGAGAGCCTCGCCCATGCCCAGCGACTGGATGCCGTCGGACAGCTTGCCGGTGGCGTGGCCCACGACTTCAACAACATGCTCGGGGGGATCCTGGGGCTGGCCGAGTTCATCCGCGATACGGAGCTTTCCCGGGAGCGCCAGGTCAGGCAGCTGGACAAGATTGTGGCGGCCTGCCGCAGGGCGGGGGAGCTGAGTAGCAAGCTGCTGGCCTTCGCCCGGCGGGGCAAGGTGGAGTCCACGCCGGTCGATGTCCATGACACCCTGGAAAACGTCGTCGCCCTGCTCAGGCGGACCCTCGACAAGGGGATCGCCATCCAGGTCCATGCGGGGGCAGGGGGAGCGGAGGTCATCGGGGACGGCTCCATGCTCATGAATGCCCTTCTCAACTTGGGGATCAACGCCGCTCATGCCATGCCCGAGGGGGGGCTGATCCGGATGGGCACCCGGAATGTCCTCCTCGGAGAGGCCTATTGTGAAGCCAGCCCCTTTGACCTGCAGCCTGGGCCTTTCCTCCTGGTGGAGGTCGAAGACACCGGGACTGGCATCGCCCCGGGTCACTTGGCCAGGATCTTCGACCCCTACTTCACCACCAAGCCCGCAGGGCAGGGGACTGGTCTCGGACTGGCCGCCGTCTACGGGACGGTGAAGCAGCACCACGGCGCCATTGAGGTTGCCAGCGAGCTGGGCAGGGGGAGCCTTTTCCGGCTCTACCTGCCCTGCGCCACGGTCCAGGGGAGAACCCAGAGGCCCGCAGAGGAGCCGGTGCGGGGAAGGGGGACCCTGCTGCTGGTTGACGATGAGGAGATCATCCGTGGGGCCGCCACGGCCATTCTTGAGGGGCTGGGCTACCGGGTGCTGGTGGCCCGTAATGGTGAGGAGGCCCTGGCTGTCCATGCCGAGGCCCGGCGTGAGATCCGCATGGTGATCCTCGACATGATCATGCCCAGGATGGCGGGCCGGGAATGCTTCCAAAGGCTGCGGGAAAGCGACCCGGACCTCCCGGTCCTCCTGGCTTCAGGCTTCTCCCAACCCGATGACCTGAGCTCCCTTCTGGCCAGCGGGGCCTGCGCCTTCTTGCGCAAACCCTACAATACCCTCGAACTCAGCCGTGCCGTCGCTGCATCCCTGCTGGCAGGCGGGAAAAGGATGGAGGTTCTCCCATGATGATCCGGCACAAGATCCAGTGGCTCTCCTTCGGGTCCCTCTCCCTGCTGGGGGTGACGATCTTGGGTGTCACCTTCCTCTTGCTCTCCTCGCACTTTGAGCGACAGGAGCAGGACCGGATCCGCCAAGCCATGATCATCACCCAGCATCAGATCGACCAGCGGCTGCGAGGCCTGGAACAGGGGGCGGCCTTCCTCGCGTCCGAGCCCGCGATACTTCAGGGGATCGAGGGGCGCGACACCCGGGCGTTGGAGAAGGAGGGGCGCTGGATCCGGGAGCAGCTCCGGATTCCGGTCCTCCTCTTCACCGATGGTCGCGGGGTCGTTCTGGCCCGAGCCCACCTGGACCGCAGCGGGGACAGCCTGGTCCAGCAGCCTGCGGTGGCGGAGGCCCTCCGGGGCCGTCCCGCCATTGGGACGGATACCGGGCAGGTGGTGCAGATGGCTTTTACGGCGGCGGTACCGGTCCTGCGCAACGGAAGGGTCGTTGGTGTGGTTCTCGCCGGTTCCGAAGGGCTGGAGTCCCATGCTTTCACCGATGAGTTGCGCAGCCTCACCGGCCTGGAATGCACCATCTTCAAGGGGCGGACCCGACTTTCCACCACCTTGCGAGGAGAGGACGGAGCCCGTTTGGGGGGAACGATGCTGGATAACCCGGCCATCCTGGGCAAGGTGGAGGCTGGCGAGCCTTATATCGGAACCAGTCAGGTGAGTGCGCGGACCTACACTGCAGCCTACTGGCCTCTGCGGGATGCCCAGGGGAAGGTGTCCGGTATGGCTTTCATCGGTCAGGACCGGAGCCACATCGCGCAGGCCTACCTCCGTATCTTTCTGGGCATTCTTTTTTCGGTCCTGATTTTCGCGGTGGTGATCTGGTTCATCCTCCGCCGCCTGCTCAAGCGGATCCTGCTGCCCATCGGTGAGGTGGCCAGCGTGCTGCGGGAGGTCGCCAGGGGCAACCTGCAGGTCAGGGTGGAGCACATGGGGCACGACGAGACGGGGGTCATGGGATGTGCACTCAATGAGACTGTGGAACACCTGAGACGTAATATCGGCGACATGGCCTCAATCTCGGAGCAGGTGGCTGCAGGTGCAGCTCAGTTGGCTTCCAGTACGGAGCAGGTGGTCGAGGCTACCGTCAATATCCACCAGGGGGCGGGGGTTCAGCAGGAGGCCCTTGGCCAATCCTCGCAGGACTTGGGACGTCTGGCGGGGGCTGTGGCTGGAATCCACAACGACAGTGGAGCCTCGGCAGAGGCGGCTGAACGGATCGCCCAGGTTTCCTCCTCCTGCCGTCAGGAGATGGATGCCTCCCTTCGCTCCATGGAGCGGATCCTGGAGAGTTCCGGGAAGGTTGGGAATATCAGTGGCCTGATCTCCGGTATCGCCCGTCAGACCAACCTCCTGTCACTCAACGCGGCCATTGAGGCGGCCAAGGCCGGTCAGTTCGGCAAGGGGTTCGCCGTCGTGGCGGACGAGATCCGCAAGCTGGCTGAGCGATCCGGCGATGCTGCCCGCGAGATCAGCGAACTGATCGAGGAGAGCGGGGCAAGGGCCCGCCAGGGGGCGGAGTCCGTCGCGGCCATGGATGGGATCCTGCGACAGATCGAGGCTCATGCTCAGGCCTGTTCTGATCTGGCCCGCAAGACCACCGGTACCCTGGAGGAGCAGGCTGCCCTGAGCCGCCACGCCGCTCAGGCCACCCTCGCCACCCGAGAAGTGGCCGAGGGCAACGCCGCGGCAGCCTTCCAGCTCAAGAGTGCCACCCAAGAAACCCGTCAGACCGTCGGAGCGCTGTCTGCGCTTTCGGAGAAGTTGGCCACCATGACGGCCGAGTTCCGCCTGGGTTGATCAGGCGATGGATCGGTTGTGGTACCGCAGCACGGCCCGGTTGGGGGCGTAGACATCCAGCCGGGTGAGGCCGAAGGGCTGCCAGGAGAGGTCCAGGGCGCGATCCAGGGGAAGGCCCAGGAAGTGGGCGAGGATGGCCCGCAGGGAGCCGCCGTGGGCCAGCACCAGGGTCGGCTGCTCGCCGCTCAGCGCTCCCTGTACGGCCAGGAGGGCCCGACTGGCGCAGCGGGCGAAAGACTCGCCTCCAGGCGGGGTGCCCTGCACCGTATTGGCGAAGAAGGAGTCGGCCCCCTTGATCTCGGACCAGGGCAGGCCCTCCCAGTCACCGAAGGCCTGCTCCCGCAGTCCCGGCAGCACTAGGCAGGGGAGCCCCAGGTCTTCCGCGTGGGTCCTGGCCCGCTGCAGGTCCGAGGTGAGGACCCGCTCGATGCCCTTGCTCAGCAGCTCGGCCTTGACCACCGGCCACTGGGCTTGGCCCTCCGGCAGCACCGGCAGGTCCAGGCTGCCGCAGGGGGCGCCGCTCTGGGAGGCCTGGGTGGGGCCGTGGCGGAGGAGGAAGAGCGGTGTCATGCCACCAGCATAGCGAGCAAGGCCGCCGCTTCGGCGATCTGGTTGCCGGCGCCCAGGGTGTCGCCGCTGTGGCCCCCCAGGCGGTGGCGCAGGTAGAGCACCCAGAAGAGGGTGGCCAGGATCGCCGCCAGCCCGGTCCGTCCCAGGTGGGGAATGCCCAGGCGCCAGGCCCCCAGGTTGGCTGCGAGCAGCAGGAGGGTGGCGAAGGCGAAGGCGCCCCACCTCAGGTCCTTGTGGACCTCCTTGGCCAGTCCCTGGCTGATGGAGGGTAGGAGCCGCAGGATGAGACAAACGGACCAGCGGCCCCAGACCATGGCCAGGGGCAGGAGCCAGAGGGCCCGGCCTCCCATGGCCACCAGACAGGCCCAGCGGAGGGTGAGGGTCGCCCAGAGGGCCATGGAACCGTAGGCACCGATGCGGCTGTCCTTCATGATCTCCAGGATGCGCTCCCGGGTCCAACCGCCCCCGAGCCCGTCGGTGGCGTCCGTCAGGCCGTCTTCATGGAATCCGCCGGTGAGGAGGAGGCCGAAGGCCACCGCCAGCACCGCCGCCACCATGGGGGGCCAGAGCCGCAGGGCGAGGCCGAAGGCGCCGGCGGTGCCGAGGCCCACCACGGCCCCCACCAGGGGGAACCAGCCCACCGCCCAGGCCAGGTCCTCCGCCTTCGTTGCAGGTCCCGGCACGGGGATGCGGGTGAGGAAGCGGAAGGCAGCGACCAGAGAACGCACCGGGATCAGCCCTCGGTCTTGAGGGTCTTGGCCAGGAGCTGGGCCCGGATGAAGTCCTCGATCTCGCCGTCCAGGACCTTCTGGGTCTGGCTGGTCTCCCAGCCGTTCCGGTGGTCCTTGACCATCTGGTAGGGCTGGAGGACGTAGGAGCGGATCTGGCTGCCCCAGGCCACGTCGGACTTTTCGCCCGAGGCGGCGGCCACCTTCTCCTCGTGTTCCCTGCGGCGGATCTCGTAGAGACGGGCCTGGAGGACCTTCATGGCGGTGGCGCGGTTCTTGATCTGGCTGCGCTCGTTCTGGCAGCTCACCACCAGGCCTGTGGGGAGGTGGGTGAAGCGAACGGCGGACTCGGTGCGGTTCACGTGCTGGCCGCCGGCGCCGGAGGCCCGGAAGACATCGATGCGCAGGTCCTTCTCGGGGATGTCCACGTTGATGGTGTCGTCGAGCTCGGGGCTCACGTAGACCGCGGCGAAGCTGGTGTGGCGCCGCTTGGCGGCGTCGAAGGGGGAGATGCGCACCAAGCGGTGGACCCCGGCCTCGGCCCGCAGGTAGCCATAGGCATAGGGGGCACTGACGATGAAGGTGGCGCCCTTGACCCCGGCCTCATCCCCGTCCTGGTAATCGATCATCTCGGTCTTCCAGCCCTTGGCCTCGCAGAAGCGCAGGTACATCCGGAGGAGCATGGAGGCCCAGTCGCAGCTTTCCGTGCCGCCGGCCCCGGGGGCGATGGCCACGATGGCGTTGTTCTGGTCCAGGTCCCCGGAGAGCATCATGCGCAGCTCGGCGGCCTCGGTGTCCTTGCGGAGGGTGGCCTCGACGCCCTCCGCCTCCCCCAGCATGTCGCTGTCGTCGCGGGAGAGCTCCAGGGCTGTCTCCAGATCGTCCAGACCCCCGCTCAGGCGCTTGGCCGTGGCGATGTCCTCGGTGAGCAGGCCCCGGGCCTTCAGGACCGGTCGGGCTGCGTCGGGGTCGTCCCAGAAGCCCGGGGCGGCGGACTTCTCCTCGATCTGCTCCAGCTCAAGGGCTTTCCGCTCGGGATCCAGGTGGGCCACCAGCTGGCGCACCCGGGGCTCCAGCTCGTTCTTGGCCCGCATCAGACTCTCGAAATCCATGGTCCCTCGGCAACAAAAAAGGACCCCGGCGCACCGGGGTGTAACTCCACTTTAACGCGGAGGGCGCCTTCCCGGAACACACCGGACAAAGGGAGCCGTTATCCTGAGTGCTCCATGGATGTTACCCGAAGCCCCCTGCCTGAAGATCTGGAACCCACCTTGCGAGGGGTGATGGGCGGACGGGGGGGCGTTCCCCTGGCCTTCTGCCGCTGGGAGCACCCCAGTCCGAAGGGGAGGGTGGTCATCTCCCACGGCTACGGGGAGCATGGCGAGCGCTACCGGCACACGGCCTGCTGGCTCCATGGGCTGGGATGGTCCGTGTCTGCGATGGACCACATGGGTTTCGGGCGGAGTGGTGGGCCCCGGGGGGATGCCACCGGCATCCGGGGCTTCGTGGAGGACTTCCAGTCTTTCCTGTACCAGGAGCGCCACCAGGATGCGCTTGGGGGGCGGGCCCCCCGCCTGCCCCAGGTCGTTCTGGGGCACAGCTTCGGGGGGCTGGTGGCCCTCCTGGCCCTGCTCTGGCACCCGGGGGCCCTGGATGGCCTGGTTCTCAGCAGCCCGGTCCTGCGCCTCCGTCCCCTCCCGCTCCGCCTCCGGATCCTTCAGTTGCTGCTGGGGCTGGTGGCCCCCCACCGGGCCCTGGATCTGCCCGGGGACAAGGGGCTGGTGTGCTCCGACCCCGTCATGGTCCAGCGATACTGGGAGGATCCCCACTGTCACCACTGGGTGACCGCCGCCTTCCCCAGGGCCCTGGCGGAGGGGGCACGTGCCCTCTCGGGCATGGGGGGGGAGCTGGACCGGCCCATCCTCCTGCTGGAAGCCGGGCTGGACACGGTGGCCGATCCCGACGCCGCTCCGGGCTTGTGGGAGGCGGTGCCGGAGGGGCTCCTGGAGCGCTACCGGCTTGCCGGGTTCCGGCATGAGATCCTCCATGACATCCGGCGGGGCACCGCCCAGGAGATCGTGGCATCCTGGCTGAGGAGGGTGCCCGGGAACCCCGCTGCCCCTTCCGCCATGTCAGTATGAGTTTCCGAGGATCCTCCATGACGCCATCCCGAGCCTGCATCGCCCCCGCCCTCGTGGCCCTCATCGCCGTGGGGGCGATCGGGTGCGGCAAGAAGACCCAGACGCTTCCGGTCAAGGGCAAGGTCGTCACAGCCACCCAGCTCCTGAGTGCGGGCGAGAACCTCCTGAAGCATCAGGAGTGGGAGGCGGGCCGCAAGACCCTGCGCTTGCTGGAGGAGAGTTACCCCTCGAGCCCCGAGTTCCCCAAGGCCAAGCTCCTCCTGGCCGACAGCTTCTTCTTCAGCGGTATGCACGCCTATCCCGAGGCCATCGTCGAGTACCAGAGCTTCCTGAGCTATTTCCCCCGCCACGAGCGCCGGGACTATGCCCAGTATCGGGTGGCCCTCTGCTACTACGCCAGCATCGAGAATGCCGAGCGGGACCAGACCTCGACCCATCAGGCCATCGACGCCTTCCAGCGTCTGGTGAAGGACTATCCGGGCTCCCCCTATGTGATGGAGGCCAAGGCCAAGATCACCCAGTGCTGGCGGCGCCTCGCCGAATCAGAGCTGATGGTGGGGATCTTCTATGTGAAGAGCAACCACTTCTCCGGTGCTGAGACCCGCCTCAAGCAGCTCCTGGAGACCTACCCCGACTATGTGGACCGGGAGCGGGCCTACTACTGGCTGGGGGAGGCCATGCGCCAGAAGAAGCTCAGCCCCCAGGCCCTGGAGCAGTTCCAGAAGTCTTATCTGGACAGCCACCATAAGGAGGATTTCAGCCAGCTCAGCAAGGCGGAGCACGCAGAATTCGCCAAGGCTCTCAGGGCATACGATGATCGCGAGCTCGAGAGCTACAGGGCCGAGGCCCGGGACTACTACCAGAAGCTGGTGGAGAGCTACCCCTCCAGTTCCTGGGCCGCCCGGGCGAAGGACAGGCTCTTCGAGATGGGCCAGAGCCACCTCCGGGAGGAGCTGGACAGTTGAGCGCTAGCTCCTGATCCGGTCCGAGACCTCTTCGGGGGCACCCAGCTTGGACAGGCTCCGCTGCAGGCGCTCCCGGTAGCGTTCACGGAGGTCCCCTGCGGAGCTCCAGGCCGCCTTGTCCCAGTCCAGGAGCAGGATCCCCTGGGGCCCCACCATGACATTGGTGGCATTCAGGTCCGGGGACCAGAGCCCCCAGGCGATGAGGGCGCCGATGGCCCTAGGCAGCTCGGCGGGCACCTCGGGGGCCGCCCAGCAGTGTGGCCAGGGGCTGCCTTGGGCGAAGCGGGAGATGAAGACCCCCTCCACCCCCCAGCCTCTGCGCCGGTGGGCGATGCCCAGGGGCTCGATGGTGGGGAAACCCGCCTCCCAGAGGGCGCGGTGGACTTGCAGTTCCTGGCGGAAGCGCTCCGGTGAGGGGTAGGTGGAACGGTTGATCAGGCGGACCAGCCCGCCCCGGCGATAGGGACGGCAGATTAGGTCCCCGGCGCTCAGGATCCCGCCCCGCCCGAAGGCGCCGCCCAGGCTCTGGGCCTCTTCCGGGAAACTCAGGCCGCGGGAGGCCTCCAGGGTCCAGCCCCTTCCGAGGCCCGGCAGAGACAGGGGGCCTGCCACCTCCAGCCCCGGAAGGGCAGGGCGGGGGCGGTAAGGCCAGTCGGCAGGAAGCGGGGGAGGAGACTGCATGATGCCTCCAGCTTGGGGCAGGGCTCAGGGCTTGCCAAGATGGAGGATCCTGCCGATAGGAGGGTGGGGTCACCCCGGAAGGAAGGCGAGGCATGTCCATCCGTCTCCCCACCACTGCCGTCCTCATGTGCCATGCTCCCATCGTGATTCCCGCCATCGGCGGAGCCAGGGGAAGGGATTGCGCGCTCACCACCGCGGCCATGGCGGTCGCGGCCCGGTCCGTGGTGGCCTCGGGGGTGAGCCGGGTGGTCCTCCTGAGCCCGCATCTGCCCCGCCGGGCCGAGGCCTTCTCCTGGAAGAGCGGTACCCGCTGGGTGGGCAGCTTCGCGGCCTTCGGTCGGCCGGATCTGAAGATGGCCTTCGAGGCGGACCTTGAGGCCGCAGAGGCCCTGGCTCACGTGGCGGCGAGGGACCGGGTGCCTCTGGATCCCTCCGGGGACGGTCCCATGGACCATGGCGCCCTGGTGCCCCTCTGGTTCCTGGGAGAGGCCGGCTACACCGGCAGGGTGCTGATCCTGGGTTTCCCGTGGGAGCTCGGCCAGGGGCTCGCGGAGTGCTTCGCCATGGCGCTGGGGGAGGCCATGGATGAGCTGGAGGGTCCCTGGGGTCTGGTGGCCTCGGGCGACATGAGCCATCGCCTCAAGGCGGGGGCCCCCTCCGGCTACCACCCCCGCGCCCAGGACTTCGACCGTGCTGTGGTGGCCTGCGTGGAGGCAGGGACTCCGGGCGGAGTGTCGGGGATCCCCGCCGGGCTCCGGGCCCTCGCGGCGGAGGATGTGGTGGAGAGCCTGCAGACAGCCGCTCCGCTCCTGGGGGGGCACCGCGGCGGAAGCCGGGTCCTCTCCTACGAGGGGCCCTTCGGGGTCGGGTACTTGGTCGCCATCCTTCGGGAGGAGCATCCTTGAGCCGGGCGCGCTGGTGGAAAGTCACTTCCGGAGGCCGCATCGCCTGTCTCCTCTGTCCGCGGGGCTGCGTCATGGAGGAGGGGGAGCGGGGCTTCTGCGGTGTGAGGGGGGTCCGGGACCATGCCCTGGAGACGGAGGCCTGGGGGGGCTCCAGCGGATTCGCTGTGGACCCCATCGAGAAGAAGCCCCTCTTCCACTTCCACCCCGGTGCGCAGGTCCTCTCCTTCGGCACCCGGGGCTGCAACCTCGACTGCGCCTTCTGCCAGAACAGCGGCTTGAGCCGGGGCGGAGCCCCCCTGCGCCGGACCCGCCCCGAGGACATCGTCCGCATGGCCTTGGCCCAGGACTGCCTCGGAGTGGCTTTCACCTACAACGAACCCATCATCTCCGCCGAGTTCTGCCTGGAGGTGGCCGGGGCCTGCCGGGCGGCGGGCCTTGCCTCGGTGGCCGTGACCAATGGCTTCATTTCCGAGGAGGCCCGCGAGGCTTTCTTCGGGGCCATGGATGCGGTGAACGTGGACCTCAAGGGCTTCAGTGAGCCCTTCTACCGCGAGTACTGCGGAGGCCGCCTGGGACCGGTGCTGGAGACCCTGGTCCACCTTGCGCAGGCGGGCCATCCCTGGCTGGAGGTGACCACCCTCCTCATTCCGGGACTGAACGACGCCCCCGACATGCTCGCGGCCCAGTTCGCGTGGATGGCGGAGCATCTGGGGAGGGGGGTCCCCCTGCACCTGAGCGCCTTCCATCCCGCCCATCGGATGAAGGACCGTCCCCCCACCCCTGCCGCGACCCTCCTACGGGCCCGGGGCCTGGCGGAGGAGGCGGGGCTGGACTTTGTCTACCTGGGCAATGCGCAGCTGGAGGACGGGGAGACCACCTGGTGCCCGGGCTGTGGAAGGGCCCTCATCGAGCGGCAGGGCTTTGAGGTGACGGAGATGGACCTGCACCGCGGGGTCTGCCCGGAGTGCGGGACGACTGTACCGGGGGTCTTCTCTGCTAACTGAATGGGACTCAATTATTTCAACCCACTTGGTTGCTCGGTTTGGAGCATAATCCTAGTCACTCACAAGTAACGCGACTGGGGGGTCCATGAAGATCCAGTGGTTCTCGAATCTGTCTGTCGGGCGCAAAATCGCGCTGGTGGTGGGGCTCTTCACCCTGGGCTCGCTCATCCAGTCCTCCCTCTCGATCCGTGATCTGCTCTCCGTGACCCACGATGCCGAGAGGGTCCTGGCCCTCATGCCCCCGGGGAGCCCCGCCCTTGAGCAGGGGCGGGCCATCGTGGCCCACTCCGAGGCGGTGCGCCACACCGCCGTGGTGGGAACGGCCATCGGGCAGCCTGTCACCCTCATCGTCTGCTTCTTCTTCGCCTGGCTCATGTCCGATGGGGTGCTGAAGGCCATCCGGGGCTTCCGGCAGGCCCTGGGGCGGCTGTCCCAGGGGGACTTGACCGTACAGGCCCCGGTGGAGAGCCGGGATGAACTGGGGCAGATGGCGGAGACGCTCAATGGTGTTGTCGGGGACCTCCGGGGCCTGCTCGCCGGAGTGAAGCAGGGGGTTGAGGGGGTGGCCAGTGGTGCCGCCGAACTCTCCGCCTCGGCAGAGGAGATGTCGGCCACCACCGCCGAGATCGCCCGGAGCACCGAGAACCAGCAGGAGGCGGCGGAAGGGATGGCGGCCTCCGTGGCGGAGCTTTCGGCCTCCATCGACGAGGTCAGCCGCGCAGCCCAGACCTCCCTGGAGCAGTTGGAGGAGGCGCTGGCGGCCACCCGCCAGGGGGATGCCGCCGGCATCGCCACCCAGGAGGCCATGCATGGCGTCACGGAGACCGCCGGCCGCATCGCCAGCGCCGTCTCGGTCATCACGGAGATCGCCAACCAGACCAATCTGCTCAGCCTCAACGCCGCCATTGAGGCGGCCAAGGCCGGGGAGCACGGCAAGGGCTTCGCCGTGGTGGCTGAAGAGGTCCGCAAGCTGGCGGAGCGCTCGGGCAGCTCCGCCAAGGAGATCGCCATGCACATCCAGGAGGCCCGCTCGGCGGTGGAGGACGGGGACGCCCGGGTCCGGGACACCGTGGGGATCCTCCGGCAGATCCGGGAGCGCCTGGACCAGTTCGCCCAGACCACCCGCCAGTCCGCCGCCGCCATGGGCGAACAGTCCACCGCCGGGGGCGAGGTGGCCCGCCAGGTCGATCAGTCGGTGCAGGAGTCCGCCAGCGTGGCTTCGGCGGCGACCCAGATGTCCTCCACCACCTCGGAGGTGGCCCGCACCGCCTCGGACCTTGCCGAGCTGGCCGAGGGGCTCCAGGGGCAGGTCCAGCGCTTCCGGATCTGAGTCCCCCCGGTGGCCTCTGGCGCCGGGAGCCATTATGGGAGACACTTGAGATCTTCCAATGGAGATCTCATGATCCGACTCTCGCGCTGGTCCCTGTGTCTCCTGGCCACCGGTGCCCTCTCGGCCCAGACCCTGCCCGATGCCCTGGCCATGGTGCCTGACGCGGCCACCTCGGTCCTGATCTTCAAGGGGGCCTCCGAGACGGAGACCCGGATCCAGGACCTGGCCCAGCGATTCTCCGGCCGTTCCCAGCCGCTGATCCACTGGGAGCAGGACTACGGGATCGACCCTGCGGCCTTCAAGGGGGGGCCCGCCCTGATCCTCGAAGCCAAGCCCAAGGCTCCAGCCAAAGCGAAGGCCAAGGCTGGCGAGGAGGAGCTGCCCGCCGAGGCCCCCAAGGCCCGGGAGGTGCTGCTGCTCCCCGGAGGGGACTTCAAGGCCCTGCTGAAGGAGCTCAAGGCCAGGGCCCACCAGGGGCTCTACAGCTTCCGCAGGAATGAGGAGACCTACTACCTGGCCCGCAGGAGCGGCTTCGTGCTGGCCTCCCGGGATCTCGCCTGGCTGCGCCAGGTCGTGGACAACCGGGAGGACCGGGTCCTGAGCGAGGCCCAGCCGCACCTGGCCTGGATCGGCGCCCAGGATTTCGTGGCCCTGAAGCCCGGCAGGGCTCTGCACGAGGGGCTCGCCCCTGCGCCCGCCAAGTCCGGAAAGGAGGGGGCACCGACCGCCCAGGCCGTGGATGGGCTGTTGAACCAGCTCAAGGCGCTTGTCGACGAGCAGGCCTCCTTCCTTGCGCTCTCCCTTTCCCTTCCCAAGGACCAGGGACTACGCGGCAGTGTCCGTCTCTTCCTCAAACCCGGCTCCAAGCTGCCGGCAGGGCTGCCCGCCATGGCCGGACATCCCCTGCAGGGGCTCCCGGCGGCACCCTTCGCCTTTGCCGTGGGGGGACCGAACCTCCCCGGTGTGAACGCCTGGTTCCAGAGCTTGGCCGTGGGGATGGAAGGAGGCAGCGAGAAGGATCTCAAGGCCCGCCTTGCGCTTCAGGAGGAGCTCCAGAAGCAGGTGCGCAGCAGCTCCTGGATGCTGGGACTGCCCAGCACCTGGGGGAGCAGCTGGCTGAGCGGTGGCCTGGCGGTGGTGAAGGTGGAGAAGCCCGAGGCCTATCTGGAGACCATGGGGCGGGTGATGGCCCAGCAGGCCGGGCAGCGCAAGGCTGCGAAGAAGGCGGGTGGCACGCCGATGCCGGAGCCGATCTTCACGCCCGGCATCCTGCCTGAGGTGCCCAGCGCCCTGGTCTCCATCCCCCTCCTGCAGGAGCCTGCGGACCCCGGCAAGACCATGATCTTCCGCATGATCTTCGGGGGGACGAACCTGGAGATGGCCATGGCCAAGGCCGATGAGCACACCGTGGTCATGGTCATCGGGGGAGCGGACGTCCTGCAGACGGCGCTGAAGAACTACCGCACTGCGCCCTCCACCCTGGAGAGGGATCCCCTGATCCGGGCCACCGACGCCCTTCTGCCGGCCGACGAGCCCTGGCGCTTCTACCTGAGCCCCTCGGGCACCCGGGACCTGGTCCAGGGCGTGCTGGGGGCCTTCCCCATCCTGCCCAAGGACAAGTCCATCCCCGCCATCGCCCCGGTCCCGCCCATCGGCATGGGCTTCCGGATCCAGCCCGCCAGCGCCGATCTGGATCTGGTGCTCCCCCAGGCCACCTTGGAGGCCCTGGCGCAGTGGGGCCAGGACATGAGCAAGCTCTGGCCCCAGAAGCCCGCCGAAGCCAGTCCCGCGCCTGAGGAGGCTGCACCCGAGGCCGAGGAACCGATGGAGCCCCAGCCTGAAGAAGCCCCTGCCGAGGACCCGGCTCAGAAGTAGCCGCCGCTCCTCTCTCGGAGCCAGTCATACCAGGGCTCGAAGGAACTGCGGGTCGACACCTCCAGGAAGTCCAGGGAGGGGTTGACCCGCAGGGCGTACGCCCTGAAGCGCTCCAGGCTGAAGGGGACGTGGGGCAGCAGGTCCACCTTGGTGATGACGCAGAGATGGGCGCTGCGGAACATGTCCGGGTACTTCAGGGGCTTGTCGTCTCCCTCGGCCACGCTGCTGATGAGGATCCGGGCCTCCTCCCCGAGGTCGAAGAGGGCCGGGCAGACCAGGTTCCCGATGTTCTCAATGAAGAGGATGGAGCCGGGGACCGGATCGAGCTGGTGGAAGGCCCGCTCCACACCCTCCGCATCCAGGTGGCAGCCCCGGTCGGTGTTGATCTGCACCACCGGGGTGCCGGTGCGGGCGATGCGGTCGGCGTCGTTGCGGGTCTGCTGATCGCCCTCGATGACGCAGAAGGGGAATTCCCCACCGAGTTCTGCAAGGGTCCGCTCCAGGAGCGTGGTCTTCCCCGCTCCGGGAGAGCTCACCAGGTTCAGGGCGAGGACGCCCCGCTGGGTGAAGAGCTCGCGGTTGCGCTGCCCCTCGTCCCTCACCTCGGCCAGGAGATCCACCCCCATCTGGAGGGTCCGCTCCGGGGCCTCCGGGCTCCGGCGTCCCCGCCGCACCCGGCCCTTCCGCGGGCTGCAGCCGCAATCCTTGCACATGGGCCCTCCCTGATCCTGGTCAGCTTACCTGAATGGCCTCGAGGCGGAACTCCCTTCCCGAGAGAAGGAGGGGGGCTGAGGTGCCGCAGTGGGGGCAGCCTGCCAGGCGATCCGGGAGCTCGAAGACCTGATCGCAGGCGGTGCACTGTCCCATGGCCGGGAGGCGACGGATCTGGAGTTCGGCCCCTTCGGCAGGGGTCCCGCTCACAGCCGTCTCCAGGGCAAAGCGGAGGGCCTCGACGCTGACCCCCGAGAGGTCGCCCACCGCCAGTTCCAGGCCGGTCACGGCGCCGGAGCCCGCCTCGGAGGCCCGCTCCAGGGCCATCTCCACGATCCTGACCGCCAGTCCCATCTCATGCATGCCGACGCTCCGCCCGGGCAGGGTCCCCTGCGCCTCGATGGTGCCGCGAATGAAGGATTCCGGGCAAGCCGGAGGGGGGAGACGGGGCAGGGCCGGGGGGCATCGGATCAGAAAGACCCGATGTCCCCACCGGGACATCGGGTCGATGAGGCTTAGACTGGGGTCGACCGGAACATTCGACAGGAGGGGTCCATGCAGATCGGCTTGGTGGGATTGGGGAGGATGGGAGCGAACATGGCGCGCCGCCTGCTCCGGGGCGGGCATCAGGTGGTGGTCTACAACCGCAGCCGGGAGGCCGTGGAGCAGTTGGAGCGTGAGGGCGCCGTGGGGGCCTCCTCCATCTCCGATCTGGTGGCCCGCCTGGAGCGGCCCCGCCACATCTGGGTCATGGTTCCCGCCGGGGCCGTCACCGAGGGGGTGATCCGGGAGCTGGGCACCCACCTCGTGAATGGGGACACCCTCATCGACGGGGGCAACACCTTCTTCAAGGACGATGTCCGTCGGGCCGGGGAGCTCCGTACCCGGGGCATCCACTACGTGGATGTGGGAACCAGTGGTGGCATCTGGGGCCTGGAGCGGGGTTACTGCCTGATGATCGGCGGCCCCAAGGAGGCTGTGCAGCAGCTGGACCCGGTCTTCCGGACCCTGGCCCCAGGCCGGGGAGAGATCGGGGCCACCCCAGGCCGGGCAGAGGGGGGTTCGGCGGAGGAGGGCTACCTCCACTGCGGCCCCGTGGGCGCTGGGCACTTTGTGAAGATGATCCACAACGGCATCGAGTACGGCCTCATGCAGGCCTATGCCGAGGGTCTGGACATCCTGAAGGGGGCCGCCAACCCCGAGCTGCCCGATGGCCAGCGCTACAACTTCAATGTGGCCGATATCACCGAACTCTGGCGCCGGGGCAGCGTGGTCAGCTCCTGGCTCCTGGATCTGAGCGCCACGGCCCTGGCCGGGGATCCCGAGCTCAAGGACTTCACGGGGGTCGTCCAGGACTCGGGCGAGGGCCGCTGGACGGTGCAGACCGCCATCGAGGAGGCCGTCCCGGCCGATGTGCTCTCCGCAGCGCTCTACGCCCGCTTCCGCTCCCGCCAGGAGCACACCTTCGCCGAGAAGGTGCTCTCGGCCATGCGGGCGGCCTTCGGGGGCCACCAGGAGCCCAAGCCTTGAGCGAAGACGCCGTCAGCCTCTCCCGCATCGCCAGGCCCACCCCCCCCTGCGTCATGGTGATCTTCGGGGCTGTGGGGGATCTCACGCGGCGCAAGCTGATGCCCGCGCTCTACCACTTGGCCCGGCTGCGCCTGCTCTCCCCCCAGTTCGCCGTCCTGGGGGTGGGTCACAGGGACATGGACACCGAGGCCTATCGCGCCCAGATCCGGGAGGAGCTGCCCGGTTTCGCCCCCGGGCAGGTGGATCCTGCCCTCCTGGAGGAGCTCCTGGGCAGGGTCCACTACCTCCAGGGCGAGTTCTACGATCCCTGCTTCTATGAGACCCTCCGCTCGACCCTGGCCGAGCTGGATGTGGAGGAGGGCACCCGGGCGAACTACTTCTTCTACCTGGCCACGGGGCCCGATCACTTCGGCCACATCGTCGAGCACCTCACCATCGCCGGGCTGACCCGCCAGGACGACGGGTGGCGCAGGGTCATCGTGGAAAAGCCCTTCGGGCGGGATCTCCAGAGCGCCCGGGAGCTGAACCTCCGGCTCCAGCAGAGCCTGGACGAGTCCCAGATCTACCGGATCGATCACTACCTGGGCAAGGAGACCGTCCAGAACATCCTGGCCTTCCGCTTTGCCAACGGGATCTTCGAGCCCCTCTGGAACCGCCAGTACATCGACCATGTCCAGATCTCCGTGGCGGAGCAGGTGGGGGTGGAGCAGCGGGGCAGCTACTACGACCGCTCCGGGGCCCTGCGGGACATGGTGCCCAACCACCTGCTGCAGCTGGTGAGCCTCATCGCCATGGAGCCGCCGGTCTCCTTCCAGGCCGATGCGGTCCGGGATGAGCAGGCCAAGGCCATCCGCGCCCTGGTCCCCCTCAGTGAGGAGCAGGTGCTCCGCGATACGGTGCGGGGGCAGTACGGTGAAGGCCTGATGGGGGAGCAGCCCGTTCCGGGCTATCGCCTGGAGCCGCGGGTGGACCCGGGCTCGGGCACCGAGACCTTCGCCGCCATGAAGCTCCACCTGGACAACTGGCGCTGGGCGGATGTGCCCTTCTACCTGTGCACCGGCAAGCGCATGCAGGTGCGCAGCACCCACATTGTCATCCAGTTCCGGCGGGCGCCCTTCATGCTCTTCCGGGACACCCCCGTGGACGATCTCCAGCCCAACCAGCTGGTGCTCCACATCCAGCCCGAGGAGGGCATGTCCCTGCGCTTCGCCGCCAAGCGCCCCGGCCCCGTCATGCGGCTGGGAACGGTGGACATGGACTTCGAGTACGGGGCCACCTTCGGCCAGGTGCCCAGCACCGGCTACGAGCGGCTGCTCCACGACTGCATGGTGGGGGACGCCACCCTCTTCCAGCGCTCCGACATGGTGGAGGCCGGTTGGCGGGTGGTGCAGCCCATCCTGGATGTCTGGGGCTCCCGGACTCCGGACTTTCCCAACTACGCAGCCGGGAGCTGGGGACCTGAGGCCTCCAGGGAGCTCCTGGCCCGGGATGGCCGCTGCTGGCGGGAGTTCCCGTGCTGAGGGCACCGGGTATCCACTGCCTGCCTGACGGGGAGGCCCTGCTGTGCGCCACCGCCGAGCTCTTCATCCAGGAGGCGCGGGCCTCCCTGGAAGTCCGGGGCCACTGTCGAATCGCCCTGGCGGGGGGCAGCACCCCCCGGGGGCTCTACACCTGTCTGGCGGAGCACCATGCCGAGGACCTCTCCTGGGAGCGCCTGGACTTCTTCTGGGGGGACGAGCGCCCCGTGGGGCCCGAGGACCCCGACAGCAACTTCCGCATGGCCCGGGAGAGCCTCCTCTCCCGCTTGCCCGTGGATCCGGCGCGCATCCATCGCCTCGAAGGGGAGAGGTCCGATGCAGCGGAGCATTACGAGGCGGAGCTGCGCCGGGTCTTCGCCCCGGAGGCCCAGCCCCGCTTCGATCTGGTGCTCCTGGGCATGGGCCCCGATGGCCACACCGCCTCCCTCTTCCCGGGCTGCTCCGCCCTGGAGGAGACCCGGCGCTGGGTGGTGGCCACCGAGGTCCCCGGCAAGGGGCGACGCCTGACCCTCACCTATCCCGTGCTCAACGCCGCCCGTGCCGTGGTCTTTCTGGTCGCGGGGGCCGAAAAGCGGGAGGCCCTCCGCTCCGTGCTGGGTGGGTCAGCGGGTGAGAGCCTGCCCGCAGCGCGGGTCCGGCCGGAGCGGCTCTGGTGGATGCTGGACCGGGAGAGTGCCGCCCTGTTGGGGTGAACAGGGAATCTGGTCATCGACCTGACTCCGCTTCGGCAGAGTGGACTGGTATGTGAGCTGGGGCCACGGATGAAAGCCCTGGATCCGCCCGGTGCAGGGTGTCTGGGGCCGCCCCGCGCAGCGGGGGCGGTCGGCAAGCCGACCGCGTTCAGAAGGGAAGGGGCAGCCATGGGCACGCTGGCGTGCCCTGGTCTGCCCCTTCCCCTCTGAACCAGCCCCAGGCGACCCTGGTGGGTCGCTGACGATCCGTGTCCATCTGTGCCCATCCGTGGCCCGAAATGCTTTCCTGACACCAACCCTTGAGCCGCTTCTGCTGGGTCAATACATGAGCGCAGGGTTATGTCGGAGGGCCGGATGACCGATGTGGAGCTGCTAAAAAGTTGAACTTTAGTTATACTTTTGAAGGGGAGGACGGGATGCATCTCCGGGCTCAGACCAGACCGCTTACAGAAGTTCGCCGGCATACCTCCGAGGTGTTTGAGGAGGTCCGCAACACCAAGCAGCCGGTCGTAGTGACCGAGCATGGAAGGAGTGCCGGGGTGATCATGGACCCCGAGACATTCGATTTGCTCTCCGAGCGCCTTCAGATCCTGGAAGAGATCGCCCTTGGCGAAATGGAGATCGCTGCGGGCAGCCATGTCGGTTGGGATGAAGTGAAATCGGGGCTCCAGAAGTGGAGGCGCTGAAGCTGAGGTTTGCCAAGAGGGCTGAGAGACAAGTTGACGAGATTCTCGGCTACATTGCACTCGATAACCCCGACGCAGCCTGGAAGGTTGCAGAGCGTGTGATGGAGCTTGCCGAGAAAGTGACCGTTTTTCCGGAGATGGGGAAGCAGGTATTTCCGGATTTGCCCTATCGAGAGGTGTTGGCCTATCCCTGTCGTATTTTCTACAGGCGAGTCGGGGATACGTTGTGGGTTGTGGCGGTGCTTCGGGTGGAACAGCTATTGCGTAAGGAACTGCTGACCGACTGATGCTGTGAAGCCCAGGTTGAGCGCTTGGTTGGCGAACCAATCGGCCTGCGGGGGAGGCTGTTCCAGATGTGCGGGGTGGACCTGACCCGGATCGATGGCATCGACGTGACCACCGCCATGGTGGTGGTGAGCGAGATCGGCCCCGACCTGTCGCGCTTCCCTACGGTGGGGCACTTTGCCAGTTGGCTGGGGCTCTGTCCCGGGACCCGAATCACCGGGGGCAAGGTGCTGAGCGGCAGAACCCGACGCTGCGCCAACCGGGCTGCCCAGGCGCACCAGTTGCTTGATGAATCAAGGACTTTAGGGGCAACTGGAGTTTCTCTTTAGGGTAGTGGCCTGTGAGGATGGGATCTGGAGGGCCAATAGTGTCAGTGAGTTGCGGTTGAGTTTCTTAAGAGGACCCGGCGCGATAAGTAGGAACTTTGAAGCGTGTATCACTTTCCATTATTGCGAATGCAGCAGGTTCTTTAGACACCACATTGACCTGAGAAAAAACAATTTCTATCCATGCTCTACCATCTGAGCCTATGGTCTCGATTACGAGAGAGTAGAACTCATCGGCTTCGCCGGGAAGATGGTTAGGGATTGCAGTATTGATTTCGGATGAAAGGAAAGTCGTAGAGTTGTCAGAATGATCGGTAGTGGGTCAGTTTGAATCGCCCAAAAGCCCAACGATCTCGGCAAGGCTCCAAGGATGATCGGCGATGCCCGCTTCCATGACCGGGGTGACACGCAGGGTCTGGTGGACGCGGGCGAAGTTGTAATACATGAAGTGCAGCGCAATCGCGGCCTCGTGATTCTCGATCTTTTTGGAGAACGCGTTGGTCAGGCGGGTGAAGCGCCGCATCGACATTCGCATGGTGAGGTTCTGACGCTCGACATGGGAGGTTGAAACCTTCTCGGGGTCGGGGCTCCCGGAGATGGTGTGCTTCTCGGCACCGATGTAACGGGCAGGGCTGTATCGCTTCTCGGGGTGTGCTCCTTCACCGTAGATCTTCACGAGCTGGGCGAAGTCCACATCCAGGCCAAAGGCTCCATCCACGGCATTCAAATAGGCACGCAGACCATCCGTGGTGAGCTGGACACGATGGGCAAGGCGACCAGCCACATCTTCCATGAACTCGTTAGCGCAGCAAGCATCACGGGTGCCCACAAGGTAGGACACGATGAGCTTGGAGTCGGAATCCAGGGCAGTCCAAGTCCACACATCACCCACGCCCTCCTGCCCCTGCATCTCGGCGGGCACGTTCTTGGCCTTGGAGTAGCAGAAGGACCAGATCTCATCACACTGGATCCGGCGGCACTTTAGGTCAACCAAAGCGGTGCGCTGGTAGACCTCGCAAGCATGCCCCAGATCCACCAGGAGCTTGAGCACGGTGCCTTTGGCGGCGCCCGTCATGCGGCAGGTGGAACGGATCGAGTTGCCTTCCACCAGGGCGGCGACGATCTGGGTTCGCTTGGAGAGAGGCAGCTTGTTCATACCGGCAAATATACTTGAGCGGTCATGCATGTCAAGAGGTTAGCAAGCATTTTCATCTTTGATGCTTGCACAACTGGACTGAAAGTATTACATTCTTCCCATGGAGGTAGCAAGCATGTCTAAGCAAGCAGAGGGTGGGCGAGCTCGTGCAGACAAACTCAGTCAGGAGGCTCGGTCTGCAATCGCCAAGATGGGTGCCCAGGCAAGATGGACCAAGCCCGAGGAGAAGATACCCAAGGAAACCCATGCGGGTGAATTAAAGATTGGTGACAAGTCCATACCATGCTCTGTCCTTGAAGATGGAACAAGAGTTTTTTCCCAGCGGGCCATCCTGCGGGTCATGGGTGCATCGGTTGGTGGTCGTAGATCTGGGGAACAACCCGCTGAAGGCGTTGCGCAAATGCCCCGGTTTTTGGCATCAAAAGCGCTTAAGAGCCATATTTCAGAAGAATTAACGGTGATGCTCGAATCGCCTCTTATTTATCAGCCCAGGCACGGAGGACGTTCGGCCATGGGGTATGAGGCAACGGTCTTGACCAAGATTTGTTCATCTATCTTGGACGCCAGAGATGCAGGAGACCTTCTTCCAAAGCAGATGCCGCTGGCGATGATTGCGGACATGTTAATCAGAGCCTTTGCCCAGGTTGGAATCATTGCGCTTATTGATGAAGCAACCGGCTATCAAGCAGAGCGCGACAAATCAGAACTGCAACGACTGTTATCTGTTTACCTTTCAGAAGAAAGATTGAAATGGATAAGTCGTTTCCCGAGAGAGTTTTTTGATCAAATCTTTAGATTGCGAGGTTGGGCCAAGCCGCTTAATCCGAATCACCGTCCCCAATTCATGGGGAAGTTGATTAACAGGATAGTATATGAACAATTACCGGAAGGGGTGCTTGAAGAGTTGAAAAAACGAAACCCCGTCGATTACGATACTAAACGTAGAAAATGGAAACACCACCAATTTTTATCTGAAGAAATTGGCCAACCCGATCTTCGTGAACATGTTCTTCAGTTGATTGCAATCATGAGAATTTCAGACAGTTGGATTGAATTTGAGAAACACTTTATCCGCGCATTTCTGCCTAAAGCCGGAGTGCAACAAGAATTAGATTTTGGTCCTGATGGAGAATGACTATTTCCTCCAGCGAGCATCAGCGGCCTTCTTCGCAATCGCACTTCGCTCTTCTGCTGTAAGTCTCTGAGCCCTCGCAGGGCCACCCTTCTTGCCCCCAAGCTTCCCCAAAGCAACAGCCGCCGGATTCTTCTCGGGAACCGGCGGCTGTTCTTCTGTCGGCACCTGGCCTGTGGCCTGGTCAACGATCATCTTGGCGAGCTGGTTGGGGTCGGTGGGTCGTTTCTTGGTCATGTCCCAAGGATACGTGATCGCTCAAGCACTCGCCAGGGGCGCAACGCTGGCTCGGATTTCAAACTGACCCACTACCGTCTATTTGGCTGCTCGGTATACATGGGGCGAGGCCTAACTAGTAATTAGCCAACGTGCTGGACCGGAGGTACAGGTTTGGCTAATGGGTTGATGGGATCATCATGCCAAAAGCAACTTGCCTGGGTCCATGAGAAAAGCGTGGGGAGGGTCTTGCTGGGCCGATTAGGCAAACCTAAAAATTCGCGGATGGATGGGGCTCGTGGGGTGGCGGGCAGGTCGACTCTTCCCTGCTCCGCGCAGCTTCCCCGGAGCCGGGGGCAAGGGGTGGGTGGGTAGGTGTCTCCCCTCGCTCAGCCCGGATTCTGCAATTGAGTCATCTGAGGCCTGGGCAAGGCCCGGAGTAAAGCCCAGGCGGCTGCCCTTCACCGGGAACCCTTTGGTACCCAAGACGAATTGGGCTCTGAGTTTCCTGTGCGCTTGGATCGCGAGTTCATCATTGCCTATGGCGTGCAGCCATCCTGTTCATCCTCTTCATCTTGGCTGAATGAAGTGCATTTCAAGCCTGGATGAACGGGATGGCCCTGCGCCGGGAGTAAATGCAGAATCCGGGCTCAGGGGGGCTTCCCCTCCATGCCCTCCGTCTCCATCCAGGCGCTCATCCGGGTCCGGGCGGCCCCCATGGTGCTCCAGAGCCCTCCGGGGTGGCGGGGGTCGCCCAGCTGGGGGTGGCGGAGGGCGAAGCTCAGCAGGGCCTGTCGGACCTCGATCCGGCGGGTGGCGGCTTCGCTGAGGATGAGCTGGGAGAGGGGGCTGGCCAGGCTGACCGGGGGCAGGGCGCTCTCCCTTGCGAGGAGCTCCAGGCCTGCCTGAAGGCAGCTCAATGTGTCCGGGGCTTCGGCGCCTGCCTCCAGCCAATCCCGGCACCAGCGCCGGAGGGCCACCGTGAGCAGGGCGGGGCCCAGGCCCTGCTGGAGGGAGAGGGGCCAATGGGAGAGCAGCCAGCCAAGGCTCTCCAGGGGGGGCTGGAGGCGGGAGAGCCCGTGCTCCGGGGCCTGGGGGCCCAGAAAGGGGTAGATCTCATCCTTGAGGAGCTGTGCCCAGGCCCGGGTGCTGGCGGCCCGCTGCACCAGGGCCCAGAGGGCCTCCTCCAGGGCCTCGGGCTCCGGCATGCTGCGCCAGTGGTCCAGGTAGGCCACCAGGAGTCCCTCCATCCAACTGCGCCGGGGGGCACGACCCGCCCGGGCCAGGGCCCGGACCCAGGAGGCCTCCAGGGCCGTCCGGGGATGGCGGCAGAGGCGGCGGAGGCTCAGGTTGTCCAGACGGTCGGGGTCTCCTTCCACCAGCGCGCGGGCCTCCAGAGCCTGGGCCAGTGCCCGCGGAACCGGGGGGGGCACCGCCCCCAGGGCCGTGAGCCGCAGGGGGAGGCTGCGGGCGGTCTCCCCCAAGTGGGTCAGGTCCGGGGCCGGGCGGTCTCCGGCCAACTGCGCCAAGTGCTCGGGAAAGGCCTCCCAGAGGACCAGGGCGGCACAGGCCCCTGTCATCAGTGGGCCCCCCGGAGGCCCGTGAGGGCCTGGGAGAGCTCCCGGCGCACCATCTCCGACTTCACCCGGATCTTGAAGACCACGCGCCGGTTCTCCTCGTCACTGGCGCCGGGGTGCACCGGCTCGGACTCTCCCCGGCCAGCGGCGCTCAGCTTGTCCATGAAGAAGCTCCGCAGTCCCGGCTGGTCCTCCAGCACCGCCAGACAATGCTTGACCACCTCCATGGAGCGGTCCTGGCTGAGGCGGAGGTTCCAGGCCTCGCCTTCACTTGGGCTCAGGTGGGGCGGGCGGTTGCGGTCGGTGTGTCCTTCCACCACCAGGGTGTCGATGTGGGGCCGGAAGCGGTCCTCCCCCAGCACCGCCGCCAGGCGCGGGATGGTGCGCTTCAGGAAGGCCGCGCCCTCGGGGCTCAGGCGGGACTGGTTCAGGGGGAAGTTCAGGAGCCGCCCAGGGACGATGAAGAGCAGGGTGCCCGGGTCCCGCTCATCCCGGCGGATCTCGGCCTGGGGCTCCTCGGCGGGGGTGCCCGCCGGGCTCTGCATGCGGGCCTGGAGGCTCTTCAGCAGATCCCGGGTGACGATGGCCTGGCGGCCTGCCCGGTTGTTGAGGAAGACCAGGAGCAGCAGGATGAAGATGACCATGAGGCTGGTCACCAGGTCCGTGAGGGCGCTGCCCAGGTGCTCACTGCTGGCGGAGCGCCTCATGGGCGGGCTTCGGAGAAGCGGGACTCACCCGCCAGGATCCGGTCCAGGGCCTCGGTGAGTTCCACGAGCCGTTCCCCCAGATCCTCGATCTGGGTGCTGAAGGTGCGGCTGAGGGTGGCGTAGTGGGTGTCGGTGTCCCGGGTGAGGGTCTGGAGGGCCCGCTCCACCGAGGCGGTCCAGGTCTCCATGCCCCCGTGGATGACCGCGAAGGCCCGGGCCAGGTCGCTGTCCAGGCTGCCCAGGTGGGCCCGGGTGCCCTCGAAGGCGGCGGCATAGTCCTGGAGCAGGGTGCCGCCCCCCTGTTGGAGGGTGGCCAGGCGCTCCAGCAGCTGGTGGAGTCCGGCGCTCTGCTCCGCCTGGCGCTCGGCCGTGGCGCCCGTGCGCTCCAAGAGGGAGCCCAGTTGCCCCTCGGCGGCCTGGAGGGTGCGCAGGCCCCTCAGGTGGCTCTCCAGGGAGCTGTCCAGGCTGCGCTGGGTGCCGCTCAGGCGTTCGGAGGCCTGGGTGAAGTCCCGGGCGCCGCTGCCCACGGCCTGCAGGAGGCTGCTGAGCTCCTGGGAGGTCTGGGCCGCCAGGGTGCGCATCTGGGCCAGGGCCGTGCCTCCGGCCTGGAGGGTCTGGAGCCGGGCCTCCTCCAGGCGGGCCAGCAGCTCGCCCATGGCCGCCTCACCCCGGCGCTGGCCGCTCTCCAGGTCCTCCAGGATGCGGCTGCTGGCTCTCCCCGCCTGTTCCTCCAGTTGGGCCACGGAGTCCCGGGCCCGGGCCTGGGCGGCGCTCTGGGCCTCGCCCATGCGCTCGATCATACGGCTGCCCATCTGCTCCAGACGCAGGCCCAGGGTTTCCATGGTGGCGGTGAGGCTGGCCAGCTGGGCCTCCATGGCCCCAGAGAAGCCGCCCTGGAGCTGGCTGATGTGGTGTCCCAGGCCCTCCAGCAGCACCCGGGTGCCCTCCATGGACTGCTGAAGGCCCGTGAGCTCCAGCTGGGCCGATCCCGTCAGGGCCTGGTGAAAGTCCCGGCCCATGTCCTGGAGCCCCGTCTGCAGGCCGCTCTGGAGGCCCCGGATGAGGCCTCCCAGCTCCTGCAGAAGGGCGTCCTGTCGCCCTGTCTCCAGGCGACCCAGGGCGCTGCTGAGGGCTTCCAGGCGGCTGCCCATGCGCTCCAGAGGGGGCTGGAGGCTCACCGCGAGGCTGCGGCTGAGGCGCATTTCCAGCTCCGGCGCCAGGGCCTGGAGGGTGGCCTCCTGGCGCAGGGCGGTGCCCTGGAGGTCCACCATGACCCGCACGGGGGTCAGCAGGGGGAGGGCCT
The DNA here is from genome assembly GCF_963677305.1 of uncultured Holophaga sp. GTDB lineage: Bacteria > Acidobacteriota > Holophagae > Holophagales > Holophagaceae > Holophaga. The sequence goes on from NZ_OY781925.1 coordinate 1,543,596, forward strand.
CCTCCAGGCAGGCCATGAGGCGGTCGTAGGCCAGGCGGTTCCGCCGCTCGCAGCGCTTCTCCAGCACGATGAAGGTGATGGCCAGGGCCAGGGCGATGAGGGAGGAGGCGAACTTGCCCGAGAGGTTGTTGATGAGCTGGTCGATGCCCCGCACCGGCTGGGTGGGGTCCGAGGGGTCGTAGGTGACGTGGAAGAGCCCCAGCAGGATGGCCAGGAAGGTGCCCGCCAGGCCCAGGCTGGTGATGATCCCGGGCAGGGCCTGGTACTGGGAGCCCTTGTAGAGGGCTTCGAAGAGCTCCGACTCCGGCAGGATCTCCCGCACCGGGCGGTCCAGCACGTGGCGCCGGGTGGGTCCGGTGGTGGGGTAGGCCTCCAGGTGCCGCTCCAGGCGGCGCCACCAGGCCTGCACCACGGGGGAGGCCCCCCGGGCGCGGGCGCCCATGGCCTCCAGGGCTTCGGGGGAGAGGCCCCGGGGGCTGTCCCCCTCGCCCACCAGATCCACCAGCTCCTCCATGGCCCGGCACAGCTCGCGGCTCTGGCGGGTCATGCCCTTGATCCGGGTGGCGGTCCAGCCCAGCATGAGGGCCACCAGGAGCCAGATCACCAGGGGGATCTGGGTGAGGAAGTGGAGGAACGATAGAACCATGGCTTGCCTGTCCCCGGGGATGCCGAAGGGGGCCGTGGGCGGCCCCTTCAGATGGGTGGGCGCTGGAGGCGGACGGTGTCACGCCCTTCAGCGGGCCCTGCAAGCAGAGTAACCCATGGGGGGCAGCGGGTACGGCAGAAAGCCCCCGGTGGGAGCCGGGGGCTTTCCGGGGGCGTATGGACCTAGCTGATGCCGAGGAGCTTCTTGGTGTATTCCACGGAGTCCTGGGCGGTCTTGCAATAGGCGTCGGCGCCCACATAATCCGCGGTGGTCTGGTCGCAGGGGCCGCCGCCGATGAGGATCTTGAGGTCCTTGCGCAGGCCAGCGGCCTCGATGGAGGAGATGCACTCCTTCATCCCGTCGAAGGCCGTGGTCAGCAGACAGGAGATGCCAACCACCTGGGGCTTGTGCTCCTTGATGGCCTCGAGGTACTTGGCGGTGGGGACATCCACACCCAGGTCGACGACCTTGAAGCCATTGCAGCTCATGACAGTGGTGACGATGTTCTTGCCGATGTCATGGATGTCGCCGTAGATGGTACCCATGACCATGGTACCGTGGGTCGGGGCACCACCGGCGGCCAGGTCGCCTCCGATGAGGGCCGCGGCCTCTTTGAAGATCTCGGCGGACATGATCAGCTCGGAGAGGTAGTATTCCTTCTCCTCATAGCGCTTGCCGACGATGTTCATGCCTTCCTGGAGCTTCTGGATGATCTCCAGGGCGGGCACGCCCTGCTCCTTGAGGGTCTTGACCTCCTTGATGAGGACGGACTCCTCGAGATCCGCCATGGCGTTGATCAGGGTCTGGCTCATGTCGTTGCCTTTCATGAGAGTGGGGGGGGGTGAAGGGTTGCCTTGATAGTGCGAGGGGGCCGGATCCTTTGTCAACTGATCATTTCAAACTGGTCAGACCAGTTGTAAATGGTTGTGAAAAGGGGGAGATGGAAGGAATGATCTCGGACGTTCGGGAACCCCATTGTAACCCTTCTCCCAGGGCTGGCACGCCCTTTCCTCGGGAGGGGGCTCCGGCTCACATGGGACGGGTGAAGGCGTTGACCAGGGACAGGGGCCGGGGCTTGCCGAAGATGAAGCCCTGACCCCAAGGGACATCGGCATCCACGACGGCCTGGAGTTCATCCAGGGTTTCGATGCCCTCGGCGATATAGCCCACGCCCATGCGCTCGGCGAAGACCGCCAGGGCATTGAGGAGGGCCGCCTGGTAGGGGCGACGGTGGACCCCGCTGACCAGGCTGCGGTCCACCTTGATGAAATCCGGGGCCAGGCGGGCCATGTGGGCCAGGCTGGCCACACCGCTGCCGAGGTCATCCACGGCGATGCGGAACTCCAGGTCCCGGATCCGTCGGGCGATGCGGGTCATCTGCTCCATGTCCAGGACCGAGCAGGCCTCGGTGATCTCCAGGACGATGCGGTGAGGCGGGATGGCCAAGTCCCAGAGCCAGGGCTGGATCTGGCGCCAGAAGTCGGGATGGTCCAGGGTGTCGGGGTAGACATTGACAAAGAGGAGGTGGTCCGTGACCGGGTTCTCCTTGAGGGTGGCGAAGATCGAGCCCAGGCAGTGCAGGTCCAATTGCACCCGGTCCTCGATCGAGACATCCGGGGCCCCCAGGAGGTCCCCCACGGCCCGGAGATTGCCCGCTGCGTCCCGGTATCGGGTCAGGATCTCCTTGGCCTCCACGAAGCCGGACTTGAGGCCGACGATCGAGTGCACGTACGGGATGGCCGGACGTTCACGCCTCAGGATGCTGTGGAGGATCTGTTCATTCATGGATGCCCCCATTGTGCCAGCAGGACGCGAAGTCTGTCCAAGCAGATGAAATAGGACAGAATGGAGAGGGAGGACACATGGGAAGGGTGCTCGTCGTCGGCAGTGGCAAGTCCGGCATGGCGGTGGTGGCTGAGCTGGCCGGGGCCGGAGCCGAAGTGCTCCTGACGGATGGGGCGAAGGAGCCCGGACCGGGTGTCGCTGCGCAGCTGGAAGCCTGGGGCGTGGCCTCGGTGTGGGGGGGGCATCCCCTCTCCCTGCTGGAGGACTGCGATGAGCTCGTGCTCAGTCCCGGGGTGCCCCTGCGGATCCCCCTGGTCCAGGAAGCCTTGAGTCGCGGCATCCCTGTCCTGGGTGAGCTGGAGTTCGCCCATCGGCTGCTCCGGGCCCGGGATCCCCAGGCCCTCATCCTGGCGGTGACGGGCACCAACGGGAAGAGCACCACCACGGATCTGCTGGCGCACCTGCTGCAGGGAGCCGGTCTGCCCACGGTGGCCTGCGGCAACCTGGGCACGCCCCTCCTGGAGGCGATGCGGAACCGGGTCCCCGGCACCCGCTATGCCCTGGAGTGCAGCAGCTACCAGTTGGAGACGATCCGGGGCTTCCACGCCCAGGGGGCCACACTTCTGAACCTCACACCGGATCACCTGGCCCGCCACGGTTCCATGGAGGGCTACCTGGCGGCCAAGATGAGGGTCTTTGAACAGCAGGTGGCGGGGGATCTGGCCCTGCTGCCCCTGGAGGCCGAGTGGCGCCCCGGGGGGGCGGCTGGCATCGCCCGCTTCGGCTGGCGGGAGCCCCAGAGCGACGGAGCCTGGTGCAGCCCCGATGGCGTTCTGCACCTGCGTCTGGGGGGGCTGGACGGGCAGCTCCTCCACCGCTCGGAGCTGAGGATCCCCGGCGATCACAACGTGGAGAACGCGCTGGCGGCGGCGGTCCTGGCCGCCCACGGGGGTGCTCCCCTGGAGGCGATCCGGGAGGGGCTCCGGAGCTACCCCGGGCTGGCCCACCGCATCGCCTTCTGTGGCGAGGCCGGAGGGGTGCGCTTCTACAACGACTCCAAGGGCACCAATGTGGATGCCACCCTCACCGCCATCCGGGCCCTGCCGGGACCCCTGGTGCTCATGCTGGGGGGGGAGGACAAGGGGGCCAGCTACGGCCCCCTCCGGGAGGCCCTGGAGGGCAGGCTGCGCCGCCTGATCTTCCTGGGGGATGCCATCCCCCAGTTGGAGCGGGATCTGGGGGATCTGCCCCACGACACCGTCTGGGCCTTCGACGAGGCCTTCGGACTCGCCTGCAGGGCGGCCCGGGAGGGGGACCAGGTTCTGCTGAGTCCCGCCTGTGCAAGCTTCGATCAGTTCAGGAATTTTGAAGTGCGCGGGGAGCACTTCGAGGCGCTGGTCGCGGGCTTTGTATCGATTTGAAATGATCTGTATCTGTACTTTTTTCAAGACTTGCCGTATTGGATAATGTCCCGGAGGGCTTTCCCCTCCGGGGCCATTCGGTCCTCCGTCCGCCGTGCCTTCCTCCGGGGTCTCCGCTGATCCGAACCCTCATATCCAGTGGCCCTGCATCACTCGTCCCGAGTTTCTCCAGCAGCTTGAAAATCAGGTCTGGGGGATCTTTGGACCGGAGATGTACGGCATCCTTGACTGAGCGCTGACGCGTCAAAGGGAGGGACCGCATGGGAAGGCATCGCCGAGGGGGCTTCCTCCAGGGTGCCCGATGAGGTTGCCCGTTCTCCGGCTCCCGGCTCTCTCCTGGCCCGTGGTACTGGCCTCCGTCCTGGTGGCGGCAGGCGTGGGGGCCACGACGGCCCACCTGCAGGTCCGGGCCGCCCGGGTGCGCTTCCTGGATGCCTCCAAGAGAGCCCAGTTCCAGATCGGATCCCACCTTGAGGCCTGCGAGAACCTGCTCTACGGGGCCCGGGGGCTCATGGATGCCACCGGAGGGTTCTCCCGGGAATCCTTCCACAGCTACTGCTCTGGCATGGGCCTGCCGGATCGGTACCCGGGACTCCTGGGGCTGACCTTCACGGTCCCGGTGGCGCCGGGAGGCGAGGCTGCAGTGAGTGCCTTCCTGGAGCGGTCCTATCCGGGAGCATCGTTGCCCATCCGTCCCGGCCTCGGTTTCGGGGCGGACGCCGTGGTGGTCCTCGCCGAACCCGAGGCCGGCAACCGCTCCGCGCTGGGCTTCAACTCCGCCAGCAGCCCCGAGCAGCGTCTCACCCTGGTCCGGGCCCGCGACACAGGGTCCCTCCAGGCCAGCCTTCCCCTCTCGCTGGCCCAGGGTGGCGGGCTGGGGTCCGGGCTGGTGCTCCGTCTGCCGGTCTATCGGGGCGGTGGGGTGCCCTCAGGGACCACGACCCGCCGCCGGGACTTCGCCGGCTGCTTCAATGCCGTCTTCCTGCTGCGGGATCTGGCTCCGGAGGGGCAGGGTGGGCTCTCCCGGGGGCTGGTGCTGGACCTGAGGGATGTGACGGAGCCTGGTCATCCCATCCTCCTGGCCCACCGTGGCGAGACGGGATCTCCTTCCTGGTGGCAGAGGCTCGTTCTTCCGGTGCTCCACCGTCCCGGGCGCCTGGAGATCGGCGGGAGGCTCTGGGAGCTGGACTTCTCCACCGGCTCCACCTTCTACAGTGTGGCCGAGGCGCTGCTGCCCCTGGTGGCGGGGGCCGGATGTCTCCTGGGCGGGCTGCTGCTGGCGGGACTGGTGGGGGCCCAGGCCACGGCGGCCCGGCTGGCCCGGGAGGAGGCAGATCGTCTGGCCCGGGACTTCGTGCTCTCCGAGTCCAGGCTCCAGGCCGTGGTGGACGTCCTGCCGGACGTCCTGATGATCCTCGACGACCAGGGCTGCTTCCGGGAGGTGCTCACCGGCTCCCGCGAGCTGCTGGCCGTCGAGCCTGAGCGGATCCTGGGCCAGCGCCTGGACCAGCTCCTGGAGCCGGCCCTGGCCCTTCAGGGGCTGGAGATGGTGGAGAGGGTCCTGCGGGAGGGCTCCGTGCAGGACCTGGAGTACTTCCTGGCCACGCCCTCGGGGGAGCGGTTCTTCCATGCCCGGGTCGCCCCCCTCCGGGAGTCTCCCTTCGGTCGCCGCTGTGTGCTCTGGGCGGCCCGGGACATCACCGAGCACCGGGGCCAGGAGCAGGCCTTCCGGCAGGCCCAGCGTCTGGAGAGCCTGGGGGTGCTGGCCGGGGGCATCGCGCATGACTTCAACAACATCCTGGCGGGGATCCAGGGCTATCTCGGGATTCTCCGCACCCTGTCAGCCGAGGGTGGGGACAGCGGAAACTTCCTCCTCAAGGCCGAGGCCTGCGTGGGGCGCGGGGCGGACCTGGCCCGCCAGCTGCTGGCCTACTCCGGGAGGGGCCGGACCCGCCTGGAACCCATCGATCTCAACGAGACGGTGTCCCACATGAGCGAGCTCCTGGCCGTCTCCCAGACGGGACAGGTCGAGGTGGGGATCGCCCTGGCGGAGGAGGGGCTGGCCATCGAGGGGGACCCGGTCCAGGTCCAGCAGGTGGTCATGAACCTGGTGACCAATGCGATGGATGCCCTGCAGGAGGGTCGAGGGCAGGTGCGGATCCGCACCCGCCGCTGTGTCCTCGCCCAGGGGGACCTGGAGCGCCGCTTCCCGGGGCAGGGGCTCCAGTCGGGCACCTATGCGCTCCTGGAGGTGGAGGACGAGGGCTGCGGGATGAGCCCTGAGGTGATCGAGCGGATCTTCGACCCCTTCTTCACCACCAAGCCCCGGGGACGGGGTCTGGGCCTCTCGGCCATCCGGGGCATCCTGAAGGCCCACCGGGCGGGGATCGGGATCCACTCCAGGCCCGGGGAGGGGACCCGGATCCAGGTCATCTTCCCGCTGCGTCCCGAGGGGTGGATGCCCGTCTCCCCCGCCGATGCGATGGGTGAGGCGACCCTGCCCGACTTCTCGGGGGTGCTCCTCATTGCCGAGGACGAGCCGGCGCTGCGGGAGACGGCCCGTCTCATGGTGTCCCGCCTGGGTTTGCAGCCCCTGCTCGCATGCGACGGGGACGAGGCCTGGAGCCTCTACCAGGCCCACAGGGAGGAGATCGCCGCGGCCTTCCTGGACCTGACCATGCCAGGGCGGAGCGGCACTGAGGTCTACCGGCTGATCCGGGGGCTCGATCCGGACCTGCCGGTGGTCATCTGCAGTGGGTACAGCCGGGAGGACATCCCCGAGCCCACCCATGCCGGCGAGCGGAGGACCTTCCTCGCCAAGCCCTACTCCTTCAGACAGCTCCAGGAGGCCCTGGCCGCGGTCATGGCCTGACCTAGGCGCCCCAGAGGCCCAGGAGGAGCACCAGGTCCGTGATCGCCCAGGAGAGGAGGGTCCGGTACATCCCTGACATGTGCTGCTTCTGGGACATGGTGCGCCAACGCAGCAGCCAGGGGAGCAGCACGCCCAGCCAGGCCCCCAGGGAGATCAGCGTGAGGAGCGGGTTCCGGTGGGCCTCCCCCAGGCCCACCACGAAACAGGCATGGGCTGCGACGGTGAGCAGCACTGCGAAGATCAGGCTGAGCTGCTCTCCCATCTGGATGACCAGGGTGCGGTCCCCCCGGGAGCGGTCCTCCTCGATCTGGTAGATCTGGGTGGTGGGGTAGAGGGCCCCGAAGAGAAGGGCGAAGCCGATGGCCACCCATAGGAAGGCCGACGTGAGGGGGCGGCCGGTGAGTCCCCAGCCGGCCATGGGCGTGAAGAGCCCGAAGCCCAGGCAGTTGATGAGCAGGTCCCAGCCCGCCCGGGCCTTGAGACGGACCGGTGGGACCGAGTAGAGGAAGGCCATGACCACGCAGGCGGCGTTGCTCCAGGCGAAGGCCGGGGGGAGGAGGAAGCCCAGGGCCAGGCTGGCCACCAGCATCACCACCGACAGGTGGAGCAGGTAGGCGGGGGGCTTGGGGGGCTGGCGCAGGTAGCCCACATCCCCCTCGTCCCGGTCGAAGGCGCTGTTGATGGCCAGGGTGCCGCCGTTGAGGAGGGCGACGAAGATGAACCAGCCCAGGACCGTCCGTCCCCCGGGCAGACCGAGTCCCACCGCCAGGAGGGTGCCGAGGAGGAAGTGGGCCGACATGATGGGCCACTCCATGGGGCGGAGGTGGAGGAGGTAGGCCAGGGCCGTCTGACCGATGAGCCGACCGGTGATCCGGCGGAGGAGGAAGGGCTGTCTGCTCATTCAGGCGATTCCGGAGGTCTGGAGGGGCTGCACCTTGGCTGGCCGTTCGGGGGCGGGGAGCGCCAGGGTCTCCATGGCGAGGCGGAGCTGCGCCGGGTCGAAGGTGGTGTCCACGCACATGCCGTGGGGGAGCGCGAGGGGGAGGGCGAAGCAGGGGGTTTCGGGCAGCTTGAGGAGTCCCTTGATCAGGCGGTCGGGGCAACTGGCCGCGATCATCAGGTCGGGACCGGCCTCCCGGGCATAGCGGGCGGCCTTGTGGCTGCGGTTGAAGACCCGGAGGTCCCAGCGGGCTTCAAGGCCATCCTCCACGGCGTCCCCGAGGACGCAGCGGCCGCAGCGGACACAGTTGGCGGCCCGCTGGGTCACCTCCAGGCGGCAGGCAGCCAACTGGATGCAGTGGGGGAGGAGGACGACGGTCCTGCGGGCGCGGTCCCGGCGGAAGGCCGCTTCCACCCGGAGGTTGTTCCAGGCCAGGAAGGAGCGGAGCCAGGACTCCTCCATCCCCAGCCGCCGGAAGAGGGGTCTCAGGGCCTGCAGCCATCGCCCCTCCCAGCGGAGGATGGAGGCCCGGTGGCGCAGATAGGCGCGGCCCCGATGGACGACCGTCCCCATCTCCGCAAAGCAGGCCACCAGCAGGAGCAGGCACCATCCCCTGATGTTGTGGGCCCCGAAGGCACCGGCCAGGGCCACTGCCGCCACCAGCCCGGGCAGGCCCAGGCGCACCATCAGGAAGAGGGCAGGACGACCGGGGAGGGGGAGACGATCCGACATCCCTTCCATTGGAACATGAAGCAGGGCCCCCCGGGGCATGGCCTCAGTCCCCCCGGCCACTGGCCTCCACAAAGGCCGGGATGGCCGGGTTGGGGTTGTCCCGCCGCCAGGCCAGCACCAGGTCGGTCCGCGAAGACTCATCGGCGAAGGGGACGAAGCGGAGGCCAGGGTGGGGGGGCTGGGCCACGTGTCCTGCCAGTACGGAGATCCCCAGGCCGGACTCCACCATCATGAGGACCGTCTCCATGAGCTCCGGCTCGGCGACGATGCGCGGTGTGAAGCCGGCCTCGGCACAGAGGCCGGCGAACCAGGCCGAGCCCGCCGGGGCCTCGATGCGGGAGGGGAGGATGAAGGCTTCTCCGGCCAGCTCCTGGAACGCGAGGTGCTCCCGGCCCGCAAAGGGGTGGTCCGAGGGGAGGACCACCATCAGGCGATCACTGCATAGGGAGATCCGGTCCAGGTCAGGGTAGTCCTCCAGCCCCATGGAGAGGGTGAAGCCCAGGTCCAGGCGCCCCCGCTGGAGCTGTTCGTTGAGCCGTCGCCAACTGAAGCGCTGGATCTCCAGCTCGACCCCGGGCTGCTGCCGCCTGAAGCGCTTCAGCAGGCCCGGGAAGAGCTTCTGCTCCGGAGTGCCCAGGACACCGATCCGCAGCCTGCCCAGGAGTCCCCCCTCCAGACCCCGGGCCTTCTGCAGGGCTGCCTCCATGCGGGCCAGGGACTCCCTGGCCTCCTCCAGCAGGAGGGCCCCAGCAGGGGTCAGGCGGACGCTGCGGTGGTTCCGGAGAAGGAGGGGGCGCCCCACCTCCTGCTCGAAGTCCTGGACATGCCGGCTCACGGTGGACTGACTGATGCAGAGGGCCTCGGCGGCGGCCGTGAAGCTCAGCCGCTCGGCCACCGCGATGAAATAGGGGAGCTTGCTCAGGTCCATGGGGGAGTCCGGTATCTATGCATATTATGCATAACTGGCTTGCGGACAATGAATTTTACAGGCCCTGGGCCAGGGATCCACCATGGGGCAACCCAGGAGCCGCCCATGTCTGACTTCCCCGAACACCTGAACCGCGTCCGCACCGCCGTGGAGCTCGGCACGCCCGACCGCACCCCGGTGGTTCTCCAGATGAGCGCCTTCGCCGCCCGCCACATGGGGGTCAGGCTGGCTGATTTCTGTGCCTCCCCGGCCCTCTCCAACGAGACCATCATCCGCTCGGCCCAGGCTCTGGGTGGTGTGGATGGGGTCACGCTGATGATGATGAACCCCAGGATCCTCTCCCTGGAGAGCCTCTGCGCCGTGGAGACCCCCGGGATCGAACTGGGTCCCGACGACATGTGGCAGGTCCACGAGACCGAGCGGATGCTGCCGGAGGACTATGACGCCATTCTCGCCATGGGCTACATGCCCTGGCTGATGGGGAGGTATGTCCCCCAGCACTTCGGGGACCTCATGAGCAGCCTGGGGCCGATGTTCGGCTACGCTCCCACCGCCGGGAAGAAAGTGGTGGAGGCGGGGCTGGTCCCCTTCGCTCCCCTGGCCGCCATCACCCCCTTCCAGACCTTCATGGGCGGGCGCTCCATGGTCAAGTTCAACCGGGACCTCTTCCGGATGCCGGAAAAGGTCCTGGAGGCCATGGAGGTGGCCCAGAAGGATGTCCTGGCGAACGTGCGCAGGCTCATTGACACGGCCCACCCCTTCGCCATCATGACCCCCCTGGGCCGGGCATCGGGCCTCTTCTATTCCCGCAAGGTGCAGGAGAAATTCATCTTCCCCCACTACAGGGAGCTGGTGGAGACCATCGTGGAGGCCGGGGCCTATGCCGCCCTCCATGTGGATGACAACTTCGAGCGCGACCTGGACTTCTTCCGGAGCCTCCCCAAGGGCAAGTGCATCTTCCAGGCCGACAGCACCACCGACATCTTCAGGCTGAGGGAGGCCCTGGAGGGCCACATGTGCATCATGGGCGATGTGCCGGCCACGATGCTGGCCCTGGGCACCCCCGATGAGGTCCACGCCTACGCCACCCGGCTTGTGCGGGAGATCGGCCCTGGAGGCTTCATTCTCTCCTCGGGCTGTGATGTGCCCCCCAATGCCAAGGTGGAGAACGTGCAGGCGCTGGTGGCGGCGGCCCGCTGAAAGCCGGGTTCTGCCTGCGGGATCAGGTCTGACCCTCCCGGCGCGGGGCCGCGGTGTCCAGAACCTCTTCATCCCCCCTTTCAGCCTTGGATCCGGCCCCCGGCAAGGTGGCGGCCTCAAGGCCCAATCCAGGAGTTACCATGAGCCAGTCTCTCATTCATGCCATGGCGGACCTCGACGAGTGCGTCCTCATCAGGGAAGTGAAGTTCTTGCAGGGGTAGGGTGTGCCCGCCCTGGAGATCATCCAGAAACTGCAGGAGGGGCTGAAGATTCTCATAGGAGGCGGCCCCTGTGACCCGACCACGGCTGATTATGTGGGGGCTGATGCCTACTGCCGTACGGCCCAGGAGTGCGTTGAATTCGCCAGGGCCTTTCTGAAGGTCCGCTGAGGGCCTCTTCCGCTTGGGGGACTTCGAGGACTTCATCCTCCGGGGCTGCGGGCTGGAGGCGGGTTCCGCCAGGGCTGTACGGGTCTTCGCAGGGGAGGCCCTGCCGGACCCCGCGGACTTCTCCGGGGTGATCATCACCGGCTCCCACGCCATGGTCACGGACCGGGAGCCCTGGTGCCTGCGGCTGGCCCACTGGCTTCGCCATGTCTGCGCCGACCGGCTCCCCACTCTGGGCATCTGCTTCGGGCACCAGGCCCTCGGCGAACGCACCTGGGGGGTGCAGTTCCATCCCGAGTTCACGGCGGAGCTCGTGAACGCCTATATCGGGGAGCAGGAACTCGCTCTGACGGAAGATGGCCTGGATCCGGAGGCCCTGCGCAGGAGCGTCAGGGAGCACCCCTGGGGCGGCGTGCTCCTCCAGCGTTTCGTCCAGTTGGCCGGGGAGAAAAGCCGGGGGCCACGGATGCGCACAGATCCACACGGATGAAAGCC